>CANLYR010000017.1 GCA_947495425.1 uncultured Aquimarina sp.
ACTGAAAATATTCATACTATAATTTTAATCTAAAATAAGACTTTTTTATCAATTATGGATAATTACGGATATTCAATAAATTAATACACACGAAAACCAATATAAATGTTAAAGCAAAAGAAAATGTCAAAAGACCGAATACTTATAGGAGGGGCTTTGATAATCATTTATTGTTTCTTTTTAGTATTTCTTATGATCGCATATATATGATCTTTAACTGAGACAAAACTTCATTATACATAGTAAAGAACACTGGAGATTCTTTGATTGTGAAAACAAATTATGAATGATAACCTTTTAGGAAACAAAGTTAATGTGTCAAACTTACCTAAGGGAGCTTATGTTATAGAAATCAGTAGTGGAGGAATAAAAGTTTCTGAACGATTTATAAAAAAATAGGTATACAATATAATTCATTTTATAATGGCGAGCTGCAATATTTTATTGCGGCTTGTTTTGTTTATAATCAATAATATCTTTAATATCTACCCCCATATAATCGGCTATTTTCTGTAGCCGTTCAAAATCTTTAACCAGATCTTTTCGCTTTACCACATAATCTCCTGCCTGCGGACTTACGCCCAGAGCTTTGGATATACCATATACCGTTTTTGCCCCTTTACTCTTTTTTAAAAGCCTTTTCAGTTTCTTGTTAACCATTATAAAATATATAAAAATGAATCAAATATACAAATAAATTTTTATTAAAAAAATGTTTGTATATTAAAAAAATGTTTGTATATTCGTGACATACTAAATCAAATCATCGAACTATGAAACTCTTATTAGCAACTGTTTTATTTTGTCTATCATTAGGAAATGCAACAGCATCAATAACTACATCAGCACTTTTAGATAAGAATGTGGGTACTGATAAGGAAAAGAAAAAAGAAAGCGAGGATAAAACTTCACGCAAAAAAAACATCCATTCTGTGAAAAAATGGAAGATGACCATTCAATATACAAATGGTAGTGTAATCTCTAAGACTATTGTAGTACAAGAAAATTCAAAATTAAGTGCGTTAGAGACTGCATTTGCTGAAGCTGATAAATATTTAGGAAACAAAAAAAATGTAAAAGAATATAGTATATCTCCTGTAACCGATACATATGTATTATTAGCAGGTGACTAAGAATTAATCGACACCGTGAACTAACCTATTTTATGTAAAAAGGCTGTCTAGAAGTTAATTTAGACAGCCTTTTTCTTTTCATAATTCTATGGCTTTTTAGCTTACCATAGCAAATATTGTCATTTATTCTTAAGCTTTTGTGCTTGATCCCTCCAGTTGTCTCTTTCGATACGACCAGGAAAAAATTTAATAAGTTGTGTGACGGTTTCTATATCCTCTTTTTTGAACTTACTAATTTGATCAAAAGTATAAATACCAATACCATTTAATTTCTCTTCAATAAATGGCCCTACGCCACTTATTAGTTTTAAATCATCTTTTTGAGAAGCATCGGCTTTTCCAAAGCTATTAAAGTTTAGTTGAGGAGACTCGTCAGAATCTGCTGTATCATTTACTACTACTACACCACCATGATCTCTGGTTTTTATTGCCTTAATATTTTCATTATCGACTTCAATTGTTTTTGAAGTTGTTGGAGTTGTAAATGTAGTTTTTGCATGTATGTTGCCTGAGTTTCGTAGTCTTAAATTCTGTTTTTTACATTCATCAAGATCAGCTTTGTATTTTTTTTTGAGGGACCATTTAGATAAAAACCATCCTAGTAAAAAAGCTAGGAATAATAATAACAATAGGCACCACCAATTTGCTTCGTTTAAAAAATCTAACATAGTTGTAGTTTATTTTAGTTTACAATTATTTCTATTCTTCTATTTTTTGCTCTATTTTCTTCTGTATCGTTTGGAGCAATAGGATTAGACTCTCCTTCGGACAAAGCTTTGATTTTATTTTTTGCTACCCCCTGAGTGATGAGATATTTCATAACATTATTAGCTCTTTGTTGTCCATACCAAATATTAGCTTTGGCTTTACCAACATCATCAGTATGGCCAATAATTTGTACAGTTTTGTTAGGATATTTTTGAAGATAATTTTTTAACTCTAGCGTATAGTTTGTTAAAGTAGCATCAGGAGTAAAGGTCTTTTGTGCAAACTCTGAGTATAATATTTTATTTGTTACTCCTTTTTCTATTTCTGCTATTCTGGCGGTATCAAGCGTATTAAAACTAAGAAGAATGCCCCCTTCATAAATTCCCAAATCATTATAAACATAATCTACTATTTTTGAATGGGTTACAATTCTATCGCCATTGATTCCAGCTTCGATAAGAATATCTTTAATAAAGTTAGCTCTGGATAAGCCAAACCCTAGATTTTTTTCAATTTCAGAAGAATTTTCATACCCATAGATGCGTAGTTCCTGATCTTGGTGTTTACCCAGATAATCAGCAATTTGCTTGCTAAATCCAGATAAAGAATTAGGAATGATTACGTTACCATCGTCGCGGTTTATTTCTAAGTTTTCAGAATAAGTAAAAACGTCTTTATTCTCACTATCCTTTGCAGATAAACCGATGATTATTTTCTGTGCGGCTGCAATACTATCCTCATATGCCTTCTTTCTAAGCATTTCGGCATTAGAATTCATAGTTTCTTCGACAATAGCAGGAGAAACGTTGTTGTTCCTTAAACACCAGCTACAAGAATAATACCACCAAATTCCTAGCCAAGCGAAGAGCAGGAAAATGGTGAACGAAATAAAGTTTTTCATATGTTGATGATTAATGTTAGTCTTTTTAAAGTTATAAAAATGTTTATAATCAACCTATTATGTCGTTTAAATTCTATAAATTATTATTAGAAAAAAGATTAATTGCAAAAATTTAAGTTGAAATACGTTTTGGAGAACATATTTTTTTATAAATTCGCATTTTATTTGCATAAACAATGAGAAACTTAGTTATACATCATCATCATTCTTATATCTCCGCTCAGGCGTGGTAAGTTTGGTATGTGTATAATACAACAATAATCAAAAACCCGTTTGAGTCAATCAAACGGGTTTTTTTATGTAAACAAGCCTCGTTTGAATTGACCAACATAACAACAACAAAATGTCTAAAATTAAAATTGCGATTCAAAAAAGTGGTCGACTTAATGAAGATTCGGTTAAAATACTCAAAGACTGTGGTATTTCAATAGATAATGGTAAAGATCAGTTAAAAGCCCAAACTCGTAATTTCCCTATGGAAGTTATGTTTTTACGTAATGGAGATATCCCACAATATCTTAGAGATGGAGTAGTCGATATTGCTATTATTGGCGAAAATGTACTTATCGAAAAAGGCACTGATATTTCTGTAGCAGAACGCCTTAATTTTTCTAAGTGTAAGGTATCGTTGGCAGTACCAAAGGATTTTAGATATAACACTATTAAAGATCTTGATGGAAAAAGAATAGCCACATCATATCCAAATACGGTACGTCAATATTTAGATAAAAAAGGAATCACAGCAGAGCTACACAAAATTTCTGGATCAGTAGAAATTGCACCAAATATTGGTTTGGCAGATGCCATTTGTGATATAGTATCCAGCGGCAGTACTTTATTTAAAAATAACCTCAAAGAAGTAGAAGTTATGCTCAAATCTGAAGCAGTACTTGCTGTTTCACCAAAGATTTCTAAAGAAAATAAAGTACTTCTAGAAAAATTACAGTTTAGAATTAAAGCCGTTCTAAAAGCTAGAAACTCAAAATATGTATTATTAAACGCTCCCAACGATAAAATAGAAAACATTGTAAAGATTTTGCCTGGAATGCGTAGCCCAACCGTATTGCCGCTCGCAGAAAAAGGGTGGAGTTCTATTCATACTGTGGTAGAAAAGAATAAATTCTGGGATATTCTCGATGAGCTCAAGGCAGAAGGAGCCGAGGGGATTTTGGTGTGTCCAATTGAAAAGATGGTATTATAAAAATAGTATTATGTATGCAATTCAATTAATACCCAAAGAAAGATTAGAGGTTATTTTACCTTTCTTACAAAAGTTAAAACCCGATTTACCTATAACTGTTTTAACAGAACGCTTAAAAGAAATGGTTGTTAACGGTTATGAATGCGTTGGGGTATATGATGAAAATAAATTAATTGGGATATCGGGACTATGGTTCTTGACTAAATATTATGTGGGAAAACATGTTGAACCTGATAATGTTTATATACTTCCTGAATATCAAGGAAAAGCGATAGGTAAACTATTAATGAATTGGATTTTTGAATATGCAAAATCAAAAGGTTGTAAGGCCTCAGAACTAAATTGTTATGTAAATAACAAAGAGGGACAAAAGTTTTGGGAAAATCTAGGTTATGAGCTGATTGCTTATCATTATGTAAAGAAATTATGAATAAAATATATAATCCAAATAGAAACAACTGGGCTTCACTATTAGAAAGACCAACCCAAACCGTCGAAGATATTGAAGGTACGGTACTCAATGTATTTAATGAAGTAAAAATTGAAGGCGATATTGCTATTCATAGATTTACTCAAAAATTTGATGGCGTAGCACTGAACCATATTTTGGTGTCTTCTGAAGAAATAGAAGAAGCAAAAAAGTTGGTAAGTCTGGAATTAAAAGGTGCTATTGCCATAGCAAAATCAAATATAGAAAGGTTTCATAACGCACAAAAAACAAATCGAATTTCGATTGAAACTACTAATGGGGTTGAATGTTGGCAGGAGAAAAGACCAATTCAAAAGGTTGGTTTATACATCCCTGGTGGAACAGCACCTTTGTTCTCTACTATCTTAATGTTGGCAGTGCCTGCAAACTTGGCAGGATGTCAAGAAATAGTATTGTGCACACCACCAAATAGCGAAGGAAGAATTAACCCCGCAATATTATATACTGCAAATCTTTGTGGAGTGACCAAAATATGTAAGGTAGGAGGGATTCAGGCCGTGGCCGGGATGACATTTGGAACCCAAACCATACCGCAAGTGTATAAAATATTTGGCCCTGGAAATCAATTTGTTACCGTGGCTAAGCAATTAGCTACCAAATTTGGAGTCGCTATCGATATACCCGCAGGACCAAGCGAGCTATTGATTGTAGCAGATGATACAGCCAATGCATCCTTTGTAGCTTCTGACTTGCTCAGTCAAGCCGAACATGGTAAAGATAGTCAGGTGATTTTGGTTTCTACTTCACGACAACTTATTGATACAGTAGCAGAAGAAGTAGAAAAACAACTTTCGGTTTTACCAAGAAAAGAAATAGCAGAAGCAGCTATAGCAAATTCAAAAATGATTTATGTCGAAAATGATGAGGAAGCGTTAGACATGATCAATGAATATGGTCCTGAGCATTTTATAGTATGTGTAGCTGATGAAAATTTCTATGTCGACAATATTGCAAATGCAGGATCAGTATTTATAGGGAATTATACTCCAGAAAGTGCTGGGGATTATGCCTCAGGAACGAATCATACATTACCAACTAATGGATACGCAAAACAGTACAGCGGAGTAAATCTTGATAGTTTTATGAAAGTTATGACATTTCAAAAAATTTCTGAAAAAGGTATCCAAACTATTGGCAACGCAATAGAAATTATGGCAGAAGCCGAAGGATTACAAGCGCATAAAAATGCAGTAACCTTGCGATTAGAAAGTTTAAAATAGAATATAGCTTCTTCCCTTTTAAAGGGAAGATGTCCAGAGGACAGAAGGGATAGTTATGAATAAGAAACAATTCAATATAAAACAATTAGTTCGTGGGAATGTAGCAAACTTAAAGCCATATGCTTCAGCAAGAGATGAATATGTAAGTGACGGGTCCAAGATGATCTTTTTGGATGCTAATGAAAATCCTTTTGAAAATGGAGTAAATCGTTACCCAGATCCTCAACAAAGAAGTTTAAAAGCTGTATTAGCTGCGCAAAAAAATGTTGGTGTACATAATATCCTTTTAGGAAATGGTAGCGACGAGGTGCTGGATTTATTATTTAGAGCATTTTGCGAACCAAAAGTGGATACTATTATAACCTTACCACCGACATATGGGATGTATAACGTATTGTCTAATATTAATAATATAGAAGAACATGAAGTGTTGCTAACCGAGAGTTTTCAACCTGATGTTTCAGCTATTTTAAAAGCAATTACTACAAACACAAAACTTATTTTCCTTTGTTCACCCAATAATCCAACCGGAAATTCATTTTCTGAAGAGCGCGTACTCCAGATTCTAGATGCATTCAGTGGATTAGTAATTATTGATGAAGCGTATATAGATTTTTCTTCTAAAGAAAGTTGGATCAAAAAAATCAAATCCTATCCTAATCTGGTCGTCACACAAACCCTTTCAAAAGCGTATGGACTTGCCGGAATTCGATTAGGAGTTTGTTATGCATCAGAAGAAATTATAGCAGTGCTAAATAAAATCAAACCTCCTTATAATGTTAATGAGTTAACCCAAAAAAGCGCATTAAAACGTGTTTCAAATCAAAATATAGTGCAGCATGAGGTTTCAAAAATAAAAGCCGAAAGAGATGTTCTGGCTAAAGCTTTGGCACAACTACCTTTTGTAATGTACATTTATGAAAGTGATGCTAATTTTATTTTGGCAAAAGTTGATGATGCCAATAAGCGATATGATCAGTTATTACAAAAAGGTATTGTAATACGTAACCGAAGTACGCAACCTTTGTGTGAGAATACACTTCGATTTACTGTGGGAACTGAAATCGAAAATAATAAATTAATAAAAGTATTAAAACAATTATAAAAATCCTTGGTTTCCTCTCCTAAGAGAGAGTACTAAGGTAAGGGCTTATGAAAAAGAAAGTACTATTTATAGATCGTGATGGAACGATGATTAAAGAAACAGTAGATGAGCAGATAGATGCATTCGAGAAAATGATATTTTATCCAAAAGCGTTCACATACTTAGGAAAAATAGCTAGTGAATTAGATTATGAATTGGTAATGATTACGAATCAAGATGGTTTGGGTACAGATTCCTTTCCTGAAGATACCTTTTGGCCGGTACACAATTTTATTATGAAATCTTTCGAAAATGAAGGAGTAGTATTTGATAACGTATTTTTAGATAGAACCTTTCCGCATGAAAATGCAAATACAAGAAAGCCTGGTACCGGACTATTAACCGAATATTTTACAGAAGCTTATGATCTGCAAAACTCTTTTGTAATTGGAGATCGGTTAACTGATATAGAATTAGCAAAGAATCTTGGGGCTCAGGGGATTTTTATTAACGACAATACAAACCTGGGTACAGGAGAGATAACAACCAAACGAGAAGAATTAAACAACTTCATTGCTTTAGAAAGTAATGATTGGCAAGAAATATATGAGTTTCTAAAGTTAAAAGAGCGTGTTGCAGAAATCTCAAGGAAAACTAACGAAACCGACATCTATATAAAACTAAACCTCGACGGTACAGGTAAAAGTACGATCAGTACAGGTCTAGAATTTTTTGATCACATGCTGGATCAAATCGCACGTCATGGGCAAATGGATCTGGATATCCAAGTAAAAGGCGATCTTGAAGTCGATGAACATCATACGATTGAAGATACCGCGATTGCATTAGGTGAAGTATTTGCTATAGCGCTGGATCATAAATTAGGAATCGAACGCTATGGTTTTTGTTTGCCTATGGATGATTGTTTGGCACAGGTGGCCATTGATTTTGGTGGTCGCAATTGGTTGGTTTGGGAGGCAGAGTTTAAACGAGAAATGATCGGTAAAATGCCTACAGAGATGTTTTACCATTTCTTCAAATCGTTTACCGATGGAGCCAAAGCAAACCTGAATATAAAAGCTGAAGGAACAAATGAGCATCATAAAATAGAAGCAATTTTTAAAGCATTTGCCAAGGCAATTAAAGTTGCTGTAAAACGCGATCCTGATAAAATGATTTTACCAAGTACAAAAGGAATGCTATAAAAATTGTAAATGTTAAGTTTTGAGTTTTAAATAATACACTCAAAACCTAAAACCTAAAACTTAAAACTAATTATGAGAATCATAATTATTGATTACGGAGCAGGAAATATTCAATCCATTAAATTTGCTATCCAAAGACTGGGATACGAAGCCATATTAAGTAATGATCCAAAGGAGATTAAAGCTGCAGATAAAGTTATATTTCCGGGGGTAGGTGAAGCAAGTAGTGCCATGCGAAAACTGAAAGATTCAGGTTTAGATACACTAATATCTCAATTAAAACAACCCGTTCTTGGGATCTGCTTAGGGATGCAATTGATGTGTAATCATACTGAAGAAGGAGACACAAAAGGATTAGGAATATTTGATGTAGATGTAGTTCGATTCAACTCTGGTGTTAAAGTACCTCAAATAGGCTGGAATCAAGTAGAAGCACTAAAAACCGCTTTATTTGATGGTATAGCTGAAAAAGAACACATTTATCTGGTGCATAGTTATTATGCTCCAATAGTTAAGGAAACTGTTGCTCGTACTATGTACGGAGTTGAATATAGCACCGCCTTACACAAAGATAATTTTTATGGTACTCAATTTCATCCAGAAAAGAGTAGTGTGGTTGGTGAGAAAATTCTAATGAATTTTCTTAGTATTAAGTATTGAGTACAAAGCATTAAGTTTTATTATATCGATAGCTCTTTACTTAAAATTTTACAAAAAAAATGAATAAATATCAAGAATTAAAAATTTGGAATAAAGCGATGGATTTAGTGGAGAAGGTGTATTCACTAATGAAAATGCTACCAGATAATGAGAAATTTGGGCTGATATCTCAAATTAAAAGATGTAGTGTTTCCATACCATCAAATAGCCGAAGGAGCAGGAAGAAATTCAAATAAAGAGTTTATCCGTTTTTTAAGCATTGCTAATGGTTCAACAACCGAACTTGAAACACAATTAGTTTTAATTGAAAGACTAAAATTTGCTCCAAAAGAAAAAATAGATACACTATTAAAATCATGTAACGAAATTAAGAGGATGAATTATGCTCTTCAAAGAAGTGTTGAAAAAACTTAATACTTTGTACTCAATACTAAATACTTTTATAAAATGAGAATAATACCAGCAATAGATATCATCGAAGGAAAATGTGTTCGTCTTTCAAGAGGAGATTATGACACTAAGAAAATATATAATGAAAACCCCTTGGAAGTCGCAAAAGAGTTTGAAGACCATGGGATTCAGTACTTACATCTGGTTGATCTCGATGGGGCAAAGTCTAAGCATATTGTAAATCATAACGTTTTAGAACAAATAGCCACGAAAACAAATTTAAAAATTGATTTTGGAGGAGGACTAAAAACAGATAAAGATCTCAACATAGCTTTTGAGTGTGGTGCAGATCAGATTACAGGAGGTAGTATCGCAGTAAAAGATCAGGAAACCTTTAAATCTTGGTTGCATAAATATGGTGCTGATAAAATTATCTTAGGTGCAGATGCTAATAATGAAAAGATAGCAGTAAACGGGTGGCAAGAAGAAAGTGAAGAAGAGTTGATCCCTTTTATACAAGAGTATCAAAAAGAAGGTGTCACTTATGTTATCTGTACAGATATCAGTAAAGATGGTATGTTACAAGGACCATCTTTTGAATTGTATAAAAAAATTCTAAAAGAAACTAATAACTTAAAGCTAATTGCATCCGGAGGGATTTCAACATTTGATGAACTACCAATGTTAGCAGATATTGGGTGTGAAGGGACTATCATTGGGAAAGCTATTTATGAGCATCGAATTAGCTTAAAACAATTAGAAAACTATATCCTTTCCTGATCAAATGTAACCTATAATGTATACAAGTTTTTTTAAAGAAATTAATATGAAAATTGATAATAAACAATGTTGACAAAGAGAATCATTCCATGTTTGGACATTAAAAACGGAAGAACCGTAAAAGGTGTCAATTTTGTTGATCTTCGTGATGCCGGGGATCCTGTAGCGCTAGCTGATATATATTCTAAAGCAGGCGCAGATGAATTAGTGTTCTTAGACATCTCAGCTACTGAAGAGCGACGTAAAACATTGTCAAACTTAGTACTCAGCGTAGCAGAAAAAGTAAACATTCCTTTTACAGTAGGAGGAGGGATTTCTTCTATCGAAGATGTTGATGTACTATTGCAAAATGGGGCAGATAAAGTGTCTGTAAATTCTTCTGCTGTGAAGAATCCTCAATTAATCAATGATTTAGCTGCCAAATTTGGAAGTCAATGCATTACTGTCGCCATCGATGCAAAACAAATTGGCGGGGAGTGGATAGTACACCTAGTTGGTGGTAAAGTCCCTACAGCATTAAATTTATTTGAATGGGCAAGCGAAGTCGAAAAGCGGGGAGCAGGTGAAATTCTCTTTACTTCTATGGATCATGATGGGACCAAAGAAGGATTCGCAAACACAGCGTTGGCAAGACTGTCACAAGATCTCAATATTCCAATTATTGCTTCTGGCGGAGCAGGAAATATTAAACATTTTGTAGATACTTTTAAAGAAGGTAAAGCTGATGCGGCACTAGCGGCTAGTGTTTTCCATTTTAAAGAAATAGAAATTAAGGATTTAAAAGAACAATTACAGGATCATGATATTCCTGTACGATTATAAATAATTAAAAAGAATCTTTGATAAACTCAGGCTGAGCTTATCGAAGTGATTTTATAAAAATACTTATGAAAATAGACTTCAATAAAAATAACGATGGGCTTGTTCCAGCTATTATCCAGGATGCCTCAACAAAGAATGTACTGATGCTTGGATACATGAATAATGAAGCATATCAAAAAACTTTAGACACCAAAAAAGTAACTTTTTTCAGCCGCTCAAAACAAAGATTGTGGACAAAAGGAGAAGAGAGTGGTAACATTTTGAATCTTGTTGACATTAATATAGACTGTGATCAAGACACATTATTGATTACAGTAAACCCGGTGGGCCCAACATGTCATAAAGGTTCTGATACATGTTGGGATCATAAGAATGAGCAATCATATGGTTTTTTGTCTGAATTAGAAACTGTTATCCAGAATCGAAGAGATAATCAAAATGATGAAAAATCCTATGTTGCATCATTATTCAGAAAAGGAATCAATAAGATAGCTCAAAAGGTTGGAGAAGAAGCCGTAGAAGTTATTATAGAAGCCAAAGATAATAACGAAGAATTATTTCTAAACGAAAGTGCAGATCTTCTTTTTCATTATCTGATTTTGTTACAGACCAAAGGGTATACCTTACATGATATTGTAAACACATTAAAATTAAGAAAATAGTGCGATTTCTTAATTTGTACTAGTATGAGTTAAAACCATATTTTTAGTACTGTGTTTTGATAAAATTTTATATTTTCGCCTACTTAAAACCAATAAATTTTGAAAACAAAAGGAAATTTGCTAGGGTTTATGGGAGGACACCTAGCTATTGTACTTATTGTATTCTCAGCCACTTTCCAGTCATATTCGCAGTGTAGTATTGCTCCAATCACTATTGAAGTATGTGATATGGAGACTGTTGATTTTGATTCTGATACAACTCCAGATGGAATTATAAACCTTTATACAGAGACAGGTGTTACTATAGAGCCTGGTGATGCTTGGGAGTCTACAGGAACTGAGCCAGCTTCATTCGCTTTGGATCCGTTAAGCGGAGATTTACGCTTGTGGAAACTTAGAAATGCATCGGATCAATATTTTTTTACTTTAAGAAATAGTTCATGCCCTTCTGGGGAACGAACAGTTGTAAACCTTCTTTTAGGTCCTTATGCAGGTGTTCCGGCTACAACAGGTTTTTTCCCGGTTTGTGATGAAAATGACGATTGTATTCCTGGTATAGAGGTTGATTTGGATTTGTTTGAAACTCTAGAGTCGAGACGTGGTGAAGCTTTGCCACATCTTAATGGTGTGTGGCAATATACAGGAAGTTTACCTGCTACCCAATACACTCTTGATGGATCTAATTTTGGGGCCACTATAGAGGATAATGGTGGATTTCCGATTGATAGTGAGGATTTTACCTTTACATATACAGTAGGAGGGATAGGTACATGTGTTACAGAGGTTGTTGATGTGAAAATCACTATAGTACGTCCAGTATTTGCAGGGTTTGCTTCACAGCATAATATTTGTGATAGTGATATTAGTACTGTTTGGGATAGAGTAATAGATTTAAGAGATAATGAATACCTTAATCAGGAAGATGATGGTGGTGAATGGGAGGTTGATAATGATCAGATTACTAATCCAACTGATTCGCAGATTAATATAAAAGAAGTGTATGATGCCTTTGTTGCATCTCCTACATACAGTCCTGGGTATGGCTGTATAGACTTTACATATTCCTATATTGTAAGAACGCGATCGCCAATTTGTTTTGATTCTAAAGCTACTGTAGTTTTTAGAATTTTTGAAGAATTGAAACCTTTTTCACAAAAAAACCCACCAGAAGAAATTTGCCCGGCAACAGATGCTAGGTCACAACTAGATTTATTTGATTTAATACAATTTCAGCCTGGATTTGAATATATTGATGGTCTAGAAGATGAAGATTTTGTACGTTGGACTATAGAGAACAGACCTACAGGTGCAACTGATCTAAGTCTCCAAGATAATGTTGATAATGGATTGCCAACTCAAAAGCATAGAGGAACAATTAATCTTAATGAAGCTATTCCTGGTCGGTATGAATTTAGATATACTGTGACCCCAGATACGTTATGTACCTCTTTTGGAAATGAAATATTGTATGGAGGTGATGTGTGTAATCCTATAATTAGAGCATTTAACCCTTGCTCTATTCTTTCTACACCTGTAATACTTGATATTTTACAATTTGACTATGCAGGAGAGAATACATCTGGTTTAAATTTTTGCGAGACAGATAGTGGTGGTCAGGTAAGTTTGAGAAGTTTACTTACAGATAATGGTAGTCCTATAGAAAATGGCACGTGGACCGATAATAATGGGGGAGTAGGTGTAAATAATATTTTTGATTTTCCAAATAATATTAATCCTTCCCAGGATTTTTCATTTACACACACAACAATAAATGCATCGGGTTGTCCGGATATTGCAACTTTAGAATTTACAGTGTTTAAAGAACCATATGCGGGAGAAGATGCTACTTTACGAATATGTACTAATGATTTGAAAGTTAATCTTTTTAATATTTTGGGAGGAACTCCCGATCAGACAGGTACTTGGTTTGGTCCTTTTGGTTATGTTTCTTCTGGTTATGTAGCAGAATTTGACCCTGAAGATGACACACTACCAATTCTAGGCCCTGGGCCTTATGTATATACGGTACCCGGTAATTTAGGCTGTGCAACTTCAAGTCAGGCAACAGTAAACGTTATTATTGTTGATCCTGTAGAAATAGGAGAAGATATTAATGTGTCATTTTGTAAAAGAGATGGTTTGGTTAACCTATTTTCTCTTTTAGATCGCAATACCGTGAGGTCAGGAACCTTTGTTGACCCTATAGATACAGGAGCTTTATCTCCAGAAGGAATTGTGGAGTTCGAGAATCTAGAGAATGGAGACTATGTTTTTGAATATACTATAGGTAATCAAGCTCCCTGCAATATATCTTCGTTGAGTATTAATCTTCAATTGATAGATTTGCCTATTCCTAATGTTCCAACTCAGGAATTTTGTATTCTAGATGCTAAAAGACTAGAAGATATAGTAGTAGATGATGTGTCGAATTTTAATTGGTATCCTACCTTAGAAAGTGAAGATCCTATTATAGATAATCCACTGCTTCTTGATGGTCAGATATATTACATCGCTAGTATGGATATAGATGGCTGTGAGTCTACAAGATTAGAAGTCTTGATGAATGTACTTAATACTGGCGAGAAATTCTCAAATGGAGATGTATGTACATTAGACTTTCAAGATGGAGTTTCACCAAATGGTGATAATCAAAATGATACTTTTGATTTACTAGTAGATGAAGGTTACAATATTCCCGAAGCATTTCCAGATTTTGATTTAAAAATATATAATCGCTACGGCAGCCTAGTTTATGAAGGTAATGCAGATACCGAAGAGTTTCGAGGTACAAGTAATACATCAGTACGGTTAGGAGATGATCTCCCATCAGGGACATACTTCTACATTTTTTCTCCAAATTTCAAGAATAACCAACCCATACAAGGAAGTTTTTACCTAAGCAGATAAAATCATTAAATAAGCCATCATTATTAGAATATATTGTTAGTAAAACAAAAAGGCAGTGAGCATATCTGGTTAACACAAAAATAAATGAAATATATAAAATTTAAAATAATAGGCGCTTTTGTACTAGTTTTCTGCTCGGTGGTTCAAGCACAGCAAGAACCGCAGTATTCACAATACATGTATAATATGAGTACTGTTAATCCTGCGTATGTAACCAATCAAAGTGGGCTAATTTCTACAGGGCTTTTATATAGAAGACAATGGACTGGTGTCGAGGGAGCTCCACAAACGGCTAACGTTTTTGGTAACATTCCTATAAATCAAAATATCGAATTAAGTGTTAATTATGTGAATGATAGGATTGGAGATGCTATCCCGGTAAATAATAATTATGTAAATGTCGATTTTGCGTATATCACAAGGATATCAGATCAGACTCGATTATCATATGGATTAAAGGCAGGTATCAATAATTTTAAAATTGATCCTTCAGACTCTGATGTTTTTACTGATCCGGCATTTGCTGATAACACGTCTACAACACAATTAAATATTGGAGCAGGCGTCTATATGTTTACCGGTAATTTTTATGCGGGTATATCTTCTCCAAACCTTTTACCCAATGATATTGATGTTAATGACATTGGAGTTTCTGAAACAAAAACACACATATATGGTATCGCAGGTTATGTTTTTGATTTTGTCGATGAAGTACGCTTAAAACCATCTACTGTCATTAAGCAAGTTATTGATTCTCCCTTAACCTTTGATTTATCACTGAATGCCTTGTTTTATGACAAGTTCGAGTTAGGAGTTTCATATCGATATACAGACGCTTTTATTGCATTGACAGGTTTTAATATTACAAGAAACCTAAAAATCGGATATGCTTATGATTTTAGCGTAAGCGATCTAAGTGGTTATAATAATGGAAGTCACGAAATTGTACTGTTGTATAATTTTGATCTTCTAAATTTCAGCAAAACATATTCCTCTCCAAGATTTTTCTAGATTATGAAGGTAAAAATACTACTGATACTAACCGTGTTGATAAGTCAACTAGCTATTTCTCAAAAGAGAAGCAGAGCAGACCGTTTTTTTGAAAAAGGTGATTATATAAACGCAGCACTTCAATATGAAGAAGAGTTAAATCTTGAAGGATATTCAAAGCATATTTTAAAAAATATTGCTACTTCCTATTATAACACGTTTCAATTCAGACAAGCCTACCGATATTTGAAAATATTAATATCAGGAAAGTTTTACGAAAGAGATAAAACGTATGATAACCACTATAATTTTATGATGTATCAAGTGCTTGCTGCTATAGGGGAGTATGATAAATCAGTTAAGTATCTAGCACTATATAAATCAAAAGAAGAAGTCTCTGAGCGTTTTAATACATCTGAAGCAATTTCTACTATCGAAAATTTTAAACTAAAAGACGACGACTATACAATAGGGAGCGCCAATTTTAATTCTAAAGCTTCAGAATTTGGAGCAGTAAAAAAAGATAATTCAGTTTATTTTACGACAGATAGACGCCCATACAAGCTTTTAAATAAAAGCTATAAATGGACACACCGACCATTTCTAGATATCTACAAAGTTAGTGTAGATCATGATAATAACCCTATTTCAGATATAGCATCTATTTCTAATGAAATTAACTCAAAACTTCATGAAGGGAATTTTTGTTTTACAGAAGACGGTAATACCATGTATTTGTCTAGAAGTAACTCAGAAAAAGGGAAGAATAAATTTGATTCTATACATAAAAACCAAATTAATTTATACAAAACCGTAAAAATTGATAGCAATTGGACAAAACCTGAACGATTATGGTTTAATGATGTGAATTATTCTATTGAGCATCCATCATTAAGTGTTGATGGGAAAAAGTTGTACTTTAGTTCAAATATGCCCGGAGGCTATGGTGATTTTGATATATATTATGTAGATATACATCTTGATGGATCATACGGGAACCCGGTTAATGTTGGACCAATTATTAATACAGTGCATAGAGAGCAGTTTCCTTTTGTATCGAAAGAGGGGCATATATTCTTTTCATCTAATGGGCATTTAGGGCTCGGTATGATGGATATTTTTGTGTCAGAATTAAAAGATGAAAGCTTTTCTAAACCTATTAATTTGGGAGCACCTATTAATTCTCGATTCGATGATTTTTCAATGGCATATTATAATGAAACTGATGGTTTTTTTGCGTCAAATCGAAAAAAAATAGGAGATGATATCTATACATTTTCTCAGATTGGTGATATTTTTCCTCGTGAATATCGTGCGCGTTTTGAAGTTAAGGATTTTGCAACAGATAGTTATATCGCAAATTCTGATGTAGTTCTGTATGATAACGATAATACAACGATTTATGAAAGTCAATTAGATACTATAGCTGCCTTTGATCTCAAGGTATTTCCCGGGAAATACAACTTCAAAGCAGCAGCTCAAGGCTATAGAACAAGGACTAAACCTTTGGTGGTCAAAGAAAAAAAAGAAGAAATCTATATAATTTACTTAGATAGAGCGTATAAGGATAAAGAAAACATTGTCTCTTCAGAAGATTCTAGAAATAAGAATAAGGTAAAAGATAGTTTAACTATCAGAGAGGAAGTAAACATCACCAATATTAGTACTGAAACAACTAAAGAAGAAATTACCAAACCCAAACTGAGGGAAACACTACTTACCGATAAAGACGGTCCGCCAGTTGTCGAAAAGAACGGGAAACTTTATTTTCAAATGCCTCCAATCTATTTTGACTACGATAAATGGAATATTAGGGCTGATTCTAAAAAAGTGCTTGACGAATTGGCAGTAAAATTAGAAAAATACAAGACAGTATACATTACGATAAGTTCTCACACAGATAGTAGAGGGACAGATTCTTATAATCAGGTTTTATCAGAGCGAAGAGCAGAATCTACACGTAATTATCTTGCTTTGATAGGATATGTAAACGCTAGAAGAATGAAATTTATTGGTTTTGGAGAGTCACAACCTCTTATAGATTGTGGTAATAAAATATGTACTGACGAAGAACATCAAACGAATAGAAGAAGTGAATTTGAGATTGTGAAGTATTAGAAATAGTATTTACATATAGTGAATTTTACTCACGAATACTACATTCTCTGCAAGCTATATAACTCAATTCCTTAATAGTTGTTTTCTAAGGATTTAAATTGTACTTTTGCACTCCTTTTTAGCGAGTAAGAGAGTAAGGAAAGGATATCATAATTTATTTTTAACGCTTTTGTATAATTTTCGCCTTGATTCTCAGAAATATACAAAATACAAATTTTAATCTTCAATGTCTGAAGAAACACAAAACACAGATGTTCAGGAAGTAGAAACTAAAAAAGCAGCTCCGGCTGTATCTGCGCAACAAGAAAATCCTGAGCAATTCCTAAAAGAATTTAACTGGCACAACTACGAAGAAGGTATAGATCCTATCGCAGATTCAAAACTCGAAGAGTTTGAAAAATTGGTAGCAGAAAACTTTGTAGATACCTTAAATGATGAAGTTGTAGACGGAACTGTAATTAATATTACGGATCGTGATGCTATTATCGACATCAATGCAAAAAGTGAAGGTGTTATTTCATTAAACGAATTTCGTTACAATCCTGATCTAAAAGTTGGTGACAAAGTAGAAGTTCTGATTGATGTGCGTGAAGACGCAACAGGTCAGTTAATCTTATCTCATCGTAAGGCTCGTGTGATCAAAGCATGGGATAGAGTGAATGCAGCACATGACACTGGTGAAATCGTTAACGGTTTCGTTAAATGTAGAACTAAAGGAGGTATGATCGTAGACGTATTCGGTATCGAAGCGTTCTTACCAGGTTCTCAGATTGATGTAAAACCAATTCGTGACTATGATGCATATGTAGGTAAAACTATGGAATTCAAAGTGGTGAAAATTAACCACGAATTCAAAAACGTAGTTGTATCTCACAAAGCACTTATCGAAGCTGATATCGAAGAACAGAAAAAAGAAATCATTGGTCAACTAGAAAAAGGTCAGGTACTAGAAGGTACAGTTAAGAATGTTACTTCTTACGGTGTATTCGTTGATCTTGGAGGCGTTGATGGTCTTATTCATATTACAGACCTTTCTTGGTCAAGAATTAATCATCCTAATGAGATTGTAGAGCTTGATCAGAAACTAAACGTAGTAATCCTAGACTTTGACGAGGCTAAAACTCGTATACAATTAGGTCTTAAGCAATTGAAACCACACCCATGGGAAGCTCTTGATAAAGAACTTAAAGTAGGTGATAAAGTTAAAGGTAAAGTTGTCGTAATCGCAGATTATGGTGCATTTATCGAAGTTGAAGAAGGAGTAGAAGGATTAATTCACGTTTCTGAAATGTCTTGGTCAACACACTTACGTTCTGCACAAGATTTCGTAAAAGTTGGTGATGAAGTTGAAGCTGTTATCCTTACTCTAGATAGAGAAGAGCGCAAGATGTCTCTTGGTATCAAACAATCAACTCCAGATCCATGGACAGATATAACGACTAAATATCCTGTAGGTTCTAAACACTCTGGTATTGTGCGTAACTTCACAAACTTTGGTGTATTCGTAGAGCTTGAAGAAGGTATTGATGGTTTGATTTATATTTCTGACCTTTCTTGGACTAAGAAAATCAAGCATCCATCAGACTTTACTAATGTAGGTGATACACTTAATGTTATTGTTCTTGAACTAGATGTAGAAGGACGTAAATTAAGTCTTGGCCACAAGCAAACTGAGGATAACCCTTGGGATAAGTATGAAGCTGAGTTTGGTTTAGGGACTAAGCATACTGCAAAAATCGGAGAAATCGTAGACAAAGGTGCTACCATTGATTTCAACGAAGATATCGTAGCATTTGTTCCTTCACGTCATCTTGAAAAAGAAGATGGAAGCAAGCTTAAAAAAGGTGATGAAGCAGAATTCCAAATTATTGAATTTAGTAAAGAATTCAAGAGAGTGGTAGCTTCTCATACAGCTTTGTTTAGAGAAGAAGAAGCTAAGATCGTAAAACAAGCTGCTAAAAAAGCTGCATCAAACTCTTCTGAGAAGACTACGCTTGGTGATATCGATGCTCTGGCTGATCTGAAAGCGAAAATGGAAAAAGGAGGGAAATAATTCTCTGTATTCCTTAATATATTGAAAAAGCCGTTCTTTTAGAGCGGCTTTTTTTGATTACTCTTATTACAGTTTACAAAAAACTTATGAAGCTTACCTAATGCAATACTTACAAAATTTTATTACTTTTGTATTCCAAATATCTATTTGGAGGTTATGAGTCAAAAATTACTACTTAGTGCAAAAGAAATAGACATTATCCTGCACCGTTTGGCTTGTCAATTAATTGAAAATCATACGCATTTTAGAGATACTGTTTTGATCGGTGTGCAGCCCAGAGGTAAATTTTTGGCAGATAGAATCCGGCAGATATTAGTAAACGAATATGAGGTTACCGATATAAAACTTGGGTATTTAGATATTACATTTTACAGAGATGATTTTAGACGAGGTGAAAAACCATTAGAAGCCAATAAAACACATATCGATTTTGTCGTAGAAGACAAAAGAGTTGTATTCATAGATGATGTTTTATACACAGGGCGTAGTATCAGATCTGCATTAACAGCGGTTCAATCTTTTGGAAGACCACAAGAAATCGAACTATTAACATTAATAGATCGACGTTTTAGCAGACATTTGCCCATACAACCTAATTATAGAGGCAGGCAGGTAGATGCGATAAATAAAGAGAAAGTAAAAGTACATTGGGTCGAGAATGAGGGTGAAGACGCTGTATATTTAGTTTCAGGTTTTTAGTTTTTGGTTTATGGTTGTTAAGTACAATTAAAATGAAAGAATATAATCAAGAAAAAGATACCGTAATCATTTCATTTGATAAGAGCTGTAGTGGTTTGGATGAAATACATGAATTAGGTTTGAAGCTTTGTAATATACCGTCAGATATTGGCAGATACGACGGTCATGAGGTTGCAATCGATGATAGTCATGGAACGTTGTTTGCTTATGGGAACAATGCAGAAGAACTCTTTAAAGAAATGGAACCCATATTGAGAGAATATGACTTTCTTAGAGAAGCATCAGTATACTTACGGTTTGAAAAGAAAGATAGTACGTATAGTGAGCTAAATTTTAAGATAGTTTAACTAATTAAATACTAATAACTTAAAGATTAAAAATGAGCGAATTAAGTGTAGATCACTTACTAGGAATAAAATACCTGAACAAAGACGACATTAATCTCATCTTTGAAACTGCAGATCATTTCAAAGAGGTTATTAATCGTCCGATAAAAAAAGTTCCTTCGCTTAGAGATATTACCATAGCTAATTTGTTTTTTGAGAACAGTACCCGAACCAGATTATCATTCGAATTAGCAGAAAAACGATTATCTGCAGATGTCATTAACTTTTCGGCTGCAGCTTCTTCAGTAAAAAAAGGAGAAACGCTTATTGATACCGTAAATAATATTTTATCAATGAAAGTGGATATGGTAGTGATGCGACACCCTAATCCCGGGGCCGGAGTTTTTCTATCAAAACATGTGAATGCTAGTATTCTTAATGCTGGGGATGGCGCACATGAACATCCTACTCAGGCATTACTAGATTCTTACTCTATTAGAGAACGATTAGGAGAAGTAGCAGGAAAAAAGATCGTTATCGTTGGTGATATTTTGCATTCTAGAGTAGCACTATCTAATATTTTTGCGCTAAAATTACAGGGAGCCGAGGTAAAAGTATGTGGTCCTAAGACGTTAATACCCAGATATATTGAAAAACTAGGTGTTACTGTAGAAACTGATCTCAAAAAAGCATTAGCATGGTGTGATGTAGCCAATATGCTACGGGTACAAAATGAAAGGATGGAGATCAGTTACTTTCCATCGACCAGAGAATATACACAACAGTTTGGAGTAAACAAAAAAGTATTGGAGAGTCTGAATAAGGAAATTGTAATTATGCACCCAGGACCAATCAATCGTGGCGTAGAAATCACGAGCGATGTTGCTGATTCTAATCAAGCCATTATATTAGATCAGGTACAGAATGGGGTTGCAGTGAGAATGGCTGTAATATATCTTTTAGCTTCAAAAATTAAACGATAAACTTATGATTTTTAATAAAGAGGGTGCTACCACTATCATTACACAAGAAAAAACAACAATTGTCGAGTTTGTTAAAGGTCTCGAAGATAAATATGAATCTTTAAAAAATGACAATATCATCATAAACTTATTTTCACTGAAACAAATTTCAGTAGATGATATCAATGAATTTTTGAGAATATCCAATACGCATAAAGCATCCAAACGTTCTTTTGTTATTGTCACCAACAAAATATCTTATGAGGAGACTCCAGATGAAATTACAATTGTTCCTACATTACAAGAAGCTTATGATCTTGTAGAGATGGAAGAAATAGAAAGAGATCTTGATTTTTAAAAAAGATGTTTTTTTGTAATCATCACCTATTTTTTTCGTCTTAAAATATATGAATACAATAGCCCCACGTATACTTATATTTTTATCTATCCTATTGTGTAATCCACTCATGGCTCAGGATTGGAAATACGACTTGAATGAAGCATTGACTTCAGCCAAAGAAAAAGATCAAAAAATAGTACTGTTTTTTACCGGATCCGATTGGTGCCCACCTTGTATTAAACTAGAACGGAATGTATTATCCAGTAAAGAATTTGCTGCATTTGCAGATCAAAAGTATGTTTGGTTAAAAGCTGATTTTCCCAGACGGAAGAAAAATAAAATTTCGCAAGAGCAAAAAAAGAAAAATAAAGCATTAGCCAAGCAATACAACAAGAGGTTAGTCTTTCCGGTAATTTTGGTGCTCAATAATGATGGTGTTGTGCTTGGTGCTACTGGATATAGACGCGATTTAGATGTTAATGGATATATATCTTTATTAACGTCATTCGATTCTTTTGATCGCTAAATTGATTTGTACTAAAGATTAACCTATATTCATCATCTATTTAATAAAGAGGAAAAATAATTTTGAAACTTACAATTTTAGGTTGCTATTCTGCAACTCCAAGAACATTTACCAATCCATCGTCTCAGGTTTTAGAAATCAATAACCATATCTTTTTAATCGATTGTGGAGAGGGTACGCAAGTAGAATTACGACGAAATAAAGTCAAATTTTCAAAAATAGAGCACATTTTTATTTCTCACCTGCATGGGGATCATTTTTATGGTTTGATAGGATTAGTTTCTACTTTTAGAATGCTTAGCAGAGAAAAACCGCTTCATGTCCATGGACCTAAAGGAATAAAAGAAGCCATAACATTACAATTAAAACTATCAAATTCCTGGACGGATTATCCATTACATTTTCATGAACTCACTAATACAGCATCTGAAATTGTTTTTGAAGATGAAACCGTTGTTGTAAGCACTATCCCACTGCAACATCGTATTTATTGTAATGGTTTTTTGTTTCAAGAAAAACAAGGAGATCGTAAGTTGTTATTAAATAAAGTGCTTGATTATAATATTGATAAAGCATATTATCGATCTATTAAAAAAGGAAAAGATATTGTTCTTGATAATGGTACAATAATTCCTAATACATCACTTACCGATGATCCTAAACCTATAAAAAGCTATGCCTATTGCAGTGACACAAGATATGACGAGGCAAAAATCCCTATCATAGCGAATGTGACTGCGCTATATCACGAATCAACTTTTTTAGAAAGTCATAAGCATCTATGTGAGATGACTGGGCATAGTTCTGCCATTGAAGCGGCTACAATTGCAAAAAAAGCAAATGTTGGTACGTTGATTTTGGGGCATTATTCAACTCGATATAGTACGATAGAATTATTTAAAGAGGAAGCTAAAACCGTTTTTGAACATGTTGAAGTAGGTGATGATGGAAAAGTATTTGAGTTTTGAGTTAGCTAAACTATAAACATTTTAATGAGATTCTGTTTCACAAAATACGTAAATTGCAGTATAATGATATTGTTGTTATGAATAGAGATCTTACAGACTATAGAAAGTCTTATGAAAAGCATTTTTTAGAGGAAAAAAACCTTCCAAAATCTCCATTTACCCTTTTTTCTGATTGGTTTACTGAAGTTGAAAAATCGGGTGGAGTAGAGGAAACTAATGCCATGACAATAACAACCAAAGGACTAGATGGTTTTCCTAAGGCTAGGGTCGTTTTATTAAAGCATTTTGATGAAAAAGGTTTCGTTTTTTACTCTAATTATACTTCAGAGAAAGGGAAAGCTATTGAAAATGATAATAAAGTATGTTTATCGTTTTTTTGGCCAAATCTTGAGCGTCAGGTTATAATTAAAGGAAGTGCAATTAAGATTAAGGAGAAGAAGAGTATTGATTATTTTCAATCCAGACCAAAAGGAAGTCAATTAGGGGCTTGGGCGTCTAATCAAAGTGATATCATTGAATCAAGAACTATATTAGAGACAAAACTTTCTGCATTAGAAGATCAGTATAAGAACACCAAAATTCCCAAACCACCATTTTGGGGTGGATACTGTATACAACCTGTCGAGTTCGAATTTTGGCAGGGTAGACCTAATCGATTACACGATCGCATACGTTTTATTAATGAAAAAAATGAGTGGCTAGTGAATAGACTTGCACCTTGATTCTTACATAATTACAAAGCTCGACCTTCTATTTTTCTGGTATTGATCTTCAGAACAATCCTTACCATCTTTACATTCGTTAACAGGTTTAGTTTCTCCAAAACCAACGTAAGAAAGGATTCTGTTTTTAGGAATGTTTTTACTTAATAAATAGTCATAGATGGATTCAGCTCTTTTTTGAGAGAGTACCATGTTATAGTCTTCATTACCACGACTATCAGAGTGCGTTTCTATCTTGATGATCATGTCTGGATAATCTTCATTCATGATTTTCACAACCCTATCCAGTTCTACTTCTGCTCTTTTTGTAATATCCCACTTATCAAAATCAAAATAAATCTCATTAAGATCTATGAGATCGTTTATCGTTCTATTTAATGTAGTGTCAGATTTTAATGAGAATTTTGGAGGTTTATTAGATTGTACAATATCATCTGGAGTAATTCCTCCACTTTGAGTATTATTAGCTCTTTTAGTTTTGTCAAAATCTCCCGGATATACATGAGCCATGTGACTATCCATATCTTTTTTCGGTATAGAGACAAGGCGATTTGCATTAGGGCAGTTTAGCTCACTAATATCGATTGCTAGTTTAAATTGATAATAATCCGGTAGATTACATTTATTGATATGATTGTACCCTTTAGAATATTTAATGGTCTCGTTCAATGTGCCATTAAATTCAGCAATAATAGGTTGATCTACTACCATAATATCATCAATAGTAGTAATAGACTCGCATCCGGTATCTACGATAACATTATAGCTAATCTCAAAAGGTTCGCTATCGGTTTTAACCATTTTATTTGGTATAGAAAAACTTAAAGTCCTTGAGTTTTGATCAAATTTTGTTTTGATTTTTTTTGATGGCAACACTAACGATTTTTCAGAGAAAATTACATTTTTTGGTAGTATGTCTTTTATTATCGTGTTTTTTGCATCATCATTACCATCATTATACACCTTTAGATGGTATGTTATCTCTTGTTTAGGCGATAAAAGATCATCAGGATGTACAAAGCTATTATTTGCATATTTAGATCTTTTAACGATATGAATTGCTGGCTCATAAATATCTACACTAAAGGCAACTGCCATGACAGAATACCCATCATTATCTGTTGATAATCTAAATTTTGCTTCTGTTTGATTATTACCTATAATACTATTTCTAATATTCTTTATATCAAATAAATCAGCATCATAACCAAGTGTATTCTGACTTGCCGGAATTCTGGTTTTTACATTTCTCCCATTTTCTGTAATATTTGCATTAAAGAAATTATTCATAGGATTAGTACCATCTGCAAGACTTTTGTATTTATTCGTTTCATTAGACATGACTTGAAAACGATCCCCTCTAATTCCTTTATCCCCCTCAAAAGCGATGACTCCAATTCTACTGTGAACAGCACCGTTTGGTATGGTCTGAAAATTATCAAAAGAAAAAGCTACAGGTTTGGCCTTAGAATCTATGTTTACAAAACCATCATACACATAAAATCTCTTTCTGGGTTTTGCATTGTCTTCGTAGATAACAACCATTGTCCAACCGCCAGCTAGACCATTGCCAAGAGTTTGGTCTTCGTTTACTGCTGTAGTGGTAGCAGGGATATTGGCCAAGGTATATGTTCCCAAAGGGTTTTTTAGATTTAACACCTCATTGGTAATATCTTTATAACAAGAATATTGTTTGAACAAAGCTTCAGAATCATTGTAGTAATCATGAATTACTTTACCATCTGTAATTGTAGTATACGATTTTTGTCCTGGATATTTTATTTTTACAGAAGTGATATCATGTTTTCTATTTTCATCTGCATATGCTGCAGTCCAATATAAACCAACATGCTTTATCGTATTGCATTCAGATTCCATAGTCAAATCAGCGCTACTGGAATTAAATGTATTCGGGTCATTGTCGATATCAATAAACCCCATTTTGAATTGATTATTTAATCCTCCATCATTATAACTCTTGTTAGGATCAAATATTCCAGTACCATCATCATTACTAACTTTTCCTAATATGGTATTCGATACAAATTTAAAATCCCCTTTAAAAGTAAATTCTGCTCTCTTTTTTAAGGGTACCTCTACTTGTCCATGAACGATCGTTAAACAAAAACCGCATAGTGTAATCAGTAGGCTAATGGTTCGAAATCGGGTTAGATTTATTTTTTTAATCATCTCTTTTTCCACTTCGTTGTCTTTTTTACCCTAAGTTAATTTTGATGAATTTGTGCTCATAAACTTTTAGGTATACATTTAGGTATGAGGGAAAACCGTATGTAAATTTAAATTTTAACATCTAATTATAGGCCAAAAAAAGCAGGTTTTCGATGTAAATACTATTTTTATCGATTAAAATCCTTATTTTATGGAGCTCATTTTCATTCATTTAACTTACTTTTTGATTATACCTTTATGTCTGTACTGGCAGTGGCTATACTGTTAAATATAAAAGGGGTATCTCATAAGTATTTATAAAAAATTATTTTTTCTGTACTTATATTGAGAATTGTAATTGCTAATTCTTAAACTTGTAAAGTATAACTTTGTTTGGTCAATAATAGTATAGATTTATGAAAACTTTATATATGATGCGGCATGCTAAATCTTCTTGGGATTATGATGTGCCAGATGAAGAAAGACCACTTAATGAAAGAGGTCTTCGAGATGCTAAATTAGTAGGGAAAGAGCTAAGAAAGCTAATAAAACCAGTAGATAAGGTCATGTGTAGCCCTGCAAAGCGGGCGCATAGTACAGCTCAAATTGTTCTGGAACAGTTAGAAATTTCAAAAGACATTTTTTTTCTAGAAAATGACCTCTATGATTTTGGAGGGCAGAAAGTCATGGAGGCGATAAAGAACTGTAATGATGAAATCAATACATTGATGATTTTTGGACATAATCATGCTTTTACATCAATAGTTAACTTTTTGGGAAGCGAACGCATTGATAATTTACCAACAGCAGGAGTAGTAGGTATTGAATTTGATACCGATCATTGGAATGATATAAATGTAGGAAAAAACCTTCTTTCTATTTTTCCTAAATTTTTAAGATAATGCCAGAAATTATTACAAATCAATATATTAACAGAGAATTAAGTTGGTTACAATTTAATGCCAGAGTACTACAAGAGGCAGCAGATGATACAGTTCCCTTATTAGAAAGGTTACGTTTTATAGGTATTTTTTCTAATAACTTGGATGAGTTTTTTAAGGTGCGATATGCCACGATCAAAAGAATTGATCTAGCAGGTAAAGATGGTAAAAATGTTCTCAAAGGAACCACGGCAAGTGATTTATTAGAAAAAATCACTAGAATAGTAATTAAGCAACAGGCAGAAAGCTTGAAAACTATTGATATAATTAAGTCAAAGCTGGAGCGGCATAATATTTTTATTATTAATGAAGATGAAGTAGCTCCTGATCAAGATGCCTTTATACGCAAATATTTTATTAATAAAGTTAGTCCCGCTTTAGTTACTTACATACTTAATGACCTCGAAAAATTTCCCCACCTAAAAGATAGTGTCGCGTATTTAGCAGTAAAACTTGTACTCAAAGAAAAAATTCCCAAAGAAGGTAGAATTTCAAAAATACTGCAGCATACTACCAAAGAAAAGATTTATGCACTCATAGAAATTCCAAAAAATACAGATCGTTTTGTAGTCCTCCCTGAAAAAGACGGAAAACAGTTTATTATTATTTTAGATGATCTGATACGATATTGCATGCGTATTAACTTTAGTATTTTTGACTACGTAAGTGCATCTGCCCATATGATTAAGATCACTCGCGATGCACAATTAGATTTTGATAATGATCTTAGTAAAAGTTTTATTCAAAAGATTTCAAGTAGTGTGAAATCTCGTAGAGATGGAGAACCTGTTCGGTTTGTTTATGATAAGACTATTCATAAGGATACATTAAATTACCTTATGGAGAAAATGGGAGTCGATAATACAGACAGCATAATACCAGGAGGACGATACCATAATCGTAGAGATTATACAGATTTCCCTGATTTAGGTAATGAAGCGTTAATTTATCAACCTATTCAGCCTTTAGAAATTCCAGGGTTAAGCCTACAGGGTAGTTTGTTAGATAAAATCGCTAAAAAAGATTTTCTTCAATATACTCCGTATCATACATTTTCATATACTGTCAAATTCTTGAGGGAATCAGCAATTGACCCAAGAGTAAAAAGCATTAAAATAACCATATATAGGCTAGCTTCAATATCACATATCGCTAGTTCGCTCATTAATGCCGCAAAAAATGGTAAAAATGTTACTGTACAAATTGAGCTGCAAGCTCGTTTTGATGAGGCAGCAAACATACGATATGCAGAGCAGATGCAAAGAGAAGGTATAAATTTAATATTTGGTGTCACCGGACTCAAAGTACATTGCAAGGCGTGTGTGATAGAAAGAGAAGAAAAAGGAAAACTAAAACGCTATGGTTTTATAAGTACTGGTAATTTCAATGAATCTACTGCAAAAATTTATACCGATTATACGCTGTTTACAACTAATGAAGCTATCTTAAAAGAAACCAATAGAGTTTTTAAGTTTTTTGAGATAAATTATAAAGTAAACCGATATAAGCATTTATTAGTCTCACCACATTATACACGATCTTCTTTGGTGAAATTAATCGACAAAGAAATAAAAAACAGTATTGAAGGTAAGCCAGCAGGAATCAAGCTCAAATTAAATAGTCTTAGTGATTATGATATGATTAATAAACTATACGAAGCTAGTAGGGCAGGAGTAAAAATTGATTTAATCATTAGAGGGATCTGTTGTTTGATACCCGGTATTCCAGAAATGAGTGAAAATATAAGAGCCATTAGTGTAGTAGATAAATTTCTTGAACACCCGAGATTATATATATTTCAAAATGGAAATGACCCCAAAGTTTATATTTCATCAGCAGATTGGATGACTCGTAATTTGGATAGAAGAGTAGAAATATCCTGTCCTATTTATGACGAAGATATTAAAGTAGAACTTATGGAAACTTTTGATATTTGTTGGAATGATAATGTTAAAGCAAGAAAACTTTCTGAAGATCAGGATAATACGTACATTAGAAATAATCTAGAAAAAGTAAGGTCACAAATAGCGACTTATGATTATTATTTACAAAAACTAGGAAATTAAATATTTTGTTGACTATAGAAAAATACGGAGCCATTGATATTGGCTCGAATGCAGTGAGGTTATTGATAAGTAGCATTCACGAAGAATCAGGAAAAACTACAAGATTTAAAAAAACTAGTTTAGTTCGTGTACCCATTCGATTAGGAGCAGATGTTTTTAAATCTAAACGAGTTTCAGATGAAAATATAGTGAGAATGCTAGATGCTATGCAAGCCTATCAGCTTTTGATGAAAACTCATAAAGTAGTACGATATAAAGCTTGTGCAACATCTGCTATGCGTGAAGCTGAGAATGGAGAAGAAATAGTTACCCTTATAAAAGAGCAAACAGGCATTCAAATTGACATTATCGATGGTAAGAATGAAGCTGCAATCATTGCGATGACCGATTTACATGAATTGGTGAATACAGACGCTACGTATCTATATGTAGATGTAGGAGGAGGAAGTACAGAATGTACCTTATATGATAATGGAAAGACGATTACTTCAAAATCCTTCAAATTAGGAACAGTAAGGCTTCTAAACGACTTAGTTACCGATACTATGTGGCAAGATATGGAGTATTGGATAAAAGATAGTACCAAGGATTATTCTAGAATTTCACTAATTGGTTCTGGGGGTAACATCAATAATATCTTTAAAAATAGCGGAAAAACCGTAGGCAAACCTTTATCGTTCCTGTATTTGAGTTCGTATTATAAATTGCTTAATACGTTAACTTATGAAGAAAGGATATGGGAGCTTAATTTGAACCATGATAGAGCAGATGTTATTATACCGGCAGCCCGAATTTATCTTTCGGCTATGAAATGGTGTGGTGCTAAAGATATCTACGTTCCAAAAATCGGATTATCTGACGGGATTATTAAGTCTTTGTATAATGAAAAGCTAAATAACGTATAAATTAACGAGTACTCATTACTAGATTCAAATCTTCAAAATATGCCCTGAATTTTCAAGATATATTTTAAATTTTTTTAAAACCACTATTTTATTTTAACTTGTGTCTAAATCCAAATCAAATATGCTATGAATAAAAAAATACTATATATTACGTTGCTTTTCGTTTTTGTTACTTTAATTTCTACAGCTCAGGAGCCTTCATATGGAGTGAGAATAGGAGCTAATCTAAGCTCAATAAGTTCCAGTGATATTCCCCCCGAGTTAGAAGATAGTAGATTTGGTATCGCTGTAGGCTTTCTTGCCGAGTATTTTCTAACAGAGAGAATCAGTATACAGCCAGAATTTCAATACTCTTCACAAGGAAATGATGATAAAACACTTAGAGTAGATTACCTTCAGTTACCCGTATTTTTAAAATATAATTTTTCTGATAGATTTCACATACATATCGGTCCTCAAGCTGGACTCAAAATATGGGAATGGGAGGATAATGGGGTATTAGAAGCAGATTTTAGCACTTTTGATTTTTCTGCTGTCGTTGGGATTGGAGCTAATGTAACAGAGAATTTTTTTGCAGATGTACGCTATGGTTTTGGATTATCTAACATCGTAGATGATAATGATATTCCAGGAGAATTTGAAGGAAGTAATAGGGTTATTCAGCTTTCTTTTGGATATAAGCTGTAGTATTTAAAAAACATGAAAACATAAAACTCACCAATATGGTGAGTTTTTGTTTTATACCAGAGATGCTATGATGGTCCTTCTTCCTATAAAGAAGATATTTCTGTTGACGGGCAATTTAGGTTTTGGAAAAAACTTATAGTATATTTAAAGGTATACCTAACCTATTGTAGATTTTTTTTGATGAAATTACCCTTCTTGATATATGCCCTCTTCTTTTTTACTTCTATATATGGGCAAGAGAATCTTTTACAAAAGAAACAAGACAGTATTTAAATTGATGAGTTGCTTTCCAAAATAACTAGAGTAAGCAATATTGATAGTTCTAAAAAAGAGGTGTTTGAAGCTTTAAAAGTAGCTAAAAAGCATCAATTTGTGTATCAACAAGGTCGGCTACATAAAATGCTTGGGGTTTTATATGCCTCGGATTATAAGAAACTAGACACTTCTAATTATCACTTTAATAAATCGTTAGTATTTCTGAGGCAATCAGGAGATTCATTAGCATCTTTTGATCATGCGAACAATCTTAGTGTTAATCATTCACGTGCTAATGATATGCCAAATGCACTTAAGTACGCAATTGATGCGGTAGATATCTCAAAAAAAATGGATCAGGAGAGTGATTTAAAGGCAAAATACCAAGGGGCTGCTCGTTTATTACTCGGTACTATATATGCAGAAATGAAGTTAAATGATTCTGCAGTTTTTAATCTAAAAAAGGCTAGACTCTATTTTAAGGATATTAAATCTCCGCAACAATTTGTTGCCGCCAATAATATTGCAACACTTTACTTAGAACAAAATCAATATGAAAAATCTAAAATCTACCTAGAAGAAGCCTTAGTTGGATATAAACAACATAATTTATTAGATGGCATTGTATATACTTTAAATAGTTTGGGAGATTTGTATTTTGAGGTTAATGACCTTGATAGATCCCTTACATATTATCAAGATGCTTTGACCAATTCTGTTCATACAAACCTTGATCTGTATAGGCTAAGTACATATAAAGGTTTGATTAGAGTTTTTTCAAAACGTAAAGCAAACGATAGTACTATTATATATATACATAAAGCCTTTGACTTATTAGATTCTATAGAAGCTCCTAAGTTGAAAGTAGAAATATTAAAATTAAAAGCAGAATATCTACAAGATTTAGGAGAATCAGAAGAAGCATTATCCTACTTTAAGCTAGCTACTCAATTAGAAGATAGTATTGTGGAAAAAGAAGGTTTACCTCAAATAGCCGAGATTTTAATTGAGCGTGAGAGAAAAGATGGTTTGCTAGAAATAAAAGGAGTTAAAGAGCAATTAACAAAGATGAACTATTGGATTATAGCAATACTCTTTTTGTTGTTAGTCTCGGGAATAATGAGTTACTTTTTCCTGAAAAAATATAAATCAAAATTAAGCATTTCTGACAGAACAAAATATAGACTAGAATCTTCATTACAATCAGAAAAAGAAAATAGCGCAAGCATTAACAGAAAACTGGTTACCGCTACAGCAAACTTAGCTCTAAAAACGGACCTTCTTGATCAAGTAAATGAATTACTTGATCAAATAAAAAACCAACCTACACAAAACCTAGATAAAGAAATTCGGGAAACACAAAATCAAATAAAGGTTCAACAACACCTTGACAGTATGTGGAGAGAATTCTTTACGCATTTTGAGGAAGTACATCCCAATTTTTTGAATAGTATTCAATCTAAATATGGAATTACTCAAAATGATCTGAAGATTTGTGCATTCCTAAGAATGAATCTTTCCAATAAGGACATTTGCCAGTTAATGAATGTAAACCCCAATACGATTCGTGTAAGCATTCACCGTATCAAGAAAAAACTTGATGTTCCTACTGGGGTAAGTGTGACCGAATTCTTATCCGTAGACTAGTTGTGGTATCACTTCTTTTCAAAGCATGAAACGTTTTTTACCACTTTTGTAACGCTTTGAAACGCTTTTTTTTCTTGTTTTCTAGATCATTCTCATAATTTCGATCCTGTTGATACACAACTAACTATCAGCGGATTATATTTTTTTACTAACTAATTAAAATTAAACATTATGAGAACACATCAATTTTTTATGATTGCAGTATTAGTATGCACCACAACCCTTAGTTTTGCTCAGGACCTAATAAGTGGGGGTACGAACTCCTGGATTTTCCATACTCCAGATGCAAATGATAGAACAGAATTGGTTATCACACCAAAAAACGATAATAAATGGGATTGGTCTAGACAATCTAACTTTTACAATGTAGCCGGAAACTCTAACAAGATTTCTTTTGCAACTAGAGCACGATTAAAATCAGCTTCAATTCATGGGGGTCTTTGGCTAGACAAGAATAATAAGGGATTGGTGGGTACACATCATGGCAAAAACAGTATTGGTTTTTACACCAAAGGTGGTGGTTGGTCATTGATCTTAAACAGGAATAGTGGTCAGGTTGGTATCGGTACTTTTGATATCCCAGAGGACTATAAGTTGGCCGTAAATGGTACCATGATTATCGAAGAAATTCACCTTCAGCAAAAAGAAGAATGGCCGGATTATGTTTTTAATAATAACTATGAATTATTGACTTTACCCGAATTAGAGGATTATATTTCTAAAAATGGTCATCTGCCTAATATCCCATCTGCACAAGAAGTATTACAGAATAACGGTTTTAAAGCAAGTAATATGATCAAAAAACTGTTAGAAAAGGTGGAAGAATTAACCTTGTATACAATCCAGCAACAAAAGTTGATCGAGCAGCAACAAACGCAGATGAATGAGTTACAAGATCAAAAATAAGAATTATGAAATCTATAAATTTTACAAAGATCATTCTTTGCTTGTTCTGTTGTCTATTGCTTAATAGCATATCTGCTCAACAAGTATTAGATTTAAAGGGTTGTGGTCAAAGTTCTGCAAAGTATTTAGTAAAAGTAAATATTGATGCTGTGGGATTCAAACCTAATAGCCCTTGTCCTGCTGATGAGTCATCAATAGTTTTGGAATATACACAATATTTAGAAAAAGAGATAGATGGTCCAATTGAAAAAATAGAATATATCGAACAATGCGTAGGCGGCAATTGGTTTTGGGGACCTGGAGGAATTAAGATAACACATAAAGGTGGGAGAGAAACTTTTATGAGTGGAGTAGGAAATTCTGTTAATTTATACAGAGAATTGAATAACGTTAATAATATGTCAACAGGCGCCAAAATAGTTTCAATAAAACGTGTTGATGGTGTAGAAGAGCCTGATTGTTTTTATGGCATGCCTGAACCAGAAAATTACTTCATAGGTTGTTCTCGCAACTGTATACGATATAGGACCAATGCCGGTGAATGGAAAGCTACCTGTGTAGAGTTAGGAGGAGGAGATGAGTATAGAGGAACTATTCCACGAGTAGATAGACGTGTTAATACCGAAGGGGACGTTGTATTTGATCTTTATCTAGATCCCAGAACGGGTGGAGAAGAAATGCTTATTGCCAAAGACCTGATCAGGTTTCCTGAAGTAGAACGAGGATATGATAAAGAAATTAAGATCGGAAACAGTTTTGCATCTTGTGGCTGGAAATCTACTGGATTAATAGCCACTACTCAAGATGGACTGGGAGATAGAAAAGGGGGGTGTGTAGTGCAACCGATGACTCTTGGCCAAACAGATGCAGTTGTCTATTGTTCAAAATGCTCCGATGGTAAGAAAATGATTCTTAGAGGAACAATCGATGGGGTTACGGCAGCTGCCAATGTATTCATTGCTGTTGTTACAGGAGGTAAAGGAGCCATAGTAACATCAGGGGTTGGTGCTATTATCATTTCTTCGAATAAAGACGGAATGGAAGGCGCCATTTGTGATCCGCCTACTGCAAGACAAGCAAACGTTTCTTTAGACAAAGAGAATCCGGGTATCATTACCGATGAACTTTCAAAAGAATTACTAGCATTTCCTAACCCTGCAAAAGATCATATTTACTTTAACTATCAATTTACTAGCGGTACACAGCTCAATGTTACTATTTCTGATCTTATGGGTAAACAGGTATTTGATACAACCATTAAAAAATCAGATTCCAATATTCATAAAGAATCGATCAATATAGCACACCTTGCTCCGGGAGTATATGTATTAAATATAACCGAAGGAGGCAAGAACATCAAACAAACAAAGTTTGTGGTACAATAATTCTGTTCTATGTAATTGTTAAATCATAGTTCGACGTAATCGTGTCGCCTTATAAATGAGGTGACACGATTTTTTTGAACTAAAATATAATTGCTAACTAATTAAAAATCAACATATAAAAATTCATGTAACGCTTTGTAACGCTTTATTTTTAAACTTTTTTGGTAATATTAATATATTGGTGTGTACTTGAGAAATATAGGGTCAAAACCAAACGTATAAATTGTGTGTATGAAGTTTTTTCAATACTTGCTAATTTCTATTACATTATTTATTTGTGCTATTATAACGGCACAAGAGAATGTTTATAATATAAAAGATAGTATATACATAAGGCGATTAATTACAGAGGCGGGAAAGTATAATTCTAGAAATATTGATAGTGCCGAGCGAGATGCCAGAAATGCACTGCTGCTATCTCAAAAAATTGGTAACATTAATTTGGAAATACATTCTCGATCAGCTTTAGCTATTATTCTTGCCCAAAAAAAAGGAAAAGAAAATCTTGAAGAAGCAAGATATCATTTTACTGCAAATTTACCCTTATCAAGAAGTATAGGTGATTCTACGGCCTCATTTTCATTTGTGAATAACATGAGCAATGTTTATGTAAGTATGAAAAACTACCCCAAAGCTTTAAAATATGCTTTACAATCTGTAGTACTTAGCAAGCAATTGAAGAAAGATAAAGAAGCAAAATTAGGGATATCATATAATACTTTGGGAAAAATATATTGGGATGCCAATTTGAGAGACTCAGCTTTATTTAGCTATAAAAAGGCCAAATATCATTTTAAAAAAATACAATCACCATATGAGTATTATATAGATGGAACCATTGGCGAAGTGTATTTATTACAAGAAAATTATGATGAGGGCTATGTGTATCTGAAATATGCTTATGATAAACTTAAGGAAGCTGATAATAATTTCGAATTTACTAGAATCTCTAACCTTCTTGGAACACTTTTGTTAAAAATGGAAGATGCCAATAGAGCAAAACAATATTATGAGGAAGCATTGAAAATTGGTAATAAAAAAGACTACAAAAACCTTCAGATTAAATCGTTCTTTGGATTGGCAAAAGTATTTTATGTAGAAAAAAAAATGGATAGCGCAGGCTTCTATATTGATAAGGCTCTTAAACACATAAAGGCACTAGAACTTATTGAGGATAAAGTTGAAATTTTGGAGTTGAAGGCTGATATTCTTAGTGGTAAAGGAAAAGCTAAAGAAGCTTTAGGCTATTACAATCTTTCAAAGAACCTCAATGACAGTTTGGCTGAGCTAAAGAATATTCCTGAGACGACTAATATACTTGTGCAACATCAAAACAAAACAAATGAAGAAAAAGTAAGCACGATGCAAAGGATATTGGCTAAAAAAAATAAATGGATCATTGTTATCACTGTACTTTTGCTATTTCTTGGAGGGCTAAGTTACTTTTTTATAAAAAAATACCGTAAAAGGTTAGATGTTTCTCATAAAAATAAAGAAGTTCTTGAGATCTCTTTACAATCCGAAAAGGATAATAATGCGTATATCAATAGAAAATTAGTGGCAGCTACCGCCAATCTTGCCTTAAAAACAGATTTATTATCACAGATACATGAATTATTAGGTCAAATTAAAAATCAACCTGCTCAGAATTTGACAAAAGAGATCAATGAAACTCAAACTCAAATTAAAATTCAAAAAAATATGGACACGATGTGGAAAGAGTTTTTTACACATTTTGAAGAAGTACACCCAGAATTCCTAAAAGACTTAAAATCCAGATATGCTATCACACAACATGACTTAAAGATTTGTGCATTTTTAAAAATGAATTTGTCCAATAAAGAGATTTGCCAGTTAATGAATATCAACCCTACTACAGTGCGTGTAAATATTCATCGTATCAAAAAGAAACTTAAGATTCCTAAAGAATCAAGTGTAGTCGAATTCTTTTCTGTTAATTAAGTTATATAAAAGTAGTTCTAAAGATTTGATTTTACTGTTCGATCGAAAAAAATGGGATTTTAATAAATAATTAATAAACAGTTCTTCGAATGAAATACCCACCATTCCTCTACATAATACTCATATTTAATCTTGTTACCGTTAGCGGTCAAGAAGATATTGCTACCTACAAAAAAGACAGTATCCTGGTTGATAATTTACTTTCCAAGATCGAAGATTATCACACAAAAAACATTGATAGTATATTAAAGTATGGAAAAAGTGCTTTAGAAATCTCAGAAAGAATAAATACAGTCGACCAACAATATAAGTTACATAGAATCTTGGGCATTACACTAGCCGAAAGAGGAAGTAAAGAAAACTATGATAAGGCAATATTACATTTTAAACGAGCATTGGAACTTAGTTCCAAAAAAGGAGACCAAGATCAAGTAGTTTCAATGACCAATAATTTATCAGGGGTACATTTCTATCAAGGTGATTTTTCTAAAGCCTTAAAGTACAATATTCAGGTTATCGAAGCCGCTAGGAAAATTAAAAAAGATACTGTTAGACATATAATGTTGGGAGCTTCATTTAATCTATCTGCTATGATTTACAAAAAAATTTTAATGCTGGATTCTTCCATGGTAAATTATAAAAGATCCGCTTCACATTATAAACTGAGTGACCCTATAGGGTATTCTACTGCATTAAATAATTTAGGGGCATTACATTTGAATCAAGGAAATTATGAGGAATCTTTTGTATATTATAAAGAAGCGCTGGAGGGGGCAAAAAAAAATAATTCAAAGTTAAAAGAAGCTATTGTTATTCTTAATCTTGGAGAATTATTGATCAAATTAGAAAACTACCCCGAGGCTTTAAAATATTTTAAAAACGCATTAAAACTAAGTGCTGAAAATGGATATAAAAGAAACCAACTATTGTCGTATGTAGGGTTAACTGAGACCTATTATTTTTTTAAAAAGAGGGATAGTGCTTCGTTGTATCTAAATCGTGCATTCTTACTTTGTGATAGTCTTAAATCAATAGACGTAAAACAACGGTTATTATTTATTAAAGGAAACAGATTGCAGGAAGTTGGTGACTATGAATCGGCATCGAGCTATTTTAAACTCCATAAAGAACTTAAAGACAGCCTAGATAACAACAATACTATTGCCAAAACAACCGGAGTTCTTATTAATAATCAACAAAAAGTAAGCGAAAAAAAGGTGGAAGGGTTACTAAGCCTTGTTTCAAAACAATATCGTTGGATTTATATTTTTATTATATCTATACTATTGCTCGGCATATTGACATATTTCATTTTTAAAGGATATCGGTCACGATTAAAAACTTCGAGAATTGATAAAAAAATATTAGAGGCTTCGTTACAATCCGAAAAGGATAATAATGCGTATATCAACAGAAAATTAGTAGCGGCTACTGCCAATCTTGCTTTAAAAACAGATTTATTGTCACAAGTACATGAATTATTGGGTCAAATTAAAAATCAACCATCTCAAAATTTGACAAAAGAGATTAATGAAACTCAAACTCAGATCAAAATCCAAAAAAATATGGATACCATGTGGAAAGAGTTTTTTACCCATTTTGAAGAAGTACATCCCGAGTTTTTAAAATCTTTAAAGTCCAAATACGATATTACCCAACACGATTTAAAGATTTGTGCTTTTTTAAAAATGAATCTTTCTAATAAAGAAATCTGCCAGTTAATGAATATTAATCCCACCACGGTACGTGTAAATATTCATCGCATAAAAAAGAAACTTAATATTCCCAAAGAAACCAGTGTAGTCGAATTTTTCTCTGTTAATTAAATGTGATTCTATCCTTAATCCATCGATGCCGGTGTTTTAACTTCTGTCATCTCGAGCGAAGTCGAGAGGTTATCTACTAAACGACTTGAATTGATGCTTTTTGTACTATTGGTTACAGAATACAAGAAGTGCCCTCTATAGTTCTCATTCATCGAAGCATGAAACGTTTTTTACCACCGATGAAACGTTTTGAAACGCTCTTTTTTCTTTTTTCTTTTGGTATTCTCATAATTTCGAACCAGTTGATATTTATATGATTATCAATTTATTAACTATTTTTTTATAACTATTAAGACTGAAATTATGAAATTAAAATTACGCCCAAAATCCATAAGGGTATTTTTACTCTTTTTTATAACTATGTGTAGCTTTTTTAACTCCTTTGGCCAATGTGAAGAATATACTAAAGGGAGATATTTGTTTGTTTTTAAACATGGTTCTTATAGTGAACAATTTGAGTACGATAGAAATTTGATTCCAGACAGATTAGGCCGTGACCCTTTTCCTAATTTAATATTACGAAGACCTCAGGGTGTATATCTACGACATCATAATTCATATATTAGATATCGATCGGGGTCAAGTTATGACCCTCCAGGAACGATTCTTGAAAGGTCGATTGCAATTGTAACATTTATAGATGTAAGGCCTGGCACAAATAATAATATTCGTAATATTGATGATGCCATCGCTGCTGCAAAGACTAATCTGAGAAATTGGAATGTTACAAGCGCTGGAAAATTTAGAGATGGTCAAGGAGAAGGTAATCTTATGCAGAAATGGTCTATAGTAGGGACTCATAATGATAACTTACCACCTGATGTTTTTTTAACTTCAGATGAGATGGTTTTAAGTGAGGTAGAATTCTATAATTTTGATATGGAGTCATGGGAACTATTGTATGATAATGGTCCACTAGAAAACTGCTGCCCTGTATCCTCTTTATCTATAGAACCTACTGATTACCTGAAAAAAACGGATCCAGATACTAATTCCATTGTCAAGGATGTTTGGAATGCCGATGACGTATTTGATTTTACTAAAGCCTTTGAAATCAAAGATGAAAATGGTGATATTTTATCAGAAGAGGATAAGGAAAAGGTAAAATGGTATGTGTATGATCGTTCAAAAGCTCTTAATGAGGATTTTTGGATACATGTAAATCCAGACGATCCGTATAACACACCAGAAGAATATTACTTTAGTGGTACAAAGAACGTAGATCAATGGGGTAAAGTTAAAATTAAAGCGGAATATACATGTGACGGTGGTACCAGATCGATTAGTAATTTGTTTGAATTAGAGGTGTTAGATATAGGTATGTATTTCAGAAATGCTTTTGGAGATATTCTACGTTGGAATAAGGGAATCTATGATAAATACCCAGCAGCGTACAATGGTTTTTTCGATCCCAACAAAAATATCGTGATGCATTCTCATGGATGGCAGCCTGGCGCCAATGGCAGGCATAAAGATGACCCTGTAGCAAACCCAGAACGAGAACGACTAACAACTGAAGGTATTCAGGATTGGCATGATGATTATAACGTATTATTGTTTTTTTGGACACAAAGTGCGGAGCATCTTAATGGTGTTACCCCCACATTTCTCAACTTTCTTAACCCAGCAGCAAGACCTATTAAAAATAACCCAAAATGGGTTCGCGAAAATGGTTCGGAAAGCAGAGTAGGAATGAAAACAGATCCCTTAGGAGTCGTTTGTGCAACTCAACTTGATGAACTCTTTACTACCACAGGGTTCGATCATTCTGCTAGAGAATTACGATTGGTTGGGCATTCGTTTGGGGCTATCATGATGACCAAAGTATCTGAAGTTTTGGGTAATTCGAAAATAGATCGGTTAACATGGTTGGACCCAGCAACCACCCCCTCATTTTTGAACTATTATAAAGATAATGTAATGGACAATCCATCAATATTACCTCCGATAGAATGGTATCAAAGCTCTGCCTATGATTATGCTTGGACTCCTTTTAGTGTTATTGTTAGTTATTTTGAAGAAAGAGATGTTTACAATAAGATGATATCAAACTCTACTTATGTAAGATTAGATCCTCTTTGGGAACCTGGATATCCAACAGGAGATGGACTTTTACATGGAAGTGCTAGGGAGCATTATTATAAATCGTTAAAAGTGAATCAACCAATGGTCGTGAAAAGCGTTGAGTCAACACCATCTGGTTTTTTTGATTACAGTTGTCCAGACGGGACTATTAAATCACAAAGAATAACCAATTGGATAGCCGGAAATTCTATTACTCCATTGTTTAATAGATGTTTCGAAATTGATGGACCAAGAAAAGGGCCTTCAGCTGCTGCAAGTCTAGAGGATTTACTTTTTTATAAAACTAGAACACTTGAACAGGTTTGGGGTACGACTACTGTATCTGTTGAAGATGATCGATATGCTGTTCGTCAAGCAGATCTTCAGGGGTATCAGATAGGACAATCTTATAACGAAGTAGATTTATCCATACAGGTCCAAGGTGATGTTGATAAAATTGTACTCAATTGGAATCCCAACAATACTCTTGGAAGATCTTTTGCAAATCAAAATGTAATCCAAGGCAAATCATCTGCAACGCCGAGTTACTTTCTGATTCTTAATGACCAAGAAAAAGTTATTGGGTTTTCAAATAGTAATACATATACCATTAAAGATTTAGAAGAAGATACAACATATAATTCTTTTATTATGCCCATTGGATCTGATGGTTATCCAACGGGATATGATAAAGTAGAGGTCAAAACTGTGCAACCTACCGCATTTAATATTGGGAGTATTACAGTAGACCAAAAAAATAAAGATACCTGGCACAAAGTTGATTTTTCATCGCCAATGTATCAACCCAGTGTGGTGGTAGGGCCACCTACTATTAATGGAGGTCAAAAGCTTACCATGAGAGTTAAAAATGTTACTAATTTTGGTTTTGAGTTTCAGTTCGATGAGTGGGATTATCTTGATGGAGGACACGTAGCTGAGACCATAAGCTGGATAGCGGTTTCTAAAGATGTCACCAATGTTGGTGATGTACCATTGGTTACGGGGAATTTGGACAAAGTAAATCATGCGTTTCAACAAGTTGATTTTTCTAATGAGTTTACAGAGAAACCTGTGGTATTTACTCAGACAACTTCTTTTAATGACAGCTCTGCTGTGGTAACACGAGTTAAAAATATTACAACCACCGGTTTCAAAGTTAGACTACAGGAAGAAGAGAAAAACGATGGTGAGCATGAAGATGAAACGGTTTCCTATATTGCATTTACTCCAGGAGAATATGGGCTATCTGATGGTACCAAGATTGCTATCGGTATTGATTCTTTTAACCATAAATTTAAAACGCTAAGTTGGAGTAATTATCAGGAAAATTCTTTGTTTTTTGTGGCATCGACACAGACGGTAAATGGAGGCGATCCGGTGAGTTTACGATATAGAAACCTGAGCAATACAGGCATAGAACTTAAATTAGAAGAAGAACAATCTAAAGATACAGAAGTCTGGCATGCCAATGAGGAGGTAGGATATTTGATCTATGGTATGGAATCAATAGAAAATGCTTCACGAGCTTCAAAAATAGCCAGTACCGATGCAGCTTTTAAATTGTTTCCAAACCCTACTACAGGAAAAATATTCCTGAATAGCGAGGTCGATATCAAAAAAGCTACAGTTCTAGATATAAATGGAAGGGTGCTATTGGACTTAGATGTAACCAATAAAAACCAAGAAATTGATGTTTCTGTTTTAAAATCAGGAATGTATGTGCTTACAATTATTACAGATCAAAATGAACAGAGAAGTCTAACATTCATCAAATCTTAAGTATAAGATAGTGAAATAGGTTATCAAAAAGTCATGTCGTTGAACCCATAATAGATGGTGTGACTTTTTCTAAAAGTATAAAAAATAAAAAGAATTAATAATGCGTTATGAGCACTTCAAAAAACAATACAACATATGTTGTCACAAATGAGATAGAAACCGTTTTAAAAATAGTTGAGAATTATATGGATAATTCCACCAAAGTGATTTATCATATTGATCAATTAATAGAAAATAAAAATCTACCCGATTATTTGTATAAAACCCTTATTTCATTAAGAGATACCTATTCGATAAATATAATGAACGTTAAACGTTTTATGAGTTAAAAGACTTTACACTTGTATTTTGGGAATGAAAACTAACCGTTTAGTGTTTGATAACCTAAGCGGTTAATTCATTTATAGTTACCCATGCATCGTTTCTTTTTTGCTCAAGTCCTTCATGATTTGTGCTTCAAAAGTTAATAAATCCTGCCATTTTTTATCGACTTCTTCACGATTTCCGTATTGACGAGCAAAACCAAGAAACATGGTATAGTGATTTGCTTCACTAACCATAAGATCTTTATAAAACTTTGATAATTCCCGATCTTCTAACGCTTCGGATAATAGTTTAAAACGTTCACAACTTCTGGCTTCAATTAAGGCTGCGTATAATAGGCGATGTACCAGTTGTGTAGTTCTGCTTCCACCTTTTGGAAAAAAGGTCACTAATTTAAGTACATAATCGTCTTTTCGATCTCGGCCCAGAACCCAACCTCGTGCAATGATTTTATCATGAACCACTTTAAAATGACTAATCTCTTCTTTTACCAACTTAGTCATTTCTTGTACAAGCTCTGTGTATTCTGGAAAACTCACAATAAGGGATATTGCCGTAGATGCGGCTTTTTGCTCACAGTATGCATGATCAACTAGAATTTCTTCAATGTTTTTTTCGACAATGTTAACCCATCTTGGGTCAGTTGGAAGTTTAAGACCTAACATTTTGATATATAAGTGTTTTTTTAAATAAAAATATCCTGTTGGATATCAAAAATTGATTAATTTATATAAGAATCAACTACGGATATACAACAGGATAAGATATAAAAATTAAAGTTGTTAATGTTAACTTTTATAATTCAAATTGAATTGAGTTTATTTTTTATCACCTACCTGAACTTTGATTTTTATAAACCCTGGAGATTTTCCTCCGTAGATTAATGTCGGGAAAGGTGATAACAAATCATAATCATATTCATTTACAGTATTTATTTTACTGTGCACACCATACGTGGCAAAAACTTCTATTTTTTCAGAAGTTGTTGATGTTTTAGATTTTGCTGAATTCGAGACTAGTTTAATCTCATGTTCACTAGAGTTCTTTTGCAAATCAATAGCAACTGTGTTGTCCACGCTATTTTTTTTGACTAATTTATTGTTGTAATAGACATCAAATTTTGTTTCAGCCAAAGCCTTCCAGCCTATATGTAATGGCTTTGAAGTAATTTGATTTTCATCTAATTGCAAAGTAAGCAGAACAGGGTCTACATTTGTTAGCTCTTCAGATACATTATCCTGATTATCACTACTACATGAATAGAATAAAGAAATCCCCAGAGCTCCTAATAAAAGTAATGTTTTTCTCATTTTATTTTGGGTTATTTATGGTTTAAACGTATCAAAAATACGTTAAAATGCTGATTTATAATAAAATTCCCCGATTTTAACATAATAATAATTCAAACTTTTAATAAAAATAGTCAAAAAATACGATAATAATTGGATTACAGATCCAAATCAAAATCAGCTCGTAATTTATCAATTAAGGGGTTTTTTTCCCGCAGTTTTTCATATTTATCCTGTGGAGTAAAAGCATATTTTTTAGAAGCTTGCTCATTCACCATAATCTTAAGTTCAATACTGTAATTGTCTAGTTTCTTGTACAAGAACTGTAACAATCCAGATTGTGCAGCTTCAAGATCAACTTTCATTGATTGATTGGGTAACTCTAAACAAATTGTAAAACCATCTAGTGTTGGGATATTCATGGCAAACATAGACCCGATGATACGCTCTCCTTTTTTATCCTGTAGTTTACCATACTCAATCCAACCGGCTTGCATTTTGGTTTCGGTAAATACCTCTGTAGGAAGATTCTTAGGGTCTATTACTTTTTCTTCTTTACGTTCTTCGTGCTCTTTTTTCTTTCGTATACTACTTAATGATAATCCAGAAGTCTTTCGTTCTCTTCCTACAAAAGGAGATTTCTTTTCTACAGTTACTTGGGTTTGGGTAGCGGTTGAATGTTCAGAATTATTTTTTTCTTCAATACGTGATTCTGTACTTTCAGTAGCGTTAATTGGCTTATCAATTGCGGTTCCTAATTGCCCTTCAGTTTCTTGCGTTTTTACTATTTGAGTACTTTCTACGACACTTTGTTTCGTTTCTGAAAGAATTTTAATAGGAACAATTCCTTTTTCTTTAAAATAAGAAGGAGGAATTATATAGGGTTGGTCATTTTTTTTTTCTCCATCCTGTAGAAGGATAGAGGCAAGTTGCATTAAACATAACTCAACGAGCAATCTTTGATTACGACTGGTTTTATATTTTAAATCACAATCGTTTGCGAGTTCTATGCCTTTGATTAAGAAATCATGCGCCGATTTTTGGGATTGCTCATGATATTTAGCCTTTGTTTGCTCTCCAACTTCGAGTAGAGATAATGTTGCAGGGTTTTTACAAACTAATAAGTCTCTAAAATGTGAGGCTAAACCTGCTATAAAATGATGCCCATCAAACCCCTGAGCTAGAATATCATTAAAGGTTACCAATAATTGCGGAATATTGTTCTGTAGTATTAAATCTGTAGTCTTAAAGTATGTTTCATAGTCCAGCACATTAAGATTTTCGGTAACAGCCTGTCTGGTTAGGTTTTTTCCACTAAAACTTACAACTCTGTCAAATATAGACAATGCATCACGCATAGCGCCATCTGCTTTTTGTGCGATAATTTGTAGCGCATCTTCATCTGCAGTAATTCCTTCTTGGGCTGCAACCTGCATGAGATGATTTTTGGCATCTGTAACAGTAATTCGTTTAAAATCAAATATCTGACAACGAGATAAAATCGTTGGTATGATTTTATGCTTTTCGGTAGTTGCAAGAATAAAAATAGCATGTTTTGGAGGTTCCTCTAATGTCTTTAAAAAAGCATTAAAAGCTGCCTGTGACAGCATATGAACCTCATCTATGATGTATACCTTATATTGTCCTACTTGTGGAGGAATACGCACCTGATCAATTAGACTTCTAATATCATCCACAGAATTGTTTGATGCTGCATCAAGTTCAAAAATATTGAAAGCAAAATCTTCATCTGGATGTTCATTTCCATCTTGATTAATCGTTTTTGCCAAGATGCGAGCACACGATGTTTTACCGACTCCTCTAGGTCCGGTGAACAGTAGCGCCTGAGCTAAATGATTGTTTTCAATCGCATTGAGTAGCGTATTGGTAATAGCCTGCTGCCCCACGACATCTTTGAATGTTTGAGGTCTGTATTTGCGTGCAGATACTATAAAATGCTCCATTACTGCAAAGTTATAAATTGCTTACAAATAATAAATTTTGGACTTAGGTTTTTATCTTTAGTTATTAACAGAAAAAAATAATCCTAAATTCAGAATTCAGAACTAAGAATTATAATACTTTTGCAGAAAGCAGATCACCTTATCGCCGTGTGTTGAACTTGTTTCAGCGTCTTTTTCTTTTTTAGCTGAAAAGTTAAATCAAAAAAGATCCCAAATCAAAGTTTGGGGCAAGGAGGAAAGTCCGGACACCATAGCACAGTATAGCGGGTAACACCCGTCATCCACTTTTGGTGGATAGGACCAGTGCAACAGAAAGAATGTACAGGTAATGCTGTAGTGAAATCAGGTAAACTCTATGCGGTGCAACGCCACGTAAACCAGCTTTTGAGGGTTGTGCGCCCAATGTTGGAGGGTAGGCGGTTTGATCCCGATAGTAATATCGCGACTAGATAGATGATAAGGACATTCGTTTCGACGAGGAAACAGAATCCGGCTTATGATCTGCTTTTTTTAAATTTTCTTTAACAAAATAAACGTCTAATTTTCTTGTACCTTGTACCCCTCAAGAAAATTATTTACATGAATATTGCTATTGTTTGTTATCCTACCTTTGGAGGTAGTGGAGTTGTGGCTACAGAATTAGGTATTGCACTTGCCAGATTAGGACATCAAGTACATTTTATTACTTACAAATTGCCAGTTAGACTTAATCTTCTAAATCCAAATATTCATTTTCATGAGGTAAATGTACCCAAATATCCCCTTTTTCTTTATCAACCATACGAGCTAGCTTTATCGAGTAAATTGGTTGAAAGTATAAAAAAATATAGCATTGATATTGCGCATGTGCATTATGCGATACCCCATGCATATGCAGGGCATATGGCCAAGAAAATGCTGGCAGAAGAAGGGATTTACATCCCAATGGTGACCACTTTGCATGGTACAGATATCACATTAGTTGGTAATCATCCCAATTATAAACCTGCGGTAACTTTTAGTATCAATAAAAGCGATGTGGTTACTTCGGTATCCCAAAGTCTAAAAGAAGATACATTGCGATTGTTTGATATTAAGAAAGAGATCGTGGTTGTCCCTAATTTTATCGATATCCATAATAAGAAAACAGATTTCACCGATTGTCAGAGAGAATTAATGGCATCCCCAGAGGAACGCATCGTTACACATGTAAGTAATTTCAGACCCGTAAAACGTATTACCGATGTGATTGCTGTTTTTTATGAAATTCAAAAAGAAATGCCTTCAAAACTTTTAATGGTGGGCGATGGGCCAGAACGTACACCTGCAGAAGAGCAATGCAAAAAATTAGGGATTAAGGATAAAGTAATTTTTCTGGGGAATAGTAATGAAGTCGACAAAATTTTATGCTTTTCTGATCTGTTTTTGCTTCCATCTGAACGAGAGAGTTTTGGACTGGCAGCTCTAGAAGCGATGATGAATAAGGTGCCTGTTATCTCTAGTAATGCAGGAGGAATTCCGGAAGTAAATAGTCATGGAGTCTCTGGGTATCTCAGTAATGTAGGAGATGTTCAGGAGATGTCTAAAAATGCAATCAAGATTCTAGAAGATGATGCTACGCTTGAAATGTTTAAACAAAGAGCCTATGCCGAGGCAGAAAAGTTTGATGTAAAAGAAATCGTTCCTAAATATATTGCATTATACGAAAGTGCACTAGCAATATCTTAGGAACGATTTAATTTATTATATAATGTGATTAGAATTGAAACCTTACACCGAGACCCCAGTCTAGTTCAAGATCATCATTATAATCTTCAAATCCAATTTCAGGTCTTAAATCAAAGGACAACTGTAGTGGAAAATCAAATCCATATTCAATACCTACAACTCCTGCAATAAGGAACCCAAAATCTCCATCATCTTCATTAAAAAGACTATCATTATCAAAATCAAGATATGCTATACCTGCTCCAGGTCCAACATACCAATTTAAACCACCATCAATATTTTTAACCCATTGGTAAAAAGCAGCTAATTTGTAATAATCAAAAAAATCTTCAGATCTCCAACCTAAATCAAATTCAATACGATTATCATTACTCAAAGCTCTTTGATAAGAAATCTCTAATCCGATAAAGTTATCATCATTATCTCCTAAACGAAGACCTAACGCATTTTTTGAAAATTCCTGTGCTTGTAGAGTTCCAGCAAAAGCTACAAAAAAGGTAAATACTAATAAAATTTGTTTCATAATAAATTTGGTTTTCTTGTTTAATGCATCGAATATAACGTCACAAATGATGTATTGTGTAAGTAAAAATCTTAAATTTTTGTTAATTTCGATTAACTACCGACCTCGAAGTCCCACATCCGTGCTTTCAAATATCTTATCTGCAGAACTGGTGACAAACCCATTAAATAAAGAACCATCAGCCTTGGGGTGTCGAAAAGCAAACTCATAATAACATGATGTTACTTCTTTGACACCTTCTTCAAACTCAATCTCAACAATGTCAGCAAGAATGCTAGATTGTTCAAGTAATTGTGATTCAGAACCCTTTATCTCACCACCAGCAGTATTCATCTCAAACCCTTTTTCCTTTAGAAATGTATTAACTTCAGATAAGGATTTAAAAGAACTTAATTTATTAACATCTACGGTAAAATGATTAGAACAGAATCCATTAACATACATCCAGGCAGCATACTCTGATTCTTCAAGAAGTTTTTTATAGGTTTGATATGAAGGTTTCCCCCAAACGCTTCCCTTTAGAATAAGAGATTCATCTAAAAACACCTTTTGATCAGCTTGATTTATAGTTTTTTCTATTGTGTGCTGTAGCTCAGAAGAAAACTTTTTTAAAAGCAGCTGACTTATAAAGATTTTTGGAGCATTAGCATCATTTTCATGTTCAAAATGTTTGGCAAATAACTTCTTTTTCTCGAAATGATAATCTCCCTTGGGCTTATATCCCATAGTTATGAATGGTTTAGCAAGGATGTCTATGTCTACCCGCGGATCATCAAAAGTGCGTATTGCAATATGGTCATTAAAAACAGTATCGCCTTTAGCTTCAAAAAGAGATTTTATCTTTTGAGCACTAGGAGTTTTTGTGGTGTATTGTTTCCATAATTCTTCAAAAAAAAGAGTAGAATTCATTTTAGATATGTTTTATTTTTTCTACAAAATTATTAGTTTTGACTATTATTGTGCAAAAAAAATTATTTTTTAGCTTTTATTTAATGCATTTTATGTCAAAATTATAAAATACTGCGTATTGGAAGTCATTTTTTGACCTATGATCTTTTAAATTTTTGAGTATGATGAATCATTTTGATTATATAGACCAACAGATACTATTACAAATACGGAAGGATGCAAGAAAACCATTTTCCCAGATTGCCGATGAATTAAAAATTTCGAATTCTTTAGTTCATCAAAGGATAAAAAAGCTCAAGCAACGCGGGGTAATACAAAAAGCAGAATTCGTAGTAGATGAAAAACAACTTGGGTTTAAAACTAAATCGTATGTAGGAATTCGTCTACGCGAGGCTCGATATGCAGAAGAAGTTGTTCTCGGTTTAGAAAAAATTCCTGAAATATTAGAATGTAATTATGCTTCTGGTCATTATGCGATTTTCATTCTTATTTTTGCATACGACAATCAACACTTAAGAAAAATCTTATACGAGCAAGTACATCAAATAGATGGCGTGGCAGGAACAGATAGTTTTATTTGTTTTGATACAAACTTTAAAAGACAGGTATCGTTGGATGCTGTGACCAAAAAAGATAAATATGATCAATAACAAGGTATTGATATCATTAAGAACGCAATTAGAGGGCGAGGTACAATTTGACACGCTTACAAAGTCACTATATGCTACTGATGCTTCAGTATATCGTAGGACTCCATTAGCAGTTACATTTCCGAAGTCTATCAAGGACATAAAAAAGCTAATCGCTTTTGCTTCAGAAAATAAAGTAGGATTGATTCCCAGAACAGCAGGAACTTCGCTTGCCGGCCAATGTGTGGGAGATGGTATAGTTGTTGACGTATCTAAGTACTTTACCAAAATTATTTCTTTGGATACTGAAAAAAAAACAGTAACCATACAACCGGGTGTCATACGAGATGATCTTAATCGTTTTTTAGCACCTTATGGCTTATTTTTTGGACCAAATACTTCGACATCAAATCGATGTATGATAGGTGGTATGGTAGGAAATAATAGTAGCGGAACGACTTCTATTCAATACGGAGTCACCAGAGATAAAGTAGTAGAATTACATACCATTTTATCAGACGGGAGTGAAGTTGTTTTCTCTGAGGTATCACAAGAAGAGTTTAATACAAAAAAGAAGTTAGAAACTTTAGAAGGGGCTATTTATAAAAACATTTTTGATACAATTTCTTCGAAAACAATACAACAGGAGATAAAAAAGAATTTTCCTAAACCAGAAATTCATCGTCGTAATACTGGATACGCTATAGATGAATTAATTGAGTCTGATGTGTTTTCAGAAAATACTCAAAAATTCAATATGTGTACATTATTAACAGGAAGTGAAGGAACACTTGCGTTTACTACACAGATTACATTACAGTTAGATGATTTGCCCCCTAAAGAATCCTTAATGATTGCAGCACATTTTCAGACCATTGAGGATTGTCTTAAAGCAGTTGTTCCCGTAATGAAGCATTCATTGTATACTTGTGAAATGATGGATAAGACGATCCTGGATTGTACAAAAAATAATATTGAGCAGTTTAAAAATCGTTTTTTTATTGTTAATGATCCTAAGGCTATTCTAATGCTCGAACTGAGAAATGATAACCCTCGAGATCTCGAACATCAAAAAGAAGCATTGTTAGCGACATTAAAAAAATCAAAATTAAGCTATGCCAATCCTGTTCTAAGAGGTAAAGAGATTGATCAAGCTCTGGAGCTTCGCAAAGCTGGATTAGGACTATTAGGAAATATAATAGGAGATAAAAAAGCCGTAGCCTGTATTGAAGATACTGCGGTAGCTATACCAGATCTGGCAAATTATATTGCTGAGTTCACCGATTTGATGAAAAAACATGATCAAGAAGCCGTGTATTATGCGCATGCCGGAGCAGGAGAATTACATTTACGACCAATTTTGAACCTTAAAAAAGGAGAAGATGTACTACTTTTTAAACAAATTACAGATGATGTAGCTACGTTAGTCAAAAAATATGGAGGCGCAATGAGTGGTGAACATGGAGATGGTATTGTTAGGGCTGGGTATATTCCCTTTATGATAGGAGAGAAAAATTATGAAATTCTCAAACAAATTAAGAAGACGTTTGATCCTAATCATATTTTTAATCCTGGTAAGATTGTAGATGCATATCCGATGGATCAGCACTTACGTTATGAAATAGACCGAGTAGAACCAGAAATTGAAACACTTTTTGATTTTTCAGACGCTCAGGGGATTCTAAGAGCTACCGAAAAATGTAATGGGAGTGGGGATTGTCGTAAATCGGTAGAAGCAGGTGGTACGATGTGTCCCAGCTACCGAGCTACCAAAAATGAAAAAGATACAACCCGAGGAAGAGCAAATGCGCTACGAGAATTTTTAACAAACAGCGAAAAGGTAAATACATTTGATCATCAAGAACTCAAAGAAGTCTTTGACTTATGTTTAAGTTGTAAAGGTTGCGCTAGTGAATGTCCATCTAATGTTGATGTTGCCACCCTTAAAGCTGAGTTTGAATATCAGTACCAAAAAGAAAACGGGATTTCTTTGCGCACCAAATTATTTGCCAATAACAATCAGTTAAATGAGCTAGGAAAGATTGCACCGAGAATTACAAACTTTTTTTTCAAGAATAAATTTACTTCAGGAATACTGAAATCTACTTTTGGAATAGCAAAAAACCGAGAATTACCAGTATTAAGTAAGCAATCTTTACGAAAATGGTGTAAAACCAGTCTTGAAAAAATTCAACCGCTGGCACCGATAAAAACCCTGTATTTCTTTGTTGATGAGTTTACGAATCATTTGGATACCGAAATTGGGATCGATGCTATCATAGTACTTACTCGGTTAGGATACGAGGTAAAAATTGTTGATCACAAAGAAAGTGGTCGTGCCTTTATTTCAAAAGGTCTTCTAAAGCGAGCAAAAAAGTTGGCCAATTATAATGTAGGGGTTTTCGAAGGTATCATATCCAATGAAACACCTTTGATTGGACTAGAACCATCAGCAATATTAACTTTTCGAGATGAATATCTTAGATTGGTAGATAATAAAGAAAACGCTATATCCCTTTCAAAAAATACGTTTTTAATTGATGAGTTTCTGGCGTCTGAAATTGAAAAAGGAAATATTTCTTCGAACCAGTTTACGCAAGAATTCCAAACTGTCAAATTACATGGTCATTGCCACCAAAAAGCACTATCGAGTATTCAAACAACCTTTACATATCTCAATTTGCCAAAGAATTTTAAAGTTACTATAATTCCATCGGGATGTTGTGGTATGGCAGGATCATTTGGGTATGAGAAAGAGCATTATGGGGTAAGCATGCAGATAGGAGAGCAAACATTGTTTCCTTCAGTAAGAAAAGCAGAAAGTGATACCATAATTGCGGCTGTTGGGACTAGTTGCAGGCATCAAATAAAAGATGGGACTGATCGTGCTGCTTTTCATCCAGTTACGATTCTAAGAAATGCATTATTGGATTGACATATCCATGTTCATACAGGCTACCCATGTATAGTTTCTGAAGTGCCATACTTTTGGATAAGTTCTCCTTCAAATTTCAGTAGATCTTCCCAGAGTTGGTCTACATTAACATCTTTTCCGTATTTGCGAGCAAAGCCAATAAATGTGGTGTAGTGACCAGCTTCACTAATCATTAGATCGCGATAGAATTTTGAAAGTTCTGGATCTTTTATTTTTTCTGAAAGTAACTTAAAACGTTCACAGCTACGAGCCTCAATCATCGCAGAGAATAATAATCGTCGTACCAGTCCTTCTTTGCGACTGCCATTACCGCCTTTTACTTTATATTTAAATAATTCATTAACATAACTGTCTTTACGTTCTCGACCTAGCGTATATCCTCGTTTTTTGATGATATTATGCACCATTTGGAAATGCTCTAGTTCTTCTTGCGCCAATACCAATAAATCGGTTACCAAATCCTCATACTCAGAATTCATAGTAATGATAGTTATAGCATTTGTTGCAGCTTTTTGCTCACACCAGGCATGATCTGTAAGGATTTCTTCAATATTTGTTTCTGCAATAGCAGCCCAGCGTGGGTCTGTTGCTAATTTTAAACCAAGCATATTGTATTCTGTAATTGATTACTTCCAGACAAATATAGATATTATTGTAACCTATATTTGTCTGGAAGCTCTCAAATTACGCTAATTCGTATTTTATGTTTACTATTTTTTGAGTATAGAAACTCAAGTTTTGAATATTGTGTTATTTGCTTTTTGCTCGATACTTCTGCCTCAAGACAGACACAGCGAGATTAAAATGCTCAGAGGCTTTGCCTTGAAATCAAAATCAGGTTCTTGCATGTCTCTTAAGATTACCAAGCGGTTCTTTACCTTAGAAAATCATACAAGAAATTGGAATCATTTCATTTTCATCAACAAAACCATTTTTTTTCTACCATATTACTATCGTGTTTTTAAAGATTAAAATTTACATTTGTTAAAAATTGTTTTGATGGCAGGAAATACATTTGGGAACTTATTTAAAGTCACCACTTTTGGAGAATCACACGGAGTAGCAATAGGAGGCATCATTGATGGATGCCCAGCAGGAGTCGAATTAGATTTGGAAGCGATTCAACAAGAACTTGATCGTAGAAAACCAGGACAATCTGCAATAGTAACGCAGCGCAAAGAACCAGATACAGTCGAATTTTATTCAGGTATTTTTGAAGGAACTACCACAGGTACTCCGATTGGCTTTGTAATTAAAAATGCAAACCAAAAGTCCAAAGATTACTCTCACATCAAAGATTCATATCGCCCATCACATGCCGATTATACCTATGATCAAAAATATGGTGTGCGAGATTATAGAGGAGGAGGCCGTTCTTCTGCCAGAGAAACAGCAAGTAGAGTAGTAGCAGGCGCTATTGCAAAGCAAGTGTTACCCAAAATAAAAATCAATGCATATGTAAGCGGCGTAGGATCAATACAACTTGAAAAAAAGCATACCGAATTAGATTTATCCCTAACAGAAAGTAATATTGTACGTTGTCCGGATCCCGAAATGGCCAATACAATGGAACAATACATCAAACAAATCCGAAAAGAAGGTGATACCGTTGGTGGTATTGTAAGTTGCGCTATTTCTGACGTACCTGTAGGATTAGGAGAACCTGTTTTTGATAAACTTCATGCAGAGATAGGAAAAGCAATGCTATCCATTAATGCTGTAAAAGGTTTTGAATATGGAAGCGGTTTTGCGGGAGCCGAATTAAAAGGAAGCCAACATAACGATTTGTTTAATACAGATGGAACAACAAAAACTAATCTTTCTGGTGGAATACAAGGTGGCATTTCTAATGGAATGGATATCTATTTCAATGTAGCCTTTAAACCTGTAGCGACTATTATGCAAGATCAGGAAACTATTGATAAAGATGGTAATGTAGTACATATGCAAGGTAAAGGTAGGCATGACCCTTGTGTAGTGCCTAGAGCGGTACCTATTGTTGAGGCAATGGCAGCATTGGTTTTGGTAGACTACTGGTTAATGAATAGAACCGTTAAGAAGTGATGTGAATACATTGTTTAGTTGTTATTTGAGTTTTGTGATATAGTATTTAGCCAAAAATAAATACAAGCCTTTTTTAGTTTGAAATCATTTTTGATCCATCATTGCTAACCTTCAATTTCGTATTATTTAGTGCATTGAAGTTTTCTTATAATTTCACGAATACTTCATCAAAAAAAGTTAATAATTATGGGAATCTTAATCAGGTTACCATTTTTTTATTTTTAATTTATATCTTCGGTGCTGGTTGGCTTACAAATTAAAATTTTCACATGAAAAAAATAGCACTACATTGGCAAATTATGATCGGAATGCTACTAGGAATAGTATTCGGTTTTATAATGACAACAATCTCTTCGGGAAAAGAATTTACAGGAAATTGGATAGCGCCTTTTGGTACAATCTTCGTTAATTTACTAAAACTCATTGCAGTTCCATTGATTCTAGCCTCTTTAATTAAGGGGATTTCTGATTTAAAAGATATTTCAAAATTCAAAACGATAGGAGGACGAACTATAGTTATCTATATCATCACTACAATTATTGCAATTACTATTGGATTATTAATAGTGAATATTACAAAACCCGGTGACGGAATTACACCCGAAACTATAGAAAAATTAACCAGAGAATATGCTGGCAATGAAAAAATATCGAAGCGTATTGCTGATGCCAATACTCAAAAACAAAGCGGACCACTGCAGTTTGTTGTAGATATGGTACCGCAGAATGCTGTAAAGGCAATGAGTGACAATAAAATGATGCTTCAGGTTATATTTTTTGCAATTTTCTTAGGAATTAGCATGTTACTGATTCGTGAAGATCAATCTAAGCCTCTAAAGAATTTCTTTGATAGTCTTAATGAAGTAGTATTAAAAATGGTTGACCTAATTATGCTTACGGCCCCTTATGCAGTTTTTGCATTATTAGCAAACGTAGTAGTTACTTCTGATGATCCAGACATACTTTTAGCACTATTACGCTATGCACTAGTCGTTGTAGCAGGATTATTATTAATGATTGTATTTTATTGTATCCTCGTTTCAGTAATCACAAAAAAATCTCCATTTTGGTTTTTAAAGCAGATTAGTCCTGCGCAGTTATTAGCATTTTCTACAAGTTCTAGTGCAGCTACACTACCAGTCACCATGGAAAGAGTAGAAGAGCATATTGGTGTTGATAAAGAAGTTTCTAGTTTTGTACTTCCCGTGGGAGCTACTATTAATATGGATGGTACTAGTTTATATCAGGCAGTAGCTTCAGTATTTATTATGCAGGTGCTTTGGCCAGAAGGATTAACATTTAGTAATCAAATTACTATTGTATTAACTGCATTACTGGCCTCAATTGGCTCTGCAGCTGTTCCCGGTGCAGGGATGGTGATGCTTGTTATAGTTTTAGAAGCTATTGGTTTCCCCTCAGATAAATTGCCTATTGGATTAGCGCTAATCTTTGCCGTAGATAGACCTTTAGATATGATGCGCACTGTAATTAATGTTACAGGAGATGCCACAGTGTCTATGATCGTGGCAAAATCTGTTGGTAAATTAGGAGATCCTAAGGTAAAAGAATGGGATGATAACTATAAAGAGGCAAAGTGATCAATGTACCGTCCAGTTTTTAAGTAATGCAAATAACTGAATATACTCTGGTTCTCTATCAGGATTCCACATCATAGTTAGTTTTGCTTTTTGCTTGATATTTTTTAATTCGATGCTTTTTATAGGAAATTCATGTCCATGTAATGAAGAAATCGGTTCTAGAGATATCCCTAATCCAGCTTCTACGAGCCTAAAACCTGTGCTAGCAGAATCTGTTTCATGTACTATTTTGGGAGTAAAGCCAGCATCAATACATATTGATTCTAAAATATGTACATAATTCGGGCCATCGGCAACCGAAGGGAATATAAACTCTTCATTTGAAAATACAGAGAAGTTCTCATAGTTATTAATATCCACAGGGTGATGATCTGGTAATAAAACTACAAAATTATCAATGTGAAGTACTTTACTTTTCAGATTAAGTGGCACCATAGGATTCGTGGCAAAACCAATATCTAATTCATTTTGCTGAAGTGCTAAATATTGATCTCGATTATTCATTTCTCTCAAAACAGTTCTTATACCGGGTATTTGATCATTAATGGTTTTTAATATTTCGGGTAAAATGGTTTGCATTATTGAGTGTGTAAAACCTATTCTAATCTCGCCAGCCTGCCCATGATGAATATGAGCAGTTTTTTTTACCACAATTTCCAACTGGGCTAGTAGTTTTTTTGATTCTTTTATAAAGTATTGACCAGCAGGAGTAATCCTTACATTACGCTTATCCCTTTTAAATAATAAAGCTCCTATGTGATCTTCTAACTGCCTAATTTGTCTGCTTAATGCGGGTTGAACAATATTAAGTTCCTCGGCTGCACGCGTAAAGTTTAATTTTTCGGCAAGGACAATGGCATTTTTAAGTGATTGCGTGTTCATTAATACGTTTTTGTTATTAATCAATCAAAATTAAGTATTTTTTATTATAAATATAGATAAGTAATTTTGAAAGTAATTATTTATTAAAAAAGATGAAGGACCTCACTCAAAAAAAAAATATTTTAGAAAAAGCCTATGACCCATCTGATTTCAGGACTATGGGTCATCAGGTCATTGATTTGATTGCAGATCATTTAGAGAAAGTTCAAACCGATCCCAATCAACCTGTCATATCCTATCAAAATCCTGAAGACGAGTTCGCATATTGGCAACAAGATTTTTCTTCAGACTCTGGAACATTTGATGTATTCAAAAACATTCTTGAGCATTCAATTAGTGTCCATCATCCAAGGTATATTGGTCACCAGGTAGCTGTGCCGGCAGTTTTATCAGGTCTTGCAGGACTCATGTCTGATATCCTTAGCAATGGGACAGGAGTCTATGAAATGGGGATGGCATCCAATGCAATCGAGAAAATTATTACTGATCTGGTAGCTGAAAGAATTGGCTATACTTCTGAAGCTTTAGGTTTTTTGACATCCGGGGGTACGTTGGCTAATCTAACTGCATTATTAGCAGCTCGAAAAGCTAAAGCACCATCTGCCATATGGGAAGAAGGACATCAAGAAAAGTTAGCCGTACTGGTTTCTGAAGAAGCGCATTATTGTATTGATAGAGCGGCAAGAATTCTTGGTTTTGGTAGCAAGGGTATTATCAAAATACCTGTAGATAGGCATTTCAAAATGGATACAAGCCTGTTAGACGATTATTATAATAACGCAAAAGCAGCTGGTTATCATGTTATTGCCATTATTGGTAGTGCTTGTTCTACTGCAACGGGATCGTATGATGATCTGGATGTACTTGCAGCATTTGCCGAGCAAAACAATATCTGGTTTCATGTAGATGGTGCTCATGGTGGGGGTGTTGTATTCTCAAAACAATATAAACACCTAGTCAAAGGCATATCTAGAGCGGATTCTGTGGTTATTGATTTTCATAAAATGTTGATGACGCCAGCACTTACTACTGCTTTGATCTTTAGAAAAGCTGAAGATTCTTATAAAACCTTTGAGCAAAAAGCACAGTACCTTTGGGAATCTCAGAATACGAGAGAATGGTTTAATTCTGGAAAGCGAACTTTTGAATGTACAAAGTTAATGATGTCTATAAAAGTATACACGATCCTGAAAACCTATGGAGAAGAACTGTTTGAAAAAAATATTGATCAACTATATGGCTTAGCTATTAGATTTGCCAACATGATTAAAGCAAGGCCTAATTTTGAACTTGTTATTGAACCACAAGCTAACATTTTAAATTTTAGGTATCTCGATTCTGAAAAAACAGACCTCAATACATTAAATACCACTATTCATAAGACGTTGATACGATCTGGAGAGTTTTATATTGTGCAAACAATAATACAAGAAAAAAGGTATTTGCGCACGACAATCATGAATCCATTAACCAAAGAACATGATCTCGTAGCACTTCTGGACGAAATAGAGCGTATTGCTGATATTTTACAACTATAGTTTTAACAATTTATTCACGCAACCCATACTAAAATCACTTCATCTATAGTTATAGGTATAACACCTAAAAATAGTTAAGATGAGTCGATTAGCTTTTATGTTGATTTTTATTTTGATAGCAAGTTGCAGTAATGACGATGATAACACGACTAGTGCTCCTAATCCTGATATTGATTCATCGGGATTAGATGGAAAATGGAGTTTGATTAAGGTTACAGGGGGATTTATCGGTGTGGATCATGCGTTTAAAAAAGGAGATATTGTTTGGGATTTTAATGAAACTAGACAAACGATAACAGTTGTTAATACTAATACAGATGAAACTATTGAAGATGGACTATCAACCGGTACATATGATTATTCGATAAATAGCATCCCTGGGGGTAGTGAGGAATTACTCATCAACGACAGTAGCTATGGTAATTTTGAGCGTATTAATTCAGAAATTAGTATCGATGAACAGTTTAGAGATGGTTTTCGTTATGTTTTTGAGCGTTAGCCGATTTTAGAAGTGGGGCACCAGGATTGAGTTTAATTGCCCCCAATTTATTTAGGATACGTATTATTGTATAGGTGATGTCTATTTCGTACCAATATACGCCACCAAAATTTGCTCTATTGCTGTGCTTATGATGATTATTATGATACCCTTCACCCATCATAAGAAAATCGAATCGAAATAAATTTTTGGAAGTGTCTAAAGTTTTAAAATTGACATATCCATATATATGCCCAAACCAATTAATAATCACTCCGTGAATAGGAGCCATAAACACTAATATTGGTAATAATAACCATTGCCACCAAGCTGTAGCCAGAAATACAAAGAGGAGTATATAAACAGCTATCCAAGCAAGCCTCGAACCACGTGACCCTGCAAAGCCATCAAAACTTTTCCACTGTGGAACATTTTTAGTGAATTTCTGATCGATAGTAATACGCTTGTTATTAATATCTTGATATATATTTTTAGTTTTCCACATCATAGAAAATAAATTATTATCATATTTGGGAGAATGCGGATCTTTTTCGGTATCGGTATACGCATGATGCATACGATGCATAATCCCATAGCCATAAGCGCTCAGATAACTAGGCCCCTGGCAAATCCACGTTAGGATAAAAGTAATTTTTTCTACCGTTCTCGACATAGTAAATACCTGATGTGCTGCATATCTATGAAGAAAGAAAGATTGAAAAAACAAACCAGAATACCATAAAATGGTAACAAGAATAAGTATCGCCATAACTTTTTTTGGTAAAGTTACTGATGGTAAATCGTTGTTACAATGAACCTGTGTTAACTAATACGTTTGCGAATACGACTTAGTCCCTGTGGTGTAACACCGATATAAGAGCTTATATATTTTAAAGGAATCTCTTTGATAACTTCGGGGCGATCTTTAAAAATATTGAGATAACGTTCCTGGGCGGTGTTATGAAGTAAAGTTTGCTCTCTTTTTGACTTCATTAAAAACAGTCTTTCAGCGGTTAGTCGCCCTATTAAATTACCAATTTTGGTTGTTTGATACACCTCTTGCAGGTCATCATATGAGATGCTTAGCAAAACGGTTTCTGTAAGCGTTTGTAATTCATACAATGAAGGCTTTCGAGTTAAAAATGAATCATAAGCACTTATAAATTGCTCTTTAAAACCGAATCCAAATGTAATTTCTTTTGCAGGATCACTTTTAGGAATATATAAACGTACTATACCAGTTATAATAAAAGAAATATGATTTTCTATATCCCCTAGTTTTAAAAAGGTTGTTTTCTTATTAATAGTACGTTTTTTTAATTTAGAGGAAAAAAAGTCCCAATCAGCATCAGTGATCTGAGAGAGTTGATGAAGATGATTACGAACTATTTCTAAAGTTGCTATTGGCTTTACACTCATGATCCCGCAAGATAATCAACTCATGAAAATGTATACTCATGTTTTTTTTATTTTTATTAGTTTATCAAAAAATATATGAATGGTGTAAGAGAGTAGGGCTTAGGCTAGATTACACAAAGTGTTTTTGTTAAAAATATCGCTAAAAGAAGAGGGAAATGTATACCTATAAAATCGTTAAAAGAGAAATAGAAAACAATTCATAGTATACAATCAAAATAATGGCACTATCTTTGCCTACTAATTAGTATAATAATTTTAATTACATTACAATGAATAAAGGAACAGTAAAATTCTTCAATGACGCTAAAGGTTTTGGATTTATCACTGAAGAAGGCGCTAACAAAGATCACTTTGTACACATCTCTGGATTAATAGACGAAGTTCGTGAAGGCGACGAAGTTGAATTTGATCTTAAAGAAGGAAACAAAGGACTAAATGCAGTGAACGTAAAAGTTATCTAATACATATACTTTCAAGTTTAATACGAAGCTCATCACTTGTGATGGGCTTTTGTAATTTATATATACTACTCATTTTTTTAATTAAGAATATAAAATTAAAAATACTCCTATCATAATACCAGACAAAGGAATCAATTTTTTACGTTTGTTTTTTTCTTTAAAAACAAGCCCTCCAACCACTACGGCAATTATAATTTGACTTCGTTTTATGGCAGATAATAGCATGATTAGTGCATCGGGATCCTGCAAAGCTCTAAAATAGAAATAATCGGCAGTTACAAATAGCACACCAACGGCAAGGATAGTCCAACGCCATTTAAATTCTTTTCGTTTCTCTATATTCGGAAACCACGTAATAGACAAAATAACGAACAAAATGATGATGGTGTACCAGCAAAACCAAAATTGTAACGTCTGTGGATTCAATGCTAAATTCTGAATTAAAAATTTATCATACAAACCGCTAGAAGCCCCTAGAAATGTAGCACCAATAATAGCGAATATCCATTTATTCTTTTTAAAAATAATCCCCTCTTTTTTCCCAATTCTCGAATACAATAGTACTGAGAAAATAATAAGAAAGAAACCTATCCATTGTAAGGGGTTTGGTTTTTCCTGATATATAAAAATAGCGCCAATAAATGTAAAAAAAGGACCTGCAGATCGTATTGGGGTTACGATAGTTATCGGTAAATGTTTCAACGCTTGATATGCTAGTATCCAGGATGCAGACATGATCATAGATTTTAGAAAAATAAAACCATGGGTTTTCCAAGAAATTTGCGCAATATACAATCCAATTTCTTTAGTGTATTCTGAAAAATAATGTGACCCTATATAAAACGGGAGTAATACTAGAAAACCAGATGTAATAGTTCCTAAAAGCACAGGGAACACTTCATTCCCTTGTACCGCATGCTTTTTGCACAAATTATGTAATCCCAAAAATAAAGCCGCCAGAAGGCCTAAATACATCCACATGTCGCGAAGATAAGTTTTTAACAATATTAGAATAAAAAATTATACCAAAATTGAAACAATATCGATATACTCAGGAATAATAAAAATTGAAAATAAGTATAGCATATAATACATCAAGAACGTATAGTTTTTTTAATGGTAATGTATTCCATCACATAAAAATAAAACAACCCAAGAAAATACATAACAATATCAATCGAGTCTGCGGTATATCGTTTGTTTGATTTTGGTAAATAATATTCAAAATAAATACAATACATACTAGTAATAACAAGAAGGAGGGGGACAGGCATAAGCAATTGCCTATTGCTTTTGACATATCTAATCACATATTGACAAATAAAAAGAACAATAGGAATACAAAAAAAATCATTGACATGATTATTTATAATTAGTGGCAGAGGTATATCACTATACTGCATCATGTAGATCAATATTGCCATTATAAAAAATAAAGGAAAATATATTTTTTGTAAATAGTGTAAGATTACCGAACCATAATTGTAGATAGACTTTTGCATATACACTATGATTAAGCTGCAATATAACCAAACAATAGGGCGAGAAAAGAACCAATAGCAATCACGATGACCCAAATAGAATAAAAAAACTTTGCTGTTAATCGTATAAAAATATTAGAGTGTTGTATTGCATTTTGAAAAAATAGTGTAATAGGATTGGGTTTTTTAGCCCTTATATGCTTTTCTTTTGCTGCGGCGACTTTTTCCCTTTCTAGTTTTCTCTTCAAAGTAGTGTTTATAATTTCACTACACTGTTTGCAATAATCTCTATTTAGGTTTACAGTACCACAATTTTGACATTTTCTATATACATCACTCATTACCCGACACTTTTTATAACTTCAATTTTATCACTTCAAATTTATTTATAAATTTCGGGAGAATACTTTGATTGTACTGTAAAATATTAAAAAGAAATCTTTTCTAAATGTAAAAATGATACGTTCTGGATTTACAAAATATAGAGAATAGATTACCAGCCATCTAAAACGCACTGCAATGTATGAGGTGTAGTCTCTGATAGTGGAATATCTTCTAGCGTATCCCCTAAATAATTCCCACTTGCAGTACCTGTAACATCATTAAAGCGATATGACCAGCAGAATCTAAGGTTCGGATGATCTTCAGAAAATGTAACTAAATTACCAATTAATATTGCATTTTCAAATTCAGTAAATGCCATAAAATATCCATAAAACTTATTGCGGCGTACATCGGCATCAGAACTTTTATACATATACATACCACAACTATTACAAACATTTTCGTGTACATATGTAGCACGATTATGTCCTTTATCACCACCACCAGAGTATTGTATGTAGCCTAAACGCCCATTAACTGAGCCTGTAACCATGGTAATCGTATTTCTGGCAATAATGTTATGGGTTTTATGCCAGCTTACAATAGGACCATCTACATAGGTACTACCTTCGCCTTGCTCCATAATATTGTCAATGATATAAACATTTTCGCCAGTAGCATTTACAATATCTCCCCCGGTATTGTGATGAAAATAATTTTTCTGTATCAATATGTCTTCATCTATTCGTCCAGGGCCTTCTATATCGATACCAAACTGTGGTGCTGTTCCTTTAATGTGATGTATTTCATTTTCTTGTATAGATACACGCACGCCTCCAACGATCGAAATCCCTTGGCGTCTATTATTATAAATATTATTATTTATAAACGTTACATCATTTGCGTCTAATACTAATGAGCCATCTCCTGTAAGACTATGAATTTCCATATCTTCAACCAGAATTTGATTACTAGTATTCCAAATGCAAATACCATGGCCTTCATCATGAGCCGTTTTGCCATCACTATCACGTGGTGTAAATATATGTGTGTCTCGGTCACCTTTGATAGTACCGCCGCGAATACTTATATTATCACCATCCAAACTAATAACACAATAATTCCATTTATCATTAGTATCAATTTCTAAAACAGCTCCCTCACTGAATACAAATTCTGTGTCTCCATATATAGTGATTCCTCCTTGATATATATCATTTCCTTCTTCACCAACTAGGTATTCTCCTTTAGGTAATATAACTCGGCTATATGCTTCTGCATGCGCCCAATCAATTGCTGCCTGTAGATTATTCGTTGTTTTAATAGCATTTGTTCTATTATTAGGAATATCCCATCGAGCTAAATCAATAGTATACTCTCGGTCGTTTGGTAATACGGGCAATTGAACATCAAAAAGAATTTTTGGTAAGCCATTAGTATCTAAATCCTCTGCATCGGCTTCGTATACTGAGTTGTTTTCATCGGCATCTAAATCTTCATTATTACAGGATGTACTAAAAAATAGTAGTAGCGCTAATAAGTTGTAAACTAGGGTTCTCATGGGGCATGATTAATGTTTAAATTACAATTTAAGAAAAAATATCTTGACTTACCATATGACATAGTTATTGATCTCTATATATTAATTATTTTGGAATGTTCCATAAAATAAGATTCAAATCGTTTTAGTTTTGGGTGCATTTTTTCTGAGTATAACACAAACTGACATTTTTTGATACTTTGAGTGATCGACATAAGCGCTGTATATGCTAATTTCTGAACTAGAAATTCTGCATCATCTACACTAAATAGCTGTAATTGAGAGGTGTTCACTCCATTTAATAAAAATAACTTGTTCATTGACTTGGGGGTAGAAATAAAAATATCAATCCCCATAAAGATTTCTGATTTTTGAACATCTACATGAAGCTGTTCATACCCTACATACACTCGTAACGAATTATGTTTAGTATAATTTAAGAAAACGTCATACAACTCCAAAGCTCTTTCTTTGTTTTCTACTAGCACTACTGCCCTTGGGGCATTGCCAACTGCCTCACACTTTAATTTTTGTAAAGTAGTTAGTATGAGTGTAGTCGTTTTTCCACTACCTTTTGGGGCCGTACAAAAAACATTAGCACCACTTTTTATTATAGGAATACTTCTACGCTGAAATGGAGTAGGTGTTGTTATTTCTTGATGTTCTAGCTTCTCTTGTATATCAGCATGTAATTTTTTGAAAGGCATAAGCATTTAAAGAGATGACTGTTTCACGTTCTAATGTATAATGAATGTAACAAATATACCACCTAGAAACGGAATAAATGAATCAAAGGGTTTTCTCTTCTGAAAAAACAAAATATTCTAACTCAAACGTAAACAAATATGGTTATGGGCTATGTACAATTTCACTTCCAAAATAATCTTTTACTCTGACGAAATTATCATTTCAACAGCATGTATTGATTTTATAAGCTTATTTAGCGGCTCATAAAAATATTAATACTATGTTTAAAAAATACAGAGTGCTTAAATGGATATCAGTTTTTGTGGTTGTTTTACTCGTAGCCATAGTTTCTTTTGGTTTTTGGTTCAAAAGTTTGATTCCGTCTAGAGATATCAAAATTGAATCTACGTTACCTCAAGATTTACCTTATTTATCTGAAAATATTGTACCTATGCGTGGTAAAATATTGGCTGTAGTAACAAGTACAGCCGTCATGGGTAATACAGATAAAAGTACGGGGTATGAATTATCAGAATTAGCCCGGGCTTATTATACTTTTGAAGCCAATGGTTTCGAAGTTGATATTGCAAGTCCAGAAGGGGGGACCCCACCAGTAGTTATTGATGATGAAGATATGGGAGTGTATGATTATGCATTTTTGAACGATTCGATTGCACAGTATAAAACAAGTTATACTATTCGCATGGAAAATGTCGTAATAGAGGAGTACGAAGCTGTTTTTTTTGCAGGAGGAAAAGGAGCGATGTTCGATTTTCCGAATAATAAAGCGATAGAATCAATAGTAAAAAACTATTATCAATCGAATAAAGTAATAGGCGCAGTATGTCATGGACCCGCTGCTTTAGTTCATGTAACTTTGGATAATGGACGGCCACTTCTGGAAAATAAAAATGTAAGTGGATTTACGAATAAAGAGGAATTATTATTAATGGCTGAGGCACAATCTATTTTTCCATTCCTTCTGCAAGATAAGATGGTTGAGCAAGGAGCCAACTTTAATGAAGGCGATATGTATTTAGAAAAAATTAGTAACGACAACAATTTGATTACAGGTCAAAATCCATGGTCAACTTGGAAATTAGCAGAAAATATGATTAAACAATTAGGCTATACGCCAAAATATAGACCACAGACAGACGAAGAAAATGCGGTACATATTATTTCTACCTATAAAACATATGGTAAGCAAAAAGCAAAAGAAATGATGAATATTATGATCGTAAACGAAAAAAAGCCTTTCAATAGAGTGTTAATAGCCAAACATAGCATAATTGCGGCTATGAAAGGAGAGGTGGGACATTTTATTAATATGATTGGGTTAGTATCGTATGCAAAAAACATTGACGCAAAGAGACAGAAAATTTAGTTATATTTAAAACTGTATTAAACAAAATTATTAATTGACTTTTTCTAATATACTTCTCGTTATTATAAGCAGTGCAGGACTTTTACACGGAATTGCGTTTGCTATTTACATTTTTTTTTATAAAAAGAAAACAACAACAAGTAATTATCTTTTGGCATTCATACTAGTGTTCATGGGTTTTAGAATAGGAAAATCTGTGATGCTCTATTTTGGAAACGATTTAGAACCCGTATTTATTTTTTCAGGATTAGCCTTACTACTTTTGATAGGTCCTTTATTACGATGGTATGTTGCAGCAATGACACTAGTTGATTTTAAATTACCCAGATATTATTTTTTAGAATTAGTTCCGTTTACTTTATTGTTTTTATCCAGTTTTTTTGTTGCCAAAAATTGGTTTGAGACTAATAATAAAGAAGTTATTATTGTGTTTGCCAGTGTTCTTATTTTTATATATCTGCATTTCGCTTTTTATATTTTTATAGCGAGTAGGCTATTAAAAAAGGTAAAGAAGAGTTATCCTGAAGAATTCCAAACAAAATACCAGAAAGCAATACTTATATGGCTAAGATTTTTGATTATTGGTTTTATAGGCATATGGGTTTCCTATTTTTTGAATATAATAGAAGATGCTGTCCCATATATAATAGGCCCAATCATGTATTCTGTGGTTGTTTATTTTCTAAGTGTCAAAGCTTTTCAACTAAAAGTGACTGATATTGATGGAAATGTATTTAAGAAAAACGAGGATAAACAATTATTTGATCAATTATCAAAGTTGCTTGTAGCAAATAAATTGTATTTAGAAGCGAATTTATCGCTTTCGAAGTTGAGCTCATTAATACACAGAAGTACGCAAAAAACCTCTGAAATTATTAATCAGAATGCCAATCAAAATTTCAATGATTTCATCAACCATTATAGAATTATAGCGGCCAAAAAAATACTACTGGACAACAAAAACTTAACAATATCAAGTATTGCTTTTGATTCAGGTTTCAATAGTCTTTCATCTTTTAATACAGCCTTCAAAAAAAATGTAGGTACAACACCGTCATCATATAGAAAAGAGAATTTTTTATAAAGCATTTGTTGCGGTTGAGTATGGTAGCTTTATGTAACATAAAGCACTTATTACATGACCAAAAATTTGTGCAGATCGGAGTGGTTACTTAGTTGAAATTGAGCCGGGAAGTATGATGTATATAGCAGAGGTGAAATTAGTATCAATATTCAATAGTTTTGCTAAAACTTTTAATTTTCAACCATAATAATTTTACACATAGAGCTCACAAAGATTATTTATTTACTTTTTGATAGTACTGATTGTTTATTTGAGCTATAATCAATATAGCAAGAAAAAGAAATCCGAAATTATATAATATAATACAATACCCTCTATAGCATATTTGAATTGTTAATTAATTATTAGATATGACTATACGTTTAATAAATTTGGCTAGTTTTCTGGAAGATTCTAAGGGTAGTAAATGACCAGATTTACCCAATGTTAAGAATTTAGAATTTTTTAAATAGGGAAGTACTTCACTTGAAATACTGCAATGTGAAACAATTGGATCTTTCTTGCTTACAATAACAAATGTTGAAATTTCACTTCCATTAACAATCAAAGATATATCTTCTTTCAATCCATTGTCTTTATACCAATCCAAAACATCTGGATGTACAGCTGCATGGGACTTTAAAGCATAAGCCAATTTTTTATTTCTTAATTTTTTTGTAGTGCTTAATGTTATTAGTTTATTTGCAGATTTATTTGTTAGGCTATCGACATATTCACCATAAGATTCAGAATTTCCAAAATTTGATGTTATAGGAAGAGGAGAGATTAAGATGATCTGACTCGGTTTATAGTTTTTGTTTATTTGACTCGCATAGAGTGCTATTTTAGCTCCTAGAGAATGACCACAAAGTACATAATTTTTGAGCTCAAGTAACCTTATTTGTTCGTTTACCCAATCAGAATAATCAGCAATGGATAATTGATCTATCGGATCAGTATTACCAAAACCCGGTAATGTTAATGGTATACAGATAAATTTTTTGCGTAGTCGTTTTACTAACCATTGCCAACTACCACCATCACCACTAAAATAATGTATAAAAACTAGTGTTTTTTTCTGATTCATTTCTACAATAATTCTGTAAGATTAATTTTGAAACTACACAGATAAAAAATCATTGTATTCCAATAAATGCACATGTTACTACGTAGTTTAATTTGTATTTTAAAAGAGTTGAAAGACATAGCCTAATATCCAATAGAGAAAGAGGAAAACAACAATGCTTCCTATACATCCGCATTTACCGCCCCCAATTTTCTTTGCTCCCCATCCAGCTAAAATCGCTCTAAGCAACTTCTCCATAATTAAAAATTTTATCAGGTTTTGTTTCTTTTTTTAATATCTAAATTGTTTGGTGAATAAAATCTATCTGATTTATAGTCATTAAGTAATAAAAGTCTTATTGTGTTCATAAATAAGGCTATATGAATTACAAGTTTTAAGCAAAGAAAAAATCACTAGTTATTAGCATGCAATCTGAACTCGTATTTTTTCTTATCAAATAAAAAGCTGGTGATTGTTTTGATCTACGATTATGTCTAATGCAATACAGTTTTCCAAATCAATAATAGGTTTTTTAGAATCCTTATTTTTATTTTTTTGCAGGAATTCGAATATTTTAGTCATATACCTCATTTTTATTCAAAAGTATATTTTGAAATATAACTTTATTGATCTGATCAATTTAAAAGTGATTCCAAATAAGATAAATCTTTTAGAGATATATGATTGAATATTCCAATACGACCACTGATCAACATCTAGATTATTTTCCTTGTACAGTCCATTGTAAATGTTGAGTAAGTATTTCTAGGAGTAAAAAAAGTTCTGTTGACTACTTTATTTGCATTTTATATTTGTACTATAATGTAGATGTCTTATAGGTTGACCATGATTTCAAATTTGACCTGAAATTTAAAGAATAGCTTCAGAAAAATAGGGATAAAACTGTAATATAAATAATTGATTATTAAAGCATTGTTAATTTTTATATAGTAATTTGGTTTAATTCTATATTTCTTATTTTTAGTCTTTAACTCGCAGGTAAATGGCAGACATCGTGAATGCCATTAAATGTTCACGATTTTAAATACATCTTAAAACTTTTATTATGAAACATTTAAAAAAAATAGGTAAAATTTTAAACAAAATCGAACAGAAACAAATTAGCGCAGGTAATCGCAGTGAATGCTTTGAATGTTTACCAGATGCACTCCCTGATACTGGTTTCGCATGTGCAGGATCTGATATCTGCCAAGTTATGCCAGATGGGTGCCATATTTGTGTATAAGAATGACATATAGAAAAGCGGGCTTCGGTTCAGTCATGGTCGGAAGAAAAAATCTTCCGACTTTTTTGTTTTTTTGCTTATTAAAAGCACGGTATAACCTATTGATTCATAGTGTTTTAGTTTTATTTTCTAAAATATTTTTTGTATCTTAATAACTGATAATCAATTAATTATGTCGGTATTTAAAGATCACAAAGTATCCGTAAAACAAATATTGGGTGTTGTTCCTGATGCGCTTCTATCCAACTTATCCTTGACCACAAAAGTCGATTATTACACAAAGGTCCTTCACGGTAAAAAACTATTCTATTTATTACTCTATGGCATTATAGAGAATGAAAAACTGAGTCAACGTACCTTGGAAGATACTTTCAATGATTATTTGTTCAAAACACTTTTTGATCTAGATAAGTCCGAAACGGTAAGACGAAGTTCTATCTCTGAAAGGCTGTCCAAAATCGACTCGGACTATTTCAAGCAGATTTACCAATGTGTGTACGGACAGTTTCATGAGGCCTACCCTGAAAAGGATAAAGAAAAACACCATTTAATTCATGTGGATAGTTCTATGATCAGTGAGGCCTCTGCTAAATTGTTAAAAGGTAT
>CANLYR010000018.1 GCA_947495425.1 uncultured Aquimarina sp.
TTCGGGGTTTTATTATACTTAAATATACAACAAAACCCTCATATTTACAAGAGTTTTCGTGTTTTATGAAGGTGCCTCTATACTCTTGTATCCAAAGAAATTATTAGCTTTAATCATTTCAGGGATTAGGTCAGGTAGTTGATCTTCCCATCCAGATTCACCCTCTTGAATTTTTTGAAGTACTTCTCTCGAGAAAATCTCCATGATAGTATCATCATAATCTGTTAGATCAACTAATTTACCATTGTATTTGAAGAATTTATAGAGTTCCTTCATCCGTGGATGTACTTTAAGATTATCGCTATCGGTTAATTCTCCAGTATCATGATTTTTTAATGGATATAAGTATACTTTTAAATCTTTAAAGAAGAGTTTACCAAAAGCTTCAAGTATCCCTCCACTTAAATGGCGGTAATATTTTTCATCAAAAATATCCACCAAATTATTTACTCCCATTGCCAGAGCCATTCGTTCTTTGGTATAATTAGAGAAATATTCGACTACTTTATAGTACTCTCTAAAATTTGAAATCATTACTGTTTGACCAAGAGAGCATAGTAATCTTGCTCTTGCCATAAAATCTTCTTCATCAATTTCTCCTTCGGCTCTTAGATTAGATAATGTTATTTCAAAAATAACAACGGTTTTTTCTTTTCGTACTTTATTCTCACTCAAAAACATATTGAGTGATTTTTTATAAATATCCATGTTAACCTTAGTAACCGGTCTAAAGCTTCCTCTAAGTGCTAAGATGTTTTTCTTGTACAAAATTGCAGCGGGTAATATATTATTGCCATCTGGACCAAACATTACGGCTTCGGTCATCCCATTTTTAACCAACTGTAAACTCATCAAACGGTTATCAACCTTAGTGAATCTAGGCCCCGAAAAATTAATGGTATCAATCTCTATTTGATCTTTATCTATATGGTCATATAAGTAGCGTAATAATTTTTTTGGATTATCGTATTTATAATATGCACCATAAATCAGGTTTACACCCAATACACCAAGGGTCATTTGTTGTAATTTTGCATCGTTTTCATGAAAACGTATGTGTAACGTGATTTCATTATATTCTTCATTAGGTACTGTTTGATAACGAATACCAACCCATCCATGACCTTTGTATTTTTTTGCAAAATCAATCGTTGCCACAGTATTTGCATAGCTAAAAAACAATTTATTTGGATGCTTTTCTCGAGTAATCCTATCTTCGATAAGGTTTACTTCATGTTTTAACATCTTTTTCAACCTTGCTTCGGTTACATAACGTTTGTCGTTTTCTATTCCGTAAATGGCATCACTAAAATCTTTATCATAAGCACTCATTGCTTTTGCAATAGTACCAGAGGCACCACCTGCCCTAAAAAAGTTTCTGGCAGTTTCCTGACCAGCACCAATTTCTGCAAAAGTACCATAGATATTCTGGTTCAAATTAATGCGCAAAGCTTTACTCTTAATTGAGGGAACAGATTCGAATTCTTTATCTCCCATTATTTTGATAGGCATAGTAAGAAAGGCTTTTTTTGTTTAGTGTAAAGGTAGTAATACCATAATTATTAAAAAAGTTTGAATGTGGATTTCTATACTTTATTAAAGCCCCTAATAATAATTAAGATCGCTATATAATTTTGACAAAAAAATATAATTACATTTGCTTTAGTTTATCGCGATATGGAAATTATATTTCTTGGTACAGGTACATCACAGGGTATCCCAATTATTGGGAGTGACCACCCTGTATGCCTAAGTAATGATCCAAGAGATAAGAGGCTAAGGGTTTCAGTTCTGATATCCTGGGGGCCGTATCGTTATGTGATAGATTGTGGTCCTGATTTTAGGCAGCAAATGCTGTCTAATAACGTATCAAAAATAGACGGGATCGTTTTCACGCACGAGCATGCAGATCATATAATGGGATTAGATGATATTAGACCTTTTTTCTTCAGACAAGGGGATATTCCGGTGTATGCGCATAAACGCGTTTTACAATCCCTGAGAATAAAGTTTGATTATATTTTTTCTTCAGAAAATAAATACCCAGGAGCTCCAAGTGTTATAGAACATGAAATAAAAAACGAGCCATTTTTATTGGGTAACCTAAACATTACACCGATTAATACCCTCCATAATCGATTGCAAGTATTTGGATTTCGGTTTAAAGACTTTGCATATCTAACTGATGTTAAAACAGTTGAGCCTGAAGAGCGTGAAAAACTGAAAGAGGTAAAAGTTTTGGTCATAAATGCATTAAGAATAGAACCACATCACTCACATTTTAATCTGGAGGAAGCACTGGCATTTATAGCAGAAATAAAACCGGAAAAAGCATATCTTACTCATATAAGTCATATGTTGGGATTTCATGCAGAAGTAGAGGGAAAATTACCAAAAAATGTGTTTCTTGCATATGATAATTTAAAAATAAATATTTAGAATATGAAGAATAAGATTTTTTTATATCTGTTCATTTTTACAGCATTATTCGTGCTTTTTCAGTTTATGAATGCAAAAAAAGCCAAAGAATCGTATGATACTAAGATTGATAACCTTCAAAAAAGAATAAAAAAACAAGATTCTCTAAAAACTGCCACTATAGACTCGTTGATAGATATTAATTTGGATCTCACTTATTTTTCTTTAGAAAGTAATGAAGACGCAGCAAGTTACTTTGAAGAAATGGGGTATGATGCTAAAAAATTGGCTTTAACGATTAGTGACCAGATTATAAGTCAGAATAAAGCTGGCGCCGATAATCCGATTATTCCTTTTGTTGGGATGGAGGGTAATATGGCTATTAATAAAGTACGATTACTAAATCATAGATGGATTATTGCTGATTTTACTGATGGTGTATATTGGGGCGAACTGTTTATTACCTACGAAGTAAGAAAAGATGGAGTTGTTGATTTCGAGGTAGAGAAATCTTTTTTATATCCAAGAAATTAATACATAAATCAGATTATAGAAAAGAAAAGCTACCTGTATAGGTAACTTTTCTTATTCGGGTTAAAATGTAGCCGATTCCCTTACCTTTTTAAAAGCTTCTTTTTGATGAATGTGCCATCTATTTCTATAACGGCTATATAAACACCTCTCGAAATTTCTGTATCATTTTCTGATCTACCATCCCAGGTATATTTAAATGCGCCTTGGTTTTCTTGCTTATTCACCAGTTTTTTGATCAAATTACCAGCAATGTCATAAATAGTAATAGATATATTATTATTTTGATTTGTGATATTCGAGAAAGTAACGTAATCTTCAAAGGTATTGGGGTATACTTTGATGTTACTCGCAATTGGGCTTTCTTTTTTGCTATTCTTCTTCCACGGCATTCCTAGAGGTTTGTCCAGCCAAAGCATAATAAACTCATTATCATCGGGTAATCCTGATCCTATGTGTCGACCTACACTAAATGGATAATTATTATCATTCAAAACACCAATTAAGAAAGGATTAAAAACCACTACACTTTCTATCGTAACAAACGGAAATGCAAATTTTCTTCCAAGTCCCACATCACCCTCTAATCCCGGGAGAGAAATACTACGCAGATCTCTAATGCTTAGAAGGTCTACTTGTAATTGCTTTGTGATAAGCTCTTTGTCCTGATCCAATGCTACTTCATAGATCGCTTTAAAACCATTAAGATCACCTTGTGTACCATCACGTTCTATGACTAATCCTCTTTTGTTATTAAACATAATAAAATCTCCAATTGCAGTTGCTCTTTTGTCTATCGGGTAGCGATATTGCTTTCCAGTGTATGATTTGCTTAGTAGATCAAATTCATGAACTAATAGTGTTTTATCTCCAGTGCCCGACAATGTTTTTTCTAACATAGGTAATAACCTTTCTCCATTAGGTGTTAATGCCATTCCTTCGAAACCACCACTTCCTCTAACTTTAAAACGTGTATCACGTTTAGTGTTTCTGTAGGGCCAGTATAAACCACCTAACCAGGGCGTATTTTTACCATTTTGATCTTGTAAATTAGTTCCGTCACCAGAATTACCAACTTTCGGAAAATCACCAAACAGGCATACGGTGCGAATCTCAGGATATTGTTTGTGAGTAATTAATAATGTCCTAAAATCAAAACTTTGAATATCTGCACGATCCGCCAAATCATTAGAAATAATAATGTCGGCTATAGCCTTTGTAAAAATTGCCGGACTTGCTGTGCGATCTGCAAAAACATCACCACGATCATCGGTATCTGTTCGTGGATTAATTTTGGTTTCTATGTTAAAACGAACCTTGGATGCATTTATCCAACGTTTCCTGGCTTTGGGATCTGATGCTCCAGGTCCGTTTTTATAGTATTCGGTATAAAATTTTACAAAATCAAACAATTGCTGTAATGATGGCATGATATAGGGATCTATAAAACCATTTTGATTAGCAAAAGCTACTGCCACTGGTGATAAAGCATGATCATTGGTTTGTTCAGGTCTGCCATCAAGAATTTTATCTGCAATAAAAGTGCTTTGAATTTCTTTTAGCGTCAATTCTTTTACCAATACTTCATTTTCAAATTCATAAGGAGTGCCATCGGCTTTACGAGTTTTTGCTGCTTCGATGTGTGGGTCATGATCTAGTACAGGAACACCATCAAGAGTAATCCCACAATCAGTTTCTAAGGTTGGCATCAGGTAATCCAAAGCTGCTTCCATGGCTGGTAGTGTATTCTCTGGTCTCAGGTTGCGAGCACCTCTATGTCCTTGCGCATCAAATAAATTACCATCAATCAACCCGTCTGCATCTATAAAATCTGCTTGTCCGTCTTTGTTTTTATCAAAACTCTGTACAGCTTCGAGTAACAGATCTGGGCGGTCAGAAATGATTCCCTGCACCCCTAAATTTAATAATAAGTTCATGTTTTCAAGATCATTAACTGTATAAACAACAACTTTATGCCCGGCTCTGTTTAGAGAAGATACATTATGTATTTCACTTGATACAATTTTTAATCCGGTAGGTGGATTTTCTCGGCTTTCGACTTTAGTATTATCATTTTGATCATTGAGCATTACAAACCAGGGAGACATTACAGGGTTTCTACTTCCATACTTTTGTGCATGTGCTCGCATGGCATTCATTACGCGTTGTGCACTATATTCTTCACTAAAAGGATTTTGTGGCGCACGAAGTTCTTTTCCCGGATTTTCTAGATCGGGAAGTGCAAAAGGAGGATCTAATAGCACACCATTTTTATCAAAATGTAATAAAAATGGACCAAACTCATCACCAATCCAATAATCACCATTAGCCGTTCGTTGGATAGATTCGATATCAAAATCAGCTCCGGTTAAAATTCTAGTATCACTAAAATGATTCACGATCGAAAATGGAATTAAGCCATAGGGGTCTCTTAATTCTATATGATTCATAACTTTTATCGATCCATCACCTCGCCCAAGAATAGTTTTGAATTCAGGTTTTATCTTATAAATTCTAAGATTGTAATCTGCAGAATTTTCTAAAGCACCAAAACCATTATCAGATAGTGCCATAAAAGTACCGTCATAATTATTTAGTACTGCCGAAAATCCTTGAATGGGTTGTTCATTTAAAAAAGGAACTGGTTGTTGATTGATTAATCCATCGCCGATGTATTGTCCAGAGGTAGGTCCTTTAGAAAAACTAGCAGCAGGCAAAATTGCTCTGGCTACGAGTATATCTCCAAAGTTGAAAAAGGACGTACCAGTTCCTTTTGGGTATATTTTCTTGTTAAAATAGTTGTCAGAAGGAATTTCGAACTTTGGTTTCTCTTTCTTGGAAGAAATCGTTTGTGCCAACGTTTTAATTGGCGCTAACATCAATACACATATCGTGCTTAATATTGCGATATGTTTTGATTTTGAAATGATTAGGTAGTAAGGTTTCATGTGTAATACGTTTAAGATTAATTTCGCTAAATATGTTTTAAAATTAATACCTCTGTATTACCGAATTGTTTGCCGTATATAAATAAATGATTAGAGTAAGGTTAGGAGTTTTATCATTTTGTAATATGCAATATTAGTTTATCTGAACTAGTACGATAACGTTGTCGTTGGTTTTTGTGATTTTTGTTAGATAGCTGGAGTTTTGTTGAATATTCAATAATTTTAAAGGCGAACGCGTTACCATACCATGATTCTAATAGGATTCGGTTATATTTGATTTCTTTTCAACTAAAAGCTAAAAACAAGGCAAAAGATGTATATCAAATGTATTACTTTCCTATTATGTGTTGCAATTATAGCGACGACTGCTTCTTGTAAGAAAAAATACGAAGGTCCTTATCAAGGTTTCAAAAATATCGGAGCCTATATTGAAGTTTATAAAAATGATGGAACATATATCATTAAACCTTATTCTGATAAAATTATAGAAACTTCTTTCATTCCTAAGGGAGAAGATTTTAATTCTGAATCCCATGCTGTCGTATTAGAACCTGTAAAAACTAAAATCACTGTTTTAGAAAATGATAGTATATTATCTATAAAAACTAAAGGAATAGACGTCATCATTAACAGAGTGCCATTTCAACTCTCTTACTTCTATAAAGGGAAAAAGTTGATCTCAGAACATAACGGGTATCGCAAAACAGACACTACAGAAATTTTAGATTTCAATCTTGATCAAGAAGAAGTGATTTATGGTGCAGGGGCTAGGGTTGTTGGTATGAATCGAAGAGGGAAAAAGCTCGAACTTTATAATAAGGCACATTATGGGTATGAAAAACATGCAGCGTTAATGAATTTTACTATGCCTTTGGTACTTTCTTCTAAACTGTATGCTGTTCATTTTGATAACGCTCCGATTGGTTTTTTGGATATTGATAGTAAAAAAGACAATACGCTACATTATGAAACCATTAGCGGAAGAAAAACATATCAAATCATAGCAGGTGATGATTGGAAGGATATACTAAATGAATACACCGATCTTACAGGGAAACAACCATTACCACCACGGTGGGCTTTTGGTAACTTTGCGAGTCGATTTGGATATCATTCAGAACAAGAAACTAGAGCAACTGTAGAAAAATTTGCTCAGGATAGTATTCCTTTAGATGCCGTAATTTTAGACATCTATTGGTTTGGTAAAGATATCAAAGGGCATATGGGGAATCTCGAATTTTTAAAAGATTCTTTCCCTAATCCAAAGCAAATGATTAACGATTTTAAGAACAAGGGTGTAAAAACTGTATTAATTACAGAGCCCTTTATATTGTCTAGCTCTGCAAAGTGGGAAGAGGCAGTGCAGAAAGGTATATTGGGAAAAGATTCTGTAGGAAACCCATTCACATATGATTTTTATTTCGGTAATACGGGTATTATTGATATTTATGACCAAGAAGGTGCGGCTTGGTTCTGGAATATCTATAAAAAATACACCAAATCGTATGGAGTAGCAGGATGGTGGGGAGATCTGGGTGAACCCGAAGTACACCCATCTAATTTAAAACACGCTACAGGAAGTGCAGACGAGGTTCATAATATTTACGGGCATGACTGGGCACGCTTGATACAAGAAGGGTATCAAAAAGATTTTCCTGATCAAAGACCTTTTATTTTGATGCGTGCAGGGTATTCTGGATCCCAGCGATTTGGCATGATCCCATGGTCTGGTGATGTTAATAGAAGTTGGGGAGGATTACAATCGCAAACCGAAATAGCGCTTCAAATGGGAATGCAAGGAATGGGATATATGCATTCTGACCTTGGCGGATTTGCAGGTGGAGAAACGTTTGACTCAGAATTGTATACACGATGGTTACAGTATGGTGTTTTTCAACCCATATTTAGACCACATGCACAAGAACACATTGCTCCCGAGCCTGTTTTTCATGATGAAAAAACGAAGGCATTAGCAAAACAAAGTATCGAGTTGCGATATCGCTTGCTACCTTACAACTACACAATAGCCTTTGATAATAATCAAACTGGTGCACCACTAATGCGACCGCTTTTTTTTGAAGATGCAAGTAATACAACACTGCAAGAAATGAGTTTTGAATATCTATGGGGTGATAATTTTTTGATTTCCCCTGTGGTTAATCCAGGTATAGCCTCTGTGGATGTTTTTTTTCCTAAAGGTTCTAACTGGTATGATTTTTATACAGGGAAACACTTTAGGGGAGGTGTTTTTAGTAGCGTAGAAGTAGTCGAGGAACACATTCCGGTGTTTGTAAAGGCAGGATCATTTATTCCTATGGTTGCTCCTGTGCAGACTACCGATTTGTATACAACTAAAAATCTAATCGTACATTATTACCATGATACTGCGTTGAAAACTAGTTCGGGGAAGGTATATGATGATGATGGCAAAACCCCAAATGCTTTTGAGAAAGGAAAGTATGAACTATTAAAATTTGATAGCAAAGCATCTTCAGAAAAGCTTTCTATTCAATTATCTGCTGAAAAGGGAGCAAATTATACATCAAGTAATCGGAATATTATACTTACCATTCATAATATCAAAGTAGCTCCAAAATCTGTATCAATAGGAGATAATTCTATTCAATATAATTGGGAAGAAGCTGAAGATACGTTATATATTACTTTGAATTGGGAGTCTACTGAAACAAAAACGATACATATTTCTCTTTAAACTATATGATTGTATGTTACGTTATATTTATAATGATACCCATGCACTATTATAGTTGAGTGTAAACTCTCCATTCAAGAATATTTGAAAAAATGATTCCTAGTATCCTCAGGTGCCGACTAATTTCTAATAATAACTACTGTAGAAAACATGGTTTTTTTTAAATCTATGTTTGGGGAATTATGTGTTGGTAATATTAGAGTATTAAAAATTCTAAAAATAGATTCATCATTTTGATTTTATTATAGAAAGCTCTTGATTTATCGATAAAAAAACAATTTTTATCGATAAAATGAGTTATTTTGACATGTTTATGTTATAAAATTTTTAAAAGTACTTTAATTATTTTAAATTTTTGTAATGATAATATTAGGATTATTAAGAATTAGTTATTATTTGTGCTAAATCCTACAAAATAAGCATTGTAAGAAAAAACAAATAGTACTTTTGCATAAAAAATACTTGCTTCTTAGAAGCAGCATTTAAAGAATATCTATAACTCAAAGTAAAACCTAAGAAATGATAAAATTTGAATATCACAAAATCGTTACAATTGAAGAAAATTCTCTGTTAGAGAACCGATTATATAATTTGTTTAAAGCGACTATTAGTAATCAGGTTTCTATTTCTCATTTTAGAAAGCTTTTTTCACAGTATGATAGTATGGATATGCACATTATGATAAAAAATGGCAAAGATATAGGGATGTCATATTTTATGTTTTGTAAAAATTCAGAGTATAAAAAAGATCTCTACATACGTCTAGGTATAGGAATTATTAAAGAAGAAAGAGGAGGTTCTTTTTTTCCAAAAAGTATAATCTTAAAAACAATGCTTAAGGCTAGATTAACGTATTGTTTTAAGCATATTTATATGGTGGCTATCACAATGAATCCGATAGTGTATCTAGCTACTTGTAAGTATTGGAAGTATACATACCCAAACCCTGATATTGAAACCCCACGAAGCATATTTGATTTAAAGAGTAGAGCAATGCATCTATTTAATTTAAATGAAATTGAAGATGACATTATTGGTATTCCTTTTTCAATGCCAGAGATTGAAGATGCAAAAAAGAAATTTTCGGATGTTGAAAGTGATAATAATTTTATTAAATATTTTGCTACAAAAGTTAATATAGAACAAACTGATAGAGGTTTATTAACAATAATCCCAGTTGATTATAAAAATCTGGTAATTGTTGTTTTTAGAAAAACAAGAACAGATATAATGAGGTTTTTATTTAAGATCATGAATGAGAAAGTTATGCCTGTATTAGAAAGTTATAGTCCGGTAAGATAAAGTGTTTTGAATATACTCAAACACAAAACCCTCACAGGTATTAACCTGTGAGGGTTTTGTGTATTAGAGGATTAATATAAAACAGCTAAGGCTGTTAAGTCGTCTTCGTTAAAAGGTCTGTCACTTCCATCAGTGCACGATAACATAAATGATGCAGCTTCAAGAGTTGCACCTTCTGGAGTGCCTGGGATTAAGTTAGCTCCTATACCAGCGTCACCTTCATCAACCGGATCACCACCACAAGAGATACTTCTATCAAAAAAATCTGTATGTCTAAATCCAATACAGTGCCCCATTTCATGCGCTACAATGGTCGCTATTCCCTCTGTAGAAATCCCAAAATTGGCATTAAGAACTCCACTTAATGAAATGTCATCAAAGGGGTCCCCAGCATCTGTTGGGAAGCCTGCTGATCCTAGAACCCCAAAAAGCTCGAATAAGAAGTTTAATCTAGAGATTACTATATCTGCAGTTCTGATATTATCAATCCTCTCAAAAGTAATTTCAAGGTTTTCTGCATTATAGCGATCAATGGCTAAGTCAATTGCAGCACTAGTAATTGCATCAAATCCACCTGCGCCACCAGCACGAGCAAATATGGTTATATTTCTATTACCGTTTGTAGCGACCAAATTATTAGTGCTGTACTGTTTTTCAGAAATAGTAAAGCTATTACTTTTTGTTCTTGATTTCATGATATAATCCCGAGTAAGGTAAATATCACCTTCTACCAGATACCCTTCTTTAAATTCGATTGGTGGTTGATCTGTAATATTAAAGCCTGAAGCTTTTAGCGCAGTTAGAACATCCTTAGGTACGTCTTGATTTACTGTCGCTTGCTGTTCATCTTGTTGCTCACAGGCAACAAAGAAAATACTCAATAAGAGCGTGAGTGCTACTACTGAATTGAATTTTTTCATGTTATTAAATATTTAAGTTGAAGTTAAACTTCTTAAATATAATCTAAAAAACATAAAAAATTAAATCGTAATATGTTAATTAAGAATACTTTAGGTTTATTTTTTTCTTAATGATTGATGCGTAAATCGCTCTCAAATCTTATCATTTAACCATGTTTTAAATTGATAAAAATTTTGTGGTGCCACACCGTGACCAACCGGAAATTCGTTTAAGGAAGTTTGTATTCCTAGTTCTGCAAGCCGAACGGGAGCTTTGCGAGCCCAATCTACAGGAATTACCTGATCTACATTGCCATGCGAGCAGTAGATGTTTACGTTTGAGAACTCCTTGTTTTGATACCCATCTTTTAAAATATCTTCGTTAAGGTATCCACTCAGGGCGATCACATTTTTTACTTTTTCTGGATAGGAGAGGGCGACAGCATAGCTTAAAATAGTTCCCTGGCTAAATCCCAACAGGGTAACATTTTTAGCATCTAGCTCGTACGCTTGGACTGCTTCAGTAATAAAATTAGCAATCTTATCTCTAGATGCTGCAGCTTGTTTGTCATCACTAAACTTTCCTTGAGTATTGTCAAAATGAATAGCATACCAGGCATTGCCATAAGGTTGCATTGGGTATGGAGCTCGAACTGATATAATAAAAAGCTCTTCTGGTAATTCTGCAGCAAAAGAAAAAAGATCATTTTCATCACTTCCATAACCATGAAACATAAATAAAACAGGAGTTTTATCTTTTTTGATGGTTGGTGTTTTGATTATGTGATGTAGAGAAAGAGATTGCGTTTGCATAGTGTTATCTTATTTGTAAATGTATATGATCGTCATGTCTCACAGCCTGACATCCTTGAAATCTAATTTTATGACTTTGTATACCCAGACGATGTCGTAAATGAGGCTCTATAAATGTTGTATTTACCTGTTTTTGTTTTACAATTGCCAAAAGTAAATCTTTTGTAGCTTTTTCAGAAAATTTCAGGCTCTTGTTTATTGTTCCAAAAGTAATATATTTAGTAAAACCGTATTTCCAATACCCACTTTGTTTGCAAATTTTAGTTTGTTGGTATTCTTGTTTTGATGGAGATTCAAATACCCCATATCCACTTATCGAAGGTTTTTTATTTACGATATTATATTCTTCATCTCTGTATATAAATGAAATATCAATTTTCTTGCCATCATTATGGCTAAGGTGTGGAAGTAATGGAAAATCATTAATAAACGGAAAATTAGCGTCTAAATACACTAGTTTGAGCCCTGGGTTTGATTTTTCTAAAGAATCAGCAATTTCATAAAGTGTAGTATGTAATCTAGGGTTTACATAATTTCTATTCAAAAGTTTGGTAAAGAAAGTATGGGCCTCGATTTGATTTGTGTCCTTTATTTTTTCTCGACCAAAAACAGGAGCAAGGTATGGAATAATAAAAAAAGTGATGATAGTGTAAGAGATAGTGAATATACCGACTTTTTTGATTCTGTATCGATTACTATTTTTTTTAAGAGCTATTTCAACGATAAGATATATTATCCCACCAATTTGGGTTACTATGGTGAGGAGGCAAAATAAAAGAAATTTTAGAATGTATTTTAAAGCTTTTTTGAGCATATGCTATAGTGGTAGTTTGAAGTCAAATGCAAATACTCACTTCATTACTATAATCGATTATTTGATAAAACTAAACCAATTCTGAAAAAAAGGCCCTAGAATTGGAACTGTTTTTTGCTCTTCTTTGATTGCTGTTATCAAACCAAAAACCCAAAGTACAAAAATAAATATGTAGAAGGCTGATGAGATCGCCCACGAATCAAAAACACTGGCTAGAGCACCCAGAAGGTAAAATGAAATATTAACTCCCAGAGCTTGACGAATATGAAAACTAGCAAATTGGTTTTTATCGTCCTGATTCATAAAAAAGGCAATTATAGTTCCAATAATAGTAATATAAGCTACAATTGCTGCTGTTTTTCCTTGTTTTGCGTAATCGGATTGCATAATGATTGATGAATTATAATGTATTATATTATGTAAAAAGACTTGATGCGTTTAGCCAGAAATATTATTTATTTCAATACTATTTTTCCATTTGATAGTATGCCATAGGTATACCCTCGCATTTGCTTTCCTATAAATGCGCTATTTTTTGATGTAGATAGTATATGATTTTCAGTAAAAATTACATCTCCTTTTGGATTAAATAACGTTAGATCTGCTTTTGCGCCTTTGTCAATAATGGTACTTTCTATGCCAAATATAGATTTCCCTTGAGTTAGCATTTTTATTGTCTTCTCAGTCTCTAATATGGTATTGAGTATGCCAAAACCACTTTCGAGGCCAATAGTACCATATTTAGCATTATCAAACTCTACATTTTTATGTTCAATATCCATAGGTTGATGATCACTAGTGATCATATCTATAGTACCATCCAGGATTCCTTGTTGCAAAGCTTCTATATCTGTTTGCGTTCTCAAAGGCGGTAATACTTTATAATTAGTATCGAATGCTACTAATTCAGAATCTGTAAGTGTTAGATGATGAATACTCACACTACAGCTTACTTGTAATCCCTTGGTTTTTGCTTCTTTTATTAATGCGACCGATTTTGCTGTAGAAATTGTTGGAATATGTAATTTACCACCTGTATATTCTAATAAAAATAGATCACGGGTTATTTGCAATACTTCTGCCAAAGCAGGAATTCCTTTGAGTCCAAGTATTGTACTTTGTTCTTCTTCATTAACTATTCCGTTACCTGCAATATTATTTTCCTGAGGGTAGGATAATACTAGTCCATCAAAATTTTGCGCATAGAGTAAGGCTATTTTTAATAAATTTGGATTCTGTATTGCCTTCTTACAATCTCCAAAAGCTATGGCACCCGCCTGCTGCATATCATATAGCTCTGCCATGTCTATTCCAGCAGATTTCATAGTTAATGCGCCTAGAGGATAAAGTGTTACTGCATTATATTGCGCTTTTCCTTTGAGAAAACCTATAGAAGCGCTATTGTCTGTTATTGGAAATGTATTAGGATTTAAGGCTATCGCGGTAAACCCACTTTTTGCAGCTACATCTAGCCCATGTGATATAGTTTCTCGTTCTTCATATCCTGGTTCTCCAAAACTTACGCTACTATCAAACCATCCTTGAGATACATGCAGATTTTCTAATGTAACTTCTTTAATTTCGTTCTTAACATGGATAGCCGTATTTATATCTGTAATGATACCGTTTTCGATTAAAATATCAACCGTTTTGTTGTGAAAAGGTGACTTTGGATCAATTACAGTTGCAGCCTTTAGTAAGAAATTCATTTTAGATATTTTAATAGTAATATTTCAATTAACAAGAATATCAGGGCAAAAATAATAAACCATTTCCAAAGTTCATCCACACGAGTCTCTTCTTTTATTTGATCTAAAAGCTCGGTTACAGATTCGCTTACCTGATAATCTGCCGTAGTGTTGAGGTCGTAGTATTGTAAATTACTTTCAGCGCTGTTATAGTTGTAACTAACATGTTGAATAATCTTGTCTTTATCCTGAAGTTTATAAACCCCAGCTTTGGTAGGTACTTCATCTGTAGTAATACGTACTTTGGTAGCAAAACTTTGTTGCAAAGGAATACTATTTTCCTGATCTGAAATCAGAGATAATATTCCATCTTGACCCAACGATATCGGAATGTCGTAAGAATTTGTTTGGCCAATAGTATAGGATATGCCGGTATGCTGCAAACTTTGCTTCGCAATATTATATAGCGTAGGAACAATTAGTGGTGAATTTTTGAAATTTGAATTTTCGGTATTAATTGCAGCCGTAAATACATACAAACCATTAGTTTTAAATAAGAATGGACTATTGTCTTCAAAGTATAAAATGATATCAGATGCATTGGTTTGATAATAGCTATTTACTTTTGGGTATTGAAAATTCATTACTTTTTTATCAAACACACCTCGGTATAGTGGGTGCGAAAAGTTGATCGTGGTAATCTTTTTTTCTTGAGTTTTTTCTGCTAGTAATCCAAAAGAAGAAAAACCACTAATAAACTGTTGATATGAGGTTAACTCTCCCGTGTTGGCTGGTATAAAGCAAATTTTACCACCCTGGCTGGCAAAAGGTTTTAAAGCATTTGTTAATGATATAGGGATTTGTTTAATTTCGTTAATGATGACTAAATTAGCAGTACTGATATCATTATAATTTAATGCTTCTAAAGAACTGCTTATTAGGGTGAATTCATCTGATGTAAAGATGTTTTTGATAAAATTATCATTAGCTTCATTAATAGCAACAACCTTTATTTTTTCTGGAGTATTGATAGTAAAATACCTCGAATTATCAAAAGTAATGGCAGGGTCTTCTATAGTAACACGACCGTTTATTTGGGTATTTTCATCTAAACGAAATTCTGAAGTAGCTGTACCGTTTTTAGGAATTGAAACTGCTGTTTTCCCAATTAATTTATCATCATTGTATAGGGCGATAGACGTATGCTCTGCATTGGTATCGATATTACTAAGTACTACCTGAAGCATCAAATCGTTATTTGCATTACGTTGAAGGGATAGACTATCAATAGCGATATTTTGGCGGGTTACTGGTAGTAGTTGTACTAAGTTTGTTTTTGTATAGGCATCTGTTGGTAATACAAATGTATCTTCTTTTTGCTGAAAATCAGAAACCATAAGTATACGTTTAATGGTTTCAGGAGAAGAGCTCAGTAGTTGTTTCGCTTTTAGATAAGCTGCATTGTATGGTAATTGGTTAGCGCTATAATCGAGTTGAAGAAGGTCGTTTTGTATGTCTTTTTTAGATACATTAGTAAACGTTTCTGTATTAGAAAAAAGAGATATCATTTCGTCTTCTGGTAAATCACTAAGAATTTCTTGCACAGCTCTCTTTAATAAAGGACCTTTTGATCCTTTGGCCTGCATGCTAAATGAGTTATCCAGATAGATTACTGTTTCACTTTTTTTACCTACAATCTCATCTGAAGCCAAAAAGGGTTGTGAAAAAGCAATAATAACTCCTGCAAAAATTAATAAACGGGCCAGGAGTGTAAGCCATTTTTTGAGTTGCGAACTTTTACGGGTTTGTAGTGTCACAGCTTTTAGAAACTGAACATTGGTAAAATCTACTTTCTGGAAACGGCGTAATTGAAATAAATGAACTAAAATAGGAATGATAAGGGCAAATAGGGCGTAAAGAAATTCTGGGTGTTTAAACTGCATTCCTATATAACATTTTGTCAAATATACTATAAGATTTGGGATTGAAGGTTTTGGGTTAGCGAAAATTTTAAGACCTCGTTTTTAATAATAGATCAATTATAAGTAACACAAAAAGTAACTTTAGAAGAATATTCTTAAGCTACTTTTTTGCAGAGAAATAAAATGGATTACTCATTCATTTAATGAATTGAGTACATTTTTTAATTTGTCTATATGTCTTACATATAAATTATCTGCCCATTTTATAGTAATTATATAAATAAAGAATGTGGTAATTAGATAACCAAATATTAACGAGATTATACCAGTAACACTTATGTCTAATAAGAACCATTTTTGAAAAAGGTTTTCATCAAAATTAGTAGACCCCAATAGAAGTGCTGTTATTGATATTGGTAACAATATGGATCCAGAAATGATCGCAGTTTTATAAACTTCTAAGGTGAGTTGTATATCATGAATAAATAGGAGTATTGTTTCCTTTGTTGAACTTTGAACACTCTCTGTTTTTTTTAAGAACCAGATCATTTTTGTGACATAACCTAGGGTCATTAGAGCGGTAAGAAACATAAAAATATAATAGACCGCTCTAGGAAACTGGTGTAACTTCATGAAACTTGGAGCTACAAAAAAAATTACAATACATAGTAGTTGTGTAATGATTTCTCCTTTCATTGTTTTTCTGATCCGTAGTATTGGCATTTCACTTTTTTTGAGTATTGCCAAAGACTCAGGGACATGAGGTGCATGATCCTCATTTTCTAATGCTGATTTAATATTGTCAAAATTCATAACCTTGTTGTTTTATAATGTCTTGTAACTTCTTTTTTGTTCTATTAAGCTTGACCCTTGTATTTACAGGAGACAACCCCAGATTTTTACTAATTTCCTCTCCAGAGAGCCCATCTATATACTGCAGGATAATTGCTTTTTCTATCTTGTCTAATTGATAAACCGCTTTGTAAAAATGAATCAATTGCGTTTCTTTTTCACTAGTATCATCCTGCATTGATATTGGTTGTAACCGCTCATTTCTAATAGTATCGTTTCTTTTTTTCTCTTTTTTAAAGAAAACAATAGCGGTATTAAGTGCAATACGATACAACCAAGTAGAAAATTGACTGTTCCCCTTAAATGAAGCCAACGATTTCCAGGTTTGCAATATAATCTCCTGAAAAAGATCTTCGCGGTCATTGTGGTTTTCAAAATATATCCGTATTACTTTATATATGATCCCTTTATGAGTAACAATTTTTTGCAGAAATTCCTTTTCGGTTAGTTCCAAAATAATTTGGTGGTTTAATTAAGCACTGGAGTAACAATATACCCCTTCTTTCTTAGTAGCTGTATTACCCCGTTTTCTCCTACTAAGTGTGCTGAGCCTACAGCAAAGAAATTACTTCCTTCCTCAAGCATTAAAGGTATTTTCTTTGCCCAATTTTTGTTTCTATATTCTAACAACCATTTTTTATTGTTGGGGTCCATATATTTTTCATTAGTTATCTGCGCAAATAATTCTTCAAGATTTTCTTTGTTATAAGCTGTTACCAATAATGGAAACATTTTTTCATATTCATCAAACAAATCCAATTGTTGTAAAAGAAAATCTGTTGGGTAAGCTTTTTCAAAATATCCTAATTGCTCATTAACGGTTTCTAACCCCTTTATAGGCTTTCCCTGTTGTTTGGCAAGTGCAGATAACTCAAACTCATACATTTTCTTTTCTGTGCATGGTAAGTTTTGTAAAATGGATAGAGAGTAGATCGTACTTAAGGTATAATTATCCACTTGTGCCAAGGTCATTCCCATTTTATCCTTTAAAAAGGTTGATAACTTGGCAAGTTGTATTTCTGTAAGTTGTTCACTCAGTTTTTGTTTTCCTAAGGCGCCTTGCTGAAGGGATTTAAACTCATTTGGATCTGTTATATTTACTTCCATAACCAATTGATCTGTTGCTGCCAAAGCTTTTGAAATTTTATCTTTTATTTTAAAATCTTCTTTACAGATAACATGTATAGTCCCCATTAGAAATGATGATTTTTTATGGTTCTTGTGGTCGATTTTCCAAAGCATTGAGTTTTCTAACTTAGAATCTTGCGATTTGGTAGTTTGTGTTGTTAGCATTGTAATAAACAAAACGAGGAGATAACTGATAGTCTTCATGATTTTTACTTTTTATGATTTGATCAGTAAGTATAGGAATGATTGATTTGTTACAAAAACCGTATTCTTTTTTGCAAATAACATTTTTAATATTGATTTTTAGAGATGAGAGTCCACATATTTTATGTGTTGTGTAAATTACTTCTAGTGATAGTAAGAATGTAATTACAATTTTTTGGACATGTCTTTACCCTTATCCACTAAGAAAATGAATAGTATCCTAAAAATTAGATGTACATTTGCCAGAGATACAGAAATGACTTTTATAGTAATCAAATTGTTGTTTCTTAAACAGTTTATATGTCATTTAACACGTTAGGATTATCTATTGCGCTACTAAAAGCTATTGAAAAAAAAGGATATACAACACCTTCACCTATTCAGGAAAAAGCGATACCACCAATTTTGAAAAGAAAAGATGTTTTAGCATCTGCACAAACAGGAACAGGTAAGACAGCAGGATTTACCTTGCCATTATTACAAATTTTATCTCAAGGTCAAAAATTGAGAAAAAGGCCAGTTCGGGCTCTGGTGCTAACACCCACAAGAGAATTAGCTGCGCAAATCCTAGATAATGTTAGGGCGTATAGTGAGTATATTGATCTTCGATCAATGGTAATATTTGGAGGTGTTAACGCAAATCCCCAAATCAGAGGATTACGAGGAGGAGTAGATATATTGGTTGCTACACCTGGACGTTTATTGGATTTGCATAATCAAAAAGCACTGTCCTTAGCAAAGATTGAAATTTTAGTATTAGACGAAGCTGACCGTATGCTTGATATGGGTTTTCAAAGGGATATCAATAAAATATTAAACTTATTGCCTACAAAGCGCCAAAATTTATTGTTTTCTGCTACATTTTCTAAAGAAATAAAAAAACTAGCAAATGGTATCCTGCATAACCCGGTCTGGGTTGAAGCTGCACCAGAAAATACGACCGCAGAAAAGATTGATCAAAAAATATATAAAGTAGATCAAAAAAGAAAGTCAGAACTAATTATTAAGCTTATATCAGAAGGAAACTGGAAACAAGTACTGGTATTTACAAGAACAAAGCACGGAGCAAATCGGTTAAGCGAGAAAATGGTTAAAAACGGTATTACTGCCGCTGCAATACATGGCAATAAGAGCCAAGGTGCCAGAACTAAAGCTTTGGATGGATTTAAGAAGGGTAAAATTCGTGTATTGGTAGCAACAGATATTGCAGCTCGTGGATTGGATATACCATTATTACCTCATGTTGTAAATTTTGAACTTCCTAATATTTCTGAAGATTATGTACATAGGATTGGCCGTACGGGTAGAGCAGGAGCCAGTGGAGAAGCAATTTCTTTGGTAAGCAACGACGAAGTAAGTTATATAAAAGGAATTGAAAAATTATTGGATGAAAAACTACAAAGTGAAATTGTTGAAGGTTTCGAGCCTACTGCTACCTATGCTGGAGATGGTAAGCCTAAAACTTCTACCCATCACAGAAAACAGAAGCCAAAGCCTAATAACAGAAATTATAAGAGACGATCTAGGAGGTAAAATCGTTTAGGTCGTAGGGGTCAAATGATAGTTTCGGTTTGTATGTGAATTTCCCGAAACCTCAATACTCAATAGGCTTTTTTTTGATCATACCGCCACGCATATCGTTAATACTATGCATAATAACAAAAGCATTGGGATCTATTTTTTCTATTTCATTATTTAGCTTGCTAATTTCTAGTCGGGTGATTACCGTGTAGACAATATCAATATTTTTGATAGTTTGCTGTTCAATATCTTCATTCTGATGGTGTTCAGCACCTTGTCTTCCTTGGTAAACAGTAACCCCTCGTCTCATTCTATTTGTAATCATATCCATAATTTTTTGACTATGTTCAGAAATTATAGTGACTCCGGTATATTCTTCAATACCTTCAATTACAAAATCCAGAGTTTTGGATGCAGCTAGATAAGTGAGCATGGAGTATAACGCCGTTTCTACAGATAAAAGATATGCGGCAGCAGAAAAGATGATAATATTGATAATCGTAATCGCATCTCCAACGGTCGCTCCCATTTTTTTACTCATAAAAATGGCTAACACTTCTGTGCCATCTAATACGCCACCACCTCGAACAGAAAGCCCGATACCAGCACCCAGAAAGAATCCTCCAAATACGGAAACTAATAATTTATCCTGTGTAACTTCTGGAAACTTTACAAAAAACAACGTGAGTGCTAAAGCAGTGATTGCTATAGTAGCTCTGATAGCAAACCTTCTACCGATTACTCTTAATCCAATAACAATAAAAGGAATATTAATTAATAAAATTAATAAGGAAAGGGGTAATGATGTTAATTCGGATACCAATAAAGATATCCCAGTTACTCCACCATCTATAAACATATTTGGTAGTAAAAAACTTTCCAACCCAAACGCGGCAGATAGTACTCCCAATGCCATTAAAAGCATGTCTTTTATAAATGAAATAAACGAGATTCTAAATGTAGTAATTTGTTCAGAAATTTTACCAGAGCTGACGTTGAGATTTTTATTGGATTTTCTGATTCTTTGTACTAAAAAGGCTTGAATAATTCTTCGTTTCCAGATTGATTTCATGTAAGGTTATATACGTATTATTGGTGGGCTTCAAAAGCATAGATTACACTCGGGTTATTTATAAAACTACGTAACCTTTTTGGTCTGTAAACCAATTTTAACAAACCTTTGGGCAATAAAAAAAGCGAAAGTTTGACTTCCGCTTTTCATTAAATTATTTCTGTTTGCTAAAAAATATAGTATCCTACTGATATTTGAAATGAAGCATTTTTAGAATCGGCATTTTCTATTACATCAGTAAAACCAAAGTTATATCGTATCTGACCAAAAAACTTTGAAATTTCGACACCTGCACCAACAGCACCACTTAGGTCAAAACTTTCTGGTTCAAGAATGTTAGAGCTATCATTGACAACAAAACCAAACTGAGGTCCTGCTTCTACGCTAAAAACCTTAGCGAATTTAAATTTTGCTAGAACTGGAAGATTTAAATAATCAATATCAAGATTATCAAGACCTTGTGCAGAATATAAAAGTTCGGGTTGTATGGCAAAAGTCTCAGCTATACTCAATTGAACTACAGCTCCAATGTGGTATCCTGTTCTTCCGTCTGCTTGATCGCTTATATCGTCCCCATTAATTGTAGATAAGTTAAGCCCTCCTTTAAAACCGAATTTAACATCTTGTGCATTAGATACTATTGAAAAACTAAATATTGCAATTGCTAATAAAAAAAGCTTTTTCATAATTGAAAATTTTAAGTTCGTTAATTCCAAATATATAAACTATAACCTTAATAAAAGGTTAAATTTTTAAAGATTCTACTCTTTTGTAGGTTCCGTTTTCTTTGAGCCTAATGATAATTAAATTCAAATGTATTTGCATTGAAAAGAATAGAGCAAGAATTAATAATCGCCTCATCTGTATTTGAAGATTTTTTAATAAGTTTTTCTAAGAGATTGAGAAAAAACAGCTTGTTGTCTTCAGAAAGATTTTCAAAAAAAGGCTGTTCTGTACGACTCAATAAACCCGACGAATACATACTTGTACATTGTATAGATTCTGTTTCGCTAAAAGAACATCGAATTTCACCTTTTGGCTTAAGTCCTTCAAGGTTTTTATGTATAAATTTTGATATTTTATCTTCTATATCTTTCATAATTGTCGAATTATTCAATCAAATCATGTGCTGTTTTTATACCATTATTTTACTCGAAATCCTGCCTTAGGAAGACACAGCGAGATTTGAATGCTCCGAGGACTGCCCAGGAACTTTAAAACCTTTTCTTTTAGAATGCCATTTAGCATATCCAGAGGTTATTTATTATGAATAAACGTAAGATTGAGTTTCTGTATTGTATAGCCAAAACTGAAAACCGGTATGTAGTATATAAACACTTGTGCGCTACACTAGAGAGTCATCGTAATTTTTCTACTTATTTTCACTTTGCATAATAGCATTTTCAAAATAAAGAATATTGTATCTTCGCCATGAATTAGAAATTACTACCAAAATTGCAACACGAATTTACGATACAAGTTTCGCCAGAAATTGCTGCATACCCTGATAGATTACAAAAAGCGGTAGCTTATAAAAATAGTATTCCTGTAGGGGATATTAAACATGTACACATTCTAAAACGGTCTATAGATGCTAGGCAGCGAGCAGTTAAAGTGAATTTGAAAATCAGAGTCTTTGTGCAAGAAGATTTTATAGCGAAACCTATTGATTTGCCGATGTATCCAGAGGTGTCTAACGCGCCCGAAGTTGTGATCATTGGGGCAGGGCCTGCAGGTTTATTTGCGGCACTACGTTGTATTGAATTGGGATGTAAACCGATCGTTTTAGAACGCGGAAAAGATGTGAAAACGCGTCGTAGAGATCTCAAAGCTATAAATCGTGATCATATCGTTAACGAAGATTCTAATTACTGTTTTGGAGAGGGAGGCGCAGGAACCTACAGTGATGGTAAATTGTATACCCGATCCAAAAAACGTGGAGATGTACAGCGTATTCTCGAACTTTTAGTTGGTTTTGGAGCTACAGATCAGATTCTGGTTGAAGCACACCCACATATAGGTACTAATAAATTACCGGGTATTATTGCTGCTATGCGTGAAAAAATCATCGAAAGAGGTGGAGTGATCCATTTTGAAACTCGTGCTATAGATTTTGAAATTAAAAGTTCTGAAATTCGAAGTGTAGTTTTACGTGATGGTAGTATAATACCTACCAACAAAGTGATTTTGGCTACAGGGCATTCTGCAAGAGATATCTTTGAACTCTTATATCGTAAAAAAATAGCGATAGAAGCCAAACCTTTTGCTTTGGGAGTTCGTGTAGAGCATACACAACAACTGATTGATCAGATTCAATATAAATGCCAAGAGAGGAGTCCATATTTACCACCATCACCTTATAGCATTGTAAAACAAGTTGATGGCAGAGGGATGTATTCTTTCTGTATGTGTCCAGGTGGAGTAATTGCACCTTGCGCTACGAGTCCGGGTGAAGTGGTGACTAATGGCTGGTCTCCTTCCAAAAGAGATCAACCTACATCTAATAGTGGGATTGTTGTAGAATTAGGAATGGAAGATTTTGAACCATTTGCTAAGTACGGTCCTTTATCAGGGATGTATTTTCAGAAAAGTATTGAACAACAAGCCTGGCGCATAGGAGGTAAAACTCAACAAGTTCCTGCACAAAGGCTTGTAGATATGGTAGAAGGAAAAATAACAACAGACCTGCCTACTACATCATATAAGCCCGGTTTGACACCAGCAGATATGAAAGATGTGTTTCCTCAATTTATACACCATACGTTACAACGTGGTTTTAGAGCATTTGGTAACAGTATGAAAGGATATCTTACGAACGAAGCTGTTGTTCATGCTCCCGAATCGCGCACATCATCACCGGTTCGAATTCCTAGAGACTGGAAAACATTAGAACATATACAAATCAAGGGGCTGTATCCTTGCGGGGAAGGTGCTGGATATGCAGGCGGAATAATTTCTGCAGCGATTGATGGTGAAAAATGTGCAGAGGCTATAGCGTCGACTATAACATCAAAAAAAGTGTAACTATATTTTTTTGATAGAAAAATCAAATGTAGTACTTATTTTTTCTTCAGAAGTTACTTTGATCGATCCACCAAGTTTTTCTACTAACTTTCTAACTGTAGATAGACCAATACCATTACCTTTATTACCGTTTTTGTCTGTAATGTTAGCTGTTGAAAAAAGATCAAAGATGGTATGTGTTTTATCCTTTGGAATACCCATTCCATTATCTGTTACTCTAAAATAATAAAAAGTATCATCTTCGCTTGTATCGATAGAAATAACGACTTCTTCCTTATCATTATACTTAATACTATTTCCGATCAAATTGATAAAAATCTGTTTAAGCACTAATTTATTGGATTTTAATGTAGGGTCGGCTTCAGGGAAATTGACTGTGATATCTGGATCAATACTAAGTAAATCAATGATTTTTTGTAATACATGATTCAAGCGAAACTCTTCAGGTTTATTATCTATCAAACTTTCACTTTCATAATGACCAAGAATATCACTAATATAGCCACTCATAGAAAATCCAGATGTTTTGATGTATTCAAAATATTCTAAACTTTCTTTATCCAATGTATCATTAAGTAGAAGCTTCAATAAATCGATTGTAGTAATGATATTTGCCAAAGGCATTTTTAAGTCATGAGAAATTACTTTTGCAAATTCTTTTAGCGATTCATTTTTCTGTTTGAGTTTTTTCTGAATGTTTTCGAGGTCTTTATTTTTCTTATTGATTTCAAAAAGGATAATGGCCTGATTTGCTAACGCTTTTAGAGATTTTAGTTGCTTTTCTGTAAGTTTTTTTGGTTTACTATCGATAACACACAAGGTTCCTAAAGCATACCCATCTTTATCAACTAGTGGAATCCCAGCATAAAAAATAACTATCTTATCTCCTTCGGTTAATGGGTTTTTTGCAAATCGACTATCCTTTCGGGCATCTTCGACAATTAGAGGTTTATCAGGTTCTAGAATTGCATGAGCACAAAAGGAATATGCTCTGGGCGTTTCACAAATTTCTAGTCCGTATTTGGATTTAAACCACTGTCTGTCTTTGTCTATTAATGAAATTAACGCAATTTCTGCACCACAAAGTTGTGCAGCCAATTCTGTTATGTCGTCAAACTCTTTTTCGGGAGGAGTATCCAGAACATTCAATGATCGTAGTGCATCCAATCGAAAATTTTCATTAATAGGTGTTCCAGGTGGAATCATTTGATATTCAGAGTTAATAAATGTGAAAAAAACTTAATAAATTTAACAAAAATAAGCCAGATATTACGAAATAATTAACATTCCGTATTAATTTTACGTGATTACCACATGTTGATTGCTATTAGTCCGATTACAGCTATACATAGATCTTCCTATGTATGTCATTTGTGTATCATTTGTTACGGTAACAGCTGCGTATATATGTCCTTGAACTTACACGTAAGAAACTTAACGTCTGGCAGACTGGTTTATTCTGCTTATTAATGTTAAATCGATCAATTTAGATGGTTCTTTTATTTATTAGTTTCAAGCAAGTTATTAGATCCTTCTTTTAAATAATCATGTTGAGTATCATTCTATAGTTGAACGAAGGCAATAATTTTTCTCAGTATGGTCTCACGATTTGTACCGGTATCACTCAAACCGTTTGATTTTAAATAAGACTCATTCTAGATAATAACGTTCTATTAACTATTTAACATAAAGTTAAATTTTGATTTACCTAATCAATACTATTAGTTAACAAGCTTCTTTGGTCTGTAGCATACTTTTGCTAAAAAAGTAATCATAAACTAAAATTGAAAAAATGAATACGTTGCACAAAGTTATTTTAAGAATTTTTATGGTTTGCGCCATCACTATGATATCCATCAGTTGTGAAGACGGAGCAGACGGAATTAATGGAATAAATGGAGAAAATGGATCTGATGGTGTTGATGGATCTGATGGCGAAGATTTTACACCAACACCAACGATTTTTGCTAATAAATCTAGTTTTGACCCACTCGTTGCTATAGCTCCTCAGTTTAATTATGTCCAGGCTTATTCTTTAATTAGCACACCTGATGTTATTGATGGAAATTTTCAACTTTCTGGCTCGGCAGATGGGGCTGGGTTTTTAAAAAATCCAAATGGAGGATATACTTACATAGTAAATTGTGAAGACACCTATGCAGTAGCAAGAATACAACTAGATGAGAATTTAATTCCTACATCTGGAGATTATTTATTGAATTCGGGAGTAGCAGATTACGCCCGTCAATGCTCGGGTACCATGTGGGAGTCTGCTATACATGGTGGTTCTAAAGATATTTTTCTATCAGCTTCTGAAAATTATCATTTTGATGTAAAAGGGTTAGACCCATTTATAACAACACCAGATCCAACCGCAGACTTTGGATTGGATACTTTAGGAGAATTTGCATGGGAAAATGCAGTGCCACTTCCACAAGGTGCATATGCTGGAAAAACAGTAATCATAGGGGGTGATGACGATTCAAGTGGATCAGAAGGTCAAGTAACTTTATATTATTCAGAAAATGGTGATGCAGATTTGGATGGTGGAAAAATCTATGTATTGCGCTTTAAACAAATCACTGACGGTGCTGGTGGTGTACAAAATGTTACAGCGAATACTATTTACAACGAAAGTAGCTTAGATTTTGGCAATACATATGATGTGGAATTTGTTGAAATCATTGATGGGAAAGGGCTTACCAAAGATGAAATGGAAACTGCTTGTAACGATATATATGCCTCTCGATTTATGCGGGTTGAAGATGTAGATTATCAAAAGGGGAGTGATGCTAATGGCAGAAATGTATTTTTTGCTGTAACAGGAAGGGGGCCAGAAAGGGGTACTTATAATGATTGGGGAACAGTTTATAAATTAGAACTTGATGAAGCATCGCCGCTGAACGGAAAACTTACTCAAATTATTAGTGGCAACACAGATACCAATAATATGGACGGTAATTTAGGAATGTTACAAAGTCCGGATAACATTTGCGTAACAGAAAACTTTGTATATGTGCAAGAGGATCCCAATTCCTTCAGTCGTGGACATGCTGCCTATATTTACCAATCAGATATTAATGGCAATAACCCGACTAAAGTTCTAGAGTTAGTCGTTAGACAAGATTTGGCTAATGATAACAGCACGGGGTTAAATGGTGAATTTGGTTCTTTAATTGATATATCTGATAAGGTTGGAATTCCTGGTACATTTTTATTAGCATTACAACCTCATTATTGGGAGAGTGATGATTTCAAAGGTTTAGACGGGCACGAACGTACATCTTTTCCACAAGGAGGAAGAGAAGATGACCAGGCTTCGCAAATTGTAATCTTACAGGGACTTCCTAGATAATTAAATCAAGTATTGATTAGATAGTATACCTATTAGAAATCTCCATCTTATGATGGAGATTCTTTCTGTTTTAATAAATTTTATATAAGTACAATGTTTAGATTAGTCAGTTTAGGTTGTTTTTTGATACTTGTTATTTCTTGCAGAGAAACAAGTAATAATGCCACATATATAGAAAAGGACAAAGAAATCGATTGGGAGCCAGCACGGCAGTATTATTTAGAAAACATTACACATGCCATTTCTTTACTCGATAGTTTACACACTGAAGGATGGCAGGGTAAAAATGCAAAACATATTTTTGCTAAAACTAGAACTGCTTTTAAAAAAGCAGAACCTTATGCATCCTATCTTAATCCCGAAGTTGGACACAGAGCTAATGGACCGGCATTACCCATTTTTAAAGAAGATAATGGAAAAGTAATGAACCCTATTGGTCTTCAAAAAATCGAAGAGAGTATATATGAAGGAGAAGTTACTGATGCAGAATTTAGAAAAGAACTTCTTATTACTCAAGGTTTATTTGTTAACCTTCAAAAAAACATCAAGAAACGAGAGCTTACTCCTCAACGCTTTTTTATTGCAACACATCAGCAGTTACTTCGTATTATTAGTCTTGCTATTGTTGGATTTGACACCCCTGTAAGTGGATTAGGGATTAAAGAGACCCGTATTTCGTTAGAAAGTCTATTCCATATATATAAAACCAGTATACAATCTCTTATTCAAGATAAAAACTCGGCATTAGACAAAGAATTTGAAAATCATATTGTCGATGCGATTGCTTTTATCGAACGAAATACAGATTTTGAATCCTTTGATCGATATACCTTCATTAGGGAATATATGAACCCTATTACCAGGAATTGGGTATCAATTCGAAAAACAAGTGGATTATGGCAAGGCAGTAATGCTTATCCTTTTAATTTTGATGCACCTACCTTTTTTGAAGAAGATGCATTTAATGTAAACTATTTTACAACGGCTACAAACCGTAACCCTAAACCACAACAAATTGCACTGGGGGAGAAACTTTTTTTTGAACCCAATTTATCCAAAGGAGGAACTATGGCTTGTGCCACTTGTCACTTGCCAGAGAAAGCTTATGCCGATGGGATGGTTGTAAACCTTGACAATCAAGGGAAACCCTTAACACGCAATACACCTACACTGATTAATGCTGTATTTCAGCGTAGTTTTTTCTGGGATGGGAGATCACAGACGTTGTTGGATCAAATCTCTTCGGTATTTAATAATAAACAAGAATTCGCTACTAGCGTACATCAATTTTCTAATGAAATTCTTAAAGATACCAGTTATATAAAGTTATTCGAAGAGGCCTATGGTAAAGTCCCCACAAAAAATGTAGAAACCATAAGAGCCATTTCTTCTTATATATCAACACTTAATGGCTTTAACTCTAAGTTTGATCGTAATATACGAGGAGAGGTAGATACATTTACAACTCAAGAAAAACAGGGCTTCAATCTTTTTATGGGAAAAGCATTATGCGCTACTTGTCATTTTATGCCATTATCTAATGGTACGGTACCACCTTTTTTTAAGGAAACTGAAAAAGAAGTAATAGGGGTTCCAGAGACTGCAGCCAATGCAGCATTGGATGATGATGTCGGTTTTTATTGGAGATTTGAAGAAGAGTTACACCGTGGGATGTTTAAAACTCCAACAATTCGTAATGCTAATCTTACTAGCCCATATATGCATAACGGAGTTTATGAGACTCTGGAACAGGTAATGGAATTTTATAACCTTGGCGGAGGAGGAGGTATGGGATTCGATTTGCCACACCAAACGTTACCATTTGATGCGCTTAATCTTACAGAAGAAGAATTACAGGCATTAGTTGCTTATGTAAAAACACTTTCTGATGAAGCGATTCAATCGTATTAAAGTATATATTTTTAGCTAAATATAAGTTGTTAATTATTAGTTACATAGCATAAGTTTTGTTTGTGGTGCTACACTTGTTATTATCAAATATGTTAGTATTTAGGTAAATATCTTCTAACCCATAAGAAAATAAAGTATAAACTATTATTTATGTATTGTATATTATAATTAAATGAAAATTTATAAATAATTTTTATGAATTTTATAACCAAATTAAACTTAAACAATTTTAAACTAGAATCATATGAGTACTACATCTGTATCAGTAAAAAGTAAAGTAGAAATTGCAAAAAGTGTTAAAGTAGCTATTGCCAAAGGAGATGGTATTGGGCCAGAAATTATGGATGCCACATTACGTATACTCGATGCTGCAGGAGCAAAAATAACTCCTGAGTTTATTGATATAGGCGAAAAAGTATATGAATCTGGGAATACTTCAGGAATTTCTGAAGAAGCTTGGAATGCGATTAGAAGAAACAAAATAATTCTGAAAGCCCCAATTACTACACCTCAAGGAAAAGGATATAAGAGTCTTAATGTAACTTTAAGAAAATCCTTAGGACTGTTTGCTAATGTAAGACCAGTCTCTGCCTTGCATCCTTATGTTCATACACATTTTCCTTCTATGGATGTAGTGGTCATACGAGAAAATGAAGAAGATTTATATGCAGGTATAGAGCATCAACAGACACAAGATGTAGTGCAGTGTTTAAAACTCATAACCCGACCCGGTTGTGAGCGTATCATTCGATATGCTTTCGAGTATGCACGTGCCTACAACCGAAATAAAGTGACATGCATGGTTAAGGATAACATCATGAAGCTCACGGACGGACTTTTTCACCAGGTTTTTGTAGAAATTGGGGCAGAGTATGAGGATATTACACAAGATGTACAAATTATTGATATAGGCTCTGCACGATTAGCAGCCAAACCTGAAAATTATGATGTAATTGTTACGTCCAATTTGTATGGTGATATTATTTCAGATATTGCTGCAGAGATTGCAGGTTCTGTAGGTATGGCAGGTTCGAGTAATATCGGCACAGAGGTTGCGATGTTTGAGGCTATCCATGGTTCTGCTCCTGATATATCGGGTAAACAAATCGCAAATCCATCAGGTTTATTAAATGCAGCAGTAATGATGTTGACCCACATAGGACAACATAAAATTGCTGATACTATTAAAAATGCATGGCTCGCTACCTTAGAACAAGGTATTCATACCGCTGATATATATAATAAGGAGCATTCTAAGCGTAAGGTTAATACATCTCAATTTGCAGATGAAGTTATAGCACGATTGGGATCGCAACCAGAACATTTGACTATAAGTAAACTCTCTGAAGGAAACGGAAAAATTACTATTCCAGAGTACCAAAGAAAAGACAGTGACAAAATTTTATTGGGCGTAGATGTATTTTTAGATTGGCCAGAAAATAATCCACAAAAATTGGGGGAAGCCTTAGAAAAGATCGATTCGTATAAAATGAAACTGAAGATGATCACTAATAGAGGAGTGAAAGTATATCCTAATGGATTAGATGAAACGTTTTGTACCGATCACTGGAGATGCCGATTTGTTTCAGAAGACATGGATGTTAATCATAAGACATTGACGTATAAGGAAGTTGATTTTGAACAAGTTATCAATTTACTTTCAAAATTGCATGCAGACGGTTTTGATGTCATAAAAACTGAAAACTTATATGAGTTTGACAAGAAAAGAGGGTTCTCATTAGGACAAGGTGAATAAATAATAGATTGAAGCTGTAGCTGAATTAGATAAAAAGGTATTTCAAAAGTTCTCGAATACACCAAGACCAAATAACGCATAGTCATATTTTACCGGATCTATAGCATCTAGACTACGCAGTTTTTTGTCTAATTCAGCTACAGCTTTTCCATCATTTTGTTTTCGTTGTAGTAGCCCTAATTTACGTGCTACATTTCCCGAATGCACATCTAATGGACAAGAGAGTTGAGCAGGAGAGAGGCTCCCCCAAATACCAAGGTCAACTCCAGCTTTTGCATCCCTTATCATCCATCGCAAAAACATATTGATTCGTTTTGCTGCCGAATTTTTATGAGGATCACTAATGTGCTTCTCAGTTCTAGTGAGATGGGGTAACTGAAAAAATTCTTTTTTGAAATGATGAATGGCATTTTGTAAATTATTTTCTTCTTTGAATTGCTTAAAGAAGCCTTCCATATCGCCATAATTAGCATACATTTCTTTTAAAGCGACTATAAAATACGAAATATCAATGCTATTAAAGGTTCTGTGTACAAAACCTTCAAAATGTGCAAGGTCATCTTCTTTATGGCTTATCACATAATCATAAGGACTATTTCCTAACAAATCCATTAATTTGTGAGCGTTGTTTAGAATACTTTTACGGTTTCCCCAGGAAATAGTAGCGGTTAGAAAACCTGCAATTTCTATATCTTCTTTTTTAGTGAACATATGGGGGATTTGAACTGGATCTGTTTCAATAAATTTTGGTTGCTCATAAAAAGCAGCTTTTTCATTTAAAAAATCTTTTATTGCTGTGGTAGAGAAAGTCTTCAATTATTTATAATTATTGGTCTGTAAAAATATAGTTTCCATCTTACCAAATTTGAAATTTGACTATAAAAATTTATGATATTTAACAATTAATGGCATTTCAGTACTCAAACCTTATTTTTTTTGATATTTGTTTGGTATTGAATACATTTATCTATATCATCTATTAGAGAATCACTAATAATTATTACCATGACCATAAGAGAAACTTTATTTTTGATCGTAGGCTTACAAACGTTAGTTATTCTAATTGTACTGTTATGCTATCGATCAAAAAAAAATCATGTTAATAAATACTTGGGATTTTTTTTCATGACTATTTGCATAGAAATCTTTATGCTTTTTGTATTTAAAAGGACTACAAATCCTGCATGGCATTATTTACCCGTAAGGTTTGATTTTTTGACACTTACATTTTTGTATTTTTATACCATAGAGACTACTGGTATTAAAATAGGGTCTAAACTCAAATATTACATGCCAGCAATTATCGAGTTTATTATTCTGCTAATTGCCTTTATCATGGTATCTAAAAACTCTGACTATCACAATTTCTTAAATGCACATAATTTTGATTTATATTTTAGAATTTCTTCTTCAATATATATGGTAGTCTTTAGCGTTCTAATTATTAGGATTACTCAGCAACACCGTAAGTTATTACCTGTTTATTTTTCGAATACCAAATTTAAATCACTACGTTGGTTGGCTATTTTTTGCATAGGTTGTATTGTTCTCAATATTTTTAGACACCTATTTTACACATTCGATATTAAGGCTGAGTTTATTTCAATCGGATATTGTAGTTTATCTTTGTTTTTACTATACTACTTGACTATTGCAAGTCTAATACAAATCAATATAAATAACGTTATTCCATCACAAGTTAATGCCGAAGAAGAGCACAAAGAATTAGAAAACATGATAGAAACAATACAACAGTATCTTTTAGATAAAAAGGCCTATCTAGATCCTGATATCAATCTAAAAAGCTTTTCTAAAAATATAGGTATTCCCGAAAGAGATGTTTCAAAAGCGATCAATAGAATGGATAATAAAAATTTTAGCAACTTTATTAATTATTATCGAGTAGAGGAGTTTAAACGTTTAATAACATCTGAGGAATATAAAAAATATAGTATTTCGGCTATTGCTGATGAGGTTGGTTTTAGTTCCAGAGCATCTTTTTATAAAAATTTCAAAGAGATTGAAGGAGTTTCACCTTCGGTGTATATAAAAAGTTAAAGTTTTAATATACAGGAATTTAAAGATATTCATATCATGTTATAAGATGTCTTATTACATGTTTTTAGACATATACTAATTGGTTACAATCATTTTTTTAATCAACTTTGTATCATAGTTACTAACACAAACTCAACATAATGTTACTACTACAATCCACAAGACTATCCACAGTATTTGCTGTTCGAATTACTGCCATTTAGTTGAAATTATCTACTGTATACGGCGTAGAAAGATTATCAAGTGACGGGAGATTACAAAATTTCTTAAGGCATTTTGAATTTTAGTAAGACTTGATACAAGGATGTCTTTGTGGATTTTTTTTATGACAAACTCTTTATACTTATTTTCTCCGGTAAATAATAACAGTATTGAAAACTATTATAAAGTTTAAATAAATTTTACACTAACTCAATTATATACTTCTAAGTCTAAAAGTTGAATTGAAACTTAATTTTAACTATCAAAACTCATAACTATTATGAACACAATTAAATTATTAATGTTAAATATTCTTTTTGTTGGAGCTTTAATCTCTTGTCAAAAAGAAGATGTAGCAAATGAAATTGATATTGCACAAAATACTCCAACAAAAGAGCAATTGCTGAAACTGAGCACGCTTGGAGTAAATACGAACTCGGTCACAATCGAAAAAATTACTAACATTGATGGATCTTCTGAAGATTATTTTATAAACGGTACCGATCTGGGTATTCCTGTTGTAGGATTGTTTGACTTGGAAGATTTATCATCTCTGGAAGATGGCAACAAGCAATACCATACTAGAAATTTGATTTCTTCGGGTAACAGAACGCTCAATGTTCTGGGATACACTGGTGGAGGCGGTTTTGGGCTAAATGGCACAAATAGGCAGGCGCTACAAAGAGCCGTAAATAATTATAATCGTCTAAGTACATCTCTTACTATGAGATTAACATTTGGCACTAATTATAATGCTGCTGATATTACCGTATATGTTCAAAGTAATTTAAGGGATGGTGGTCTTGCTGGATTTCCTTCGCGAGGAAGAGCTTATCGATGGGCAAGAATTGGACCCGCAGTTTCTAATCGAGGACAAAATTATGCTACTCACGTTATTACTCATGAAATAGGTCATTGTATTGGACTACGTCACACTGATTTCTTTAGAAGATATTGTGACGGAGACATAGAAGGCCAAGGGGCTGAAGGGGCAATTCATGTTCCAGGAACCCCTACAGGGATCGATATTAGTTCTACGATGATGTCTTGTCCAACAGGATATGAAGACGGAAATTTCAATAGAAATGACATCACCGCAATACAGTATCTATACTAAATAAAACTTAAAGACTTAGAAATTTCAAAAGACCGCTTTAAGCGGTCTTTTGTTTTTAAATTAATTCTCCCGAATCAATAGATGTAATTAGATCAACATTAATCTCTAGAGAAAATCGAATTTCAGCTTTAAAAATACTAATTTTTGTTCTGCAATGATTTTATTGTATGCCTTAAAACTTTTCTCATTATATAAATTTTTTTAAGTCATTTTTTATTAATTCGGCTATGGGTATAGTATTAATTATATAATAAGTAACTTACTAATTCATGATTTTACCATCAACCATAACAAGTTTTCGATCAGCCATATCTGCTAATTCCTGATTGTGGGTTACAATTACAAAGGTTTGACCAAACTCATCTCTAAGTTTAAAAAATAGCTTGTGAAGGTTCTCGGCAGCTTCGCTATCTAAATTCCCTGATGGTTCATCGGCAAAAATTACTTTTGGATTATTAATTAATGCTCGGGCAACTGCTACGCGTTGTTGTTCACCTCCAGAGAGTTCACCTGGTTTATGATCATATCGATGCGAAAGCCCCAGAAAATCTAAAAGTTCTTTTGCTCTTTTCTCAGCTTCTGATTTCGAAGTTTTTTTTATGTAGGCGGGAATACACACATTCTCTAATGCTGTAAATTCAGGCAATAATTGATGAAACTGAAAAATAAAACCAAGTTGTTGATTCCTGAATTTCGAGAGTTGTTTTTGAGACAGTTTACTAATATTTGATTCGTTAATGATCAAATCACTCTCTTGTATCTGATTGGCACGATCCAATGTTCCTAAAATCTGTAATAAAGTAGTCTTTCCTGCCCCAGAGGCACCTACAATAGAAATTATTTCGCCTTCTTTAATATGTAGATCTACACCTTTGAGTACGTGCAAATCCCCATAGTATTTATGAATATTTTTTGCTTTGATCATCTACTTTATAAATTACAGGGAGTGAAAGTAATCAATATCCATAGAATCCCCAAAACGAGGTGTAAAGTTTGTGTTTTAAATTCGTCTTACTAGTAAAAAACTGAAAAATATATACTACTTTGGTAGAGATGATTTTAAGACGAAAATCCATCTTTTAGTTTAATTACTCATATGAAAGAAAAAAATATAGAAGTAGCCGTTTTTGCGGGAGGTTGTTTTTGGTGTACAGAGGCTGTTTTTCAGCGTTTGGTTGGGGTTCAAACCGTAGAATCTGGTTATACAGGAGGTACGATAAAGAATCCTGCTTATCGAGAAATAACCACGGGTAGAACAGGCCATGCCGAAGCCATTAAAATCACATTCGATACTTCTTTGATCACCTACAAAGAATTGTTAGAAATCTTTTTTGCAACACATGATCCCACTACTTTAAACCAACAGGGTGCTGATCGCGGAACACAATACAGAAGTGCCGTTTTCTATCTCAATCAGGAACAAGAGCAAATCGCAAAGGACACCATTGCAGATCTTGAAAATCAACATATTTTTGATACCCCTATTGTAACCCAGGTGGCCGCATTAGGCCCATTTTATATGGCAGAAGAGGATCACCAGAATTATTATAATCAACATAGTGATCAAGGGTACTGCCAATTTGTTATAAATCCAAAGCTTAATAAATTATATACTACCTTTAAAGAAAAATTGAAAAAAGAAATATAGAAGTAATTATTATGCCATACAAAAATTTTGAGGAGTACAATATAGAGGTGACTGAAGATGTAAAAGAAAAATTTAAATCAATTATTGAAGACTTAGGCGAAGATGTAAAGAGAGAAGGTATTGTTAAAACTCCAGAAAGAGCTGCAAAAGCGATGCAGTTTCTTACTCAAGGATATTATCAAGATCCAGAAGAGATTTTAAAAAGTGCTATGTTTAAGGAAGATTATGATGATATGGTAATCGTTAAGGATATCGAATTATATTCATTATGTGAACATCATATGTTACCTTTTTTTGGCAAAGCTCATATTGCATATATTCCCAATGGACATATTGTAGGATTAAGTAAATTGCCAAGGGTAGTTGATGTTTTTTCAAGACGGTTACAAGTACAAGAACGATTGACTCATGATATTCTAGAATGTATTAATGATACCTTAAAACCAAAAGGTGTGGCTGTAGTAATAGAAGCTTCGCATATGTGTATGATGATGCGGGGAGTACAAAAGCAAAATTCGGTGACAACCACTTCTGGTTTTAGGGGGCAATTTGAAAAAATCGAGACAAGAACTGAATTTCTTAGACTAATTACTGCAGATTTGGGGTACTAATTTTTGGAATGCTATTTGCTCTGTTCATTTTGGATAACCCCCAAATAGATTGATATGATAAACGATAAATATAAAAAGCTTGGATTGAGTCTGTTTTTTGACGGATTAGGTATGGTTACGTATGTAATACCCGTAATTGGTGAATTTGGAGATATTATATGGGCACCATTAGCCGGTTGGTTAATGACAAAGATGTACAAAGGGAATTTAGGAAAAACAGCTGGTGCGATTACTTTTATTGAAGAAGCCATACCGGGACTTGATGTAATACCAACTTTTACGATTATGTGGTTGTATACATATGTATTTAAAAAAAATGAAGTAAAAGATACTATTGATGTAGATGCTTCTTAATCTACAAAAAGTCGCGATAGCCCCATTCTACTGAGCATTTTCTTTTCAAATTTCCAGAAAAATTTAAATTGCCCAAATAGCCATCCAACGATAAGTAATAATACTTGATATATAGGAAATACAAAAAGTATACGAACAGGCCAATACAACCAACCACTAACAGTTTCTTTATGAATACCCAAAAATGAAATTATAGGATCTGAAATTTTTGCTGCAGTAGATCCAGTAACAGCAAAAGCAATAAAAATAGCAATTAGCTCCCAACGATAGGTAACCTCCCACCTAGATTCGAGAACAGTAAAGAGTTTTAAGGTAATAAATAGGAGTAGGGCAGATAAAAAAATGGTAAAAGCAGAAAGCAAACCAATATAAGCACTATCCGTTTGGCTTATATCCATAGCTTGTAAAATTCGTGTACTTACTAAATAGGATGAAATTAATAAGCTCAATACTCCGAGCAAAGGAAATATTAATTGCCAATTCGACTTTATTTCCCAACGATCTTTAAATTTTTGCATGCCGCAAAAATACAACTAAAAAAGATTTAAATCAAAACCTTCGATTTCTAAAACCAGCGAGTAGTCGTTGGTTAAAACGCTGCTCAAAGAAGATAAAGTAATTAAAAAGTAGATAGTTTACTTCATAACCATAATGAATATGTGGCTCATAGTTTATTTCTTGTATGTATATATTATTATCAAATAGCTGGGGCTGTTGTACACGTCTGTTATATTCTATAACGTACATCCTGTTACGTATTTCTAAATAAGTTTCAGAATAATACCCTCTTGGTCTTTGTGTTATTAACCATGCGTTAAAACCAGGTTCTATGATAATAATTTCATATTCGAGGCTATCATTTGCAATTCGGATAGTATCATTTGCTTCCTGATCAAAATATTGGTCAATTTTTCTATCCTTGGTAGAAGCACAATTACTAATTAATACTCCTAAAGCTACTATGCAAGTAATTTTTTTTATCATCCCAAATGTTAAAATACAAAAAGCCGAAGCGTTATCTTCGGCTTTAACCATTATTTAGGATTATTATTATTTTCCAAAGAGACCTCCGAGTAATCCTCCAAGACCTCCTTTTTTATTTCCACTACCGCTCAATAACATCCCGGCAACGTCATCAAGAATACTACCATCACCATCGGCATCAAGAAAAGATTCAATTAGCGATTGCTGTTTCGAGCCCTGTGGCGCACCAGACATTCCACCAAGCATACTAGCTAGTCCATTAGCATCATTTATATTGTTTCGAGAAGCCTGCTTGCCTAGCATACCCATTAGTATAGGTGCCGCAACTTTCAAAATTTCTCCTACAGAATTAGTATCCATACCAGATTTTTGGCTCAAAGCATTCTCTACTGCAGGTTGCTTGCCTCCAAGAATATGTCCTAGGATTCCGGCACCGTCATTAGTTACATTTTGATCCACACCTCCTTCAAATAAACCACCAAGATTATCTAAAATTCCACCAGAATGTTTGCCTGAGAGTGCATTTAGTAACCCTGAAGCTCCTTCTGGAGAAGAAGCATTACGCTGCATGGCACCCATGAGTACTGGCATAGCCATACTTAATAGGCTTCCGGTTTTATCTTCGGATTGTCCTGTTTGCGAACTCACACCGCTAATAATTTGTTTGCCCATTGGGCTATTTAAAAGATCTAAAATTCCAGACATTGTTATATGTTTTTTTAATACCCCTCAATTTACATTTTTTATAAGTATAAGTTAAGATTGTATAGCGTTTTATTTTACACAAAATAGATTAAAGACTATTTTTTGAGTTGAAATACAAAAAAACACCATCTCAAAGAAATGGTGTTTGCTATGTGTGCTTGTATTGGGTAGTTTTTATTTCAAAACACTAATAATTTGATTTGCTAACTCCAGACCTATACGATCTTGAGCTTCACCAGTAGCTGCACCTATATGTGGAGTTAATGATATTTTGTTATTCATTAATACTTTGATAGCAGGACTAGGTTCATTTTCAAATACATCAAGACCAGCAAAACCTAGCTTATCTTTTTCCAGCGCTTCAACCAGAGCAACTTCGTCGATAACCCCCCCACGGGCAGCATTAATAATGCCTGCACCATCTTTCATTTGTTCTATTTCTGATTTCCCGATCACATATTCTTTTTGTGCCGGAACATGGAGTGTGAAAAAGTCTGCTTGTTGCAGTACTTCTTCTTTAGAAACAGTCTTAATTTTGAAATTTAACGATTGACCGTCATAGAATTCCAGTGGTATTTCTACTTCTTCAATAAAAGGATCGTATGCAATCACTTTCATGCCTACACCTATGGCTATTTTTGCTGTTGCCTGACCAATTCGCCCTATACCGATAACACCGAGTGTTTTTCCTCTTAATTCGGTACCACCACCATATGCTTTTTTAAGATTTTTGAATTTGCTGTCTCCGTCTAAAGGCATATTTCGGTTTGCGTCATGTAAAAAACGAACACTACCATACAAATGAGCAAAAACCAATTCTGCTACAGATCCCGAAGAGGCAGCAGGAGTATTAATTACATGTAAACCTTTTTCACGCGCATAGGCTACATCGATATTATCCATACCGACACCACCGCGGCCTATAACCTTAAGCGAAGCACAATTGTCTATAATATCGGTTCTTACTTTGGTAGCACTACGTACTAATAAAACCGAAATTTCATTTTTGTTAATATAGTCTACTAACTGATCCTGGGCTACGGTTGTTGTTAAAACCTCGAACCCTTCCTTTTCTAAAGCATCAATACCGCTTTGAGATACTCCGTCGTTTGCTAATACTTTCATTATTAAATTTTAAGTTTTAAATGTTAAGATCTAAGTTGACTAGTCTTAACTATTTTGGTTAAAATACTTACTATCTGGTTTATTTCGTCAAGAAGATCAAGTAGGTCTACAGGTGCTAAATTACTTTCATCTAATAAGCGTAACCAATACCTAGTTTCTCTTGCTTCTTTTGATGCAATTGCCATTTTTGCAATGAAATCTTTTTTGGACTGTCCTGCTCCGGCTTCTGCAACATTAGCGCCTATGCTTGTTGCTGAACGTAAAATTTGATCAGCAAAAACATATTCTTATGATGCTCTTAAATGTTTTACTAATTGTACAATTTTAACAGCAAATTGAAAACTACGTTCTTCAATCATGATTTGTCTACTAAAAACTTAACATTTAGCATTTAACATTTTTATTTATGCTTTGCGTTCTAAGTCTCCCATTACATCTACAAGAGCAGCTACGCTTTCCATAGTCATCGCATTATACATACTGGCTCTATATCCACCAACACTTCGGTGACCATTTACCCCATTGATTCCTGCTTCTTTCCACATGGTATCAAAGGTTTCTTTAAGGTCTTCATTAACCAATGTAAATGTTGCATTCATAGTAGAACGATCTTCATTTGCTGCAAACCCCTTAAACAGGGGGTTTAGATCTATTTCAGAATAAATAAGTTTAGCTTTTTTCTCATTTAATTCTTCGATAGCAGGGATTCCTCCAAGTTGTTTGAGCCATCTTAGTGTAAGCATCGATACATATACAGCAAACACTGGTGGTGTATTAAACATACTTCCTTTGCTAATGTGTACTTGATAATCCAACATAGACGGGATTTGTCTATTGATTTTTCCTAAGATGTCTTCTTTTACAACGACAAGTGTTGTTCCTGCTGGACCCATATTTTTTTGTGCTCCGGCATAAATCAAACTAAATTTAGAGAAATCTAATTGTCTAGAAAAAATATCACTACTCATATCACATACTAATGGTGAATTTGATGCTGGGAAATCTTTTATCTGGGTTCCAAAAATTGTATTATTACTCGTACAGTGCACATAGTCTAAGCTATCGGGGATCTCATATCCTTTAGGGATGTAATTGTAATTTGCATCTTTTGATGAAGCAATTTCTACAACTTTTCCAAAAAGTTTCGCTTCTTTTATAGCTTTATCACTCCAGCTTCCTGTATTAATATATCCAGCTTTGGATGTTAATAGATTATATGCCGCCATTAAGAATTGAGTACTAGCTCCTCCTTGTAGAAATAGTGCTTTATATCCTTTTCCTTCAAGACCCAATAATTCTAATGCCAAGCTACGGGCTTCTTCCATAATGTCAACAAAATCTTTACTACGATGCGAAATTTCAATAATGGAGAGACCGGAGTCATTATAATCTAATAAGGCTTGTGAAGCTTCTTTGAATACTTCTTGTGGTAAAATACAAGGTCCAGCGCTAAAATTGTGCTTTTTCATCGATAAATTTTATTGTTTTTAAATAGTCCAGTTTATAGTGTATTTCTCTACTCTTTTTTTAAGTACAAAAACACCACAAAGGTGCTAATAATCTAATACAAATGCATTATCAAAATGATAAATTATTTAGTTAATTTTTGTCAAAAACTCAATTATATCAACCCCATCAGCATAATCTGAAAGTTTGGGGTGTTGCGTTTGTCCAAATTCAATACATGAAGTAGAAATATTATTGCCTACGATACATTGTATTTTTTCTTTATCAGCTTCAATTACTTGTAATACATCGTTTTTGGAGCGGTATGTTTCATAAAACAAAGTTGCTATAGGAGAAGCATAGCTTTCATCTTCTTTAAGCAGTAGAAACCCATTTTCCAGTATCTTAAAATTACTCATTAGATACACCGCTTTATTGTAGTCATAATTGTTGGCATATTTGGCACTATTCATAATCGCTTGGTATGGAAACATTGATTTAAAAAATAAATCAAAATTATACCCTTCAGGAACCATTATCTTTGAAACACTTCTGCATCCCAACCCATAGTATCTAAATATATCTTCGCCAAGAGCTGTGAGTTCTTCGGTGGTTTCATCCCCTGTAAGGATGGCTATCGAATTTCTATTTTTTCTGATAATATTGGGTACTTTTCCAAAATAATGCTCAAAATATCTTGCTGTATTGTTACTACCTGTAGCAATTATAGCATCAAAACCAGTGAATTTTTCTGTAGTAAATGAAATGTAATCTTCGAATTTGGGTTCTATTGCAATTAAATATGAGGCTACAAACGGAAGTAATTGATTATCGTTGGATGATTGTTTAACCAAAATTTTATGTCCGGAAATTAATACCGAAAGAAAATCATGAAATCCGACCAAAGGTATATTGCCAGCCATAATAACTCCTATAGTTTTGGGAGTTATTTCTGTTAAAGAATATCCAGAAATCCATTTTTGAAGTTCTTTTTGTGTAAGTATAGTACTCCACTGCTCAATTGAAAAAATCACATTTTCTTTTGTGAACCAACCGTTGTGATGCACTGCATTGTCAATTTTATGAATCATTTCATCGAAAAAACCAGCATTCAGCTTTACAGTATTAATTTTCTCATAACCAGTAGATTTAAATTGACTTAAGAAGTTTCCTAATTCACAAAAAGCGTTAATTCGATTATTTAATAGCATTTCTAATTTGTTTATCACTAGTTTACGCGTTATTTTTGTAGTGCAAATTTAGAATAAAAAAGAGCTATGGCAATTATAATAACAGATGAATGTATAAACTGTGGTGCTTGTGAGCCAGAATGTCCAAATACTGCAATTTATGAAGGTGCAGATGACTGGAGATACTCTGATGGTACAGATTTGGGAGGAGATGTAGTTCTTCCTGGAGGTAAAGCTGTAAATGCTGATGAAGCTCAAGAACCTGTTAGTGATGAGATATATTATATCGTACCCGATAAGTGTACAGAATGTAAAGGTTTCCATGAAGAACCGCAGTGTGCAGCTGTATGTCCGGTAGATTGTTGTGTGCCAGATGAAGATGTTGTAGAAACTGAAGAGTTTTTACTAGAGAAACAAGGCTTTATGCATAAAGAGTAATTTTTCACTTTAACATATACATTAAACCTGTCTATTGACAGGTTTTCTTATGGTCATCTTTTAAATTTTAGTATTTTCGTTACTAATTAGGTAACCTCAAATCAAAATAACAAGTCATGAAAAAATTAATTTTCTTAATTGCCTTCACTTTATTCTCAATCACTTCTTATGGCCAATATCGTTGGGAAGTCTCTGCTGGAGGAACTTACGCTACACTTAGTCTTGATGACGAAGAAACCAATAGTGGAGTGGGTTTTTATTTTAATGCAGGATATGGGTATGTAATGGGAGTTAGGGCAAAAACTAGTATTGTTTTCTCTGTTGATGCCTTACAGCGTACTAGTGAAATCGAAGGAATTGGTGATGTAGAAGCACTTCAGATAGGTTTTAATCCAAAATTTCGTTTTTTAACAGGTGAGGGAAAATATAGATTTCGTGGATTCATCAATGTAGGCCCTTCGTTTAGGGTGAATACAAGCTTTAAAATTGCAGGACAAAAACTTGAAGATGAAGGTTATGAAAAACTGATTATAGGAGGAGCTTACGGAGTAGGCTTCTCTCAAATGGTAGGAGAGATGTTTGATATTATGGCAGAAGTAGGAGTAATGAATGATTTTATAGATAACATAACCGACACTAATAGTAAATTCTTTGATGTTTATGCAAGAGTTGGTGTGAGATTCAGAATTTATGATGCAAGACGTTAGATACATTTATGTAGTTTAACTAATTTACAGTATCCTGCTTCGGCAGGATTTTTTATGCAAACAACCTTAGTTTTTAAAAATTAATCCTTAACAAAATGGAAGTAGGCATAAGCTAAATAATAGGGTATACCTCATTATGATTATACATCGTGTTTGTAATCTTTCAGGTATCGTGTTATACGATTTGAAAGCATATAATTTTTAAACTAGAGATGATACGATATGTAATGGGCTTATTTCATTGGCACCCCCAAAGGGTATAAAACCCCGAGGCATAACTGGAAATTATAAGTTCGTTTCCTACTAATGTTTTGCGGGCTTGCCTTGCTCGAGGTAGTTTACTATTGAAAATCTAAAAGAAAGAGCTTCAATTGGTCAAGAAAAACGCTCATTTAAAAGCACTCCAATATATAATGAAAGAGTGCTTGAATTTGAAAATGACTTGCATAATGATTTGATTGAATTTGACGCGTATCGTAATACAATTGAAAGTGTTCTAGAAAATGTTTAGAAATCTTTCAAACTACACAAGCAATAAAATACAGAATTTGAAGCTTATTTTAATACGCCATTAGAGCATCTCTATACTCCCTAAGGTCAGATATGTTTGTTTTGTTCTTTAAACTTTTCATTAAAGAAACCATATACTTTAGGCTTTCTATAGGCTCCTTAGCACTACTATCTGTAGTTAATTCTGATTCCTCATCTACAGGTTCATCATCGGGAATAGGTATTAAAAAAGAATCGTTTTCCTCGATATGTTCATAGGTAAACCTGAGTACTTTTACTGCCAAAGGAATTTGTTCCTCCAGTGCATATTCTCTTAATTTCTTAAGATCGTCTATCAATGTGTTTGTATTGATACCTGTTTTTTCTAGGTCTTCTAGAATTTTGTCAATTAATTTGATTGCTTTTTTATTTTCCAAAAGTGTAAAATTATATAGATGATGAAATATTGATTAGTGCAAATTTAAATTTTTCCTGAATTATGAGTCACCTATTATTATTATTTATTTACAAGAATTTTATTTTTTTTGTTTACAATAATTTAACAAAATCTAAGAATTAATCATAATAAACTGTAAATCAGTTAATTAAATACATCTACTTCAATCAATTCTACTAATCCTGCTAAAGTTTGAGGTAAAACCGTAACCACATATGCTACATTCCTTTTTATCTTTGTCACGTATTCCAATTACAATTTTTCCCTTACTTTTTTTGTTTTCCCCAACACTTACCTCCTTAATCCTAAGGAGGTAAGTTCTTCATGGATGTTACGTAAGTTTTTATAGTTTACTTCTTTTTCTCTAATAAAACGATGCTGTAATCAGAAGATATAGTTGCAATATCTTGATTTACAGTTGCCTCAGATCCTGAATATCGATCGATCAAAGTAGAGCCTTCGGTAAAAACAGAATTAATCTTTATAGTTTTTTCACCTTTGGGTAGATCTAAACCTATTACGACCTTGTCTGAGAATTTATTTTTGGTGTAACTTCTAGAAAAAATGTAGGGTGACTGAGAGATTAGTGTATGTTTTCCTGCACCTATTGAGGGATGATCTTTTCTAAATGTTCCTAATTTTTGCCAATGTAAAAGCAACGTTTTAGTCGTGTCTGAACTTTTTATAGCCTCCCAATTCATTGTTGATCGTAATGTAGCATCACCTTCAGTCCCTTCAATAATCAAAGATCTAGCTGTTTCATCGCCATAATATACTTGTGATATACCGGGGGTTAATAAAAGCTTGGTAGCAGATTCATAAGTTTTGCTTCTACTTTTATCAAAAGGATCTCCATCATCATGAGAACTGATATAGTTCATTATACTTTTGCTTACCAAACTAGTACTTAATATCTGGCTGTATTTACTAAACAATGTTTCATAATCAAGTTTGGCAGCATCAAGCTTAAATTGAAAATTAATCATGCTATCAAAGCCATTTGCAAAATAATCTACTTTACGATCTCCAAAGTCATAATATCTTTTTCCATCTATGCCATATCCATATAACTCTCCAACCATATAAAATTCATTGTTATCAAGAACTTTATCTGGGTTTTTCGATTTCCATTCTGCAAAAGCAAGTTTTGCTTGTTTTGCAAGTACACTCCAGGCCTCTTCTTCAACATGCTTAACTGTATCTACTCGATACCCATCAACTCCTAATTCTCTTACATAATCGGTTAACCATTTAATGATATAGTTTTTTGGAGATTTTTTTAATCCGGTTTTCGTAAAGAAAATGTCTAGTTCTGCCAATTCAATTTCTAACCTGCCCTCTGCTTTCCATTTATTGATTAATATCTCAGGTAGTTTTACTTCCTGATCACTTTCAGTTTTAATATCAGGAAGATTTTTGACTAGGGTACAGGCTACTGCGGTTTCATAGTTTTTGTAGGTGCATTGTGGAGAGGTACGTACCCATGCATCTGGCCAGACCGGATCTTGCTCAGTAACAGGGCCTGTATGGTTCATTACTACATCCATAAGAATACGTATGCCATTCTTATGCGCAATATCTACTAATTGTTTTAGCTCCTCATGCGTGCCGTAATTAGGATCAATTTTGGTCCAGTCTTTGGTCCAATACCCATGATAAGCATAAGTGTTCCCGGTGCCTTCATCTACACTTTCGTGTACTTGTTCGACTACAGGGTTGAACCAAATGGCATTAATTCCTAAGTCTTCAAAATAGCCTTCTTCTATTTTTTGAATGATACCTTTTATATCCCCTCCTTCAAATCCTCGCAGTTTTCCAGTTTCTTTAGTTCGGTTTAGAAGATTATCATTTGAAACATCTCCGTTATTAAACCTATCAGTCAAAAGAAAATACACGTTAGCGCCTTCCCAAACAAATGGTTTTTTTTTGGTAGTAGTTAGTGTTGTAGTACTTGATTGATTAGTTTCTTCTCGTTTTGATTCACTCTTACAGGCAATAGTTAAGTAAAAAAGTGAAAAAATAAAGACTTTAGTATGGTTCTTCATAATTAATTTAGTGGTTTATACTGCTAATCTATAAAAAAGTCTCTTAAAAATTGTGATCATACGAATTGCGAAATTCATAAAAATTGATTGGCATGCGTTAGTCAATGGGTAAAAAGAAATTCAAAATAGTGTTGTAGAGCACAAATAATTTGTTACTAGCTTGCAATTGTATAAAAGAATTAAATTATATTTTTTTTTAAATTAAAATACTGTTCCTTTGAATTCAAAATTTTCTATAATGAATACATTCAGAGCTTGGATCTCTGCGGCGCGATTAAGAACGTTACCATTATCTATTTCTGGAATAATAGTTGGTTCGGCTTTTGGTAATAGATTGAGGCTCGAGCGTATCATGCATTATAGAGATTTATCTTTTAATGATATAGGCGCTCAGCACTTTTTTGAAACTAAGATATTTTGGCTTGCAATCGCTACTACATTAGGGTTACAAATATTATCTAATTTTGCTAATGATTACGGAGATGGTGTAAAAGGAACAGATAACGAAGATAGAGTGGGGCCACAACGGGCAATACAAAGTGGTATAATCTCTAAAAACCAAATGCTTAAGGGGATTGTCTTAACGGCCATAATCACCTTGGGCGTTGCTATTAGTTTAATCTATGTTTCTTTTGGAAAAGAGAACTTCTTTTATTCAATTTTTTTCTTTGTACTAGGGTTGATTGCTATAGCCTCTGCTATTAAATACACGATGGGAAATTCTGCATATGGATATAGAGGTTTGGGAGATATTTTTGTATTTGTGTTTTTTGGTTTAGTAAGCGTTGTGGGATGTTTTTTCTTATTTGCTAAAAGTTTAACTATTGTAGTTTTTCTTCCTGCTATTGCGATAGGGGTATTAAGTACCGCAGTATTAAACCTGAATAATATGCGAGACCATAATAGCGATAAAAAGGCCAAAAAAAATACGCTGGTTGTTAAATTAGGTATAGACCATGCTAGAAAATATCACTTCGCTTTACTAGTAATGTCGATGGTAACCATGGTAATCTTTCTTTTGATAAGTTATAGAAAACTTTCAGACCTATTATTTTTGATTGCTTATATTCCGTTGATAGTTCATATAAGAAAAGTCGCAAAAACTACAAATCCAGAACGATTAGATCCAGAACTCAAAAAAGTAGCTTTAACAACATTTTTACTGTCTGTGCTGTTTAGTCTGAGTCAGATTTTATAATTTAGTGAAACCCTATGTTGAAAATCCGCCTCAAGCGGAGCATTCAATATAGTTGGTTGAACTTATCCCGTTGCATAACGGGATCTAATTCGATTACTGTTTTATGTTGAAAATCCGCCTCAAGCGGAGCATTCAATATAGTTGGTTGAACTTATCTCACAATATAGTGTGATAAGTTTTTATATGAGTTACAGATTTACTAAAATAATATCACACATGAAGATTACTTTTTATGGGCATAATACATTACTAATCGAGATCGAAGAAATTAAAGTACTAATAGACCCGTTTATTTCAGGAAATCCATTATCAAAAGAAAAAATTGACGTTAATACTATCAAAGCAGATTATATTTTGCTTACTCATGCACATGAAGATCATGTTTTGGATGCAGAGACGATAGCCAAAACTAATAACGCAACGATTGTTTCTAATTATGAAATTGCAATGCACTATCAAAATAAGGGAATTGAAGTGCATCCAATGAATCATGGGGGAAATTGGGATTTTGAATTCGGTAAAGTGAAATATGTAACTGCTATTCATACCAGTAGCTTTGCTGACGGTACGTATGGAGGTCAGCCCGGAGGATTTATAATTGAAGGAGAACATAAGAATATATACATTGCAGGTGATACCGCCTTAACAATGGATATGAAACTTATCCCACTTAGTACCAAATTGGATTTGGCGATTTTGCCAATTGGCGATAATTTTACAATGGGAGTTGATGATGCTATCATTGCCAGCGATTTTGTAGCATGCGATAAGGTGTTGGGAGTACATTACGATACTTTTGGATATATTGAGATTGACCATGATGTAGCAAAACGTAAATTTTTTGAAAAAAACAAAGATCTCATGTTATTAGAAATAGGAGGGAGTATATCATTATAGATGAAAGCAACCTATCATAAACATATTTTAGAATTTAAGAGACCCAGCGGCACATCACGAGGAATTCTAAAAACAAAAGAAACTTGGTTTATAGTACTTTCTTCGGGAACAAAAAAAGGAATAGGAGAATGCGGAATCCTAAGAACGTTAAGTATTGATGATAGACCTGATTATGAAACAAAACTTCAATGGGCTTGTGACAATATAGCACTAGGAATAGAAAAACTTTGGAATGAACTTATAGAATTTCCAAGTATACAGTTTGGTTTAGAAATGGCATTTAAATCTTTAGAGAGTAATTCACCATTTATTTTATTTCCATCTACATTTACTGAAACAGAAAAAAGTATTCCAATCAATGGATTGATCTGGATGGGTGATGAAGCCTTTATGAGTGCTCAAATTATCGATAAATTAGATCAGGGATTTACTTGCATCAAAATGAAAATTGGAGCTATTGATTTTACGACAGAACTAAACTTATTGTCTTATATTCGATCTCAATTTTCTTCAAAAATTATTGAGTTACGAGTTGATGCCAATGGAGCTTTTGAGCCGAATGAAGCATTACATAAACTTCACGAGTTAGCAAAATATGATTTGCACAGTATAGAACAGCCCATTAAGCAAGGACAATTAGAACATATGGCCGCATTATGTAAAAAAACACCATTCCCTATTGCTCTAGATGAAGAATTAATAGGCGTTTATGATATAACAGAAAAGAAAATTTTACTAGAAACCATAAGACCACAATATATTATTCTAAAACCGAGTTTAATAGGAGGTTTCAAAGGAACCAGAGAATGGATTGATATCGCAGAATCATTAGAAATAGGTTGGTGGATAACCAGTGCGCTAGAGAGTAATATTGGATTAAATGCTATAGCACAATTTACGCATACGTTAAAGAGCCATATGCCACAAGGATTAGGTACTGGTGGTTTATACACTAATAATTTTGTATCTCCCCATATTATAGATAAAGGAACTCTGGTCTATGATAAAACATTACCATGGCAAGTTAAATATTTAAATTAATATTTTAGAAAACACATGTATATAACACAAGGAAGACAAGGAAAAATAGGAATGTGGAAATATTTACCGATCCCTATCCTATTTATGGGGATGATGGCACTGAATTATCTTGCTATACTTCTTATGGAAGTTGATATTAATGCTATTATCGAAGAACAAATTCAAAGTAAAGGGAAAAATCAATTTTTTGCAGAGAATATGTTGATTTTTGTTTTTTTATTAGCTGGTTTATTCTTTTGGGTTCGATATGTACATAGACAAAGTATTGTATCGCTAACTACAAGCAGAAAAAAAATAGATTGGAGACGAATATTTTTCATTTTTACTTTGATGGCTTCATTTATTATAATTTCAACGCTGGTTGCTTATTTTATAACTCCGGGAGATTATACAATCAATTTTCAGCCGATTCCCTTTTTGATTTTAGCAGGGATTGCAATTGTACTAGTTCCAATCCAGACTAGTTTCGAAGAATATCTCTTTCGTGGATATTTGATGCAGGGCCTTGGATTAGCTTTTAAAAATAAATGGATTCCTTTGCTACTAACTTCAGTATTATTTGGTGTAATGCATGCTGCTAATCCAGAAGTTGAAAAAATTGGTCCTATTATCATGGTGTATTATATTGGTACTGGTTTATTTTTGGGTATAATTACCCTAATGGATGAGGGCTTAGAATTGGCTTTAGGTTTTCATGCAGCCAATAACCTAATAACAGTACTTTTGGTAACTGCTGATTGGACAGCACTACAGACTGATTCAATATTTATTGATGTATCAGAAGCTAGTGCAGGTTTTGAGATCATATTACCTGTATTGATCATTTTTCCTATCTTCCTTTTTATACTTTCCAAAAAATATCAATGGACCGACTGGAAAGATAAACTTTTTGGCAACATACCAACGCATGCAATATCAGAAGAGGTAACACAAATATAATGCACGCGTAACCTAAAAGTTTTTCAGAACATCGAAATTTGAATATGCGAACAATGGATATATTTTCTACCCTACAAATTCATAAAAATTTTATAATAAATAAGCATGCTCTGGATAGAGAAGGTTTAAAACGTTTTGCATATAATTTTACACAAGAAGGAGAGGTATATGAGCAAGATGCCGGAGCTTTTTTATTAGATTGGCTAAGTGAAAAAGACCATATTATAGTACAAACCTCTGGGTCTACGGGTAAACCAAAGAAGATAAAAGTGCTTAAACAGCATATGATTAATAGTGCTAAGGCAACAGGCAAGTTTTTTAAATCTGAGGAAGAAACTACTGCACTATTATGCTTATCTGCAAATTATATTGCGGGTAAAATGATGTTGGTAAGAGCAATGGTTTTAGGTTGGAAAATAGATATAGTTCCTCCTAAAACTAATCCATTGGATACCATATATAAACAATATGATTTTTGTGCTATGGTACCTTTGCAACTCGATAATTCTTTGAATAGACTTCATCTTATCAAAAAGCTAATCGTAGGAGGTGCACCAGTTTCGGAACACTTAAAAGGATTAGTGCAAGGACTAAAAACTAAAGTTTTTGAAACCTATGGGATGACAGAAACGGTATCACATATTGCAGCAAGAAGAATTAACCCGAAAAAGAAAGATAAAAAAGATGCTTATTTTTTTAGAGCGTTGCCTAATATTTCATTAAGTCTTGATGAGAGAAATTGTTTGGTAATTAAAGCTCCGCAACTGAATGATAAAACTATCGTAACCAATGACGTTGTAATTCTTAAAACCTACAAAAAGTTTCTTTGGAAAGGACGCTATGATAATGTAATCAATAGTGGAGGAGTAAAGTTGTATCCAGAGGAGATAGAAACAAAGTTACAGGTACTCATTGACCATCGATTTTTTATTAGTGGCATCCCTGATGATATACTTGGTGAAAAACTAGTTTTGATCATAGAGAGAATACATGATGAGATCGCTTACCAAACTATTCAAGAAGCAATCCATACCCTCAAAACCTTGAGTAAATATGAAATTCCTAAAGAAATTTATTTTCTAGACCAATTTATTGAAACTCATAATGCGAAAGTTCAAAGAGCAAAGACTGTAGCGCTAGTGTTAGACAAAGGCGCGTAACTCTTTTAGGTATTTCTAATTTCATAGCAGGTATAATTTTCTAGGGCTTTACCTCAATAATAAAGCATTTCATAAACATACCTCGAGAGTTTGACCTGAGGTCTTTGATTCTATATTTTTCTCTGTTAGCTCTGTTTCTAGGATTGTTGGTGCAAGGAATTGTTTTCTGTTTTTTTGTATATTTATGATTATGGGAAATAACACAATCATTGTACTGGCTTTATTTTGTATTAATTTCATTTTTGGAAATAGTCTTCCGAACGAAAATCTTAATACTATCGCTGTGTATTGGGATGCATCGTGCTCTCAAAAAGATAAAGACATTCAGAAGGAGTTTGATTTTCTTGATGCATATTTCAAGGCATATCCAAGTTCAAAAGTTAAATTGGTTATTTTCAATTCTAGGATAATTAGTGAAGACAGTATTGAAGTGAAATCTTCAAACTGGAACGTGATACAACAAAAACTCAAAGCAGTAGTTTACGATGGTGCATCAGATTTTAGTTTGATTAATACAGAAATATCCGAACAGATGATTCTTCTTTTTACTGACGGTAACAGCAATTTCGGTGATTTTCAATCAAGTCTTTATAGCCCAAGGATTATTACAATAAGTAGTACACCTTCTATTAATAAAAAATTTCTTCATAAAACCGCCTTTTATAACCGAGGATATTATGTGAATCTTTTAGAAACCGATACTAAAACTGCCATAAAGGCTATCAAAGACGAGGCGGTGCTGCCAAGATTAGAATTTGTAACAGAAAAAAACTTAGATATCAATAAAAAATATGTAGAAGGCGTAGTTATCTCAGAGGGCAACGCCTTACCTGATGTGAATATCACTGTAAAAGGCAAAAACAAGGGCACAATTACTGATCAATACGGAAAATATAAAATAGCAGTAGAAGTTGGAGACGTGCTAGTTTTTACCAATGTAAATATGAAAAAAGCTATTGTTGACATAAAAGAAGAGGATGAGATTGTGCAAGTAGAATTAACAAAAAAAATCAACAAACTAGATGCTGCGGTTATAAAATCAAGAAAAAAAAGGGCACCCAACAGAGGCACACTAAATGGTGTAGATGTAAACTTAGATGCCATTGGCTATGCAGTGCAAAGCATAGATGAAAAACAAATGGGAAACCAAACCAAAATAGGTATAGGAGAATCAATAGCAGGAAAATTTGCTGGAATATCTAACAACCATAGTAATGATCCGGGTCGTATTTTGATACGTGGTTGGCACTCTATTATGTTAAGCAGCCATCCTTTAATTATTGTAGACGGTATTTCTATGCCAAGAAGTGGAATATATACTGATGAAAAAGCAGATTATAACTTTATTGATAATAATACAGTTACAGACATTACGATATTAAAAGGGATTTCGGCAACAAATAGATACGGCACAGAAGGACGTAATGGAGTGATTTTGATTACCACAAACTCTACAGGGAATAAGCTGTTGGCAAATGATGAAGAATCTCCCGATGATGAATTAAACATAAAATATGAAATTTTTAAGTTACCATTACAGGTCGACACTAAGCAAAATTCGAATTTTATTACAATGCTCAAAAAGTACCCCGATGCCAAAGAAGCATATTCATATTACTTGAATAGATTTAGTGCTAATAAAGATAATGTATCCTTTTTTGTAGAATGCTCAGATTACTTTTTTAGTATTAATCAGCCTGATATCGGCGAGCAAATTCTTTCGAATCTTGCAGAGATATACCCTGATGACACATCGATTCTTAAAATACTAGCATTCAATCTAGAAAAACATAATGTATTGGATAGCGCTCAAAAGGTGTATGAACGAATTGCGGCGATTTCTCCAACCATGTCGCAAGCACATGTAGATCTGGCCAATTCCTATTTTTCTGTGAAGAAATATCAAAAGGCAGTCGATTTATTTAAAAAAATAACATCAAATAGAGTAAAAGAAATACCTTCATTTGATGGACTATCCAATCAGGTTACAAATGATTTTAAAAACTTGCTATCAAAACGTAACCAAAAGTGGAAGGTTAAAAAAATTGATCAAAAATATTTTATTCCACCTCATCACGATCTTAGGGTTGTCACAGAATGGTCGCATCCACAAACCGAATTTAGCGTGCAATATATAAATGCAAAAAAACAATATTTCACACTTAACCATACCCAGGCAGAAAATAAAAAAACATTACAAAAAGAACTACGACAAGGATTCACTTCAGATGAGTATGTATTGTCTGATATTGAGCCAGGGGCGTGGTATTTAAATATTGTAACTCCCACTAATTATGTTCCGGATTTAAAATCTCCTAAGTTTCTAAAAATTAAAGTGTTTACTAATTTTGGTCGTTCAAATCAAAAGCTACAGACTCATGTTATTAATTTAGATAGGATCGTTAGAAATAAAATAATTACTTCTTTTACTCTATAATTGATAGCTTTATTCAATTTTAAGTCTTAATAAGAGTATTTTCTAGAGGTTATATCCTGGTTTTACTTGATGATTACTATCCAAATGAAAATCTAGGTGACCCAATATTTGTTTGGGTTGAACAAAAAATCGTCGTTCACTCATTCAAATCGTCGTTTCCCTCATTACTGGTTGCTATCTTTTTTTGATCGTTATAGTTTTAGATTATAATTAAAAAACTATCAACTATGAGACTAGTAAACTATGTTATGATTTTCTTCTGTTACGTAGGGATTTCATATGGGCAACACATAAACATTACCGGAACGGTAAGAGATGAACAGCAACTACCACTACCCGGAGTTAATATTGTTATAAAAGGCAGTACTCACGGAACACAAACAGATTTTGATGGAAACTATACTATACAGGCTAATATAAACGATATATTAGTCTATTCTTACGTTGGTTTTGAAAGCACAGAAGAGAAAATTACAGATGCATCCTCAGTTGTGAATGTAATGATGATGGCATCATCAGCTACGTTAGAAGAAGTAATAGTTACCGGATATGCACCTAGAAGAAAAAGAAGATCTATGAGTTATGCTGTCGGGTCTGCCACCAAATTGAAAAGAAGAAGAGCTCCTCAATCAAAACTCAGAGGCAAGGTTGCAGGAGTTCATATTTCAAATGCAAATCGTAGTAATTCTAATACTACAATTAAAACACGAGGAATACACTCCATATCAAATGGTAGACAACCTTTATATGTTGTTGATGGTGTTGCTATTGATGCTAAAGATATATCTATTGTGCAAGCAATAGCTCCCGATAAGATTTTAACAAAGGAGATTTTAAAGGACAGAAACGCTTCATCAATTTATGGTGCTCGAGCAAAACACGGTTGTATCGTAATTACTACACATTCTGGGAACTACAATGTGAACACTGATGAATCGTATAAAGAAATTACAGAAAATGATTTCAAAAGAGTGAAAACATCTCCTTTATCTACCTTTTCTATTGATGTAGATAAGGCCTCTTATAGCAATGTTCGAAGAATGATTAATAACGGAGTTAAGGTTCCTGCTGATGCAGTCAAAATTGAAGAAATGATGAACTATTTTGGATATGATTACAAGCAACCAAAAGATCAACATCCTTTTGCAATTCATACCGAATATGCAACAACACCCTGGAATAAAGAAACGCAATTAGTAAAGATAGGACTAAAAGGGAAAGAAATCCCTCAGGATGAGATTCCTCCTTCTAATTTAGTATTTCTAATCGATGTATCGGGATCTATGAGTGATAGTAACAAGCTACCCTTATTAAAAAAAGCTTTTAAACTTCTGGTGAACCAATTGAGAGAAAAAGATAAGGTATCTATAGTCGTATATGCAGGAGCGGCCGGCATGGTGTTAAAACCAACTTCTGGAATTCATAAAACCGAAATTAATCAAGCTTTGGAAAATCTCAATGCTGGAGGTTCTACAGCTGGTGGGCAAGGAATTAGACTAGCTTATAAAATAGCAAAGAAAAACTTCATTAAAAACGGCAATAATAGAGTTATTCTAGCAACAGATGGAGATTTCAATGTTGGAATGAGTAGTGATAAAAATATGAAGAATTTAATTGAAGAGAAACGTAAATCAGGTGTATTTCTTACCTGCTTAGGTTTTGGGATGGGCAATTATAAAGATAGTAAGTTAGAAATATTAGCTGATAAAGGTAACGGAAATCATGCTTATATCGATACCATGCAAGAAGCACAAAAAGTACTGGGGAAAGAATTTGGAGGTACGCTTTACACGATAGCAAAAGATGTGAAAATTCAGGTTGAGTTCAACCCTAGTAAAGTTCAGGGGTATCGCTTAATTGGTTATGAAAACAGGCTTTTGGCAGATGAAGACTTTGTAGATGATACCAAGGATGCCGGAGAATTAGGAAGTGGTCATACGGTAACTGCACTCTACGAAATTATTCCTGTAGGCGTAAAAAGTGAGTATCTAAAAAAAGTACCAGACTTAAAATATACGAATGCACAAGTAAATAAAGAATATGGTGATGAACTAGTAACAGTAAAATTTAGATATAAAAAGCCGCAAGAAGAGAAAAGTATAGAAATGATTCATGTTCTTGCAACTAAGAAAAATATAGTTGTATCACAAGATTTTTATTTTGCAGCTTCAGTAGCTTGGTTCGCAATGAAATTAAGAAATTCAAAATATTGTAAAAAAGATAAGCTTTCAGAGATCATTGCGCTAGCCGAAGCAAATAAAGAAAAAGATGAACAAGGGTACAAAGCCGAGTTTATACGATTAATGAATAGTTATCAAGGATTATAAGTAATAAAAGAAGGAAATATTAGGCTAATAAGAGACATCTGTATTGTTGCAGGTGTCTTTTTTTTATAATACATTTAGTTTTCGATATACTCACAGATCAAACAATGAATAAACTCTTTATACTCATAGCATTATTTAGTACTGCAATCCAATCACAAATCCTTCCGCAGCGGGATAGGGCAGACGTAATCGATATGGTACTGCAAGATCGATTTAATACGCTTTTACCTCAATTAATGGACCGTACAGGTTTTGATATGTGGATTTTGATTTCTCGCGAGTATAATGAAGATCCTGTCTTAAAAACCATGCTACCTTCTACATGGCTCAATGCAAGAAGACGCACCATATTCGTCTTTTATAGAGACAAGGCTAAAAATAAAATAGAAAAACTAGCTGTTGCTCGATATAATGTGGGTAAAAATATACAATCTGCTTGGGATAAAGAGAAACAGCCAGATCAATGGAAAGCATTAGTTGATATAATTTCTGAAAGAAATCCTGAAAAAATTGGCATCAACTTTTCTAATGATTTTGGTATTGTAGACGGAATTGTAAAAACTGATTATGAAGCGTTTTTGAGCGTGTTACCAGAAGAATTTAAACCAAAAGTTACTTCTGCAGAAAAGCTAGCCATTGCTTGGATAGAGACACGTACCACACAAGAACTTGAAATTTATAAACAATTAGTAGCTGTTACGCATACTATTATTGAAGAGGCATTTAGTACTTCGGTAATAAAGCCTGGTACTACAACTACAGATGATGTAGTATGGTGGTTGCGACAAAAAGTAACAGATATGGGGTTAACAACCTGGTTTCACCCAACGGTCGATATACAACGATCAGGGGAAACATTACAAAGTCATATCGTTTCTTTTTCAGACCGACCAAAAGATAAAGTAATTCGCCCTGGTGATTTAATCCATTGTGATTTTGGAATTACATACCTTAGGTTGAATACAGATTGCCAGCAGCATGCTTATATACTTAGAAATAATGAAACCTCTCCACCTGATTATTTAGTCAAAGCTTTTGCCGATGGAAATCGAGTGCAGGATATTTTTACAGGTAATTTTGAAACTGGTAGTACCGGAAATGAGATCTTATTAAAATCACTGAAACAAGCAAAAGGTGAGGGGTTAAAACCTTCTATTTATACACATCCATTAGGTTTGTATGGTCACTCGGCAGGACCAACTATTGGGATGTGGGATGCACAGGGAGGAGTTCCCGGTAAAGGAGATTATCCTTTGTATGTAAACACAGTATATGCTATAGAATTAAACACGACAGTAACACTTCCTGAATGGAAAAAAGATATTCGCATCATGCTAGAAGAAGCCGGCTTATGGGGCAATAGTGGATTTCAATATGTGAATAAAAGGCAAACCGAATTGATTACCATTCCAAAACGATCATAGTAAAAGTATAAGCCATCTAAAAATATTGTTTTTTGAAGATGGCTTTATTTATACTATCTGTTATTAGAAAACCCTCGCTCATTTCAAAATTTTGAACTTTGCAAACGAAACAATGCTTTGTCTTCAAAGTACATTCCAATCCACAATAGAACAGTTAGCGCAATTCCTACATGATTTACATCGTGTAAGGCTCTTGTGGCAATTATGCCGCCCAAATAACTACACAATAGAAAAAAGCCAATTCTTCTTGTTTTTGGAATAATAAATAAAACAACACTCGTTAATTGAACCAAGCCAAATGGTAACATCCATTCAACACCATTAAGTTTTTCAAAGTTTGCTACCAAAGGTGGAGCTTTAATCAATTTCATAATACTGGTTATAAGCATTATCAAAACAGGAATTCCCCAAATAAAACGTGCTAAACTTCTTTTTTTTGTTGTTTGACTGTCCATTATTTCTAAATTTTTAAGTTATTTTTGACAAATATAAACTATGGACTATAGTCAATGGTCAAGAAAAAAAAAGAGAAAAAATGAAAATTGGAGCGCTGTCAAAAAAAACTGGAGTTTCGAGAGATACAATTCGTTTCTACGAAAACAAAGACTTATTGACTGACATTAGTCGACCGTATGAATGGAATAATTACAAGGATTATGGCGAAAGCAACATAAAGAGAATTCAGATTATAAAATACTTACAACGATTTTCGTTTACATTGCAAGAGTGTAAGGTACTTCTTGATGAACGAGATACTAGTCCAAATAATTGTGTGGATAAGAATAGTGCCTTTAAGAAAAAGTTAAAACTTATTGAAAATCAAATTAGTGAATTGCAAAAAACAAGAGATGCGTTAATCGAATTGATACAAGAATGAGTCCAAAAAACGACACTACTGTACTTTTTAATCCTTCCTCAGCCAGACACAGCGAGATTTGAATGCTACAAGGCTGTTCACTACCCATATAAATGAAAAAATCCCCTAAGGTTTGCATCCTTAGGGGATTTATGATTAATCAATATGATGATAGCAATTACCAAAAGAACATCTTCCACCACAAAGTGATAGACAAGCATCACCATAATATGTACCAGCTTTTATGGTTTGTTGTTCACTTTTCTTTAATGTACTTATTCCTTCTAAATTTAAAATGTTGTTCAGCATAATTATTTTATTTGTGTTACCTACTCTATCGAAGGCTTTTCGGTTTCCGCCATAGTTATCATATTATATCTTTCATGGACATATCGGATTACATGGAGGGTCAATTATACCTCCGCCTCTTGGTCTTTTTACTAATCTACCATCAGCCCATTTTCTGGCTACAGGATTAACAACCCAAATCCGCAATCCTCTTCTCGCAAATTCATTTCGTTCAAATTCAGAATGTAGTCGTAAGGTTATTACATCTTGTCCCTGTGCATTCACATATTGAACTCTATTTGATCCCCTATACGTTCCGATGATACTTGATCCAGTTGCAGTTCTGATATCAACATAGGCATTGTCTTCGAATTTTGAACCTACAATCCAGATACAATAATTGTCATTACATCCTGCACCTGCTCTAGAGATTACAGGTTTATCGTTTGGAATAGTATTAATTTTCTTTACGACAGCCGCATTAAACCTGCCTAAGAAGAGGTTAAAGTTAGGACATCGAGGTAATGTTAAATATTCTTCGATAACATAACCATTGGGCACTCCTTCTATAGAGCATATTATTCTTGTATCTCCTGGACCTATTTTTTCTAAGGTCTCATTTTCTAATAAAAGATTATCCTCTTCAAAAGTATCATTATTACTTTCACAACTTAGTGTGGTGATTACCAAAAGAAATAGTACTGTTAGTCTAAATAATTTTTTCATAAATTTTTATATAGTTTAAAAATGATTTGTGATTCTTGTCGACCAGAATTCTTTGATAAAACTATATGCAATTCATTGACTTTCAAAAAGAAGGAAAGTCAGATTTATAAATCTGACTAAATATGAGGTATCCTACTTCATATCTAAGAGAGAGTTAGATCAAAAAAAGCCGATTCAATACACATGAAGCGGCTTTTAGAAAAAGGTAAAATGGTATTTATTTCTTCATAATTCTGCCTTGATATATTGTGTTACCCACGCCAAGTGTATAGATGTATATTTCTTTAGGCAAATCGTTATTAAAATAGGTTATGGTTTGATATGTATTGTTTGGAGGTAAAACATAACCTTGCATTGCTATCTTCTTTCCGAATTTGTTATAAAGGTTAAGTACAACTAGAGGTGAGGCATTTTGATCTAGAAAGAATGTGAAGTTTATCCTATCCTTGAATGGATTCGGAAAGACTTTAATAGTATCTGGGTTTATTTGAATTTCTGGAACTTCATAGTTCAAATGATTATTATAATCATTTCGCTCCCTAATCATATTATCTTCATCTACAATACTATACAATTGTTTACCTGTCATTTTAACGTAGGTTTCATATTTGACAATGATAATACATCTTATACTATTATTTTCTTGAATTGGTTGTACAGTTTTAGTTCTTATGAGCTTTAATCCATCATCAGTTCTAATATAAAACTTCACCTTAGATGCTTCATTGATATCATCTCTTCCAGTATTTCTTACATGTGCTATGATTCGAACGTTACGTGTTTTCCTATCTTCATTAGTGACTATGGTTTCTATGTGGGTTATTTCAAGATCTCCAAGTAGTTCGGGGTTATACAAGGTAAACGAAAACGTTTTCTGATCTGCTAGCGTATTATCTGTTTCTGATAAAGTTAAAGTAGCATTTTTTAATCCTGGAGTAGCATCAAACCTTAACATATCTAACTCCAAGGCTCCTAGTAGTATTTTATTGTTTTCTACATGGCGATCATCAGGATCTGGTGTTGTAGGAGGAATAAGTATCGGAGCTAGAGTTGTGGTAATAATCGAGGATGATATAGAGAGTTGTCTTTCTGTAGCAATAGGATTACTGATTGTGTTTTTATATAAGCCATATACGTTGAGTTGTATTCTCCCCCAGAGAAAAACATGAAGGTCTTGAATTTGTGACTCATCAATTTCTATACGTCCTGTACTGACATTTATGGTAACATCGATTATTTTTTCAAAATCACTTTCTGTTTTTTGAGCGATAGATTGTGTGATAAAACTTATGAAAAAAACTACGAATAATACCTTAGATTTTTCAAACATAATACTATGGGATTTATTGGTTACTTGGTAAAAATAGGCAATGCTTTATCCTAAATAAAAAATTTTGAATTTTGAAAGTTCAATTTTATAAAATTGATAGTATTATTTTAATCCCTCATAGAGAGTTTAATTCCCCGTGGCTAGTCCCGATAATAAAAAATGCTTCAGAAGCATGTCTCATGAGCTTACTCCGAGGTCGTTGATTTTTATAGGTAATTACGTGATGATTTTACTAGACTCATGAGCATCAGAGATTACTTTTTTGATAAAATATGAATGACTTAGGCCAGTTTGTTTTTTAAACACTGAAACAAAAGTATTCACACTCTTATATCCTAATTCTTCAGCAATAGCTTTAATTGTATAGAACCTAAACTTGTGATCGGTGTGTAATTTTTCGATGCAATATTTGATTCTTAATTCATTGATATAATCGTTGAAGGACTTCTGCTTATACTCATTAATAATTTTTGATAAATAAGTAGTATTTGTTGCTATTGCTTTTGCAGTGGTGTATAAGTTACAATCTGCATTCAAATAAAAGTCTGTTTTTTCTAAGCTCGATAACTTTTTTAACAAGCTCTGTGCTTTTTTGTCTGTAATAAATTCATTTTTTTGAATGCCTATAGTTTTAGGGACTTGTTCTTTTATTCTTCCTTTTTGTAATTCTTCATATAAGATTTTGTTTTTCTTTTTGGTTTTGATGGTGTAGAACAAAATTAGTCCTGTAAAAACCAGAGCTAATAAAAGCCCAATCGTGTAGCGCAAATTTTCGGATACTAAATGTTTGTTTTTTTCTTCAAGACTTTCCAGATCTTGATCATGTAATTTTTCTTGGGCGTTTATATCATTTTGATAAAGAGAGTCTACAATGGTATTATAAATCTTGGTATACTTAAATTGTAAATTAGTATCTTTTAATTTTTCTCCACATTGAATAGCTAATGCATATGCCTCTTGTATTTTTTCTACTTCAGGATTTGTTTTTATATGCTGAAAATTTTGTTCTAATATATCTCTTGCTTTACTATACTTAGTTTGCATATATAGGCAAGTAGCGATATGAAGATTCGCAGTAAATAAGTCAGGATCATTATTTTTATCAAGTTTTGTGATGTCAGCTTTAGCAATATTGAGATAAGAAAGTGCTTTCGTGTATTTTTGTTTTCCGATGTAAGCTTCTCCTATATTAAGATTAAAATCAATAATATATTCTATGAAATTTCGTTTTTCTGCATATTGTAAACCTTGGTAATTATATTTAAGCGCTTCATCAAAGTCACCTAGCTTATAGTAGCAAACACCAATTCCCTGGATTACTGATAAATATTTGGTATTATAATTAGTATCAGATTCTTCTGAAGATTTTTGAAGTAATGCAAACGCTTTTTGAAAAGAAATCAATGCTTTTTGAGTTTGATTGAGTCTAATCCTAATTTGTCCAATACTGATCAGGTTATAAATTTGATAATTTTTGAGATTATACTCTTTTATAATTTTTTGAGCACGAATATACCGGCTTAAAGAATTTTTGCGATCCCTCTTTTCCTGATAAGCCGCTGCAACCAGATATAATCCGCTTAAAATATTACTTCCGTTTTTAATTTCTTCTGCAGCTATTATCGAGTTGTTTCCGTAATGGATTGTTTTATTATATTTTTTATTACGATATGCTATATTTCCTAAGTAATAATTGGCAAAAAATTGTATGGCATAATTCTTATTCTCGATTCCTCTGTCTAGATAAATATTAAATGCACTTTTGGCCAGCGTTAGATCTCTATTCATTATATTTAATAGAAGAGAATCTATTCTATTTGTATTCGTTTCTTTAAGAATAAATTCTTTATCTGCTTCAGAAATAACATTATTTTGATATGAGAATCCACTAAGATGTATAGAGAACACTAGCAAGTACAATATTTGTAAGTATGTAGTTCTCATAAAAGGTGTCAATTATATCTCGGTAAGAAATAATGTCGTAATGATTAATGGTTGATAATGCACTAAACCAATATTAGTTTAAAAACTGTTGAACTAAGTTACACTTGTAATACTCCCAAGTTGAATTTCTTTTCGATAGGAGCGTGGTTAGCAGCCTCTATCCCCATAGAAATAACGGTTCTGGTTTCCAGAGGATCAATAATACCGTCTGTCCAAATACGAGCTGCAGCATAATATGGCGAAATTTGTTGATCATATCTCGCTTTTATTTTATCGTAGAGTGCTTTTTCATCTTCTTTTGATAATTCTTCTCCCTTTTTCTTTAAAGATGCTGTTTCTATTTGTAATAATACTTTTGCGGCTTGAGCCCCTCCCATAACAGCTAATTCTGCACTTGGCCATGCATAGATAAGTCTTGGATCATAGGCTTTGCCACACATTGCATAATTACCAGCACCATACGAATTGCCAATAACAATGGTAAATTTTGGTACTACACTATTGCTTACTGCATTTACCATTTTGGCACCATCTTTTATGATCCCGCCATGTTCACTTTTGCTACCTACCATAAAACCGGTTACATCTTGCAAAAATACCAGCGGAATTTTCTTTTGATTACAATTCGCAATAAATCGTGTGGCTTTATCTGCAGAATCCGAATAGATTACGCCGCCAAATTGCATCTCGCCTTTTTTAGTTTTTACAATTTTACGCTGATTAGCAACAATACCAACTGCCCAGCCATCGATACGGGCATATCCTGTGATAATACTTTGGCCATAGCCATCCTTGTATGCTGAAAAATCAGAGTCATCAACCAGACGATTAATGATTTCCATCATATCGTATTGTTCGTTTCTGGCTTTGGGTAGGATGCCATAAATATCTTCAGGGTTTTCTTTTGGTTTAATGGGTTTGGCACGATTAAAACCGGCTTTATCAAAATCTCCAATTTTAGACATGATATTTTTGATGGTATCTAGCGCATCTTTATCATCTTTGGCTTTGTAATCAGTAACTCCCGATATTTCGCAATGTGTTGTTGCTCCGCCCAGGGTTTCATTGTCGATCGTTTCGCCAATAGCCGCCTTTACAAGATAACTACCCGCAAGAAATATGCTTCCGGTCTTATCAACAATTAAAGCTTCGTCACTCATGATAGGCAGATAGGCACCACCCGCAACGCAACTACCCATTACGGCTGATATTTGGGTAATTCCCATACTACTCATTACTGCGTTATTACGAAATATTCTGCCAAAATGCTCTTTGTCAGGAAAAATTTCATCCTGCATAGGTAAATATACTCCGGCACTATCAACGAGATAGATGATTGGTAAGTTATTTTCTATAGATAATTCTTGTGCTCTTAGATTTTTTTTTCCGGTAATCGGAAACCATGCACCGGCTTTTACTGTAGCATCGTTTGCTACGACAATACATTGTTTACCACTTACATATCCTATTTTTACTACGACACCACCACTTGGGCAGCCCCCATGTTCTTCATACATATCCTCACCGGCAAAAGCTGCGATCTCGATACGTTTCGTATCTTTATCTAATAGATAATCGATTCTTTCTCTTGCGGTCATTTTTCCTTTGGAATGAAGTTTATCTATTCGTTTTTCGCCTCCTCCTAATTTTACTTTAGCTAGTTTTTGCCTCAACTCAGATACTAAAAGTTTATTATGATCTTCGTTTTTATTGAAGTTTATATCCATTTGTAAGTGATTGTGTGTATTGTTTGCACGAAAATACAAAAAACATGGAGTTAATGAGCACTGTGTAAATACTAAAAATCACGAAGAAATTATTTTAAAAAAACGATTTAACCAAAAGGGGTGTATGAACAATAATGATAAAAGTTAGTTTTAAATAATTGGTTATCATTTAATAAGTTGCTATTTCTCTTTAAGAACTCTATAAAAACCTGTTTTTTGACGATAAAATGCCGATATTTGCATTTCATTTTTTTAATGAGAATTAAATAACCGATTAAACATCAATTTATGGGAATGAATAAAAATACTGTCCTAGCTTGGGCAACATTTATAATGATCCTTGCTGGATTAGGATTAATCGCTTTAGGAGCTTTTAGATATAGAGATGTCTCTGGTTGGGGATTTGCGGCTGTAGGATTAGGGTTTTTGGCAAATGCCTGGGTTTTTAATGCACTAAAGGGAAGAGTTTAATTATCACAAACAAAATCATAAAATAAAAATTATTTCAAGGGCTTATGTCAGACGATAAAAAAGTTATTTTCTCAATGTCGGGAGTTAGTAAAACGTATAAAAGCGCAAATACTCCTGTACTCAAAAATATATATTTAAGTTTTTTTTATGGCGCTAAAATAGGGATTCTTGGTCTTAATGGATCTGGTAAATCTACATTGCTTAAAATTATCGCAGGAGTTGATAAAAATTATCAGGGAGATGTAGTTTTTGCACCAGGATATAGTGTAGGTTTTTTGGAGCAAGAACCCAAGTTAGATCCAGAAAAAACGGTATTAGAAGTTGTAAAGGAAGGTGTAGCAGAGACTGTTGCTGTTTTAGATGAATATAACAAGATCAATGATATGTTTGGTCTGGAAGAGGTGTATAGTGATGCTGATAAAATGCAAAAGCTCATGGATAAGCAGGCTGTTCTACAAGATAAGATTGATGCCAGTAATGCCTGGGAGCTAGATACCAAACTAGAAATAGCTATGGATGCACTCAGAACACCAAATTCTGATAAAAAAGTCGGAGTGTTATCTGGCGGAGAGAAAAGAAGAGTAGCACTTTGTCGTTTACTGCTTCAGGAGCCAGATGTATTATTATTAGATGAACCAACTAACCACCTTGATGCAGAATCTGTACACTGGTTAGAGCATCATTTGGCACAATATAAGGGAACTGTTATTGCGGTAACACACGATAGGTATTTCTTAGATAATGTTGCAGGTTGGATTCTAGAGTTGGATAGAGGAGAGGGGATTCCTTGGAAAGGAAATTATTCTTCCTGGTTAGACCAAAAATCTAAGCGATTAGCACAAGAGAGTAAATCAGCCTCAAAACGTCAAAAAACATTAGAACGTGAGCTAGAATGGGTACGTCAAGGTGCCAAAGGAAGGCAAACTAAGCAAAAAGCACGTTTGAAGAATTATGATAAGCTAATGAGTCAGGATCAAAAACAGCTTGACGAAAAATTAGAAATTTATATTCCCAATGGCCCACGTCTAGGTACTAATGTTATAGAAGCTAACGGAGTTAGTAAGGCTTTTGGAGATAAATTGCTTTACGAAGATCTAAACTTCAATCTTCCTCAAGCTGGTATTGTTGGTGTTATTGGCCCAAATGGAGCAGGTAAAACTACAATCTTTAAAATGATTATGGGAGAGGAAACTCCAGATAAGGGAAGCTTTACTGTTGGTGAAACTGCTAAGATTGCTTATGTAGACCAGACGCATTCTAATATAGATCCCGATAAATCGATTTGGCAAAACTTTAGTGATGAGCAAGATTTGGTGATGATGGGTGGCAAAGAAGTTAATTCTAGAGCGTATTTGAGCCGCTTTAATTTTGGAGGAAGCGAACAAAACAAGAAGGTATCTACACTTTCTGGAGGAGAACGTAACCGTTTGCATCTGGCCATGACCTTAAAAGAAGAAGGTAATGTATTGCTTCTTGATGAACCTACAAACGATCTTGATGTAAATACTTTACGTGCCTTAGAAGAAGGTCTTGAAAATTTTGCCGGATGTGCCGTGGTGATTTCTCACGACCGTTGGTTCTTAGATCGTATTTGTACACACATTCTGGCATTCGAAGGAGATTCTCAGGTATATTTCTTTGAAGGGAGTTTTTCTGATTATGAAGAGAATAAGAAGAAACGATTAGGAGGTGATCTCATGCCAAAACGTATTAAATACAAGAAATTAGTTAGATAACATGTCAATTTCCTGGTTCGCGAGTATTTGAGTTTCATTGTGTTCTCGCTTACTTTTATGTGCTCATAATTTCAAATACCATAAAAAATGTCGCTAAAAAACATTAAGGTAATCGCTTTTGATGCAGATGATACACTTTGGGTTAATGAACCCATGTTTAGAAAAGCTGAAGAAGAATTATGTGAGCTTCTAGAAGAGTATTTACCAAAAGAAAAGGCAAGTAAATTGCTTTTTGATGTCGAAATGCAAAACTTACCTTTGTACGGATATGGTATAAAACCTTTTACACTTTCATTGATAGAAGCTGCGATAACGATCTCTAATGGTGATATGACAATAGCGTTGGTTCAAAAACTTATAGAAAAGGGAAAAGAAATGCTTCAGGAACCAATCGAACTTATCGATGGTATCGATGAAACCTTATATAAGCTTTTTCAAAAATATCGTTTGGTCGTGGCAACCAAAGGTGATTTGCTTGATCAAGAGCGTAAACTAATCAAATCTGGGCTCGAGAAATATTTTCATCACATCGAGATTGTATCTGATAAAACAGAAAAACAATATAGTAAGTTGGTAAAGCACCTCGATATTGCCGAAGAAGAATTCTTAATGGTCGGGAATTCATTAAAATCTGATATTGTACCGGTTTTAAATATTGGAGCACATGCATTTCATATTCCGTTTCATACGACCTGGGAGCATGAAATGGTGCACGAAGAAATAAAACATCCTAATTTCAGAAACTTTACTAGCGCAAGTGAATTATTACAAGTATTGTAGGTGTTAGGGGGTAAATTAGATTCTAATAACCAAACTCGACCTAAGAAGGATTAAGGTTAGGGTAATTCTTATGAAAAATCCCTCATCCCTGAATCGCCGGCAGGCTAATCTTCTTTCAGAAGGCAACCGTATATACACAACTTTATTGCAAATAATGAGAACAAAACCAGTTAAAGTTCCTTCCCTTGGTAGGGGAAGGTGGATTGACATAGTCAATCCGGAAGGGGTACATGCACGCATTATTATCATTTTCAGCCTTTTAAAACTATAAGATTAAACAGTATTATGTATAGCATCTACTTCTTTACATTTTGAAATATAAACCCCTACCGTCCCGCTATGGGCAGGACACCTTCCCCGCCGTGGGGAAGGAACATACAAGTACTTAAATTATTTTTGTAGATATGGTAGCCAGCCGGTAGCGGGGAGGAACCAATAGAGGATTGACATGATTAAATGGATGTTGCAATAGGTTAGTACATAGCATCGAAAAGAGCATTTTGAACTCTTTGTCAGTTTTGATAAGCTTTTTTGGAATTTCTACTACTATAAAAGTGATATTAGAGCAGGAGATAGGCTCACTTTGTCAGTTGCAGTGAATGTACATGTTGGATTAGCTGATAGTAATCTTGGAGGTCAACATCATGAAAAATTTCAACATTTATTGACCGAATAAAATGGCTTTCTATTTCATTTCAAATATTAATCAATTCTTTAACTTCTCCTACTTGCATGGTGCTAAGAAGTACACTACCAACCCGAATACGCACCAACCTTAATGTAGGAAAACCTACTGCAGAAGTCATTTTACGAACCTGACGAAATTTGCCTTCTGTTAATGTAATTGAAACCCAACTTGTAGTGCCATGTCTATCGTCTCTTATTTTTTTTGATCTCTCGGGAAAGTTAGGAGCAGTTTCTAGTCGAAAAGCAGAACAAGGGGCCGTTTTGTATTTCTTGCCATCAAATCCAATTTCGACACCTTGCGTTAATTGTTTAATAGCTTCTACTGTAATTTCTCCATCTACTTGCGCATAATATTCTTTCTCAATAGTACTACTACAAATATGATTACTGGTTTTTCCGTCTGTAGTTAATAATAATAAACCTTCTGATTTTTCATCTAACCTTCCTATAGCCATAGTGCCCTCAGGAAAGTTGTATAGTTCGCCTAATAACCTTTTGGTATTCTTTTTTTGCCCGTTATTAACAAACTGGCTCAGGTATCCGTAGGGTTTATAGATAGCAAAATGCTTGTGCTGTGCTGCGGTGTTATTTATTTTCATTTATGATTCTTTAACAGAATGCCTTTATATTCGCGAAATTATGAATTTAGTTTCATTACATTTAAAAAGTTAGTAAAGATTGAACGATATTATCAAGAGTATTTTTTATTCTGGAAGTAAGGCGTATCTTTGTGAAAATTGACAATTTATAGTTTTATATTATAAATGTTAATGTGTTATAGTAGGCGCTGAGTAAATTTTTCGGTAAAATCCAATTCTAAAAATTGTTTTTTTTCAATTAATTGTTTATTATATCAACAACAAACATATATTAAAACGTTTAAAGTAAGTCTAATAAAAAAAAATATAAAATAGTGTATGGGAAGATCTCAACAGACATTTAGCAAGATTGAAAAAGAAAAGAAAAAGATAAAAAAGCGAGAAGAAAAGCAGAAAAAGAAAGAAGAACGTAGAGCAAATTCTGGCAAAGGTGAGGGATTAGATAGTATGATTGCTTATGTTGACGAGAATGGTTTTCCTACAGACGTAGCTCCAGATCCAAAGAAAAAAGTTAAAGCTGAGAATATTGAAATAGGCATTCCAAAACGAGAGAAAGAGGAATTTGATCCTGTTAGAAACGGAAAAGTTGCTTTTTTTAATGATGAGAAAGGATATGGTTTTATAAACGACCTGGAAACTCAAGAAAAGCATTTTGTACACATTAATGGTTTACTACAGGAAGTTCGAGAAGGAGATAAGGTTTCGTTCGAATTAGAGCGTGGTCTGAAAGGGATGAATGCTGTTAGAGTGAAAAAAGTTTAAAAGCACACTTTATCGAATACAAGTTAGTAGCTAAAGTTTTTCCATATTTACTAATAGCGGTATTATATCATGAATTTTAAAAATAATTACTACTATCTGTATTAGCGTCGTTGAAAAATCTTCGTAAACAAAAAGCAGGTTGCTACTATAGTCAATATGCATTTTTGGGGGAGTTTAATTAAAATATAAGTTATTTTAACTAGGCACTTTCAGAAAATAGCTACGCTAATTTCAATTTGTTTATTTTTTGAATGATTTTCGATAGTTGTAAGAAG
>CANLYR010000019.1 GCA_947495425.1 uncultured Aquimarina sp.
ATCTTACCATCTGGGGATTCAAACTCCCACTTATAGTCATATTGTCCGGATCCTCCACTGAGTTCGATATGAAAACCTTCCTCTTTAAAAGTAGAGGCAAATTCAGGAAAATCTTTAAAGGTAACTGCCAAAGCAGGGTAAGGATTTGTACCTGGATCTACTGGATCTTCACCAGTACCATAGTTATAATAAAACTTATCCGTGATGTTTTCTTCGGCATCTCTAACATGAGCCAGACGATTAAAGATATCGTATTCATACGAAGTAGTATAGCCTTTGGGGTCGGTCATGCTAGCCATTCCTATTAACGGTTCATAGGTATATGTCATCACCATAGCATTAGGTAAGTTTGTTCTTAAGGTATTCAAGGTGTTCATCGAACTCTCGCTAAAACTTTTTAGTACGGCCTCACTAACTCCTAATGCATTTGCAACTTCAGTAAAGGTGGCATTCTCTATCCTGGCGACAGGATACATCTTATTGTAACTCCAGATAAGACTAGTAACAGCACCACCTGATTTTTTATATTGTAATAGGTTACCCTTGTTGTCATATTTATCATATCGTATACGTTTCTCTAAAGGGTTATCGCCTTTAGCTGTTTCAGTGGAGGATTGTAAGGTTATATTAGAAGTTTCAGATGTATTCTTGAAATTACTCCTTTTAGTAAATTGTAGTCTTTCTGTAGAAGCACCTTTCTTAACATACGTGTTAGTTTGAATAGGTGTTGCAATGCGGTGTTCTGAAGCTTTTTTCTTTAGCCTTGAGATCGTATTATACTCTGAGCTAGTTAAAGATTCACCGAGTGCAATTAAAGAAGTAACATCATCGGGATAATAATTTCGTGTGATGATCACCTCTTCATCACTATTGGTTGTAGTAGTCTGTGTATACATCGTTCTACCTTGATACCCTGCATCATAACTAAATTGAGTAGTTGTCTTTACTTTATCTGAATCGTAATATTTTGTTTGTTCGGTTTTTTCTAATAAATATCGCTCACTTAGATTACTATAAACAGAATATCCTGGTCCTGCATTGCCTACATAGCCCATAGCAATATTATCAATATATGTATTTCCTTTCTTTTTATATATATTATGTATTTGTTCTACCTCATTAAATTCATCATTAACATGATCATAACTATATTCTTTTTTTCGAATTAATAAGCCTCTTCTGTTAGAATAATCTAATGCTGGAGCAAAAGGATAAAAACCTTGCTCCCAAACATATTCATTAGAATAGCCGGCCGTGCCTGAATCAGGGAAAAAACTGTAAGTATATTCGGTTTTACCTTGTTGTTTGTCTGTATTATATTCTGTTACATTAGTATAACCAACATGATATGTGCTTTGTCCATTAAATGGGAATATGTTATTAGACTGAGCGATATTATAATAACAAGTACTAAAACCTTGTTTATAAAGCGCATTTCTGATAAAAAATGAAGGCGGATTTAATGATAAGCCGCTTGATAAATTTGTGTTATTAAATCGCCCGTATTCGTATTTTTTAGTATTTATAAGGGTTCCATCAATATCCTTAAATCGTATTTCTTTGATTCTAAGGCCTCCTGCTTCGGCTATACTTAGAGGGTTATCACCATCATTTACAAATGTTTGTTTGTAAAAATAGATTTCAGCAGCGGCATCAGAGAGAAACGGACCATTTTTTATTTTTATGGTATACGTACCAGCTTCTAGATTCAAGGTACTTGTTTCATTTGAATTAAGAAAAGTAAGTACTAGATCACCATTAAGTTTATATAGCCTTATCGTTGGACAATCACGAGTTGATTGTATTTGTCGACAATTATCGGAGAAATTAGTACGGTAGTATATAAGGCCACTTTCATTTACAGTAAAATTAGAGCTTACAGTCTCACCAGGATTAGTAGAACTACCAACTTGTGATCCTGGATATAATGTGGTCTTCAATTTATTTCCTGCAAAAAAAGCCTTTCCTCCAGAAACGGTATTAGATTCATATGTAAACGCTGTTTTTCCTTTAGTAGGATATTCAATCTCTTTCAATAAAAGAGTTTGAGCGTGAGACTCATTTGCCGTACGATCTCCCCCATCGATTGTTTGAAACCCTGAATTTATCTTATAAGTAAATTCAGGATATAATTTTCGATTGTTGGTACCGTTAGAATATTCCCAAAAATCTCTATTGAATGAAAGTCGCTCTGGAAAAAGATGCTCTTGGTAATATGCGAATTTATATTCTTGATTAGTTAAATTTTCCTTATACTGTTTTATCTTTTTTAGGTAAAGTTTTTTGGTGCGCTGATCAATATTTCCATAATTTCCTAAATGTTTCCATTCACTAGTATTAAAATAATCGTATTCAAGTGAATAAGCATCAATAATTTGATTTTTAGTGTTTTTTAGTTCCACTTTAGAAAGTGCTTTGTCGTTTTTTAGATCTACCCTGGAAATGTCATATGTGAATTCAATACTGCCTTTAGCTGTTTTAATGGAGGTTAAGTATATCGGATAATAGCGATCTTCTGAAAGTATAAGTGATTCAAAAGAAGGAGTACCACAATTGCCATTAGTAGAAGCCTGCAAATATTTTTTTTGACTCAGTATATTCCAATATTCAATCTCATCAGTGCCTTTGGAATAATTAAAATGAATACGATTACCTTTATAATCCTTTATTTGAGTAAGATACCATCCGGATGTATAGGAGTTAATTGCTAATGGCAGTCGTTGATCATGAGCATGGATTCTATTATGTTTGGTTTCCAAAATTGTGTTTGATGTTCCCGGAATTTTACCAAACGTGTAGGTAGTACCTATTTCAGTAACTATTTCCCAGGCTATGATTTTATTCGAATTGTCTTTAGTGTAATTCACTATTAGATCATTTTTTGGATGACTATATACAACACCATTTTGATCAAAAAAGAATTTTCCGCTTCCTCCGGGAAAATTAAAATAATATATATCAGATTCATAATCTTGATGCCCATCTATTGCACTTTGAAAAAGTATATCCCGTTCTGAGACATTTGATGTAAGATATTTCTTTACCGTGTTGTTAGTGTTAATATAACCTTGAGGATCATCATCGGCTATACCTCTTACGCTTCTAGTAATCATACCTCCTGCATTAAGCTTCCAGCCCAACCCTACACGAGATGCAATCTCATTGACTTTGATTCCAGATGCATGATAGTTTAATGAGACTGGTATAGTGATCTCATGATCTTCAATACTAACTAATGGAATTGAAATATTGGGTGTACCAGTATGAAGACTCACTGGGGTATCTATAAATTTTCCTAATGCAGCAACCTCCGGAGTTGGGGGAGAAAAATTAAAGTTTTCTTGTCCAAAGGTAAAAGCAGATATCATCCCGAAAATAAATAATATTTGTTTTTTCATAAAGTATTTTGTGAGTTTATTGGATTTAATTTCATAATTCGTAGAGCAATATTAATAAACTTCAGTTTCATTTTTTAAAACTAAAATTTCGTATGAGAGCCATTTTTTTAACATAATACGTGTTGGATTTTGTTATCACCACGTTTTTTCTTGTAAAATCTAAAGGCTAAACCTACTTCTTCTGTATAGACATAGCTTTGTATTATATCGTCATATTCGACGGGTGCATCAAGTTCTTTCGTAATCTTAATCATACGATATAGTTTAGTTCTTAAAATAATCAGTACTGTAGTTAACCTAATTGAATCACAGTGAGCTTTAATAGATACCTGTTTACATCTTTAGTTATGTACAAAGCAGCATCAAAATAGGGTAGAAGGAGAGGCGTTACTTTTAAAATTGCCAACGAAAAGTGTTCTAAGCAGTTTGGTAAGTGTTGCTAAATGTGTGATGATTTGCATAATATGATGAATTAAATTAGTGATTGCTTTCTTATTGTACATGTGATTTGCAGTACAATAGTACTATATATCTGTTTCATTTTTTGAAACTAGGTTTTTTTATAATGTTAAATATTCGTTAAAAATACTTAATCACTTCCTGATTTCTCATTGTACTTGCTTGGCTTGATAACTCAACCTCAGGTAGACACGTCGAGATTTGAATACCTCTCGAACTTACTTAGAGTTTATGTACAGTATTAAGCTTTTAGTAATACGTATAGCTTAAGAACCAAATCCAGCTTCAATCATTAAATAACAAACTTTTAACATCTCTATTTATTATTAAAAACGATTAGATATAAGATTTTGTAATTCAGTAGTTTTTGCGTTACCTATAGCTTTCTGTATTGATTATGATTTTATTAAAATAGTATCCATACGCAGGTAAGATTTGCTGTAAGCTATATTCATAAAAGATAAAAGTATATATTCGCATTCGATTAACGTATCCTACCCCGTATTGCAATACCTCATAATTGCGCACAATCATTTTTATTAATTTTTAACTTTTAAGTATGGCACAAATGCTATTTGAGCGGGATAGTACCAACAAACACCTTAATGCCACCCGCAGGCATATACGGTTTGTAAGAAAAATCAAAACTGGAGAAACGCTGGCAGCAGCGATCGAACCTCATTACAACAATCTGATAGCAAAAAAAGAAGAACGACTGGCAAAAGTAACACTTCGCGAAGACGCTAATGACGATTTGTCTTATGCAGACAGCGTACTGGATAATGCAGTACGAAACGCCTTTAGTGCTTGCGAGAAGTATGATCGTGAGTACCCGGATAACCGAGCATTACGTACCGTGTTTCCTGATGGAAAATTTGGCGACCTTATCAAACTGCCGATTCAAGAAGAACCTGATGAGGTAGATAATGTCGTATTGCGGTTTCAAAGTCTGGGTGAAGATCATCCTCTATTTATAGAAGCAGAAACGTTGGCCAGTGTTGTTACGAATTCTAAAACTGCGATTAGCGCATTAAGAGCTGCGATCAAAGCGGTAAAAATTGCTGAGGCAGAGGAAGAAATGGCGCAAGCTAATCTAAGAAGGCAGTATGAGAATAATTATCTACAGGCGCGTAGTACCTTTGGTCGATCGGTTGCAGAACGTATTTTTCCTAAACTTTCAGGAGGTTCGGCAAAAACCGCACCAGTAGAAGAAGAGAATGTTGAGTAGTTTTTCACCATTCACCTTCTCAAATCCTCACAAAAGCTACAAAAAGTAATAACATTTTTCTTGAGTCTTCATCAAAGTGTGTATGAGGATTCAAGAAATGGCTCGAAAGGGAAATATAATTAGTACGACGGTTCGAGAAGTTTCTCGAACCGTCAATTTTTTTCAGATGTAATTACTAATGTATTTCTCAACCTCTTGCTATAGTCTTAGTGAGCATTCAAGAAATTTCTAGAAGGGTACACGCAGCTCCTGCGAGTATGCAAGGCCATATTATATCCACAAATCTTATATTTGATACAGCTTCAATACGCTTCTTGAAGGGTAAACATAGCTTTGGTGAGGAGCAAAGATGTTTAGTAGGCAGTTTTATACATTCGGCAGTATAGGAGTTATAACCATATATTACAGGATATCTGTATAAGATATATTATAGTGTTAAAATATGTTTTTAATACCAATTTTGTTTCTAAAACGTTACTTTTAATAGTCTCAACCTACATTTTTCTTTTTTGAATTTTTATATACCCATTTTATTTTTACTTCAAGAGGAACACGAGAATACGGTGTTTCAAACTATTCTCGGTGTTTTTGTTACCGTTGGGGTTGTGTCTATTTGTGTGTACTATATATTACGATATTTAGAATCTGTATATGTAAAATATTATAAGAAACCTTACTTTATTCATTTTTATCCGGCGATCAAAAGATTGCCTGCTCATTTGCAATCTTTTATTGAAGAAAATGATTTCTATAACAGATTGGATAAAAAAAGAAAACGATACTTTGCGCATAGAACAGTTGTGTTCTTAGACGATATAAATTTTGTGGGTAGAGAAGGGCTGGTCGTTGATAATTTTATTCGTATGCAGATTACGATGATGGTGATTCAACTTACGTTTGGAATGCGCCATTATATACTAGAATATCTCAATACCATAATCGTATACCCGGCTTCGTTTTATTCGATTCTTAATCAAACAGAGAATATAGGAGAGTTTAACCCAAGATCAAAAGCATTGGCATTATCATGGAAAGATTTTCAGAAAGGAAATTTACATCAGGATAAGGGTAAGAGCCTTGGTATCCATGAACTAACACATGCAATTCATTATAATTCTATAAAAAATAGTGACATTAGTTCTGAGATTTTTTATGATACGTTTTTGCTGTTAGAAAAGTATCTTGGTTCCCCAGAGGTGAGAGAAAGAATTGTAGCGGCCAATATTTTAAGAGATTATGCTTATACGGATAAGTTTGAATTTATTGCAGTTTTGGTTGAAGTTTTTATGGAGTCTCCCGAAGAATTAAAAAGTAAATTTCCCGAAATCTATACCTACGTAATGCAGATGCTTAACTTCAGGTATTTTGAAGAGCACTAGTCACCTGATTTTGGTGTAGAATCTACTAATTAGTAAGCCGTAGAACATTCAAATCTCGATTATGAAATAAAAACTATATTTACAGAATAAGGAACCTTTGGGGATGCCCATAAGGTATTTTTAAGAAACTAATTTATGATTTCGAGACAAGTCTCGGAGTATTCAAACCTCTAGTATCGAGTAAACAATTTTATATGGAACAGACGAACGAATTACAACAACAATTACCATTGGTAAGTTCTCTTACCGATGAAAAACGAGTAGCTTTTTATAAAAAAACGTACACGCATCTGGCGATGGCTGTATTGCTCTTTATTATCGTAGAAACTATCTTTTTTCAAATCCCGGCACTGCTAGAATTTGCCTTATCTCTTACACAGGGTTGGACCTGGTTACTGCTTCTGGGTGGTTTTATGTTGGTGACGAGTTATGCAGAAAAGATGGCACTAAAAAGTCATGATACAGGCAAACAGTACTTGGCATTGTTACTGTATGTTGTGGCTGAAGCATTTATTTTTATCCCGTTGATTTTTATTGCGATGATGATTGCAGAAAATGGTGGTGCAAATATTTTGAATCAGGCAGCTATCCTTACTTTGGGATTATTTACCGGGTTATCTGCAATTGCGTTGTTAACTAAAAAAGATTTTTCTTTTCTAAAATCGATTCTTACGATTGGATTTTTTATTGCGATAGGCTTAATAGTGGCAGGAACTCTTTTTGGTTTTAACCTTGGATTATGGTTTAGTGTTGGTATGGTTGTCCTTGCAGGCGGATCTATCTTATATCAAACTTCTAATATGGTACACAAATATTCTGAAGATCAATATGTAGCAGCTTCTTTAGGCTTGTTTGCTTCTTTGATGTTATTATTCTGGTATATTTTAAGCATTCTATCCCGGTTTAGCGGAGATTAGTTTTTGTATATTATAGAAAGTATTAAGAGCCGAATTCTTATAATTCGGCTTTATTTTTTTCAAACATTTTGTGTTTTCGAAAGGATATTTTTTATGATAGTTTTTGCATGAATTCTAGAGTTTTCGATAAACCATATATGCGTATCCATCCCGCCACAAATAACTCCTGCCAGATATAGGTTACTTATATTAGTTTCCATGGTTTCTTCATTATATTGTGGATATAACTTTTGATCATTAGAGAGGTGTACTCCTATATTTTTTAGAAATTCAAAATTTGGGGTATACCCGGTTAGTGCCAATACATAATCATTTTTAATCTGGTGCTCACCATCAGGAGTTTGGATCGTAATGGTCAAGGGGGAAATTTCTTTTACCGTGGCATTATAATACGCTTTAATACTTCCTTCTTCAATTCTATTAATGATATCTGGTCTTACCCAATACTTAACGCGCTTGCCTATTTCTGGTCCGCGCACGATCATAGTGACATCTGCACCTTTGCGATAGCATTCCAAAGCGGCATCTACAGCAGAGTTGCTGGCGCCTATAACTGCTAATTTTTGTTTTGCATAAAAGTGGGGATCTTTATAATAGTGTGATATTTTGGGTAGATGTTCTCCTGGTACATCTATAGTATTTGGTAAATCATAAAAGCCTGTGGCAATGACAACAAAAGACGCGGTATAGTGTTGTTTTTCGGTTTCAATATAAAAAAGATCATCCTTTTTCTGAATCGAAATTACCTTTTCAAAAAGATTAATATTTAGATTATTTGATGTGACTATCCTACGATAGTATTCGAGAGCTTCGTTGCGTTTTGGTTTTGCTTCTTTACTAATAAACGGAATCTGATCAATTTCCAACTTTTCTGAAGATGAAAAAAACTGCATATTGACTGGGTAGTTAAACAAAGAGTTAACAATAGGACCTTTTTCAATAACAAGATAGTTGATACCTTTTTTCTTGGCCTCTAAACCCGAAGCTATACCTATGGGGCCTCCACCAACGATGATTAAATCTATGTGCTTCATTGCGTAATTACATTTGTCTTTTACGACCTAAGTTAGCGCATTTCCAATTTGCGTATTGCGCGTATAAAAACATACGAACTGATTGAGTTATCTTGAATACGCGTCAATTATTACTATACGTAGGGCAGGGCAGAATCAATTGTTTTATCTTTATCATCTATAATAGATGTATTCTACTAGATTTTTATCAGTTCTTTTAACTCTTTAATGGTATTGGTAGGATTTTCACTTTTAAAGACAAAGCTACCTGCAACCAACACATCTGCACCCGCATCAATAAGTTGTTTTGCATTTTTGCTCGTTACTCCTCCATCTATTTCGATGAGCGTATTGGCTTTATTCTTTAGAATACTATTTTTTAGTTTTTCAACTTTTCTATAGGTATTCTCAATAAATGATTGTCCGCCAAACCCTGGATTAACACTCATTATACAAACTAGGTCGATATCGTTAATTACATCTTCAAGCAGCGCTACATTGGTATGCGGGTTTATTGCAACTCCTGCTTTCATACCTGCGGCTTTGATTGCTTGTAAAGTTCTGTGTAAGTGCGTACAAGCTTCATAATGTACAGTAAGAATGTTACTCCCCAGATCTGCAAAAGTTTTGATATAACGATCAGGATCAACAATCATTAGATGCACATCGATTGTTTTTGTTGCATGTTTAACAATATCTCTTAAAACTGGCATTCCAAAGGAGATATTTGGTACAAAAACACCATCCATAATGTCAATATGAAACCAATCGGCTTCGCTGTTATTAATCATTTCTACATCACGTTGTAAATTTGCGAAATCTGCTGCTAGGATTGAAGGAGCAATACGTTTTGGAGTCATAAAATTGTGTTGTTTCCTGCAAAAATACTACTTAAGTTTTAAAGTATTGAAACTCTTTTTTGAAAATTTTGAGTAGTGAACTATTCAAGTCGAGCCAGCGAGGCATTGGTTAGAAAATAATTTTGGATTCGAAGCATACTTCGAAGCATTTAAGCAGTGCAGTGTCTGCTTCATGCAGGATTGTCAAGTAGAAAATTCAAAAAAGCGTGCTTATCTAATATTTATACATTGGGATTTGTGAGTACTATCTCGCCTAGTTGTATCAGGTGAGGTTCATAAATTTTTGAATCAAATACGATATGCTCTCGTAATGTTCTGGATTATTTATTTTTTCTTTTTGTAAGAATTTGTGTAGTTCACTATGGCTATTATGACTCGAGATAATTGTAAAAGGGGTGTGGTATTCTGTAAAAGAATTGGCATCAATTTTTTTGTCTAACATTTTGATTATGTTATAATGTCTAGGGTCTTTTTTTATACGTTCAAACATCATCCTCACAGTTTCTTCATCACCCTCGAGAATCTGAAAAAAATTACCTTCAGAGTGTATAAGTATACCCGTAATACCTATGTTATTATTGTGAGAATACACAAAGTTCATTAAATCTTTTATACCTGTATTTGATACGTTAGCACTAACGGTGCTGACATAACTGATAATGTATCTCATGCTTATTATATTGGCAATAATATTCTAAATATACAAATTTTAACATTTATTTCACTAAAAAAATTTAGAATTTATCAAAAATACTCTTAAAAATCTATGAAATGAAACCTTTTTTTTTATTTGGCTATATATAGTATAAAATAGGTCAAAAAAAACCTCCGGTAATCAGCCGGAGGTCATTCATCAATCAAAAAACGAACAGTTATGTTATAAAACTGTTTGTAGTCGCAATTTAGGAATTTATCCTAAATAAGTCTTTAGTATTTTACTTCTTGAAGTATGTTTTAATCTTCGTATTGCTTTTTCTTTAATCTGTCGTACACGTTCGCGAGTCAGATCAAATGTTTCCCCAATTTCTTCAAGAGTCATTGGATGTTGATCGCCAAGACCAAAATATAACCTAATAACATCAGCTTCTCTTGGTGTTAATGTTTCTAGAGCACGTTCTATTTCAGTACGTAAAGATTCATGCAATAATGATCGATCAGGATTTGGAGATTCACCAGAATTTAATACGTCATAAAGGTTAGAATCTTCTCCTTCTACAAGAGGAGCATCCATACTCACATGACGTCCCGAGTTTTTCATAGACTCTTTAACATCGTTGATTGTCATGTCTAATTCTTTAGCAATCTCTTCTGCGCTTGGTGGACGTTCGTGAGATTGTTCTAAGAATGCATATGTTTTATTGATTTTATTGATTGAACCAATTTTATTTAATGGCAAACGTACAATACGAGATTGTTCTGCCAAAGCTTGTAAAATAGATTGACGAATCCACCATACAGCATAGGAGATAAATTTAAATCCTCGAGTTTCATCAAAACGTTTTGCCGCTTTTATCAATCCTAAATTTCCTTCATTAATTAAATCTGGAAGCGTCAAGCCTTGATTTTGGTATTGTTTTGCAACAGATACTACGAATCGTAGATTCGCTTTTGTTAATTTTTCAAGGGCTCTTTCGTCACCAGCTTTTATTCGCTGAGCCAATTCTACTTCTTCATCTGCAGTAATAAGATCTACTTTACCAATTTCTTGCAAATACTTGTCCAGCGATGCAGTTTCACGATTCGTTACCTGCTTCGTAATTTTAAGTTGTCTCATCTATGTTCTCCTTGAAATTTAAATTGTGAATATTTAGGGCTTTTCTTTATTATACGTAAGCGGTCATAAAAATGTTACAAAAAAGGTGTTTTTATTTTAATGTCTAATTGATGTTCGGGTAAATGGTTATGTCATTAGCAGCTGATTTCGGAATACATTATAGGGTAAGTTTGCTTGTTTTAAAGCTTGTAGTACGCAATTTTAGATGTAATCTTGTAAGTCAGTAATGTAAAAAATGCCTTCAGAAATTTCTGAAGGCATTTTTTGTACTTTAAAAATTTAAAGAAATTTAATTTTCTTTTTTATCCCTACGCGGAGGTCTTCTGTCATCTCTTGATTTATCACTACCTTCTGGTCTTGGAGGTCTAGGTAAGAGGGCTTTTCTTGAAACCTTTTCCTTACGCGTTCTTGAGTCAACACCAAAGTATTTTACATCAAAAACATCGCCCATATTTACAACATCACTAACATTTTCTGTACGTTCCCAAGCTAATTCTGAAACGTGTAATAAAACTTCATTACCAAGAGCTTCCATATATTCTACCACAGCACCAAAATCTAACATTTTGATTACTTTAACTTCATACACACTACCTACTTTAGGTTTGAAGGTGATAGCTTCAATTTTTGCTAAAACTGCGTCAATCCCTTCTTGATTAGTACCAAGAATTTCTACATTACCTTCTTCGGTAACTGGATCTTCATTAATTACAATAGTAGTACCTGTAGTCTTTTGTAGTTCTTGAATTACTTTACCTCCAGGACCTATTAAAGCACCAATATAGTCTCCAGGAATCGTTTTGGTAACCATTTTTGGAGCGTGCGCTTTTACATCAGCATTTGGTGTTGCAATGGTATCTGTAAGCTTTCCTAGGATGTGTATACGACCATCAGCAGCTTGTTTTAATGCGTTTACCAAAATTTCATAAGAAAGACCTTTTACTTTGATATCCATTTGGCAAGCAGTAATACCATCTGCAGTACCTGTTACTTTAAAATCCATATCTCCCAAGTGATCTTCATCACCTAAGATATCTGATAACACAGCATATTTGCCAGAATCACCATCAGAAATTAATCCCATAGCAATACCAGAAACGGGCTTTTTTAATTGTACACCAGCATCCATTAATGCCATAGTACCAGAACATACAGTTGCCATAGAAGATGAACCGTTAGATTCTAAGACTTCAGATACAACTCGTACCGTATAAGGACAATCGGTAGGAATCATTCCTTTTAATGCGCGCTGTGCAAGATTACCGTGTCCTACTTCTCTACGTGATGTGCCTCGTATCGGTCTCGCTTCTCCAGTAGAGAAAGGAGGGAAGTTGTAATGCAAATAAAATGTTTCTTCTCCTTCATAAGAAGGCATGTCTATCTGATTTGCTTCTCTAGACGTACCTAGAGTTACTGTAGCTAATGCCTGAGTTTCTCCTCTTGTAAAAATAGAAGATCCGTGAGTAGAAGGCAAATAATCTACTTCACACCAGATAGGTCTGATCTCGTCAGTTTTACGACCGTCTAGACGAAGTCCTTCGTTGAGCGTTAAATCTCGTATTGCTGATTTTGAAGCCTTGGCATAGTATTTTGAAACTAAATCTCCAAAATCTTCCAGCTCTTCTTCAGAGAATGTAGCTTTAATTTCTTCTTTGATTTCTCCAAATGCAGTACTTCTTTCTTTTTTAGAAGATCCTGCTTTGGCTACAGCATATACTTTATCATATGCCATATCATGAATTTTCTTAGCTAATGTTTCATCTTCTCTTTCAGGATCATATTCACGAACTTCTTTTTTACCAAAGGCTTCAGCTAATTTGATCTGAGCAGCGCATTGTACTTTAATCGCTTCATGAGCAAATTTTATGGCTTCTACCATTTCTTCTTCAGAAATTTCATCCATCTCACCTTCAACCATCATTACAGAATCTGCTGAAGCACCGATCATCATATCGATATCGGATTCTTCTAACTGTGCTCTTGTAGGGTTGATAATAAATTCTCCATCTATTCTACCTACTCGTGCTTCAGAAATAGCACACTCAAATGGAAAATCAGATAATTGTATTGCTGCCGATGCTGCTAATCCAGCCATTGCATCTGGCATCACGTCTTCATCATGAGACATTAACTGAATCATCACTTGTGTTTCTGCATGATAATCTTTTGGGAAGAGCGGGCGCAGTACGCGGTCTACTAATCTCATAGTTAGTACCTCACCATCACTTGGTCTGGCTTCTCTTTTGAAAAACCCACCAGGATAACGACCAGAGGCCGCAAATTTTTCTCTATAATCTACGGTTAAGGGTAGAAAATCTACATCACTTTGTTTGTAATTAGAAACAACTGTACATAATAACATACACTTGCCAGATTGTACAACAACAGATCCGTGGGCCTGTTTTGCTAATTTTCCGGTTTCGATAGAAATTTCTCTACCATCACCCAGGTCTATGACCTCTTTATACACTTGTGGAATCATATTTTTTTGATTCTGGCCTTTACTGTCTACCACAAAAAATGGAAAACTTGTTACAGGCAAAATTAAACATTGGTTTCCGTCTTACTCGGACGGACAAGGTTGTGTTGTTGTAGTAGTAATTATTCGACCAATGAAAAACTAAGGCATTCATCCAGACTCTAGTGAAGTATGAATGTTTTTATTTTAATTCTGTAAACAGAATCTCAATATAATTGAAAAAGAGAGGCGTGTAGCCTCTCTTTTGTTACTTTCTTAATTCTAGTTCTTTTATAATTGCACGATATCTCAAAATATCTTTTTTCTTAAGGTAATCAAGTAAATCTCTACGTTTACCTACTAGTTTTACCAAAGAACGCTCAGTATTGTAATCTTTACGATTCTTTTTTAAGTGCTCCGTTAGGTGAGAAATTCTGTGTGTAAATAGTGCAATTTGACCTTCTGCAGAACCGCTATCGGTCTTTCCTTTACCGTGCTTTGCGAAGATATCTTCTTTAATCTCTTTTGTTAAATACATTCCAATATTATTTAAATGATTTTTATGTATAGATAGCATTTTACTATCAGCGTGCAAATATAGTACTTTTTGAATAGAAAACAATATAGACTGAAATTACATATTCGAAAAAGCGTTACTGTACTTTTTTATAATTTGGATCTATGATTTAGACGAGCTAAGACCTGAATTCTAATTCGCTAATGGTCTATTGAGAATTAAATTAAGATATAGATTAATTTTTTGTTTCAAGTGTTGTCTTGCGGTTATAAAATCTAAAAACCCGTGTTCTAGAACGAATTCTGAAGTTTGAAAACCTTCGGGGAGTTCTTTTCCTGTGGTGTCTCGTACTACACGAGGACCTGCAAATCCTATTAAGGCTCCTGGTTCTGCAATATTAATATCGCCCAACATTGCAAATGAGGCCGTAGTACCTCCTGTAGTTGGGTCTGTACATAAAGAGATGTAAGGAATACCAGCATCGGCTAATTGAGCAAGTTTTGCTGAGGTTTTTGCTAATTGCATTAGTGATAATGCGGCCTCCATCATACGTGCACCTCCTGATTTGGAGATAATCATGAATGGGATATTATGCTCTAAAGAGTAATTGGCAGCCCTGGCTATTTTTTCACCTACTACACTTCCCATAGACCCTCCAATAAATGAAAAATCCATACAGGCAATAACTAAGTCATTTCCTCCAGATTTTCCTACTGCAGTTCTAACGGCATCTTTTAGATTTGTTTTTTCTTGAGCATCTTTGAGACGATCAACATATTTTTTTTTGTCTTCAAATTTAAGAGGATCTTTAGCGCTCAAGTTTTTGTCGAGTTCTTTGTATTCGTTGTTATCAAATAAAATTTCGAAATACTCTTTACTTCCAATTCTTACATGGTACCCATCTTCAGGACTTACGTAGAAATTTTTTTCTAGTTGTTCTGCATCTACAATTTTTCCTGTAGGAGATTTATACCAGAGTCCTTTTGGGACGTCTTTTTTGTCTTCGGTAGCGGTTTGTATACCTTTTTGTGTTCTCTTAAACCAAGCCATAAATTATTGTATTAAAAAAAGCTGAAACTCTCAGGGAGTTCCAGCTTGGTTTTTAGTCATTATAATGTATTTACATTATTTAGATCTTCGAATGCCTTTTTTAGACGGTTTTTAAAAGTGATTTCACCTTCGCGTAACCATTTTCTAGGATCGTAATATTTTTTATTTGGTTCTTCAGTCCCTTCTGGATTACCTATTTGAGTTTTTAAATACTCAATATTATTGGTAATGTAATCACGAATTCCTTCGTTAAATGCAAACTGAAGATCGGTATCAATATTCATTTTAATAACCCCGTACCCGATTGCTTCTCTTATTTCTTCAAGAGAAGAGCCGCTTCCTCCATGAAATACAAAATCGATGTGGTTATGCTCGACTCCATATTTAGAAGAGATATGTTCTTGAGAGTTTTTTAAAATTTTTGGAGTTAATTTTACGTTACCGGGTTTATATACACCATGCACATTTCCAAATGCTGCTGCAACTGTAAACTTATCACTTACCTTACTTAATTCTTCATAAGCATATGCAACTTCTTCTGGCTGAGTATATAATTTAGAATCATCTACATCCGTATTATCTACGCCATCTTCTTCGCCACCAGTAATACCAAGTTCAATTTCTAAAGTCATACCCATTTTACTCATACGAGCTAGATATTCTTTACAAATTTCAATGTTTTCTTCGATAGGCTCTTCTGATAGATCTATCATGTGAGAGCTGTATAGCGGTTTCCCGGTTTCTTTATAAAATTTTTCTCCAGCATCTAATAGTCCGTCGATCCAAGGCAGTAATTTTTTTGCACAGTGGTCAGTATGCAAAATTACAGGTACCCCATAAGCTTCGGCTAGTAAGTGCACATGTTTTGCACCTGCAACACCACCAGCTATTGCTGCTTTTTGGTTTTCATTGGATAATCCTTTTCCGGCATTAAATTGTGCTCCTCCATTAGAGAATTGAATGATTACAGGAGCATTTAATTCTGCAGCGGTTTCTAATACACCATTAATGGTGTTAGAACCGATTACGTTGACTGCTGGTAAGGCAAACGCTTTTTCTTTTGCATACTTGAAAATTTTTTGGACCTCGTCTCCAGTAGCAACTCCCGGCTTAATGTTGTGACTCATAATTTAGTTTTGGTTTAATAAGCTTACAAAAATAGTAAAATTATATCGAAACCTACACGATTAAAATAATCTTTACAGTAGCATGTAGTGTTTTGTTTTAATCATCTTACATGACTATTATTAGGAGTGTAAATTGTATTGAATAGCGAACACAGTTATTAAGACAATGAGGTAAAAATTTGATGATAAGGGTTTTGAAAGAGAAGTACACTTCTGGTTATATTATAATCTGTGTTGGTAATGAGTGCTGATCATTTAGAAAGGGTAGTTGATCCCAAACTGATAAGCAGCCTCAGAGAAATTATATCCTTTAAACCATCGTTGATCTTCATCATTAGCTGGATTAAAAGTTTTGAATCCTATATCAAGACGAATAACAAAGAAATCAAAGTCATATCTAAACCCAAAACCACTACCTACAGCTATTTCCTGTATATCATCTAATCTAGAAAATACAGCTTCTTCTTCTTGTACATTGTCTAGTACATTCCAAATGTTACCAACATCAATAAATAGTGCTCCATGTAATGCTCCAAGAAGTTTATAACGATATTCGCCATTTACCGCTATTTTTAAGTTTGCCTCGTTAAATTCATTTTGACCACCACTACTACCTGGGCCTAGATCGTAGGCTTGCCAGGCTCTATTATCATTGGGTCCTCCTGCAAAGAAACTACGTGCAAAAGGGATACTGTTTGCGTTACCATAGGGGACTGCAATGCCACCAAAAGCTCTAAAAGCAATTATGTTTTTTCTTCCTAGATCCCAATGTTTTATGTAGTCTAATTCTAGTTTTGCGTATTGCGAAAATTCGACACCAAATATTTCAAAACGATCGTTAGAATTCTCTTTTAACTCAGCAATATTAGAAATAGTACTAAGCACATTACCCGCAAACTCTATTTTGGTTCTAAATCTCGAAAAATTTTCATCATAAAGATTTTCTCTATTGTTTTTTGTATAGTTATAACTAGTGGCTAAAATCAAGTTATCTTCTGTTAATCTTACTTTTCGTTCGTTAATATTTTGAATTTCTTGTACTTGCTCATTGGTTAGGCTCGAATTAGATTCTGTACCTAAGGATTGTCTTATAAAACCGTTTGCGCCACCAGGGATGCTTAATACAGCATTGTTTATACTGGGGATAGTACTGTTTTGTTCTGAAAAAAATGGAGAGTCTGGTTCTAAAACCTGCCTTGCAATATCATTTAATTCATTAAATGAAGTGTTATAGATGTTAAAATAATTGCTAGTGTTAAGGTTGCGAACATATTGTATATTTATAATGTCTAGGCTGTTGGTTAATGTTCTGTTCGGTTTCCATCGATAATTAAAAATACCAGATGCATTTTGTTTATCCAGTCCTATGTTTTGTTGAACGCTGACTCCAAAAATAAGGCTAGTGGTTGGAGACATTTGTTTGGGAATAATTTTATTGGTCCTAAACGGGAATAGTATTTTTGGAAATGTTAGTTTTACATCTGTTGCAACTTCTGAAATATTAAAAAATCGCTCACCCCCATCTACAGCATCGCTTGATGAACCAATACTACCTCGTGCCGAAATCTCTAGAATTTCTGCGCCTTTAAACACATTCCGGATCAGAAGAGAGCCTCCAAACCCAATCCCAAATGCTTGTATGCTTGAGGTAGAGACATCAAAATCTGTGTTAATACTATACTTTTTTCTTGGGGTAAGTAAGATGTTTGCAATGAGATTTTTTCCTGATGGATCGTCTGGATCTACATCATATCGTATGTTGGGGTATTTAAAAGATCTTAAATTATTTATTTGATTATACGTGAATATCTTATCTCTATCTCTATAAATTTCATCAGGGTTTATAAGGATAGAATTAGTAATAGCTTTGCGGGTGTATTTTATTTTATCAAAACCATAAATATTGTATCCTCTATACGAGGTGCTGTCTTTTGGTTTCTTGTCTTTATTTTGGTATGAATAGTCAGTAAAAACATTAACCTTACTTATTTTATGTACTTTAAAAGGGATTCGTACTGTAGAATCTCCGTAAGAAACAGAACGATTTTGGATCAATAGGTTTAGATTTACTTTTTGATTTGTATCTACAGTATCTGCATCGAATTTTATAAATTCTTTTTCAAAATGAAACAATCCTGAGTTTCGATATAAAGCAGTAAGTCTATCTCTTTCAGCCTCGACATTTAATGTTCTGTATTGTTCTCCACGAATGATGGTTGATTTTTTTTGATGAAGCTGATAAATAGAGTCAGCTACAGCAGATTCTATTCTAGGATGTAGTGAATCAATAGTATACGGTTTATTAGGGTGGATAAAGTAATCTACCGTAGCTCTTTTTTTATCCTCTCTCTTAATTTTATAATCAATTTCGTTATTAAACCATCCATTATTCCAATAGTATGCTTTTAATCGTTTGACAGATCGTTTAGTTTTTGACTCATCTAGAATAGAAGGAGGTTCTCCGGTTTTTTTTAACCAATTATTAATTCGTGATAACCCTACACCCAATCGATCCACTTGTTTTTTTGAAAAAATATTTACCATTCGTTTTTCTCGATTAGGTTTTCGTGTTAACCAATCCTGGTATAAAGAGTCTTGATTTACCGTTGCCATATTGTAAATATGAAGTCGAATAGGAATCCCTAAAAGTTTAGCATTAGGATTTTGATATAATTGATTATACAGTTTTGCATCATTAGTTTTGACACTGTCGATAAAAATCTTTTGATTGTCTAGTAAATAATTACTTTCCTTAACTCTTTTTACCGCATTACAGGAGGTTAAAAAGATTGCAGTTAGCGTAATAAATAATATTTTTGTCAGAAAGTGTTTCAATCCGTACTCATTATGGATTCAAAAATACATTATTTGTATGGTTAGCAAAAATCAAAAGAAACTAATAAAAAGTTTATATCAAAAAAAATACCGAAAACAGCATGGTTTATTTGTTGCTGAAGGTAAAAAAGTGATACAGGAGTTGCTCGACGCCAAATTGAAATTGCATTCTCTTTTTACTATAGATGACTGTTTTTTTGATGTTTCTGAAACAGTGAGGTATAAGATCACCGAAGATGAACTGAAACAAATCAGTTTTTTAACTACGCCACAATTGGCATTGGCTATATTTTACATTCCAGAATCCAAAAAAATCAATACTAAAGGTCTGATTCTGGCATTAGACGATATTCGGGATCCGGGAAATTTGGGAACTATAATTCGTTTATGTGATTGGTTCGGTGTGCAAGAGCTGGTTTGCTCATTACAAACAGTAGACTGTTATAATCCAAAAGTGATACAAGCGACTATGGGGTCTATTACCAGAGTGCATATAAGTTTTTTGGATCTTACGAAGTTTTTTAAAGATCAAGTATCAGATACATTCATAATGGGGACTTTTATGAATGGAGAAAATATATACACACAACAATTGCCTGAAAAAGGAATTATAGTTATGGGTAATGAAGCCAACGGGATTTCTGCAACTATTGAAAATTTTGTGAATCAAAGAATTGCAATACCGCAATTTGGAAAAATTCATGAGACTGAAAGCCTAAACGTTGCTACAGCAACCGCAATAATCCTTAGCGAGTTTAAAAGATCCTGATCTAAATCATTGAAAAGTGAAATTGATAAAAATTCCTCGAGTAGACATTTTATCAATAGTAGAAGTGTAAGGGCTATTAGGGTCATTGTCCGGAACCAATTCATCAGTCATAGCAAATACTCCTCGAATTGATGGTGTAAATTTGAAATAGAAAAGATATAAATCTATACCAAAACCTACTTCATAATAGTTTGTACTGGTTTTCATTCTAAATTCACCAGAACTATTATCATCTGGATTATCTTGATTACTCGACAAATTAATAGATGTAGAAACTCCTCCTATAATAAAAGGTTTGATATTGTTAATTCTTTTGGTGGATATCTTCAATAATAGAGGAATATGTACGTAAGTTGATTTTACTTCTCTCACAGCTTCAAATTCTGAAGCAAATAAGGGATTGGTAAAGGTGAGCTCTCTTGTGTTAAATGTGACCATAGGCTCTAATCTCAAATCCAAATAGTCATTTATCCTCATATTACCCAAAAGCCCAACACTAAAACCAAATGATTCATCGTGTAAGATGTCTGGATCTATTCTGTCCTCTGTATAATCAAAATTAAAATCATAAAGATTGAAGCCAAGAATATAACCCCAACTAAATCTAGGCTTATCAAAATTTTGTAGGTTTTGAACCTTTTCTTTAGTAAATAACTGTGCACTTATGTTTTGAGTGCATACCAAAAGAGCAATTGCGATAAAAAGTTTTTTCATCTAAATAAAAATTTACCAATCAAATCATAACCATGATGATCCATCTCGATCGGTATTAGTTGCTTATTAATAGCCATCACGGGCTTTTCTATTATTTTGTAGCTTTATAAATTGTTGCTACACCAAAAGTTTGTGGCTTATCTTCAACTTCTATAAACCCAATTTTTTTCAAAATATTGTTGAGTGCCTCTCCATATGGAAATACGGCTGCACTTTCACTAAGGTATGAATATGCAGATCTGTCTTTAGAAAAAAGCCTTCCGATAACAGGTAAAATTTTTGTTGAGTAAAAGGTATAGCCTTGTCTAAATGGTGTTTTGGTAGGTACAGAAGTCTCTAGAATTATAAAAATTCCTCCTGGTTTCAGGACTCTATAAATCTCTGAAAGCCCTTTTTCTAAATTTTCGAAATTTCGAACACCAAATGCAACGGTTATAGCATCAAAATAGTTTTCGTCATAAAGTAAATTTTCACTATCCCCTTGTACCATTGTTATAATAGGATCTAGTTTTTTAGTCTTGATTTTACTTTTCCCAACATCCAGCATTCCGGCAGAAATATCAAGGCCAATAATTTCAGAAGCTCCTGTTTTAGCAAGGTTAATAGCAAGATCACCAGTTCCTGTAGCAACATCCAATATTCTCTCAGGATTTGTTTTACTCACAAGTTTTACAACACGGTTACGCCATTTTATATCGATACCAAAAGAAATAACGCGATTAAGACCGTCATAATTTTTTGAAATGGTATCAAACATCTCAGTTACTTGCTCCTTTTTAGACCTAGTTTTGTCGTTATATGGTGTTACTTTTTCTGACATTCAAAAAAATTTAGGCAAATATACATTTTTGATATCGAACTCATCCTGAGTTTTTTGGTTTAAGCGAAAAATTATGATTTTATAAAATGTTCAGGTCGTAGTGACAAGTTTATTGAGCATAGGGATACCAATAAATTTAGTAGATAATTATCAAATTTCCTTAGTTTATCAATTTACATTATCTTTGTAAGCTTTTATATGCTAAGGTGATCATTTGTAGTTCACAAATGTTGTGAATTAAACCTTAGATTGATTTTATCTTTAGATGGGAAACAATACACAAAACCAATGAAAATCATAATTGCCGGAGCTGGTGAAGTTGGATTTCATTTGGCAAAACTACTCTCTTTTGAGTCTCAGGACATTACGCTTATAGACACCGATAAAGAATGTCTTAATTATGCAGATACGCACTTAGATATTAGGGTTATTAAAGGAGATTCTACCTCAATTGCTATATTAAAAGAAGCAAGAGTAGAAAATGTCGATATGTTAATCAGTGTTACATCGAGTGAGACGACTAATATTACAGTATGTGTATTAGCCAAGCAGATGGGTGCTAAGCGCACGATTGCGAGAATATCCAATACCGAATTTATAGAGAATAAAGACGAAGTGGGCTTTATTAAATTTGGGATTGATGAGTTAATCTCTCCTGAGGCTCTTGCTGCAAGTGAAATAGAATTGCTTCTTAATCAATCTGCGTTTCATGATAGTTATGAGTTTGAAGATGGAGCACTAACCATGGTAGGTACAACCCTGTCTATAGAGGCTCTTTTTATAGGTAAAACAGTAAGGGAGGCTGCAGAGGTGTTTCCTGGATTACATTTTATGCCTATTGCAATTCAACGCTCAGGAACTCAATACACGTTAATACCCAGAGGAGATACCAAATTTAAAGAAGGGGACCAGGTGTATTTTGTGACCTCAAAAGGAGGTGTTGACGAACTGTATAAATTAACAGGCAAAGTCAAAGAGCAGATCAAAAACGTAATGATCCTTGGGGGCAGTAAGATCGGTTTTAAGTCTTCCTGCGATCTGTGTGATCATAAATTCAGAGTGAAGCTGATCGAGAAGGACAAGGATAAGTCCTTTGATTTGGCAGATGACCTGCCCAATGCATTGATTATAAATGGAGATGGGCGTAATGTCGAGCTGCTTGAAGAAGAAGGTATCGGTGATATGGATGCATTTATAGCTGTAACTGGAAATTCTGAAACCAATATAATGTCTTGCCTCGTTGCAAAATCCAAAGGAGTAAGGAAAACAATCGCTTTGGTCGAAAATATGGATTATTTTCAATTATCACATTCTATCGGGATTGATACATTGATCAATAAAAAACTTTTAGCCGCTAATAATATCTTTAGGTTTATAAGAAAAGGGGAGGTGGTTGCGATGACTAAGCTTAATAATATGAATGCAGAATTGTTAGAGTTTATTGTCAAGCCTACATCAGAGGTAAGTGATAATATAATTAAAGATTTAGATTTTCCGCGTTCAGCGATAATTGCAGGTGTGATCCGAGACGGGGAAGGGTTGATTCCTCTTGGCGATTTCTATATCAAGGCCGGAGATCGAGTAGTAGTCTGTTGTTTACCTAAGTCTATTAAGAAAATAGAAAAGCTTTTCCTTTAAGATGTATAGATTAAACTATAAAATTATCTCTCATATCATGGGGCTTCTATTGCTCATTAATGGAGGTTTTATGCTTATTGCTACAATTATTAGTTTTATCTATAAAGACGGAGTTACTCTCGAGATCATGATGGCGTCCTTAGCGACCCTGTTTGTTGGTATTGCTTTGATGTTTTTTACCCGTGAGCACCAAAAAGAACTTAATAAGCGAGAAGGATATGTGGTCGTAACTTTTGGTTGGATATTTATGTCGCTTAGCGGAACATTACCTTATATATTTTCTGGTGCAATACCTACGTTTACGAATGCCTTTTTTGAAACAATGTCTGGATATACTACTACAGGAGCATCTATACTTAATGAAATAGAAATTATTCCTAAAGGAGTGTTGTTTTGGCGTAGTTTAACCCATTGGATAGGGGGTATGGGGATTATTGTTTTGGCGGTTGCGATTTTGCCACTATTAGGTATAGGAGGTATGCAGCTTTTTGCTGCTGAAGCACCAGGGCCTAGTGCAGATAAATTACACCCTAGGATTACAGATACAGCAAAACGATTATGGTTTATATATATCGGGTACACAGCCGCAGAAACGATATTGCTAAAATTAGCAGGGATGGACTTCTTTGATGCCATAAACCATGCATTGAGTACTTTGTCAACGGGTGGATTTTCTACAAAAAACTCTAGCGTCGCGTATTGGAATGATCAGCCATTAATACAATACATTATTATGATATTTATGTTTTTGGCTGGAATGAATTTTGTACTCAGCTATTTTGGGTTTAAAGGAAAAATTCAGAAAATTATCAAAGATGAAGAATTTAAACTATACACATTCTTTGTTGTATCCTTCACAATAATTGCTACGCTTATTATTTATTTTAAAGCAGATCCTTTAATATCTTCAATAGACCATCCGATGGTCTGGGGGGAAGCAGAAAGTGCTTTTCGTCATGCGTTATTTCAGGTTCTGGCAACGATAACAACTACGGGTTTTGTGAGTGCAGATTTTACCATGTGGACTCCTTTTCTCACTATCTTTTTCTTTGGTTTGATGTTTTTAGGTGGTTCTGCTGGATCTACTTCAGGTGGGATGAAGGTGGTTCGACATTTAATTACAATTCGCAATGGGATTCTAGAATTTAAAAGAACATTGCATCCAAGAGCTGTACTGCCAGTACGGTATAATACACGAGCGGTTTCCAAAGAGATTGTCTTTAATATATTGGCCTTTTTTATCCTTTATATGCTGGCGTTTATCATTGGTTCTGTTGTATTAGGTGCTTTGGGTTTGGATTTTGAAACAGCGATAGGAGGTGCAGCTTCATCACTAGGAAATGTAGGTCCTGCCTTCGGAAAACTTAGCCCGGTAAATAATTTTGATGTCCTCCCTGATTTCGGGAAGTGGTGGTGTTGTTTTTTAATGTTGATAGGTCGATTAGAATTATTTACCGTACTCATACTTCTTACTCCATTTTTTTGGCGTAATAGATAGGTATCAATTAAAGTAATAACGTGCAGTGATCGTCCAGAGTTTAGCCACTTTTTTGATGGTATCTTTTACCCTGCCTTCGATATGCTCTTTGCATTCTTCGTCAAGTAGAAAAATATCTAATATGGATTCGTAATAGTCGGTATTAGAATTAAATTCAAATTCAGTTCTAGGCTCTATGTTTAAGATTTCATCTTCTGTTTTAGTAGCGCCAAAATTTTCTTTAAAAATTTGTATTACGTTTTTCTGAACAATACGTTCTTTTTCTAAAATATTCATGGGGGAATATATTTAAGTTGGTTTCACAATACAAGAGTTGTAGAAACGTCGTGTAAAGTATAAAAAACAATAACTTCCGCTTTGTTCATTTAGTATTTAAACGTTCTCATTTAACTTTAATTTAAAATTAATTATGATAATGTTTACAAACAAAAAAACCGATAATTTAATGCTAAATTATCGGTTTTTTTGTTTGTGAGAATAGACGTATAGGGTTACTCGACTACCGTTTTAATTCGTTTAACTGCCTCAGTAATTTGTTCAGTACTTGCTGCGTATGATAGTCTAATACAATTTCCGTTACCAAAAGCAACTCCGGTAACCGTTGCTACATTTGCTTTCTCTAGTAAAAACAGGGAGAAGTCAGTAGCATTTTCGATAGTCTGGCCATGTAACGTTTTACCAAAATAATACGAAATGTCAGGAAATACATAAAAAGCTCCTTCTGGCTGATTACATTCAAATCCAGGAATTTCTGATAATAAATTTAAGATTAGTTTTCTTCGTTCTTTAAATTCATCCACCATGTATTGGATTTTACTAACGGGTGCTTCTAATGCAGTGATTACTGCTCGTTGTGCAATACAGTTTGCTCCACTAGTTACTTGCCCTTGCATTTTATTGCAGGCTCTGGCTATCGATGTCGGTGCTCCAATATAGCCAATTCTCCATCCAGTCATAGCAAAAGCTTTGGCTACTCCGTTTACAGTTACTGTTCTATCGTACATGTCATCAAATTGTGCCATAGATGCATGACCGCCAACATAATTTATATGTTCATAAATCTCGTCACTAACAACAATAATTTCAGGATATTTTTGCAATACATCTGCCAAAGCTCTCAATTCCTCCTTGCTATAAATAGATCCACTTGGGTTGCAAGGAGAACTATACCATAACATTTTGGTTTTTGGAGTAATTGCATTCTCCAGTTGTTCTGCGGTCATTTTAAAATCAGTATCAATAGAAGTTTTTACCTCGACAGGAATACCACCGGATAATTCTACGATGTCACTATAGCTCACCCAATACGGACAAGGTAAAATAATCTCATCTCCAGGGTTGATACACACTTGTGCAATATTATAAAGACATTGCTTAGCACCCGTTGATACAACTATTTGAGAACGATCATATACTAGATCATTATCACGCTTAAATTTTGTGATAATTGCATCTTTTAAGGCTACATAACCATCTACCGGAGTATATGAATTATAGTTGTCATTTACTGCTTGTATTGCAGCTTCTTTTATAAAATCAGGAGTGTTAAAATCTGGTTCTCCCAAACTAAGACCGATAATATCTTTTCCTTCAGCTCTTAATTCTCTGGTTTTTGCAGCCATAGCTAGCGTAGCTGATGCTTTAAGCGCGTTAATTCTGTCTGATAGCTGTGTACTCATTTCCGATGTTTGTGTACTCATTTTAATTGGTAAATATAAAGTTATGAATGCAGTGCAGGCTTCATTCCCATTTCTTTGAGATGTTTGAAGTGAGAGATAATTGCCTTACGAGTAGTTTTATACTCATTATAAGGCAAATTAAATTCTAAAGCCGTTTGTTTTACAATTTTAGATATTTTGGTATAGTGTACATGACTTATATTTGGAAAAATATGATGTTCTACCTGATGATTTAATCCACCGGTAAACCAATTTACGAGTCTGTTTTTGGTTGAAAAATTGACTGTAGTAAATAGTTGATGAATTGCCCATGTATTTTTCATGTTCCCTGTTTGATCTGGCATAGGCATTTCGGCACCTTCTACCATGTGTGCTAACTGAAACACGACACTCAATATCAATCCTGCTACGTAATGCATAATAAAAAACCCTAATAAAATTTTCCACCATGCTATAGACATGAACATCATTGGGATCACAATCCATATCAAAGCATAAATCATTTTAGTAATTACAACAGTACTCCATTGTTTTAGTGGGCTAGGTAATTTACCATAAGAAAGCTTACGGGCAAGATAATCTTTAGTTTGTTTAAAATCTGTAGTCAACGCCCAATTAAAAGTTAACAACCCATACAAAAATATAGAATAATAATGCTGAAACTTATGAAAACGCCTCCATTGTGCATGTTTTGTAAATCGTATAACCCTACCGGCATCCATATCTTCATCATGACCATGAATATTGGTATAGGTGTGATGTAAAACATTATGCTGTACTTGCCAGTTATATACATTTCCGGCAAGAATATACATACTGTTTCCCATCAAATTATTGATCCATTTTTTTGAAGAATATGATCCATGATTTCCATCGTGCATTACATTCATCCCCACACCAGCCATTCCTACTCCCATGACAATGGTAAGTAGTAACATCCACCATTGTGAAATATCAAGTGTAAGAATTAAAAAGTATGGAGTTAAGAAAAGTGAAAACATTACAATGGTTTTGAGATGTAATTTCCAGTTTCCAGTTCTCTTAATATTGTTATCTTTAAAATACTGATTTACTCGCTTGTTTAGCGTCCTGAAAAATTTTGCAGAATCAACTTTGCTAAATCGTACTTGGGGTGTTGTCATAATCTCGTTCTATGAAATAGGATAGGTCCTATTTTATTATTGGTAAATTTAGGTATTTATATTTTTTTAACTTCTTAAAAAACCTAAAATATATCAACGTAACGCTTATTTTTGCGCTTTAATTGTTTCTTAATGAATATTCTGCTAAAATATTTCCCGAATTTAACCGATCAACAACGCAAGCAATTTTCTACATTAGAAGATTTGTATACAACATGGAATGCCAAGATTAATGTTATCTCTCGTAAAGACATAGAATCTTTGTATGAGCGACACATTTTGCATTCAATGGGTATTGCCAAAATTTTAGCGTTTAAGCCAGGTGCACATGTATTAGATGTAGGAACGGGTGGTGGTTTTCCTGGGATTCCTTTGGCAATTTTATTTCCTGAAACTCAGTTTTATCTGGTGGATGTTATTGCAAAAAAAATTAAAGTAGTTAATGAAATTGCAAATGCTCTTGAATTAACAAATATTAAAGCAGAACAGCGCAGAGCAGGAACTTTTGATGATCGTTTTGATTTTGTAGTGAGTCGAGCGGTAACGAATATGCCGGATTTTGTAAAGTGGATTAGAAAAAATATAGCTAAAAAAAGTGATCACGAATTACAAAATGGAGTTTTGTATTTGAAAGGAGGAGATTTGACCGAAGAACTAGCGATGTTTTCAAAAGCTATAGAATATAATCTTTCTGATTATTTTGAAGGTGATTTTTTTGAAACTAAAAAAGTAGTTTATTTACCTCTGAAGTATAAGCTTTAGTCCTTCAAGTTAACTCGCATTTCTATAAGATGTTTTTCGAAGCCTACTTTTTCATAGGCTCTTATAGCTGTCGGATTTTTCTCGTAGACCGTAAGTCGTATTTCTTCAATATTTTTGGTTTTAAACCAATCATAAAGGTGCCTAATGATTTTTTGGCTAATGCCTTTACCTCGATATTGGTCTTTTACATACATAAAACCAATATATCCTAGCTGCTTTTGTGCAAAGTATGCTAGTCGATCTCTTATTTGCCCGTAACCACTTCCAGCAATTTCTCCTTCAACTTCTACAACTACAACCTCTGTATGTTTAGAAAGAATGTACTCTTCAATATTATAGTAACTGATTTTTTTATCCTGTATCAATGTTTGATCCATAGGACGTTCAGCTTCAATGATTTTTTGTTCAAAATTAAGAAGAATAGAAAGGTCTTCTATTGTGGCTTGGCGGATAATCATCTCAATACCATTAATTGTGTATATTATTATAAAAAGGCTGAATTATTTGATTTTCAACATAACATTCAGCCTTTTTTTTGGAATCACTATGCTATTCTCCTAAAAAAGGATATCTATAATCAGAGGGTGAAACGAAAGTTTCTTTAATCATACGCGGTGATACCCAACGTAATAAGTTAAGGTATGAACCTGCCTTATCATTGGTTCCTGATGCTCTGGCACCTCCAAAGGGTTGTTGCCCTACTACAGCACCTGTACACTTATCATTGATATAAAAGTTGCCTGCACAGTTTTCTAGCGCTTTAGTTGCTTCAGCAGCAGCGTATCTGTCTGTAGAGAATATCGCACCAGTTAGTGCATACTCACTTGTTCCATCAACTAGCACTAATGTTTCTTCCCACTCGTTATCATCATATATATAAATCGTAATTACAGGGCCAAAAAGTTCTGTGCACATTGTAGTGTATTTTGGATCTTTTGCAACAATTACTGTAGGTGCTACAAAATACCCTTTGGATTTATCATAAGTACCTCCTGCAATAATTTCTGCATCAGTATCATTTTTAGCCTGATCGATATATTTCGCTAATTTATCAAATGATCCTTCATGAATTACTGCGGTTATGAAGTTGCTCATGTCTTCGGGAGATCCCATTTTGAAAGATTTCACATCTTCTTTTATGAATTTCTCAACGTCTGGCCATAAACTTTTTGGGATGTAAGCTCGTGATGCAGCGCTACACTTTTGTCCTTGAAACTCAAAGGCTCCACGAGAAATTCCAGTAGCAACTTGCTTCGCATTGGCACTAGGGTGCGCAATTATAAAATCTTTACCGCCTGTTTCTCCTACAATTCTAGGATAGGTCTTATACTTATGAATATTGGTTCCGATTTTTGCCCATATATCTTTAAATACATGTGTACTTCCTGTGAAGTGAATTCCTGCAAAATCAGGACTTGCCAGTACGGTATCAGTAATCATTACAGGATCACCATATACTACATTAATAACACCATCCGGTACTCCGGCTTCTTTAAAGATATCAACAATTACTTTTGCAGAATATATCTGACTATCACTTGGTTTCCATATCACGGTATTCCCCATGAGCGCAGCACTTGCAGGAAGATTCCCTGAAATGGCAGTAAAGTTGAATGGTGTAATAGCGTATACAAAGCCTTCTAGAGGTCTATACTCTAATCTATTCCAGGCTTCAGAAGTAGAATCCGGTTGATCTTCATAAATTTGAGTCATAAATTCTACGTTGAAACGCAAGAAATCTATAAACTCACAAGCAGCATCAATTTCTGCCTGAAAAATATTTTTTGATTGCGCCAACATGGTCGCAGCATTTATTTTTGCACGATATGGGCCTGCTATCAATTCTGCAGCCCTTAAAAATACAGCTGCACGTTGCTCCCAAGGTAAATCTGCCCATTGTTTGCGAGCGTCGATAGCAGTGTCTATTGCCTTTTGAATATGTTGCTTCTCTGCCTTGTGATATGTGCCCAGACTGTGTTGATGATCATGAGGAGGTGACATGGTTTCCGTATCCCCGGTTCTTATTTCTTCACCATTAATATATAAAGGTACATCTACGGTAGTATTGTACATCTGTTTGTATGTGTCCAGAACTTCTGTTCTCTCAGGGGTTCCTGGAGCATACGACTTTACAGGCTCATTTATTGCTGTAGGGACTTGAAAAAAACCTTTTCCCATGATAAAATGTGTTAGTTTAAATTAGTAAGATGTGTTTTAAAACGAGTTAATTGTTTAAGATAGCAAAGATAGAAAATAATAAAGGCTATTATCTAATTTAACCTTTTATAAACATTGTGGGGTATGTAATTTTTTTTGTAAGTTGTCGAATATTTAGCCGACCCAAAATTTATGTGTACAGTTACCTTAATTCCAACTCAAGAAAATAATTTTATTCTTACCTCTAATCGCGATGAGGCTATTGATAGAAAAACACTACTTCCCGAATTTTATCAAGTGAATAAAACCAGAATGTTATTTCCCAAAGATGCGGTTGCCGGTGGTACTTGGATAGGGGTAAGCGATAAAAATACGATGATCTGTTTGCTTAATGGTGGTTTTGATATCCACCAAAGGGCAGTGTCGTATCGCAAAAGTAGAGGGGTAGTGGTTAAAGATCTATTGGAAGCAGAAAACCTAAAACAAGCTATAGAAGACTATGATTGTAAGGGGATAGAGCCGTTTACAATTGTTGCTGCAAATTGGCAAACTGATCTTTTACTTTTTGAATTCGTTTGGGATGGAAATAAAAAGCACTTCAGCTCTTTGTCTAAAGAAACGCACATATGGTCATCTTCAACCTTATATACTACAGAAATGAAGCATATGCGAAGCGAATGGTTTCGCACCTATGAAAATGAGAACTTACTTACTCCTAATGCTGTTTTAGATTTTCATAAAAATGCAGGAATAGGAGATAATAATGTAGATTTGCAAATCAATCGGGGATTTTTAAAAACGATGAGTATTACACAGATTATTAAAAATGAAGAAGAGCTCTCTATGCGGTACGAAAATCTTCTTGATAGAGAAATAAGCACTGTTGTTTTTGAGGCTATAACAGCCTAAAATATCTAGTATTAAATTGTAAGTTTTGAACTATACAGGTAAAATAATTTCACTTGCCTTCCCGGATACATTTGTTCGTTTTTCTGATGAAAAAAACGCTTCAAATTTGTTGCAATTGTTTGGTTTAGGTAAAGATGGAGTCATCAAAGCAGGGCATGCAGCTTTTGTGCTTATCGAAAATCAAACAGGTATTGCAGAATATTATGATTTTGGTCGATATATTACCCCTCAAGGCAAAGGAAGGGTGAGAAGTGCCGTCACAGATGTAGAACTAGAAATTCCATTCAAAGCTACGTTTACAGCAAATGGTGAGTTAGCGAACATCAATGAATTTTTATTATGGTTAGAAAAGCACCCTGAGAAAACCCATGGCAGTGGTCGACTTGTAGCATCTGTTTGCGATTATATTTTTTATGACAAAGCAAGAGCGTATGTTTTAGAAGTTCAAAATAGAGGAAGTATTCCGTATTCTACTTTTAGAAAAGAAGGAAGCAATTGTTCGAGAATAGTTACAGATACAATTTTGAAGAGCACGGATAAATCTCGAATTAGAACACCATTACTAAGAAATAAACTGTTCACACCAAGTCCATTGGGAAACGTTGAAAAAGGGTCTGTGAATAATAAAATATATCAGGTAGAAAAAGGTGTTCTTGTGGAGTACCCAAACTCGGTGTTTAAAGAAAACCTTACCAATTATTTTGATAAAAAAATACCAGCAGTAAAAGAAAAGAAAAAAAATGTAGTCCCAGCTTTATTAAAAAATGCTCATTTTCTTTTTGGGATTGGCAGTAGCGCTTACTTTATGTTGAATGAATCTCTTGATAGCGGCTTGTTTGAAATCAGAAGGTTTACCGAGGATGGGGAAGAAGATTTTAAAGGGATTTTTGAGGTGAAAGATGGTTTTTTTAATAGTACAGAAGCCTATAGTTTCGTTTATGACTCTCATTGTAAATACTGTCATATAGAACAGCATGGAGAAAAAATAAGATTTGATCTTGTAAAAAGGATATTCAATTAAGAGCAAAAGGAGTACTTAACTTAAATCCAGGAATCAATACTTTAAATTTTCGTGTAGATGTAAAGTTTACCATATTGTAGTGGCCTTTCATGGCTCCGAAAGGGGAACTTAGTAAACATCCACTGTTGTATGTGTGAGACTCTCCTGGTTTCAAAACAGGTTTTTTGCCAATAACACCTTCGCCCTCTACAATTTCTGTGTTGTTTAGGGAATCTTTTATTTCCCAAAAACGAGAGGTTAATTGTACAGAGTCTTTACTTTGATTTTCTATAGTAATTTGATAGCCAAAAGCAAAATGAATCTTATAGTTCTTGTAGAACGTACCTTCAAAGGTGGTATCCACCGAAATTTTTATGCCTCTTGTTACTTGTTGAACCATTTTAAAATATAAAAATTGATCCTGCTATTGTAAAAGCAGTACCCACACCTGCTAATATAAAAAATAAAACATTCACTAACAGAAATTTAACAATAGTTTTAGCTCTTCCTTGCGTGTAAAATTTTCGCATAGCTTTATAAAGGTACACTATAAAAATAAGCATTGCGATACCAGAAATAGTTCCTGATTTTGTTATTTGACCGATCAGAATTGCGATTCCGATTAAAATAAAGAACATAGTTTGTGTATGAAATGTAAATACCAAATGCTCCATGTAACTAAAAGGTTTTCTAATGTACAACAGCCATATGGCTAGTGCAAAAAATGGAAGGAAGAAAAAGATAATAAAAGGTAGCTTACTGAAAATAAATTCTACTAGTTCTCGGCCAAAACTATCTCCGATAGTATTGGTTTTTATAGCCCTATGGTATACATATTTGTTAAATCGACTTTGATCATGGTCTAATGTTTTTAATGCTCGAAAAGCAGATTTCTCACCCGTTTTTTCATAGTGATCATTATACATAGACCAAAGTTTAAAAGGACTGCCGAAAAAACCAAGGCTATCGATTTGATGTTGTGAATAGTATATGACTTCTTTTGGGACGTTAATTTTTTTGCCAAATAAAGAGAGGTTTTCAAATGAAGCTATTTTATCATTAATTTTTTTTGCATCAGTTTCCGAAATGCCTTTAGTAGTTGATATTTGATTGGTGATTTCCTGCTTTAATGAATCGTCTATTACTATATTTTTTTCTATTTCAGCAATAGCCTTCTTTCCTTTGGTAACATCATCCTCAACAGTTACATTGAGGTGATCAAAATCAATAAACAATCCATTTATGATAAAAAAAATGATAGATACACTAAGGTAAAACCGAAAAGGATTTGCGTATTTTACTCTTTTCCCTTCTACATATTCTTTAGAAATTTTTCCTGGATTAAAAAGTAGCGCAACGATAGTGTGTCTTAATCGGGAATCGTAGGATAAAATGCTAGCAAAAAATTCATCAAAGAAATCTTTCAGAGATAATTTTTTTGTAGTATTTATTTGTCCGCAATGATGGCAATAACGATCAATAACGTCTAATGGTACTCCACAATTGAGACATGCATTACCCCTGTATTTTTTTAGAAACCTCCCCTTTTCTTTCATCTTTGATAACTAGTTAGTCAACCTAGCAGGCTAAAATAAAAGTACGCTGTTACAATGCCAAAAAACTGGATAGAAATATTTTAATTGGTTATGTTTACAGAATTCCCGACCCCTTTACCAATAGCTCTGTCGTAACGGCCAGTAGGTGCTCTATAGTAGGGTATAACAGTGTATTCGTTTTCCGTCTCATCAAAATTACCACTGATAAATCCAGGGTCGATAGTTCCATCTGGTCTTACAAGAACGTATTTGTAATTATAGACCCCTTGTTTAAAAAGTCTTTTGGTATAAAATATACGTTTACTTTCGTCAAACTGCATTAAAGTAGTGTCATCAATGGTGAAGTTGTTAAAGTTTCCGTAGATGTGAATTTCTCCTCCATCAAGAGGTTCAAAGCATTCTAATGAAAAGTGCATCCAAACATAATCAGCCTCAACATTGTTGTTATCTGCATCTATGTTTTGTATCATAAAATTACCATTAATATCAGGACTAAATGTATATTGCCTGTTTGCTCTTACAATATCAGTATATAGGTAATTGTGATAGATGTCTTTTAATTCAATGCTGCGCGTACTTACGTTAGAGGCTCTAATATCTTTGCTGTCAAAGAATAAATATTCGTTGGTGCCGCAAAAGCTAGACTCTTGATCGTATTTGAATACCAATTTATCGGCAATAGTAAATTGCGGTTTTAGATTTGTGATAGCTTGTTTGATATCATTATTTTGCATCACCAAAGTATTTAGCGTACGCTCCGGGTTTCTTATAATTTCATTAGGAGAATTGATTTCAAATTGAACAGATTGCTTGGTATTTATATACTTGAAATCTCGAGACCTCTTGGTGTTTACCAGCACCCTTGCAAGGGTTTCATAAACAATAAATTTTCTTGAAAAAACAACCTCATCGTCATCATCATAGATTTCTATTCTATAATTACCGCTAACTTTCAGTCTTCTGGTGTCTTCATTAGGAATCTTTAATGTATAATGGCTGTACATTTGTAAGGTGTTGAATGAATTCTCGTAGGTTACGATTCTAATTTCATCAAATCCATCTAAATATTCATTTTTGTATAACGAAGAGGGAGTCCAGTCAAAATTATAATGACTAATCCTGTAATAATAATCAGCCTCATCGCCATTAATATCATCAAATGAAATATGTAGCGGCTGACCTAATTTAATTATGGGTACCCCCGAAAATTCTGAATCACCTACAAACTGTATTGTTCTGATGTGATTCGCCTGTGGAGCCTCATCAATAATAGATTGTGCAGGCAAAATATTAAAGATAGCGAAAAAGGAAAATAACGTAAGGAATTGAATTTGTTTGTCTTTTTTAAGCATTTTACAGATAATTATGTTGTAAATATAAACAAAATGCATGCCTTAAGTGCAGGTAGCTTTTATTTACTAAAAAATATTATTTAGAATGATTATTAATAAAACTTTATAGCCCTGACAGCTTTTACTTACGTGTTTAAATCATTAAATTTGCACGATTTTTTTAGTTAATTAACATAGACTATAAATATGTCAAAAGACATTCGTATCAAAAAAGGTTTAGACATTAAACTCGTTGGTGAAGCAGAGAAAGTTACTGCAAATGCCACCAGAAGTAATGTTTACGCAATTAAGCCCGATGACTTTCATGGTATAGTACCAAAGGTTGTTGCAAAGCAGGGTACAGAGGTTAAAGCCGGTGAACCACTTTTTTATTCAAAATCTAATGAAAACATGTTTTTCCCTTCTCCTGTTAGCGGAGAGGTTATTGAAATCGTTAGAGGTGCCAAAAGAAAAATCTTGGCTTTCAAAATCCTTGGCGATCAAGAACAAAAATATGTAGACTTTGGGGTAAAAGATCCAAATGCAATGAATGGAGATGAGATAAAAACCCATCTTTTAGCATCTGGCTGCTGGCCGTTTATCAAACAGCGTCCTTATGACGTGATTGCAAATCCTGATGTTGCACCAAAAGCTATATTCATTTCTGGTTATTCCACAGCTCCGCTTGCTGCAGATTATGACTATGTATTAGAAGGAAAAGAAAATGAACTACAGGCAGCAGTAACGGCATTAAGTAAATTAACAGAAGGTCAAGTACATGTTGCTGTTGGTAAAAACAGTAATTCAGCACTTACAGATCTTCATAATATCTCTACACATACAGTTTCAGGTCCGCATCCGGCAGGAAATGTAAGTGTGCAAATCGCAAAGGTTGATCCTATCAACAAAGGAGAAGTAGTTTGGGTAGTAAATCCAGAAGATCTAGTGATTATTGGGGAATTATTGTTAACTGGAAAATTTAACGCAGAAAGAACTATAGCTTTAGTTGGTTCTTCGGTTAAAAACCCCAAATATTACAAAACTAAAATTGGATCAGAAGTGTCATCAGTAGTATATGATTCTGGTGTACATGATGAAGGAAATATAAGAGTAATCAGTGGTAATGTACTAACAGGAAAAAATGTAAAACCAGATGGTAATCTGGGGTACTATGATAACAGTATAACAGTAATTCCTGAAGGAGATGATTATGAATTTTTTGGTTGGAACAAACCTGTTTTTAATAAGATTTCTCCTTCAAGAGCTTTAACATTCTCCTGGTTGTTTCCAAAAAAGAAATATGAACTTAATACGAATACAAATGGAGAACATAGAGCGTTTGTAGTTACGGGCAACTATGAAAGTGTATTTCCGTTTGATATTTATCCTCTACAATTACTCAAAGCATGTGCGGTAAATGATTTAGATGCGATGGAGCAACTAGGGATGTATGAAATTGCTCCCGAAGATTTTGCTCTCACAGAATTTATATGCGTTTCTAAACAGCCACACCAAGAAATTATAAGAGAAGGGTTAGACTTAATGTTAAAAGAAATAGGATAGTGCTATGGGATTAAAAGAAAAATTACATAAACTAAAACTTAAATACAAAGGAAAAAAGATGGCGCCTGCATTCAATGCAATCCATACGTTTTTGTATTTACCTAACGAGACTACACATTCTGGCGCTCATGTTCGAGGAGCAGATGATCTAAAACGTACCATGAATACTGTGATTACGGCTTTACTGCCATGTTTAGTCTTTGGGATGTTTAATGCAGGATATCAGCATCATTTAGCTTTGGGCGAAATAGAGGCCGTTTCGAATGGTTTTTTCAGTTCAGAATTTTGGTCCTGGGATAATTTGGTCATAGGATTATGGGAAGTGCTGCCATTGGTCATTGTATCGTATGGAGTGGGACTGGCCGTAGAATTTGTTTTTGCAGTTATCAAGGGGCATGAGGTAGAAGAAGGATATCTTGTGACAGGGATGTTGGTTCCTCTGATTGTTCCAGTAGATACTCCTTTATGGATGCTTGCTATCGCAGTGATTTTTGGAGTTGTAATCGGTAAAGAAGTATTTGGAGGTACTGGGATGAACATTCTGAATCCAGCATTAACGATAAGAGCATTTCTATTTTTTGCATATCCTACCTGGATGTCTGGAGATAAAGTATGGGTGCATGGAGCCGTAGAAAGAGCAAATGAAATTGCTGGAGGCGCACAACTTGATGCAATATCAGGAGAAACTGTTCTTGGTGGATTAGCTCAAGGGAAAGCAATATTAGGTGGAGGAGAAGCACCATATTCACTCGCAGACGCATTTTTAGGCTTTATACCGGGATCGGTAGGAGAAACTTCTGCCTTGTTGATCTTATTAGGCGGATTATTTTTAATATTCACCAAAATAGGAAGTTGGAGGATTATGTTGAGTGCCGTTTTGGGTGCCTTACTTATGGGATTAATATTCAACGGAGTTACGAGCGCAGGATGGATAGCAGAATCTAGTAAATTCTACGCTTTAATGAATTTGGAATTCTGGAAGCATTTGATCGTAGGCGGTATCGCTTTTGGTATTGTATTCATGGCTACAGATCCAGTAACTGCTTCACAGACGAATAAAGGAAAATGGATATATGGATTTTTAATTGGATTTATATCGATTCTGATACGTGTGTTCAATCCTGCATATCCAGAAGGTGTATTTTTAGCAATTTTATTAATGAACGTATTCGCTCCCACTATTGACCATTATGTGGTTCAAGGAAATGTGAAGAAAAGAATGAAACGTTTAAAACTAAAAACGGCGTAGATCATGGCAATTAATACAGACAAAAATTCATACACGATCCTATTTGCCATTATTATGGTAGTTGTGGTTGGATCATTATTAGCATTTACTGCTTCCTCGTTAAAAGATAGGGTAGCTGCAAATAAGAAAACAGAAAAACAACAAAATATTCTTTTTGCAATGGGTATTACCGATGCAGATGATCCTAATGAATTTGTGCCAGCTCAAAAGGCTCAAGAGTTATTTGATCAATATGTTGGTGATGAACAATACATAATTACAGGAAGTGTTGCTGAAAAAACTAAAGCAGCATTTGATGTCGAAGTGAAGAAAGAAAATGATAAGGTGAAACAAGATGGTAGTTATGAAAGAAAAATGCCGCTCTTTATAGGAAAAAAAGATGGTCAGGAATACTACGTCGTTCCTATGCGAGGTAATGGTCTTTGGGACGCAATCTGGGGTTATGTATCACTTGATAAAGAATTTACTAAAGTAAAAGGTGCATTTTTTGATCACAAGGCCGAAACTCCAGGATTAGGTGCTAATATTAAGGAGGCGTACTTTAGAGATGATTTTATAGATGAAAGTATACTTAATGCCGCTGGAGAGTACAAAGGAATTACTGTAAAAAAAGGAAATACTGATCCTAAGAATGAAGATAAAGCTGACAATGAGGTAGATGCTTTAGCAGGTGCTACAATCACTGGGGATGGAGTGACGACCATGGTGAAGAAAGGAATAAAAATGTATCAACCTTATTTTGAAACTTTAAAAAAATAACAAATGGCTGAAGTAACAGAAGAAAAAGTGAAAGTAAAAGAGCCTAAAGAGCCTTTGTTTTCAAAGAAAAATAAGAAATTACTTACGGATCCTCTTGCAGATAACAATCCGATTACTATACAAGTACTTGGGATTTGTTCGGCATTAGCAATTACAGCTCAATTAAAACCTTCTGTAGTAATGGCGATTTCTGTAATATTTGTAATGGGTATTGGTAATGTTGTGATCTCTTTAATGAGAAACGTTATACCTTCCAAAATTCGAATTATTGTTCAGTTAGTAGTTGTTGCAACTTTGGTGATCGTTGTTGATCAGGTACTCAAAGCATTTGCTTATACACTTAGTAAAGAACTCTCTGTTTTTATAGGTCTTATCATTACGAACTGTATTATTATGGGTCGTTTTGAAGCTTATGCTCTAGGTAATGGACCTTGGAAATCTTTTCTTGATGGAATTGGAAATGCTGCTGGTTACGGTGTTCTGCTTATTGTTGTAGCATTTTTTAGAGAATTATTAGGTTCAGGTACGTTGTTTGGAGCCAAAGTATTGGGAGATCCAATAGAAAAAACAGGATTATATGCTATAGGATATGAAAATAACGGTTTTATGGTACTAGCGCCGATGGCATTAATTACTGTAGGGATTATTATCTGGATCCAAAGAAGTAAAAATAAAGCACTGATCGAAGATCATTAAAATAAAGAACATGGAATATTTAGAATTATTTTTAAAAGCGATCTTTATAGATAATATGGTATTTGCATTCTTTTTAGGAATGTGCTCATACCTTGCAGTATCCAAAAAAGTATCTACAGCTGTAGGTCTGGGAGCAGCAGTTATATTTGTACTTGCAATCACAGTACCTTTAAACTTTTTATTAGATAAATATATCTTAAGAGAAGGAGCATTAGGATCCTGGTTGGGTGAAGAATATGCCGATTATGATTTAAGTTTCTTAACCTTTATTCTTTTTATCGCTACAATTGCTACTATGGTACAATTGGTTGAGATTATAGTTGAGAAATTTTCTCCATCACTATACAATTCGTTAGGAATATTTTTACCATTAATTGCAGTAAACTGTGCAATTTTGGGAGGATCACTATTTATGCAACAAAAAGAATTTGCTACCATATCTCATGCAGCTGTTTATGGTATCGGATCAGGTATCGGATGGTTTCTGGCAATTCTGGCAATAGCCGCCATTCGAGAAAAAATAAGATACTCTAACGTACCTGCTCCTTTACGAGGATTAGGAATTACATTTATCCTTACAGGCTTAATGGCTATCGGATTTATGAGTTTTGGAGGCATGTTGACCGGAGGTGATGAAGAGGAGAAAAAAGAAACACAAGCTGCTCAGATAGAACAAGAAAAGACTACAAAAGAAGTAGCCGAAAATACTAACGTTACAATACTTAAATAATATGATATTTTTAGCGTCTACAACACTCGGAACAATTGTCATTACTATTATTTCATTTTTAGTGTTAACTCTGGTTTTAGTAGGAATTTTATTATTTGCAAAAGATAAACTATTACCTTCAGGTCCGGTGAAAATTACCATCAATGGTGAAAAAGAAATCGAAGTAGCCTCTGGGAGCACATTATTAACGACTTTGGGAGCACAAAAAATATTTTTACCCTCAGCTTGTGGTGGTGGTGGAACTTGTATTCAATGTGAGTGTCACGTTTTAGAAGGTGGTGGTGAAGCATTGCCTACAGAAACCCCTCATTTCTCACGTAAAGAGCTTCAGCATGGTGCGCGTTTAGCTTGCCAGGTAAAGGTAAAACAAGACATGAATATCGAAATCCCTGAAGAGGTATTTGGTATCAAAAAGTGGGAAGCAGAGGTTGTACGTAACTACAACGTTGCTTCTTTTATAAAAGAATTTGTAGTGCGCATTCCTGAAGATATGGGATACAAAGCCGGTGGATATATTCAAATCGAAATTCCACAGTGTGAGATCAAATATTCTGATATTGACATTACTGCACACCCAGAAGAGCATGATACGCCAGATAAGTTCAAGGCAGAATGGGATAAATTTGGTCTATGGCCGTTAGTTATGAAGAATAACGAAACTATAGAACGTGCTTACTCTATGGCTTCTTACCCTGCTGAAGGAAGAGAAATTATGCTTAATGTACGTATTGCTACTCCGCCATGGGATAGAGCAAAAAATGGATGGATGGATGTAAATCCAGGTATAGCCTCTTCTTATATTTTTGCTCAAAAACCAGGAGATAAAGTAACAATTTCTGGTCCCTATGGTGAATTTTTTATTAATGAATCGGAATCAGAAATGCTTTATGTAGGTGGAGGAGCTGGTATGGCACCAATGCGCTCACATCTATATCACTTATTCAAAACATTAGAAACGGGTCGTAAAGTAACCTATTGGTATGGTGGTCGTTCTAAGCGAGAATTGTTCTACTTAGACCATTTCTATGATTTAGAAAAGAATTTTCCTAATTTTAAGTTTTACCTTGCATTGTCTGAACCCTTAGAGGAAGACAACTGGAAAGTAAAAAGTGATATTAATGATGAAGGCGATGGTTTTGTTGGATTTATACACAATTGCGTGATCGATAATTACCTGAGCCATCACGAATCTCCAGAGGATATAGAGTTGTATTTTTGTGGTCCACCCTTGATGAATAAAGCTGTTCAGAAAATGGGAGAAGATTTTGGTATTCCGGATGAACACATTAGATTTGATGATTTTGGAGGATAAATAGTGACCTTTAATTATTTCCGTGTAGACGGAAATATCTTCAAGAATAAATTATAATAGAAAACCGATACCATTTATTTGTATCGGTTTTTATATTTTTAGGAAATATAGCAGCCATGAATTTATGAAGAAGTATAGTATATCCATTAGTATTACTATTGTAATTTTAGTTTTCCTGTTTTTGATATTTGAGAATACTTTAAAAGGTAAAAAGGTTGCTAGTTTTATAAAAGGAGTCGCGACTGACGTTGTATCTAAGCCAAATAATATAGACACAAAAGGCGATTCTATAGCTACACGAGTACTTGTTCCTGATGGCTATAAGAGAATACAATACAAGCCAGGATCTTTTCAAGAATATTTACGACATTATAAACTAAAACCTTACGGCAGTAAGATTATCAATTATGACAATAGTGAATATTTTGCCCAGCATTGGCATGAGGCAATTTTAGAAGTTCATGTACCATCAAATGGATTACAACAATGTGCGGATGCTTTAATGAGAATACGATCAGAATATTTATGGGATCAAAATAAAAAAGATGAAATCGGTTTTAATTTTACTTCAGGGCATTACTGTTCATGGGAGGCGTATGCCACAGGGTTTAGACCTAAAATTAGTGGTAATAAGGTTACTTTTCTCAAAACAGCAACATCCAATCATACAAAAGCCAATTTTTATAAATACCTGAATCTAATTTATATGTACGCAGGAACTTTATCTATGTATCACGAGTTGCAAAAGATATCTGTGAGCGATATACAAATAGGAGATATGTTGGTTAAACCTGGTTCTCCCGGGCATATAGAAATTATTGTAGATGCGATTATTAATGATAAAGGTGATAGGATGTATCTTCTGGCACAAGGCAATACTCCGGCGCAAAGTGTATGCTTGCTTAAAAATTTTGAAGATACAACAATTTCCCCATGGTATACATTTGATAAGAATCAACCTGTAGATACGCCTAGCTATTATTTTGATGAGGCACGATTTATACGATTCAAATGATACATTTTATATATATTTTTTGTGTGTAGTATGTAGAGAAAAATATTTTTGATTGAAGAATTTTTATCTCAATATAATATCTTTGCATAGCTATGACAAGAATACTTACCAAACAAGAACTCCACAACCTGGCAATGAATATTGTAGGGAAAGAATTAGAAAAAAAAGGTTTTGAGTTTATTGCTATTAATAGCAAGTTAGGAAAGCATCCTCAGTTTGTATGTACAGACACATCCAATCAGCGATATTTTGTTTTGGTTAAAGCAATTTCATATCCAGATAACCCTCATAACTATGATGTGATTTGGATGGAGTCATTTAAAAAGCATGCCAGAGAACAAGAGGCAAAAGTGTTTTATGCCGGAGTAGGGTTACAAAATGCAGAAAATCCCAGAAAGCCTGTTTTCTTGAATGAAGATTACACCTTGGAATATGCAGGTTTGCAAACTATTGAAACACATCTGAATTAGTTAATATGATTAAAAAACTGACCCTAATTATTTTTTTCGGACTTTTAATTTCTTGTGATGAAGATCCAAAATTGCATATAAATTATAGTAGCGGATCTGCTTTTGGAACTACATTTTCTGTGCAATGTATTGATAAAAAAGAATTAGATTTTTCTAAATCTTATGATAGTATTATCAACGTTATCAACCAATCAATGTCTACCTATATCGATGATTCTGATATCTCCAGAATTAATAAGGGTGATACTACTGTACGGGTTGATAAACATTTCAGGAACGTATGGGCTACTTCTAAGAAGATTTATGAAGAAACTAATGGTGTATTTGATCCCACAATCGGTGTTTTAGTTAATGCATGGGATTTTGGCCCAAAAGGTGAAGTAAAGGCATTAGATAGTCTTAAAATAGATAGCTTGTTGGCCTCTGTAGGATTAAAAAAACTTATGTTAATCGATGATAAAATTGTGAAATTTAACCCAGATACCTTTATAGATTTCAATGCTTTGGCAAAAGGATATGCTGTAGACGTATTTGCTTTATTTCTAGAAGGAAAAGGATTCAAAAACTATCTTGTAGAAATCGGTGGTGAAATAAGGGGTAAAGGGAGTAATAGTATAAAGCAAAAACCCTGGATGATAGGCGTAGAAGACCCTAATTTTGATGATACGCAATCATACAGTAAAGTAGTGTCGTTGCAAAATGAAGCAATGGCTACATCGGGGAGCTATCGTAAATATAAAATTGACGAAAAAGGAAATCGTTACGCCCACATTATTAATACAGAAACGGGATATCCTCATAAATCCAACATGCTTAGCGCTTCGGTGTTAGCCCCTACATGCATGGAGGCAGATGCCTACGCTACAGCACTTATGTCAATGGGATTAAAGCAATCAAAACAGTTTTTAGAAACTCATCCAGAGTTAAAAGCATATCTTATTTATGAAGATGATCAAAAAGAATTAGCAACACTATCTTTGAATGGTTTTTCTGAGGATTGACAGTTTATGGCTTAGATGTTTTTAATGTTTATAACAAACAGGTAGGATTTCACCGGGCGCAAGACAGTACTTTATAACGTCTTTTTTAGCTAGTTTTTTGGTATAATCAATTTCATCTACCTCAAAACCAATAGACCTTAATTTCTCAAAATAGTCTCTTCCGTAGACTCTTACATGATCATATTGCCCAAATATTTTGGCACGTTCTTTTGGATCCGTGATACTATCATCTTCAAAAGTAGTTGCTCTATTTAGATCTTGTGGGATTTGCAATATTGCCATCCCGCCAGGTTTTAATACTCTAAAAATTTCTTGCATGGCTTTAGTATCATTAGGGATATGCTCTAACACATGATTACAAAAAATTACATCATATTCATTATCCTCAAATGGGAGATTACAGATATCAGCTTTAACGTCTGCCAATGGCGAATTAAGATCCGTGGTCGTATAATCAAGATGTTTTAATGTTCTAAATCTTTTATAAAAGGCTTGCTCTGGGGCGAAATGCAATACTTTTGCAGGAGCTGTAAAAAAATTGGTCTCGTTGCTAAGATATAACCATAGTAATCGATGCCGTTCTAAGGATAGGGTAGAGGGCGAAAGGACATTGTCTCTTTGGTTCTCGTATCCATACGGTAAAAATTTTGAAAAGCTTTTCCCATCTATTGGATCAGTATAAGTGTTTCCTCTTAAAAAGAATGAAATGATAGGTCTTGCCAAATAGCTTAGTCTAATTAATAGCGGTCTAGGGATGGTATTGAGTACAAGTTTAAAGAGTTTTTTCATATTGAAAAGCCGGGCAAAGCGGATTTAGAACTTATTTTTATACTAAACCGTCAATATTTCTTGTCGAAAAGCATCCTCTTCATCAGATTCGATACCTAAAGCCTGATAAATGTATTTAAAAGTGGACAAAATTTCAGGTTTTCCATCAATAATAGCTACATCATGCTCAAAATGGGCACTTGGTTTGCCATCTGCAGTTAGTATCGTCCATCCGTCACGCAATTGTTTAATACGATGTGTACCCATATTAGTCATGGGTTCTATAGCTACAACCATACCTTCGATGAATTTTTTACCTCTACCGCGACGCCCATAATTTGGCATTTCGGGATCTTCATGCATTTTACGACCCAAACCATGACCTACTAATTCTCTCACAACTCCATAGCCTGCTTCTTCCGTAAATTTCTGAATAGCATATCCTACATCCCCTACACGGTTACCAATCTTAAATGCTTCAATACCTACATATAATGATTCTTTGGTAATGCGCAGTAAACGTTTTATTTCTTCAGACACTTCTCCAACAGGAAATGTATAGGCATGATCCCCATAAAACTCATTCTTGATAGCACCACAATCAATAGATATAATATCACCTTCTTTTAAAGGTGTATTGTTTGGAATCCCATGAACTATTTGTGCATTCGGACTCATACATAACGTATTGGGGAAATCATATAATCCTAAAAAACCTGGAATTGCTCCATGATCTCGTATGTACTCTTCTGCTAGCTTATCCAACTGTAATGTAGTTACTCCAGGTTTAACCTCTGAGGCCAACATTCCTAAAGTTTTGGATACAACCAAAGCACTCTCGCGCATTAGTTCTATTTCTTCACGTGTTTTGACAATAATACTCATATATCGAATTCCAAAATTAAAAGGGAGACAAATTTACAAAGAATATTAGGATTCGATCTAAAACGCTAGGACTTAATCCTCATATGAATGCTTATATGGCTCTTCTGAAAGAATGGTTAACATATCTTTTTCTAGCGTTTCTCTGGCAAATTCTACATATCGACCTATTTCTTTTCCTTTCTTATAAAATATAAAAGTAGGTACTCGCGAAATATCTAAACCTTTTTCATACCCTTCAGGAGTATCTTTATTTCGGGTAACCGTTATTAATTCAAGATTTTTATAGTCAAAATTTGCGTCATCAAGAATTTTATAAAAAGCTGGAGTTTCTCGCTTGCTATCACTACACCAGGTGCCCATAAATGCTTTTATAGAAACACCTTCAAGGTAAGGGGATAATTGCTTAACAATCGATGAGTCTATTGTATAATCAGTATAGTTTTGATTAAACCATATAGCAAAAGGTTCTTGCTCTAACGCTCTTCGATAATGTTTACCTATTAGAATGTTTGGTCTCGTTTTCACAGCCGTAGTGTTTAAGTCTTGTTTGTCAATTTCTTTTTCGGTCTTAGAATTAGATACACTAGTATTGGTGATTTTAGCACCGCTCCCACAAGCAAATAGTGTAAAAGAAACGGCTAAAAGGTATATTTTCATCATACAGTATTGATTACAACTTTATGCCAAGATACTGAAAAGCACATAGTATGACAATACCTTAAATGTGAATTTAATAAAAACTAGTTTTTAACGCAGCGTTATCTGTTTTATACAGTTTAACTAAAGAAATAAACTTTTAATCTAAAAAATACATTATGAAAAAAATAATCTTAAATGTTATGGTTTTAGTAACAGTGCTTAGTTGTTCAAGTGATGATGCTACTGATCAATCTATCGAAAACGACAACCAAAAAGCATTCGAATCATACACTAAAATGAGTTCAGAAATTGATGTCTTTGATCAACTATCTGCAAATGCATCGAATGATATAGAAAACTCTTCAAGGAGTAATAAGGAAAATTGCACTACGGTAAATCTACTCGTTTCATATCAAGATTCTCCTATATCTGGTTTTGAGGAGTATGACTTTTATAGTGAACTGGTTTTGGATTTCGAAAAAGAGGGTTGTCAATCAAATGATTGGAAAGGGAAATATGAATTTTATATAGCTGGATTGGGCTCTTTAAGATTAAGAGACTCGGCTGTATTCAAAAATGTTGAATATCGAAATGGTTATAAATTTGATGGGTATAGAGTATCCATTCAGAATGAAGCCCTGAGTAATGAAACATCTCAAGTATTTGACGTGGTTATCGATGGTTTACTCACCGAACCCGATGGTACACCGTTTCGTTATAGAACTCAACGAAATTTTACTTTTGAAAACCGGTTTACAAAACAAGAGATTATTACGTTAATAGAATCTTCTTCTTTAGAAAACTTAGAAAATTCAAATCTTATTGAAACTACCTCAATCATTGGATTTCCTTTGGTATATAGTGCAGCATGTTTTAATGGATTAGATTTTTTGAGATATCCTGTTGAAGGTTCTCAGGATTTTACTAGTAATTTTGGAGTTAATTTTAATATTAATTATGGTAACGGAGCCTGTGATCAAGAAGTAGCTCTAACTGGTGAGGATGGAAATGTTATTGTCTTCGATTTATAAAGCATAGCAACCAAGACTATGTTTTACAATTAATATGCAATTCACTGTAAATATAGGCAACTTTGGTAGGTTGCCTATATTTCTCTATACATTCAGTATACAGCATCAATTCGCTGTATAGCTTTCAACAATAGTATGCGTTATGGGACCGAAGAAATTATCTTGTCTTTCTATTGTGAGGGTATCTTGCGTAAGTTCAATAATCTTATAGCTGCGAATAATATTGATGAAATTTTGTTGTAGCTCTGTTATTATGGTCTCATCCGAATTGAAGGTCCAAGAGCCTGCAAATGTTTGTACATCTGATTCCTGACATCGTGTTGGACCTTGGTCAAATACCAAGTCACCATTAAAAAAATAAATTTTTTGGGCATCTTGTTCGCAAGGAAGCATATCAGCATACCAATCTGAAACTTCGGGTCCACCGGTTACTCTGGCCCTTGCAGGATCTATTGTTTGCGCACTCAGTGTCCATATTTTGCCAACCAAGAGGGTTTGCCTGGTTTCTGGCAAGTTGTTGGTTGTGTTTTCACCAGAGTCTTCGTTACACGAAGTGAAGATATGAATCAATATAGACGTTACTAAGAGTATTTTAATGCTTTTCATTACAACTGGATTATTTCATCTATGCTCAAAAATATAAATATTTGGTGATTGCCATTACATATAAGTAAAAATTGGAGCAAAAATTATACCTATACCAGCCTGAATTCTATTTTGTGATACCGGTGCATCATTTTCATACAGTGAAAAAAATTGGTAACTTATTTCTGGTCCAATAATAATTTTCCAATGATCACTCCACTTGGTCACTATTCTGAAAGAAATAAAAGCCGAAGTATTCCATTTTCTTACTCTTGTTGTTTTCGTTTCGATAGGAGTAAAATTTCGATCAAAATATGGAGATAGATCAGGATTAGAAGCGCTATTCGAATTCAGATTTGTAAAAAGTTGATCTTGATAGACTCTATACAATTTTGAAACATCACTCTGCACCAATCTTTGTAAACTTATACCCGACTGGATAAAATAATTAAACTTAGGTTTTAGGATTTTAAAACCTAGCGTAGCAGGAATTTCAGCGAACATAAAATTTTCATTATATGATGTGCTTTGAGTTAAGATAGTATTGGGAAATACCGTATTTACAAAATAATTTGTGTGGATTCCGGTTTTTTGAAGATACGAAAAATGAAAACCCAAACTGGTAACTGTGGTTTCAGCTTCAAAATAGAGATCACCTCCAATTGCTAAGGATACATCTGGGATAGCATTTTTATTGAAATCTCTATTTCTTGTTTCTGAAGAAAATGTCCAAAAAACTGAAGAAATTTTTGCAGAAAAACCATAGGTAAGCTCAACATTTTTCATAGAGAGCTTAGGAAATTTTAATGTTTTCTTTCTTCTCTTTTTTGTAGCGATATTTAGAGAATCTTTAAATTTTATCGATAAAGAGTCCGTTTTAATAGTGTCTGTAACTGCCAGGTTAGGGTTGGCTTTATAGGATTGATAATACTTGGTCAGTCTTTTTAATAGATCATCTATATCTATAAAATTGCCCTTACCTTTTGTATTAGAACTATATTCGGATATAGTAGGTAGATAAAAGGATTGTATATGTTTATCTTTAATTTCTTCTAAGATTTCGATGTTTTTCTTTCTGATTAGTATGATTTGATCTTCATAATCTATAAAATCAATTACTGTATTTTTGAAGACAGTTTCCAGTAAGAAATCCAAACGCTCTTCCCGAGCGGTGAGTGAGATTTTTTTTTGTAAAGGAATTTCACTGTCTATATATGAAAAACTGAATGGATAGTTTTCTTCTAAGGTTAAAAGTAGAGTTTCTATGGTTTTATTCTCTACGTGTATAGAAACAAGACTAGCTAGTATCGTTGTATTTGATTTATTTTCAACTTCCTGACCATAGGTAGCCAAGATTTTTAAAAGAAATATAGGAATTAATAAATAGGCTTTGTATTTCAAATCAAAATAATCAAAAATTAATTAGCACAGCTACTGTTTCCAGTAATTACAAAAGTATTATTTTTCTTTTCAAGTTGCGAACCCAAGGTGATGCTAAGTATACTCAAAACTTTTTCTGGAGTAGCATTTTTGAATGTACCGGTATAGCTGCAATTTAATAGCATTGGATTTTGCACCTCGATCTTAGCATCATAATTTTCTTTTAAATCTTGCATAAGCATACCAATACTGGTGTTTTTATAACTCAAGTTACCTGTTTTCCAGGCAAATTGGTTAGGAGACTTTTTTAATGATACTATTCCCGTAGTGTTTATTATAAAATTTTGACCGGGAATGATATTTTTTGTTATACCTGTTTTTAGGTGTGTTATCGTTACTGATCCCTCAATCAATGTGATTTTGTCGTTATCCTTTTGTGAAGACATCATAAAAGAAGTACCAGTTACCTGAATTCTGCTATGTTTTCCCTGAACTATAAACGGTCGTTTTGGATCTTTTGCTACATCAAAAAACACATTTCCGTTTAGATTGACCATTCGATTGCCCTGATTAGTAATAGTAAAGTCTACTTGGCTTTCCTTTTGCATAGTTATAGTACTCTTGTCTCGTAATATTACGTTTTTTAATTGGTTTTCTGAAGTAAAGGTTTCTGACATAGGAGCATCAACTATGTTGAGATTCTCTTTTTTTTGTTGATTAATTTTTCTAAGTACAGAATCATTGTTAACTAATTCCTTTTCATTCTCTTTATTCTTTGGTATTGCCTGCTTTTTCTGGGTAATTGAATCTCTTTTTCCTTCAACAACTACTTTTGGAGAATTTGTATGGTCTAGCTTTTCATCCTTTGTGGTATAATTAAGTATTGATCCAATCCCTAATAGTATGATAATCATTGCAGCAGTGCTATACCATATCTTGCGATTTGAAGAGTGTTGATGGTGTATAGTGCCATTGTAGATATTGTCAAACATATCCTTTGATGGCTCTACCTTATTGTTTTTAAATCTGGTCTGTAAAAACTTTTTTAATTGATCTTCATCATGTTTCATTCCAACAGTCTTAAAAATGTGTGATATTATATTTCTTTATATCTTCGAGTAATTTTTTTTTCGCTCTGGTATAATTAGATCTGGATGTACTTTCTTTAATGTTCAACATTTTACCAATTTCTTTGTGCGAATATCCTTCGATAGCATATAGGTTTAGCACATATCTATATTGCTCTGGCAAATTAGTGATTAGGGTTCTCAATTTTTCAAGGGATAGTTCTTTTGTCAATGTATCCGTTTCATCATGATAAACAGCTTGTTTTTCTTTATTGTAGATTGAATTTTCGTGATCTATACATATTGTTTTTTTATTTTTATTCCAATGATCGATAGCACAGTTTATAACTATACGTTCTATCCAGCTTCCTAAAACTCCTTTGTGATTATATTTATGAATATTCCTAAATACTTTTATAAAAGCCTCTTGAACAATATCTTCTGCGTCAGTCTGGTTTTTGCAGTATCGCATACTTACGGCTATCATTCGTGATACATAGGCGGTATAGATTTTTTGCATAGCATCTCGGTTATTGGCCCTACATGCAATAACAAGTTCGTCTTGCTCTTCTTTATTCATACACTAGTACTCGTACTTTGTCTCATCTATTTAAACTAAGATTTTTCTAATTCGCTGCGTGTATTCAATTTTTTTTAAGCTAAATAAAAATGAAGACTTATATCAATTCAACGCAGCGTTTTTTAAAAGTAACTGTTTTATGTATATAACATGATAAAATAACAAAATGAAAACTAATTTTTTCAACAAAGTACTACTTGTCTTTTTAATTTTTGGTATCGCAAGTTGCGAATCAGAGGATTCTGAAAACGTAAATCAGGATAGAATTTATGGAGCTTATGAATTATTTTACGATCAAACCGAAAATACGACATATGCCAAAACCACTTTTACATTTGGAAATTTAACGGGTACACGTTTAGAATTATCAGAAGGAGCTAGTATATTTTTTAATGAGACTGCTGTACCCTTCAATACTATTGGAGGATTCTATGAATTAAAGTTAGCAGGATTAGTTAATAGTGGAACCTTTACATACACCGATTTGAACGGTGAAATATTTACAAATTCAATTACACTTAGGTCTATTGCTTTTCCAGAAAATGTCCCCACTACTCTTGATCGATCACAATCTTATGATATCATCTGGGAAGGGGGCGATGTAGCTGGAGGATTATCCTCTGTAGTTGCTACGGTTGTACCTAATAATTTGCAGCAAACTAAAATTTTTGCACAAGGAAATGAAGGAGCTACCTCTGTAGTTCTTACATCTGGGGTATTACAGGAGATTGAGCCTCAGGCAGGGACTCTTGTGCTAGAACGATTTGATATCGCCGAAGCAGAAGACGTAACGTCTGCAGGTGGATTAATAACAGGCAGATACAGACCGACAGTACTTTCTGTTGTTATCGAATAGATACTACATAATTCAATTATTTTCCTTAAAATGTATACTATGAAATTTCATAATTTTATCTTGATAATAGTAATCACGTTATTAATTAATGCGATGTACTCTCAAGACAATCTAAGAATCGGTATTCGGGGAGGGTTTAATTTGAGTAACCAGAATATTACCACAACATTTTTCGATTTGGAGGGTGGACACTGAGGCCAAATTGGGATTACAAATGGGAATCGTAATATATGCGCCTTTCAAAAACTCTGATTTTGCCATTCAGCCTGCTTTATTATTCAAAGGTAAAGGATATCGATTTGATGAGAATACCATTTTTTTTGATGTTGAGGTAACTTCGAGTCCTTTATATTTTCATATTCCCATACCCATCGTTTATAATTTCAATATAGGAAAAACCAGTTTATTTGCAGGAGCTGGTCTTTACATGAGCTATGGGATAGGAGGTGAGGTAGATACAAAAGGTGATGTAGGGGACTTGGACTTTTTTACCGATAGTGATATTGAATGGGGAAATGAACGAGGAGAAGATACCTACAGCCCATTTGATTGGGGAGCGGTTTTTGCAGTAGGTCTACGAGTGACGCCTTCTCTTCAGCTAGATCTATCCTATGAAGCTGGAATACGAAATATAGCACCTGAAGGCGATGAAGATAATTCAGTTAACAACAATTCTTTTGGTATTAATCTAACCTATTTCTTTACATCAAAATAACTTATACATGAAGAATTTTATATTACTCATAGGGATGACCATTTTTTTCAACTCATGTTTGCCTACAGTTCCTTCCTATCCCTTTGAAGAATCTGAAAAGCTGGAAAATGAAGCAAAAAAGTTATCCGATCGATTAGAAAAATATATTAAAGAGTGGTATCGAGGAGAAGTGTCTGGCAAACTTCCAGAATCGCTATTGCCAAAAGGATATGATTATAATAAATTTAAAGATATTACATTGGTTAAATATGAAGATATCGATAGAACACAACAATGGGTATTGAGGCCTGCTCATGATATTAATTTTCAAAAATTATATGGAAGTTTTCCCGATCCCCATTGCACATATTTGGTTGCTCCTATTATGTATGCTCCGTTTGGAGCAGAATTACATATAAAGGGAGAGTTTCCATACTGTCGTTTTTTTGATATTCAAATACCGCCCTCCTTTTATGCCACCGAATATAGATATGATCAATGGTCTGGAAAGGGAGAAGTATCTATAGTCGATGTTGATATAGAACCAGAGCCTGGACATACAAACCCATTTAGAAAGGGGGCTAACCGAATGGCAAAGCAACGAAGTTATGAAGTAGTTTATAAAATGGCCATGGGTAATCCAACGCAACTTGATCCATCTCACTCACCTCCTTATCGCGGTAAAGGTAACGTGCGCTACGGGAGTGGTATTCAGATTCAGGGACCATGGGGACTAGATACCAAAAGTGGCCATGGTCGGGGTATTTGGGATTTTGGAGATGTATGGTTGCGTTACTTTGGTGTTGATCATACTAAAATGCCCGAAGCAGGCGTAAATTTACCTGAAATGTACTTTGAGTTACCATCGGGTGAAAAATTTTATATCATGGCTAATTTTGATGGTTTAATTGAAAAGTCTGAGACTACGATGCCTAATAGAATAAAAGGAAATTACGACCCGCCCCAATACAATAGTTATAACTCCGGGTGGGATAAACAGTTCGGTATATTTCTGCAAATAGCTACTGGTGGAGCCAAAGCGTTATTTAAAAACAACGAATCAGATAAAGAATATATTCGTAACCTAGACAAAGGAGTTAATGGTAGAGGCGAGGATATGCCAGTTCCAGCTAGTCTAGAACCTCATGCTACAGGCTGTAATTATACGGGATATTTGACTTCTGGGATGTCTCTCAAGAAAGGGAAAGTGTTTGTGTTGACCGGTAAATTACCAACTTTTCCTGATACCAGAAGGGGTGCGCAAACTATGACAACTGCACAGTGCAGATACTGGTCTCTAACTACGTATGATGCAGAGTTTCCTTTTTCGAAGATTGCAGGATTAGAGAATACATCGGTAATGGATGATGAAATTATTTTGGACGATTATAGGAATTATATAGTCGTATATTCTCGTCCTGAGGATCGTCCGAAAAATGCTAACAAAGAAAACGGAGTAACATGGATAAATTGGGGACATACCAATACCCAAGCCATTACGCTTCGCTGGATATCTGTTAGCCCAGATTGGGAGTTCGAATTTACGCCAAACGAACTAAACCTACCCTGGTCAAAAACCACTTGGAGCGGATCACAGTATGATAAAAGTATTATCGGTACCAACAAACCTGGTTTTCTTAAACAGTATCATCCTATAAAACATTATATGAGCAAGGAGCGTTTTGAAGCTCTAGGAAATACTATTACTTCAGAAAAAATTCCAAAATGGAAAACCAAAGAAGGCAATTTATGACTTAAGAAAAAAAGTTGATCTATTTTTCTAATAACGATTGTTGGGTCATGACTTCTGGTTGATTAACGCCCATTAGATCTAAAATAGTCGGTGCTATATCTCCTAAAACCCCATCTTTTACTTCAATTTGATCGTTGTCTATCAAAATGAAAGGAACTGGATTAGTAGTGTGTGCTGTGTGGGGAGTACCATCGGGATTAATCATGGTTTCGCAATTTCCGTGATCAGCAATCAATAGGGTAGTATAGCCATTTTCCAGACCGGTTGTGACAACATCATTTACACACGCATCTACAACTTCACATGCTTTTATCGCAGCTTCCATGACGCCTGTATGTCCAACCATATCTCCATTGGCAAAATTAAGACACACAAAATCAACGTCTCCTTTTTGTAATTCATCGACTAGAGCATCTCTTAGTTCGTAAGCGCTCATTTCAGGCTGTAAATCATACGTAGCTACTTTTGGAGAATCACGTAGTATTCTTGTTTCACCCAAAAAAGCTTCTTCCTGTCCACCGGAAAAGAAGAAAGTAACGTGGGGATATTTTTCGGTTTCTGCAATACGAATCTGTGTTTTACCTGCTTTAGATAGTACTTCACCTAGAGTCTCTGTTATGTTCTCTTTGTCGTATACTACTTTGATATTTTTAAAGGTGTCATCATAATTGGTCATGGTCACATAATACAGCGGAAGTTTATGCGTATTATATTCATGCATATCATTTTGAGATAGCATTTCTGTTAATTCTCTACCGCGATCCGTTCTAAAATTAAAGAAAATGACAACGTCATCTTCTTTTATAGTTGTTATAGGAACTCCATTTTCATGCATTATAATTGGCTTGATAAATTCGTCGGTTACATCATTGTTATAATTTTCCTGAATACTTTGTACGATGCTATCACTTGCTGTTCCTGCTCCATGTACTAAAAGATCGTATGCGAGTTTCACACGTTCCCATCTTTTATCTCTATCCATAGCATAGTATCTTCCAATCACAGAAGCTAACTTTCCTGTGGTTTGGATCATATGACCCTGAATGTCTTGTATATGGCCTTTGCCAGATTTAGGGTCTACGTCTCTGCCATCTGTAAATGCATGAAGGAAGACGTTTTTGAGGTCGTATGCATGCGCGACATCCAGTAATCCTTTGATGTGATTAATGTGTGAATGAACACCGCCATCACTAACTAAGCCAAGTAGATGGATGTTTTTATTCTTATCTTTTGCATGTTTGAATGCCTCAACAAGTGTGGATTCATCTTTTAACGTTTTCTTTTCAATAGCTAGATTGATCTTTGCTAAATCTTGATATACAATTCTACCAGCTCCCAGATTCATGTGGCCAACTTCACTGTTGCCCATTTGTCCGTCGGGTAGGCCTACATGAAGACCATCAGTTCGTAAGGCTGCATTAGGATATGTTGTATATAAACTGTCTACGAATGGAGTTTTGGCGTGGTCGATAGCAGATACTTTTGGATCTGGAGAAGTACCCCATCCATCTAGAATCATCAAGATTACTTTCTTGTTCATAAAATGTTCTTAAATTAAAGTTTTGGTTGGTTTTGAATAAAAGTCGCAAAAATTGAGATAAGATGTAAAGTTACAACTTCGAAAATAACCAGACAAAAACTTAGTATTATACCTACGTGATTTAAACCTTTTCTTAATATTATGAGGAGGGGTTTTTTTGTGAAAATCTTAACGGATTTGTGTAATTAAGGTTAAAAATGAGTTATTCTTAAAATTTAATCGATTTTAGTCATAATAATGTAATTTATTTGCCTTGTCAAATTTGACGACCACAAATCAATTTAAGAACTTAAAAATTTAGAAAAAATGAAAAAGTTATTAGTTTTAGTAGTAGGTTTAACCTTCGGTATTGTTTCAGCGAATCATTCTGTAAATACGAATACAGTATATGAGGTAGTAAAAGTAGAAGCTCCTGCGGTTTCGCCTTTTTGTATTTCAATTGTAAAAGGAGATTACGAAATGGTAAAAAAAATGATTGAATTGGGTACAGAAGTCAATTCATCATCAGCAGGGATGACTCCTCTTATGTATGCTGCTCGTTATAACCGAGTAGATATCGTTGAGCTTCTGGTTAAAAATGGTGCAAAAATCAATGCAAAAAACAAAAAAGGGTTAACTGCAATAAAGTATGCAGAGCAATCTGGAGCTGATGAAGCTAAAGCTCTTTTATTAGCCCTTAAGAATAAATAGTTGTTTGAGATTAACAAATAATGACACATCCGCTGTATCATCTACATTATTATAAAATGGTACAGCGGATTTTTTTTTAGTATAAGATGGACTATCCTAAAATATTTTGTTACTCAAAAGGTTAAAGTTCTGTTATTTGATTTTATAAGTGTAACAAAATCTTCACTTCATAGGTCTTATTATATATAAATCAATACTTAAATCTTTAAATTCATTCATCATGAAAAAAACGTTTTTATTTACTGTAATGATTATGCTAGTTTCATCTGTAAGTTTTGCTTCAGAAAATGTAAAGTATACTAGTCATAAGTCGGATCTTATCCAATCGCAAACAAGTCCTTTTTGTTTGGCTATTGTAAAAGGCGATACTGAAACTGTGAAAAAACTAATCGAACTCGGTAGCGATGTTAATGAGAAGTCGAATGGTATGACCCCGTTAATGTATGCTGCCCGCTACAATCGTGTAGCTATTATTAAGATGCTTATTGACAAAGGAGCAAAAATTAATACTAAGGATAGCAAAGGGTATACAGCAATGAAGTTTGCAAAATTATCTAATGCAAATGAAGCGATTGCTCTTTTAAAAGAATTGTCATAAGCCTTTTGTTATAGCGCTTATAAACATGTTAAAAGCTTGGTTTTAGTATGAATCAGGCTTTTTTTAGTTACTGTATTCTTGTATGGCTTCCTGAATTTTTTCTATACGATTTTCTGGATCAGGATGTGTACTTTGAAACTCAGGGGTTCGGTTAGGGCCGGCTGCATCTTTTAATATTTTCATTACGCCAATCATTTCTTTTGGATTATATCCTGAATTGATCATTAACAATACGCCTAATTTGTCACTTTCCAGTTCATCATCACGTCCATTACCCAACAAAACATTCTGTCCGATACTATTTACTATTCCACCAGCATCAGCACCTACAGATGCTCCCGTAGATATGGTTTTCCAAAAGTCATGTTCTGCTATTCTTTCAGCCGAATGTCTCCCTAGTACATGTCCGATCTCATGCCCAAGTACACCAGCGACCTGATCTTCATTTTCTAATTTAGACAACAAGGCATAGGTTATAAATATTTGTCCACCAGGTAATGCAAAAGCATTAATGATATTAGGATCTGCTAGTAGGTGAAATTCATATCGATAAGGTGTTTCTTTTGCCATACTAGAGTTTACCAATTTATCGCCTATCATATCGACATACCCTTGTAATTTTTGATCAGGATATAATCCACCGTGTTGCTCAGCTATTTGTGGAGCGCTTTGTAATCCAATAGCAATTTCCTGATCACTAGTCATATTAATATTTTGAACCCGGTCAGTATATGGGTTTAAGGTTTTGTTATTACATTTTTTAAAAAAAGCAAAAGCTACAATAGCCAGACCAATTAATATTCGGATTTTTAAGCCACCACGTCTCATTATAGTTGATTATAATTTATATTAAAGCAAGCTTAAAGTTAAGGAATAATGAGAAATAGCGTATAGCATTACGAAATAAAAATGAAATTATAGTATGGTTCTAAGTGATTTTAGAAATTGATTGGCTCTAGTTTACAATAGTGTTGCTTATTGTAACGTAATTGTTTACCTCATATACAGTGGTTTATCTAATTGCTGAAACTAGTTCAGCGTTAGCTCTACATCCTTTTCCTAAGGAAAGGACTTTTAGAGATCTTCTCTTTGAGAGTATCATTGCTCTGGCAAACTAGAATCGAAAGGTTTCAAAAAAAAAATACGTGTTAAAAATTTCTTTTAGCACGTAATTTCTGCGATTATCGTTTAAAGTATCAAACGAAGTCTAAGCATCATGTTTTAGGCAAGTTTGCAAGTTTGCATCACTATCGATAAAAAATCTGTGTGTAGTAATAACTTCCGTTTTCATTTTTAATGGCAGCTATACCTATATGAGTATAATTTCCTTCAATATTTTTACGGTGTCCTTCACTATTAATCCAAGCAGTCATTACAGATTGTGCAGATTGTTGTCCGGCTGCCACATTTTCTCCAAAACCTCTTGCGTTTTCTTTTTCTTTTAAGGTATCGAATTTTTCTTTTTGGTTGTCATGGCTGATACGACCTTGAGTGATCATATATTGGGTGTGCTCAACAGCTAATTCATCTGCGGTTGTGCTTCTTTCTAATGCAGATAAGCCTTTACTTTGTCTGTGTTGGTTTACTAATTTTAGAATTTCATTTGTAACTGAAATTTCTGCAGTTTCTTCTTTTGGAGTACTACTATCATCATCAGAACAAGAGCATACAAATAAAAGCAGAGCAAATACGCACAGATAGCGTGTCAAAGTAGTTTTCATAATTTTGGGGTTTAATTAAGATACTAAAATAGTATAATTTTAGTAGATGAGCTACAATAATTCAGGATTAATGTCGGATATATTTTCTGTAATATACTGATTGATAAAGTCTTTGGTGAAAAACGAACTACCTAATAAGGCTGCTTTTTTTAATTCAGCAAAAATATCAAGTTTTTGATATGCTTTTAGCATTGGAATTGAGAGCGGAGCATAAGAGTAATGCCAGGGTTCATATTTGAAGCCTTTCCTGTCTTTTTTATCGGTGTATACCAAGTAGAATCCAAAAGACTTAGCGTGTTCATCCATCCATTCTTTGAATTTACAGAATGGACCATTGCCTTCAAAATTTTCGGATAGGAGTAAACCTTTAGGTTGTGGCGCATTACCGTCTACGATATCCAAATCGGTACCCCAATGATGTCTTGAAGTTCCGGGGATTGTAGAATATTCTATTATTTTTTGTATTGCTTTCTCTGGAGATAACCCTTCTGCTGTAAACTTTTTGTATTTACGTTCCCATATTCGGTTTTGATGTACATAATTTCTATAACTGGATACTACTTTTATTTTAAATCCGCTTTTTAAAGCTTCAGTTTTCAAGTTTAGAAATGCTTCATGAGCTTCCTTTCTAAGTGAATATCCCTCACCATACAGTGAGGGATCACTTTTTCCAATCAAATCGTCTTTTGAGAATTCTGATTGAAGCATAGCAAATGATGATAATGAAAGTCCCATTATCCCCAAAGCACTAATTTGCATAAAATCTCTTCTCAACATAAACCTATAATAATATGTGAAATATTAAAGAGGGAGAGCGCTATTCCAGAATTCCATCAACGATTCCATACGCTAAAGACTCGTCTGCATCCATCCAATAATCACGATTAAAGTCTTTTAATACTTTTTCCATCTCCTGCCCACAGTTATCTGCTAATATCTGGGCACTCAACTCTTTGGTTTTAAGAATTTCTGCAGCCTGAATTTCAATATTTGAGGCTTGACCTCTCGCTCCACCACTAGGTTGGTGAATCATTACTTTGGCGTTTGGTTGTATAAATCTACGTCCTTTCTTACCTACGCTAAGTAATATAGAACCCATTGAGGCTGCCAATCCCGTACAAATAGTAGATACCGGACTTTTTAGACTTATTATAGTATCATACATTGCAAACCCAGAAGTAACGTATCCGCCAGGACTATTAATATATAATTTAATTTCTTTATCGCTAATCATGTCTAGATACATGAGTCGGTCGATTACATGTTTTGCAGATTTATCATCGACTTGACCCCATAGGAATATACTTCGCTCTTCTAAAAATTTGTTATCTATAAGATCTTGGATTTTTCCTGATTTTTCTTTCATCCTCTAAGTGTATTATTTAATTCTTTTACATCTTTGAGATAAAAGTATACTAATTTTTGCAGATAAGCATCATATGAATTCAGCATTTCATGAAATTTTAAAGAGAGATATTATTACAAAACTACCATGGATCCAAAAACGAATGAATAATCGATTTATATGCAGCATATCGTTAAATGGATTTGAAGCAATATTTAATTGAAATTGAGATAGTGGGCGAATATATTGAAGCAAAAATAAATTAGGAGCATTTTTTCTACCGCTTGTGATATATTAATATGTCAGTCATTCTTGTGAATTAGTTTATAGTCATAGTTGATAATTTGTTTTAAGCGACGCAGTAGAAGATGTTGGGAAGGATTAATGGATGCCAAAAGAAAGAACTGTAATATTTCTTAGTTAATTAGGTATATGTATAATCATTTCTTCCGTAGATGCTATCTTAATGATTGATGTAAGATTATAGATATATTTTTATGAATAGATTATAATTATGGTTAGAAATATTATTGATTTTAATTTTGATTTTTTGTTCAATATTCTATTAGTAGTGTTTAAAATATGCTCAAAATTACCTCTTTCAATTGGTGTGTATTTGAATCCAAATAAATCAATAATGCAGATATGTGTCCGTAAAACAAATTTTTATATCTGTAAACATTAGAATTTTTGATAAAAAAGCGGTAAAATATTTATGGTTTTCCTCAATTTATTTACTTTTTAATGTTAAATTCACATCAAATAAGTTAAAAAGAGTTAAATTTTTATAGTATTCGATAAAGTGCTTTAAAAATGGGATTATCGGTATATTAAGCACTTCAGCAGTTATTTTTGCTCTTTATCGATTATTTTTTATGGTTAAACCGTTGTTTTGATATTGTTTTATTTTACTGCGCTTAGAAATCAATCTTATATATTTGTATCATAATGTTTTAAGGATTAATAATCATTTTAACATTTTAAAGACAGATAACTTATAAATCGATTAAATAAATTATCTGTTTAGTAACAATTCAAATAATATTAACTTTAAATTTTTAAATCATGTTAAAAAACATTTTAAAACAACCAGGAGTAAAAAAATTAGACAGAAACAACCAGAGAAATATTAATGGTGGAAATGCTAGTGATTGCCAAACAGGATGGTGTTATGATCCAGATGTTTGGTTCGTTGATGGGATTTCTTGTTGTGGTACATGTGCTGATGGAACTAAGCCAAACGACTGCCCGTCCTTTTAGATAAAATTGTTGAATCTGACTAGATAATTTAATAAAATTGTGTCTTTACAATCAAATTAAACAGTTATTTAATAATTAAATTTAGAAAAGTTTTAGAAATTCCGAAAATGAATTTGATATTTATTTTCGGGATTTTTATCTGTTGTGACATTTTTAGAAGAACATGTATGAAGCTATCAGAATGAAATATTCTTCGCTAATTCTACTTTCAAATTGTAACTGATGCGATGCTTGATTTTTCTTCTTCATTTAAATATAGAATCAATTGTTTTTTAGAGGTAAATAGAAATATTAGTAATGTTAATTCTACTGTATTAGAATAAACCATATTGTAGATAGCTCCAAAATCAGCTGTGAGTTTAAAAAAATATGGTTTTAAATATTATGACATTAATAAACTCTAAAGAATTTCAAAATATTTACAGTACTTTTTTTTTAATGGACAAGACCAGTTTTTAAATGGTGATTGTAGCTTTCCACCTTCTGATTTAGTTGATATTTCGACAGATATACGCTTGGAATAATTCGATCTTAATTGGTTTAAAAGATTTTTTAAAAAAAACTACTACCGAGAGCTCTTGATAGTATTAAGGAAAATAAGTTTCACTTAGTCTTTCGGCTGTATTGTAATTTTAAACAGCGTTCTACCTATTTATGTACAAATAGCCAGCTCTATCTTTTAGTCCCTCTATTTTTAAAACATAATAGTAGGTTCCGACAGGAAGTTCTTCTCCTTTAGCAATAGTAGCTCTACCTTGAGAGATGCCTGTAAAAGCTTCAGAATTTTCCTGTGCTTCGTGATATCGCTTTTTTTGATATATTAGAACTCCCCATCTATTATATACAAAAAGCTCATTTTCTGGAAAATTTCCTAAACCATTTATTCTGAAAAAATCATTATTGTCATCTCCATTAGGTGAAACAGCAGTAAATACTTCTAAATCTCCATCTAAAACTAAATCAGAAGTACCAAAAGTAAGTACAACATAATTATCAGGAATAAAAAGCTCTGATGTAATTTCTCCATCATTTAGGTCACCTGTTGTACTTGTATTCCCTAGGTTGACCCATTGATTCAGATTTTCGTTCCAACCTACAACTCTAAGGTCTTCTAAATCTTCAACCAAAGTTGGAATATTGCTATTGTCATCCCAAGTGAGGGTAACTCGTGTTTCTGTATCACCATCCAAGTCCCAAAATTCAAAAGTACTTACGCCAAATAATAGCGTGCCAAAATTATCAGTGTTGAAATTTCCTGAAAAGAAATTAGGGGTATTTGGATCTTCAAAAAAGTACGCGCCTTTGGCGGTATTTACTGCTGCCTGGCTTTCAATACGCATAGGTCTCAATCTGAAATCATCTCCAATAGGGAATGTGAAATCTAAGATTCCCGTTTGTGAAGCATAACCATCTACAAAACGATCATCGTTTTCGCCAAGATATGGTGCATCACCTTGATAGTCCAAAGAAGTACTACGCCTATCTCTTGGTGTTATTACACGGCCATTTACAAATTCCTGAAAATTAGTTACAGCCACGGCTACTTCTAATATCAAATCACGAGTTACGTTTACTTCCATATCGTAAAACACAGGTCTGTTGTCTCCGGATACCGTAAGACTACGATCCGTATTATAAAAGCCAGCAAAACCAAGATTTTGATCAAATATACCGTCGTTGATAAGATCAATATGAAAACCGATTTCAGCGCCATCATGCATTTGTACATTACCATCGTTATAAAAGGCTTCTTGTCCACTACTAATAATAGATAGAAGTAATAAACAAAAGAAAATCATTATTTTAGAGTCTCTATTCATTTTAATTTCTTTTTACTCGGTAGGTTATTTTTCGATTTGTAATCACGGTAGCAGATCCAACAATTACCGTTGGTCCAAATTCTGATGTTGTATTACTAATGGTTGCTGTCGCTGTAATGATACTTCCTGCCGAAATCGGTGAGCCTAAAGTTATATTAAAATCAAATCTATTCGTAATATCTGTGTTTCCGTCTAGGTCATTATAGGTAGAATTCGTTAAAGGATCTAAGTCATCTGTACTACCTTCTTCACGCGAAGCTAAAAACCTTTGTCCCTCTCCATAATCCTGATTAAGAACAGTGGGAACTTGATTATCTCCGATACTGGCAGTACCTATGCTAATATCAGATAGGAAAAATTCTATAGTAGTGCCTGGTCTTGTCCATCCAGTTACTCTTAGATTATTATTAGCTATTGATGCAGATTCAATTATAGGAAAGTTGTTAAAACCATTAGGACCCGTATCGGTATCACCACTATCATTAATAGTTACTCCATCATCTCCCAAATCGATTCCCAATTCGGGATTGACTGGCAAATCTCCATTTGCAAATATTGAATTTCTTGAAATCAAATTACCAGCCGAATTTCCGTTTAAAACAATTCCTGGACCTCCATTATTATTAATAATATTGTTAATAATGCTAGAATTACTACCGTTTAATCGTATTCCTTGTTTATCAGTGCAAGCGGCTCCAACTCCTGAAGTAGATATTGTATTTTCTGAAATGATAATATTACCTCCTGCCGTATTTCCATCTATCCCCGTAGAGGCTGCATTTTCTATTAAGTTACTTCGTATTTCAATTCCAGATCCATTTGTTATCAGTATATTATCATTGCAAACTACTCCAACCTGATTAGTGCCATTCGTGGTGATATGATTATTTCTTATGATAGTTGAAGTTCCACCATTAACTTGTATGCCTGCTGTTTGATTTCTTGAGATAAAGTTATTTTCTATAATTGCTGATCCTCCAGTCATTTCTATACCTACCAGAATATCCTGAACAAAGTCTCCATTAGCATTCACCCCAATTAAATTAGAGGAAATAATCGTATTCGAGCCAGAATCGATGCGTATCCCTGCATTATTATTTGAATATACAGACATGTTTCGGATAGTTATATTATTGGCGTCGATAATTAAGACGTCTCCACTATCTTGATGTACTTGTATTTCTGGCAGATTATAGTTAGGTAGAATATTTGAGGATACACCTACTGGGCTTCCACCTGCGCCAAAAGTACCTGTATTATCATCACCAGTAGATGCCGAGTATACGGTTTGAGACCTTCCATCAATTACAGTATTAGGATCAATTATAGTGGGTAAGTCACTGCCATTTGGTATTATGATATCAAAATAACCACTAGTAAAATTACTATCAGGAGTTCTCCCAAGAGCATCATTTGGTGGAGGAATCATAAATATCGAAGTGTCTTCGCCAGCAGCAGGATCAAAAGAAGCGTCATCGGGGTGCGGTTCTATATTTAATCCAGTTTCATCTAATTCGTTCGAATTAATGATAAATTGACGAAGAGATCCTTGTCCTGTTTGATTACTATTCACGACAGTACTAAAGTTAAATCCAAAATCTAAATCTACGGCTCCTTCATTAATGATTGAAATGGAAGATACTGTTTGAGCACCAGAAAGAACTCCGACGCCAGTATCTTGTCCGCTTGGATTTGCACCCCCAACTTCTGAAGTAATATCGGATAAAGTACTTGCAGAAAAATCTCTCTTGAAAGTCTGTATCGGGAAGCATTGTACACAGCTTGCACCACCACCTCGATTTGATCGCAAAGTTTCTGAAATTACTCGCACGCTATAATCTCCATTATCCATGCCACCAAATACATATTCTCCACTACTATCGGTAATTTCTGTTTGTATTAAGGTATTGGTATTGTCGTATAACTCTACAGTGGCCCCGGAAATTGGCAATCCGGCAGAAATCGATAAATTTCTACCACTACCGCCAGGATAATTTATGTCTTCGAATACAGTACCGGTAATTAGATTACCAGGAACCTTAAGCACAACAGCATTTAAGAAAATTAAGTCATTCCCCGTATTTACATTTACCGTTGCAGTTGTCTCTCCTGTATTAATAAAGCTGGAAATGTTATAGGTATCTAAATCTAAACCCAATACGTTAGTATTGTTTATGTTAGGGATTACTGTATTGTCAAAGATAGTAGAATTAAAGGCATTTGCGTTTCCTGCAGCATTATCACCGTCACCTACCAGATTATTTGTTCCCGATGAAGGGGTAGTGAGCGATAAAATTTCGTCATTATTGTTAAACGGATCTCCTTCCCAAGAAAGGATAGTTGTTTTAGCATTTAATGAGCCCACCGCAAAAAAGTTATTGAGTGTATAACTAGTTGGTGAATTTTGTTCAGGTTCGAAGCCATTGTATATATTAATTCGTACTGAAGGAAGCGAAGGTTCAGTATAAAAAATCATTAAACTCCACCCTCCTAAAGTAACATTTCCACTACAGTAATTTGCGAAATTATTAGTGTTGTCCACACTCAAATCTGTAAAATCATAAGTCTCTGTTGATGGATCGGCTGTAGCCTGAATAATAGAGGTTACATCACTTGTCATTCCATAAAAGCGAAAGGTAGCCCCCAAATTGGCTTGAAAGATTGTATCAGCAACTACTGGTTGCGATTCAAAAGTAACTACATCATCTGCTGCAATTCCAGAATGTGCCCAAAATAAATAGGCTTTATCAATTATAGCTCCAGTAGGAATAGGAGTTGTAAGCGTATTTGAAGAACTTGTTATGATAGAGCAGGTATTGATAGGGTCATCACGAAGACTATTACCTGTTACAGCATAGTCAAAATAACCACTAAATTCATCAAAAAGTGATAAGGGCTCATTTAAGGGTACCGCAAGATCACCTACTTCATCAATTATGGTTCCTGTTCCTCTAATAAGTAAAGCTGTTGGTTCACTACTATTACTAAGTTCTATAAAGAAAGTTTCATCGTCTTCTGCAAAATCATTATTGATTATAGGTACAGTAATGGTTTCTGTTCTGTCCAATGCATTGAAACTTAAACTGCCAGATGTAGTTGTATAGTCTGAGGCTGAATAAGCCGTATTGTCTACAGTCGCAAAATCTACAGTAACCGTTCCCAAAAAGGGAATAGGTCCTGTGTATTCAACAGTAAAATCTACAGTACCAGCTGCTTCATTAACGGTTTCATTACTTACTGTAAAGTTTCTATCAGAAGCTGCAATTTGAATATTGTCTAAAAAGATAGCCCTTCCGTTAGGCCATGAATCACTATTCGACCTGAATCTAATTCTTGAATTTGCAGAGATTTGATTTGGTGTTAACGAATATGAAATACTTCCAACATCAGAAGTGTCAATAATATCCGCTAATTCAAATGTACCTGTAACATTATTAAAAAATTCAATTCTTAATGATTCATTTCCTCGAAATCTTCCTTGAAAATCTAGTGTGAGTATAGCAGAGTTGTATGCTGCGAGATTAACAGGTCTCTCTATGGTTCTGTTATTTATAAGGACAAAAAATGCTAATTCGTTTTGATTTACTCCAAATTGACCTTTGTTAATAAGTATTCTTCCATTATTAGGACTGTTTCCATCATTAGTTTCAACCCAGGGACCAGCCCAGTTTTGCGTTCCATTATTTGCATTATAAGAGGCGGGATTATCATTAAATGTATCTAAAAAGATATCTTGCCCAACCACTTCATCTACTGATAATGTAGAAAAAAGTAAGAAGAATACTTTTAATAATATATTACGAGACAATTTCATTTACAAGATTATTTTACTACAAAAACTACATTAATTAGCGTATTATCGTTGGTAGGTTGCCCTATAATGTCATAAGTCATTATGCCGGTAGCACTAATTGAGATATCCCTAAAAACAGTATTATCTGCATAAGTAACATAATAATATAATTCGTTTGCTGCATACACTGGTATTGTAGCCGGTGCTCCACTACTTATGGCAGATATAGCATCTGCCGCTGGTGGATTGAGTGAATATTGGTTTAAATACTCTTGATATAAATTGATTTGTCTATCATCACCATTGGTAGAGGCATCAATTTCTATTGATGGAGGAAAAAATACTCTACCTGCTTTTGAGGTTATCGGTGCAATAGCCTGTATTGCTTGTTCAACATTAATTTCATCTGCTGGTGTAGGAGAAGCAGATCCCGGAGCAATAGCTGGGTCGTTGTTTACATCTACATCTGTTACCAAAGGTACTTCACTGGCATCTTGATCGTCGGTAGCTATTTTCCATCCTTGTCCAACAGCAGGACCAGTATAGCGATAGATTTCTTCATCATCTAAATTGTAGACTACCGAACCGATTTGTGGGTTTAAAATCGCATTTATCTCTGTTAAATTAGTTGCTTGCGGCAAGCCCATTAATGCATTTGCATCGTTTGGTCCAATTTGGGCGTACGCTTGATTTATTAGCAATGCAAATAATAAATATATGGGTAGTTTTTTCATCTTTGTATATATACTTTTAAGAAATTCTAATTATTCTAATATTTTTCAATCAAAAGTGTTTTAATTTAATTTCTAGAAATCTAGTACGGTAAACATAAACTCAAGATCAATATCGTCTTTTTGATTGGTACCATTATCACTATCGCCAATATTGACTCTGAATCCGTTGGCTGTTTGATTATAATATGTGATTCCGGGATCATCATAATTGGCAGTTGTGTTACCAGGACAATCTCCACCACAATCAGGTATCGATAGCTGAATGATATAATTGGCATCTGGCATCGCGGTTGTAAATGTTACCTGATAATCTCCTTCGTCTATTCTACTAACAGAAGCATTTAATATTTTTGAAGCTACACCGGTTCCTAAAACTTTACCCATTGCCTTCACAGGACTTACAAAGAACGCTCCACCATTTGCTCCTGTAGTGATTTGATTTTCAGTCTCGGCAGCTATTACTTGTGCTGTGGTTGTACTTCCACTTTCATCTGTATACGTGATCTCTCCAGTAGGACTAGAGTCGTCTTGTGTAAGTGAGGTCAGTGTCTCAAGATTCTCAACAATGGTAGTCAGGTTCAGATTCGTCGTTGATCCGTCTTCATCCACATAATCGATACTGGCATTATCGGCATTGAGTGCTATGGTAGTAAGCGTTTCTAATCTAGCAACATCAATAGTAGTTGTTGATCCATCTTCATCAGTATAGGTAAAGGTGCCATCCGCATTGGCTACAATAGTAGTCAACGTTTCTAGATTCTGAACAATGTTTGTTAGATTCAGATTCGTTGTAGATCCGTCTTCATCCACATAATCGATACTGGCATTATCGGCATTGAGTGCTATGGTGGTTAGCGTTTCTAATCCAGCTACATCAATAGTAGTGGTTGATCCATCTTCATCAGTATAGGTAAAGGTGCCATCTGCATTGGCTACAATGGTAGTCAACGTTTCAAGATTCTGAACAATGGTAGTCAGGTTCAGGTTCGTCGTTGATCCGTCTTCATCCACATAATCGATACTGGCATTATCAGCATTTAGTGCGATCGTAGTTAGCGTTTCTAATCCAGCAACATCAATAGTAGTAGTTGATCCATCTTCGTCGGTATAGGTAAAGGTACCATCCGCATTGGCTACAATGGTAGTCAACGTTTCTAGATTCGCTACGATATTGGTCAGGTTTAGATTCGTTGTTGATCCATCTTCATCCACATAATCGATACTGGCATTATCAGCATTGAGTGCGATCGTAGTAAGGGTTTCTAATCCAGCTACATCAATAGTAGTTGTAGATCCATCTTCATCAGTATAGGTAAA
>CANLYR010000020.1 GCA_947495425.1 uncultured Aquimarina sp.
TTCTAGAGAAATGACCATTGGGTGACTTTAAGTCACGAGCCTGAAACTATGGACTTCAAGTCCATAGTGGTTCATTTTATGATATAGTAATAGAAAGAAAAAAGAATGAGGCTTTAATAAAGAGTGTTTTCGAATATGATGAACAAAAGGTGAGAAAAGCTAAATTGATACCTCAAGAGCCTTTTGAAATGGAAATATCCGAAGGTAAAATCTTGTATGATATTATTGGATATCAAGACACATCAAATTTTGCTATTTCTAAAAGATTATATGATCTACTCAAAGAGAATGAAATCACTGGATGGAGAGCTTATGAAGTCTCAATTAAAGGACAAAGTAATAGTTATTATGGTTTTCAAATAACTGGTAGATGTAGTAAGCTTGATATACCGAATGAGGCAGGTTTTTATACTGGATATAAGTTTGATTCAAGTACTTGGGATAAATCAGACTTTTTTAGTCCTGATGAGACCATGTTGCTCTTCTGTACAGAGAAAGTTCAGAAGCTGTTTAAGAAATATAAAATCACCAATGCTGAATTAGTAGATATTAATGCAGTTCAAGCTTATTCCGTAGGTAATTTGTAATCTTAATTCCTAAAGTATATTGAAGCCCTTGCAGAGATGTGAGGGCTTATACTTTGAATACGTTCTACTTGTTTTATAGTCTCTTAGGTATCACTATTTCGATATCCTCAATGATAATTTTTAAGGCATTGATATTGAATTTATTACGATTTATTGATGGAATAATTTTCTTAATGTTATAATATTTTTATGATTTTGTGGTTATATATGCCGTCTTTATAAAGCTATTTAACAGAATACAATCATTTTTGGTTCGGTTTTTGTTAATTAATTTAAGATATAGTCCTACCCCATTTAATAGTTCAAATACACACAAATTAATCTATTGTATGGAATACTTAAACGTATTGCATCGCTTATTTAATGAAGATAAGGGATGGCTTACTACGCACTATTTATCAACCACATCATACCTTAACTTTTTAACACAAGAATTTACTGAATTCTATACCCATTTCTCTGTTACGCTTCCTAAAGAACAGCATAGGTTGCCAGCAACACTTGAGTATGATGAGATTCCATTTTATACATATCAAGCTCAAAATCCAAAAAAAGGATATACGAATATTGCCATAGATCATAAACTACCCCAACGCTATAAAGCAGCAATCAAAAGAGCCGAATTCCATAAAAAGGATGTAGAAAGGATACATTATAAAGAAGGAGAGCATCATCGATGTTTTGACATTTTTAATAGATTTTCATAATTTTGGTTTTTAGCGTTAGTATTTCAATATTCTGTTTATTTAAGATATCCTTTTCATTGTAAGTTAAATCTATGGGGTCATATGAAAAAAAGAAAAATGAAGATCAATTGGTTAGAGAAGGCTCGTCAAAGTTGGAGTCACACGGGGAGTAAAAGGCCTCCATTTGCCATAGCACCAAAAAAAAGATCAGCGATCTGTTTGGGATTTTCCGCGACCTCCGAGTATCGAAAAAGTGAACAAACCAGTACTAATTAATCACAAGGGCATAGAGATCGTAAATTCCCATAATGCCTTAGCAGTGCTAGAAACTGCTAGCCCACCAACATATTATATACCTAAGAGTGATATTAATATGAGTGTGCTTGTGAGAATTTCAGAAAAGACCTCGATGTGTGAATGGAAAGGCAGTGCGGTTTACTGGGTGTTGAAGACCATGACTGATCGTCCCGTGGCATGGTCGTATCCGAATCCTTTTCCAGAATTTGAAGAGCTAAAAGATCATATAGCATTCTACCCTCAACATCTTGATTGTTATATCGATGGGGAAGAAGTAGAAGCACAATCCAGCGAATTTTATGCAGGATGGATCACTTCAGATCTAGTCGGGCCTTTTAAAGGAGAACCAGGAACGGGACATTGGTGAACAACATTTCCATGAAACCTGAATACTCAACAATTTGATACAGAAAATTCGGTTATGTTTAGATTAAAGATGTAGCATAAGCTAATACTGAATAGTATAAAAAGAATATAAAGTTTAATAAACCAATGAATAGGAATCTAAAGGAAAAAATAGTCAAGGTCTGCAATGCAAAGATTGCTGCTAAGGGCGATCATGTAGGACTTTCATTCTATGCTTTTTTTGCTAACAAGAATGATACTCCCGAATTACTGATGGAAGCCGCAACTTGGTGGATTCTTGATCATAAATTGGATCATTTTGAGAAAGCGATAAAAATTAAAAAGATGGTCTTAGAAGAAAATTAAAATAATAGCTAACCTATAATCGACAATGGATTAATTCCATGTTGTAGGAATAATTCCAATAATTCAATTTTTTATAGTAGTTTTGCATTTCATAATACTATGGATAATGCAAGACCAACTATATTCCGTTATTGATGTTGAAACTACTGGAAAAGGTATTTTGGGTAACCGTATTACAGAAATCTGCATTGTATTATTGCGAGGAGATACAATTATTGATAAATTTACTTCTTTGGTCAATCCCGAACAAAACATTCCACCTTTTATCACTGGACTTACGGGTATTGATAATGATATGGTGCGAGATGCACCAAAGTTTGATGAGATTGCAGCGCGTATTATCGAGATGACGACAAATGCTATTTTTGTAGCTCATAATGTTACTTTTGATTATAATGTGGTAAGAGGTGAGTTCAAGCGTCTGGGATATACATTTACTCGAAAAAAACTATGCACAGTACGACTTTCCAGAAAGCTAATTCCAGGGTTGTTTTCTTATAGTTTAGGGAGGCTTTGTTCGTCGCTTGGTATTCCATTAGTCGATCGGCATCGTGCCGAAGGCGATACCGATGCTACGGTGATTTTATTTCAACGCATTTTAGCACTTGATCCAGAGTTTACAATCATACATTCTTTTTTAAATGTGCGTTCTAAAGAGGCAACGCTACCTCCTCACCTTAATGTAGATGCTATCAATGCATTGCCCGAAGAAACCGGAATCTACCTGTTTAAAGATCAAAAAGGGAACGTAATTTATGCGGGCAAAGCAAAAAATATAAAGCAGCGAGTGATTAGCCACTTTTATGATAAAAAGAATAAAGAATATGCTCTTTGTCAAAATACACATGCCATAGATTATGAGATCACAGGTAATGAACTGATCGCTTTATTAGTTGAAGCAGAGAAGATTCAAAAACATTATCCAAAATTTAATAGCGCTCAAAAAAAAACCATAGCTCCCTATCGAATTATACAGTATATCAACAGAAAAGGAGTGATACAACTTGCAATCGATAGATCAAAAAGTATTGATCACTCCCTGGAGGTATTTTATAAAAGAGCTGATGCGATAGCACAACTAGAGCGCTTATGTTTTGATTATGAATTATGTCCACGATATTGCAATCTGCAAAGTACTACAGAGCGTTGTTCTCACTATCGTATAAAAAACTGTAAAGGAATATGCCATGGCCAGGAATCAGTAGCATTATACAATATGAGGGTACAGCGAGCACTAGCATGTCTAAAAAAAGAGAAAGAAACGTATTTGATCAAGGAAAAGGGTAGGACGATGGATGAACATAGCTTTGTGATGGTTCAAAACGGAATTTATAAAGGGTTTGGTTATATTCATCAATCAGAACAAGTATCACATTTTGATGATTTTGAAACCTTTTTAACATTACAAAAGCATACGTATCATACTACAAAAATTATTAAGAGTTATCTGCGTAAACACGGAGAACGCAATATTATGTATTTGCAAGAGGAATTGTCATGATTGTACACCGTCGAAAAGACCTTTCGTTTTTGTAAATTGATAGTTGGGTAAGGAGAATAAAAGAGGTTATATCAAAGCTTTGTAGTTATGTAGAAGTAAAAACTTGTATAGACAAGACTGACAGTTAAGCATCAATTGACTTTTTGTATTAGAGGATTAAACGCTTTTGAAGCCACAATTACTTTGTCTCCAATAGACATGGTTTGTATTTCAGTTGCTTCGGCAATTGTTTTTACAAAATTTGTTCCTATCAAAATAGTTACAATATAGATAACGTCTTCCTTTTCAATATGAACGATCTCTCCCGAGAACTGAAATTTTCCGCTTACTTGTTTGGTTGTAAATATTCCAATTGGCGATCCTTGTTTTACGATTTTTCCATTTTCGATGATACAAACAATGTCAGACATTTTTATAACTTCACTTATCTCATGGCTTATCAGTAGCGTCGTTAAATTATATTGCTTGTGTACCTTAAGGATATAATCTTGTAATTTTGCTCGCATTTTGTTATCCAATGCAGACAAAGGTTCATCCAGCATTAAGATTTCTGGTTTTCTAACCAATGCTCTTGCTAAAGCTACCCGTTGTTTTTGTCCTCCCGAAAGTTTTTGGGGTTTGCGGTCTTGCAAATCACCAAGTTCAATAATGTCAATTAATTCGTCTATAATTTTTTTGCTCTGTCTTTTTTCCAAAGCATAAAAAAGATTTTCTTTAACGGTCATATTAGGAAATAAAGCATAGTCTTGAAATACAAATCCGATCTTCCTTTGTTGAGGTTTTAGGCAAATTCCTTTTTCTGTATCAAGCCAAGTATTTCTATTACAGATAATACATCCTTTATCTGCCTGAAGCAATCCTGCCATCATTTTCAATATTGAAGTTTTTCCTGCACCAGAATCTCCATATATGGTAATCAAATCACCTTGATCAATATCGATATTGATATCAAGTAATATGTCTCCTTGTACAGCTGTTAATTTTTTTTGTAAAGCAATATGTATCATCTCCAGAATCGTTTTAAATAACCTCCATTAACTAAATACACAATAAGTAAGATGCTAAATGTTATCCCAAATAGAACAAGTGAATACCAGTTTGCTACATCATAATTGAGGGCTTCAACTTCGTCGTAAATAGCTATAGAGGCGACTTTCGTCTTTCCGGGCATGTTACCACCAATCATTAATACCACCCCAAATTCACCAATGGTATGAGCAAAAGCGAGTATAATACCAGTGAGTACTGATGGTTTTATGTTGGGTAGGAGTATTTTAAATAACGTTGTGGTCTTAGATTTTCCTAACACATAGGAGGCTTCTATGATTGATGAGGATACCTTTGAAAATCCGGCCTGTATTGGATGCACCATAAACGGCAAACTATATAGTATGGAAGCAAAAACAAGACCTTTAAACGAAAAAATAAGCCGGATGCCTAAGTAATCATTCAGCCAGCCTCCAAAAGTATTTGATGGGCTAAAGGCAACTAACAAGTAAAATCCTAAAACCGTGGGAGGTAAAACAAGGGGCATACTAACTAATGTTTCTAGTATTGGTTTAATTTTCGATTTTGTATAAGCTAACCAATAGGCAATAGGAATTGAAATAAGCAACAGTAAGAGTGTTGTTATCAAAGCTAGCTTAAATGTTAGTAATAAAGGTTGCCAATCCATTATTTTGATAGCATTATTTCGGTTGCTTTTATCATCGTTGTTATTTTTTCGCCAACATATAATTGTAGTTGATCAATACTATCTGAAGTTACGACTGCAATTATTTTTCCAATTGTTGTATCTATAGTCAAGGTGCTTAGGAGTGCTCCTTTTTTTATATCCAAAATTTCTCCTACTGTCTTGTTTTGTATACTAATAGAAGGTTGGTCAATACCTTTGCTAATGATTACTTCGGTTTCTTTAAAAATAATAGTAACTGAGTTGCCTTGCTTCAAATAGGAAGCTGTATCGGGTGTTTCTATCACAATTGTAGTAAACAAAACAGATTCGACTTGTATCGTAATCAATGATAAACTTCCGTTAGTCTTTATGTCAGCAATTTTTCCTTTAAAGCTATTCACACACTGGCAATTTAATGATCATATAAAAATACATTAATTAAAATTTGTTTTAGTAATTCCTCTTGTATTACTCGATAATCAAGCTTCAAAAGAGGCTTTCCTTGATATTTGAGATCTTTTTTCGAATGTACCTTGGATTAGCTCAGAGGTCATTTACTGAGTATCCATAATTTTCCAGAATTATTTTTGCTTCTTGAGAGCATAAAAAATCATAAAATGCTTTCGCTTTGTGATGATTTTCTGCATTATTTTTGAGAATAACAACTCCTTGCGCAATAGAAGAATGATCTGATTCATCTATAGTTACCCAATTTCCTTTACCTTTGATTTTTGGCGATACCACTACAGATTTTGAAGTAAAACCAATTTGCGCAGATTTTGAAATAATAAATTGATTAGTTTGAGATATACTTTCTCCATACACTAGTTTATCTTTTACATCCTTATATACACCATGTTGTTTTAATACTTCTATGGCTGCAGTACCATATGGGGCTGTTTTGGGATTTGCAATAGCAATATGATCAATTTTTAAACTTTTAAGAATATCAATAGAAGGATGGATGCTATCAATCATAGACCATAGTACTAGTTTCCCGTATGCATAGATTTTTGGAGCTTTACATGTATATCCTGAAGTATATAATTTATTAGGATATTTCATGTCTGCAGAAACAAATATATCAAAAGGGGCACCTTCTTTAATTTGTGCGGTTAGCTTACCAGATGAACTTATAATCAGATCACAAGCAATGTTCGTTTGATCTGTAAACTTTTTTAATAATTCTTCACTGGCAAATTGCATATTTGCAGCTATTGCAATATTAAGTTTTTCGCTTTCTTGTTGCTGCTTACATGAAGTAAGTGTTAGTAAGCCTATAAAAATCAAGAATCTTATTTTTTGCATTATGTGTATTTTGCCTATTCTTTAATTTAATTTTTAATGAAGGCTGATTACTTTGGTGATTTTCCAACTATCATTTTTATGTTGCCACATTGTGATAAATTTACCAGGGCGTGATGGCGCATCTGGCTCTTGATTATTATGAAATTTATGTAAACCTATTTGAACGGCACCATAATCCTTAATAGGATATACTTCTATACTTCCCTCAACTAATTCTCTGGTTACCTTACCACAAATATATTTCTCTAAAGAATTAATCAGCTCTTCTTTTGAAGTGGTCAAACCGCCTTTATCATGAAAAAACTCAATATCATCAGCATATAACGAGGCTTGCTTTTCTAAATCACAGCTATTATAAGCATCAAAATATTCTTTATCCATTAAAACGATGTTTTCGTATAATTCTTTATCATCAGGAATATATTTTTGTTCTTGATTAATAGCCATTTCATTCTTAGAATTGCATGATAAAAAAGCAGTAGTAAGTACTAGTGTGATAAAGATTCGCATCATAGTGTTTAATGGTTTTATTTATAAATAGTTTAGTCGTTTCTATATATACCAATACATCTAATAGTCTCTAGCTATTTTATTATGGAACATTCTAAAAACGAAAAAATTTGCTTTTAATCGAAGATACGCATTTTAATGTACTGTTATTTTTATTTTTCAAAAACTAGAGTTTTACTTTCATTTCATAGTTCTGAAAAAAATAGTTATAAATATAGCGATGAGAGACGATTTAGATAGTTCTGATGTAAAACAGATTATACATAATTTGATCACATTTATTGTGGTTGAAGGTAAAGAGTATGTAAATGATAATCGAAAAAGAGAATATGTTGCAGGATATCTGCTTGTTTTGATTAAAATTATTAACAGCATTGAGGACGAAGAAGAGTTTTCTATAGTAGAAAAAATAGCTAATGATATTTCGCATTACATAAAGTAGGGAACCATTGGTTGGTTGTCTTTATGTTGATTTTAGAAAGCTTTCTTACTTAATTGAGAAAGCTTTCTTTCCTTATATAATAATAACTTTTATATCTTAAGCGTTTTAATATCCTAATTTATATTCCAGTGAATCAGCAAGATCATATCGACCGATTAAAAAAAGAAAACAAGTTACTTCAGGATAAACTTGATAAAATTAACAAAGGAAAGCAGAAAAAGAAGCGATTCAGATGGTGGCTCGTGAAAAAATCTAGTGTTCCTGTTTTTGGTAGTCGACTCAAAAAAAGCATTAGTAATGCTATTAATGAGTACAAAGAGTACAAGACAGTTTCTGTTGACACGGTTTCTGATGTGTCATCAAGTGTCATTTGGCGTATCACACGAATAGGATTGTTTGCTTTTATGGTAGGTGTAATACCAGCAGCTGTTCTGATTTTTCAGACAAAACTGTTAATGAATCAAAATAAGTTGATTACTAGTCAGAACAACCTAGTTGAGGCCGATCGTAGATCATCATTAGTATTCGTAATGGGTGATGTTCTTGCAGATTTTAATGAAGAACTCAAATATAAAGGAGCGAATAGTAGTCGTAATATTAGTAAAACTCTTGAAGCTAGAATAATAGCGCTATGTATGGCGATGAAACCCTATCGTTATATTGATGAGGGTAAGTTGATAGATAAACCGATTAGTCCAGAACGTGGCCAGCTGTTATTTAGTTTACTTAAAAGTGATTTGGGGGCTCAATCATCACAGGATATTTTAAATTCGGCAGATTTTAATTACACAAATTTAAGAAAAGTTAATCTGGGTCGAGGAGTAAACCTTAAATATGCCAGACTTGATTATTCTGATTTAACCCAAGCACAAATGCCAGCTACCAATCTCGAGAGGGCAGAACTGAAAGAAGCACAGATGAGCAAAATAAATTTATCTGATGCAGTTCTTAAAGGCGCCAGATTAAATAATTCAAATTTAGAGAAGGCAGAATTATTAAGTGTAGATTTTACCAATGCCAATTTGTATGGAGTAAACCTCACAGGAGCCGACCTGTCTGAAGCCATACTTTGGGGTACTAAATTACAAAATGCAAACCTTACTGATGTCATATTGGATAATGCTATCGTTGATAGACAAGATTGGATCGAATATATATCAGATTCTTTAGGGCTTGAGGGGGCAGATGCTATAGAAGATCGATACCGCATCAAAAAACAAGGTAAAAAACAATTTGTTTTAGTTCCTAAAAAGTAACTATTAAACCACTTCTCTTTGTGAAATTACTTTTTTTTCAAAAAAATAAGGTGATGTAACTTTACCACCAGCCAATTTCCTGCCGGGAAATACAAAGCAAAAAACAAGGCCATACCTAAACTAAAATTTTGTGGGCTAAATAAATGATCCAGTATATTATTAGGATAGACATAAGAGGTTTGTAACCAGTATCCGAGGAATTCTAGAATACCCATTGCTACTAATCCATAGGCATATTGATCAAAAAAGGAATACTTTTTTAATAGTATCGATACAGGAACCATGTATAGAACATAACAAGTGATTACTTGCCACCAATATGTGAATCTGGCAATTTCCATTTCGGCGCCAAAACGATTCATTCCCAGTCCCCAAAGAAAATAAACAATCACATAAATGAGGATTAGTGGTTTTGGTGTTTCTGTTATTGTTTTTAATTTTTCAGCAAAGAAATTCTTCATAAGTTAAATATCAATTGTGGCAATGATACGAAAAAACGGTTTTTTTATGATTTCAAAGTGTTTACTATTTGTATTTTGTATGATATTAGCCAACTCACGAATAGAAAAAGCTCTTTGTATAGCAAGAAGACCATCTTTTTTTGCGATACCTGAAATAGGGAGCATAAAACTCATTAATTTAAATATATAATATGCTGTTTCATTTCTGTTTAACTCACTAAAAATAGCACGTTTCACTTTCTTAGTTTGGAGTTGTTTCAAAAATAAGATAAGCTCTTTATCTCGAAAATGATACATAAAATGACTGCTAATTAGAACATCGCAATCGGGAATCATAAAATCTGGAGTCAAAATATTTGCAACAATAAAATTAATGTGCAGAGAATCTACATTATTTTGTGTGGCTAGAAAAATACTCGTTGGATTACCATCAATACCAGTAAAAGTAGCTTTGATGTTATGCTTTTTCAGTTTCTTTGAAATGTAACTAATACAGTCCCCGCCGCCACAGCCTAAATCGATAATGTGGAATTCTTTTTGAGTGGAGTTTGCTTTGCAATAATTTAACAAAGCCGTTCCTAAATGTCTATGGTTTCCTAAAAGGGTATTGATTAATTTCAAACTAAGCAATGTCTTTTTCAAAGCCTTTCCTGATAGTGATAGGTTGTCGAGCTGTTCGGATTTATGCAGTCGAACTTGAGGATTCATAATATTATATTAATTAACGATAAGGCTTATTTTTTGTCTTACTAATAGTAATAACTTTACAAGAAAAGGAATAATATGATTAAAAAAGGTATAAATGAAATAATTAGTGAAAGGAGATCTATTTTTCCTGCGCAATACAATGACAAACCCGTTTCTACTACATTTATTAAAACGATATTAGATAATGCCAACTGGGCTCCCACACATAAATTAACTCAGCCTTGGCGTTTTAAAGTTATACAAGGGGAAGCAAAGGATCGTTTAGGCGTATTTTTGTCAGACACGTACACGGATATTACTTCTAATGATAATTTCTCTCCTTTTAAACATAAAAAAATAAAAGATAATTGCAAATCTGCTAGCGCTATAATAGCAATATGTATGCAGCGAGATCCTAAAGAAAGAATTCCTGAGTGGGAAGAAATTGCTGCTACGGCTATGGCTGTTCAGAATATGTGGTTAACTTGTTCTGCCAATGGCATAGGATGCTATTGGAGTAGCCCCATGCTAATTAATTATATGGGTGATTTTTTTGATTTTGAAGAGAGAGAACGTTGTTTAGGTTTTTTCTATATAGGAAATTATGATCAGGAAAGTACACTATTTTCAAAACGAAATCCTATAGAAAACAAAACGGAATGGTTGGATTAAAATATAAAAGCCATACGCCGTGGCGCATGGCTTTTTAAAGCATTACATCAAGATTTATTAATTTTTCTTGATAGCATCTTTGGTATCTTTACCAGCTTTTTCTAAAGCGTCACCAGCCTTCTCAAGTGCTTTGTCAGCTTCTTCTACAGCTTCTGATGCCGCTTCGCTAGCATCTTCACCTGCATTTTCTATAGCTTCGCCAGCCTCGTTGATAGCTTCACTAGCTTGTTCAACTGCATTTTCAGCAGCTTCACTAGCTTCTTCAGCAGCGTTTTCGATAGCATCACCAGCTGTGTCAGCAGCGTCTTCAGCTTTATTAGCAGTATCTCTACAAGATACTACTGCTAGAGCAAACATTAGAGCCATAGCTCCTAGAAAAATTTTTTTCATAATAAATAGATATAGTTATTTGGTTATTAACGTCAAACATAATATTTTATTTCGTCTATTCGAAATTTAAGATGAGGAAAAAATACACACTTTTATTATGCCTACAATTAATTTACATTGCATCTTATTAAAGGATTACTATGTACTGCTGTTGAAATTCGGGATGTTGATACGATTATAGCATGTTTTTTTCTGTCAGGTATTTCCAATAACGTTTCGGAATATGTTGAAGATGAAGTTTATTATTTTTTCTTGATTTGATGTTTACGTTTTTATAATAGGTATTCCATAGCTTTTGAAAATCAATCTCTTGATCATTATGGCTATTTTTGATGGTTTTGAGATCAGGCTTTCTGTTATCTTCAAAAGTTATAAGCTCTACAGTAGAAAGGTCATAATAAATACCGTAATTTCTTATCGTGTCATAGATAAGCCATTTCTGGTCTGCATATCGATCTCTAAAATGATGAATAATTAAAGGTAATACATTAAAATCAGGATTAACTACAGCTGTATAGATGTTATCTTTGGTACGTTGAAAACGTACAAAGGCTTCCATTCTATGTTTTTCTCTCCCAACCATTTTAGCTACTTGACTTATTTTTAAAATATCTTTATCACTATAGTCTATACCTTTTTTTTCAGCGTTAGTAAAAATTTTTTGCATATATCTTAGCAGTGTATTTTCCACTCCTTTTATTTCGCTTAAAAAAGCTCTAAAGAAATTATTTTGTTCTACAGCGGTGGTTTTGTCTCTAAAACCTTTCCATACTCTGTATGCTTTATCTTTTTCAGATATCACTTGTTCGGTTACTGCAAATAGTTGATGGTCATTTTGATATTCTTTTCTAATAATAGGATCAGGTGTTTTTTGATCATACACAATAAATACACAGCACAAAAACCCATCAAAGCTTCCATCATATAAGAGTATGGTTTGTGGATTCATAGGTTTTATTATTATGAAAAAAGACTTAGCTGGTTATTAAACAACTTCTTGTACTTACTATTTGAGCTTTTTAATATTTTGTTTTTTAGTACGAGTGGAGACCATTCTTTTGTATGAAAATCTTTTGAGTTACATGTAATAAAATATTGAGCTCTGTTTAGTGCAATACCAATAGCTTTGATATGTTCCCAATTTAAGTTTCTAAATTTTCTCGCTTGAATAATTTTAGAAACAGATTGCATCCCAATTCCAGGTACTCTGGCTAGCATTCTTTTATCAGCCTTATTTATATCAATGGGGAAGAGGTGTAAATTTCGTAATGCCCAGCTTAACTTGGGATCTATATCCAAATCCAGATTTTTATTGGAGTCATTTAATATTTCGTTAACCGAAAAGCCATAAAATCTTAATAACCAATCGGTTTGGTATAGACGATTTTCTCTAAGTACCGGTACTTCTGTTCCCAAACTCGGGAGACGATTATCAGCCAAAACCGGGATGTAACCAGAATAGTACACCCTTCTCATATTGAATTTTTTATAGTAATAAGTTGCCGAATACATAATATCCCGATCACTTTCTCCGGTCGCACCGATAATCATTTGTGTACTTTGTCCTGCAGGAGCATACACAGGAGTACTTTTGATTATTTTTCGTTCATTTTTGTATTGAATGATCTCGTTTTTGACTTTTTCCATCGGTTTGATGAAATCTTCGTGCTTTTTATCGGGAGCTAGAAGTTTTAATCCAGAGACTGTAGGGATTTCAATATTGACACTCAGACGGTCTGCGTATAATCCTGCTTCTCGCATGAGCTCATCACTACAACCAGGTATGGATTTTAGATGTATGTAGCCGTTAAAATTTTCTTCTAAGCGAAGTTTTTTTGCTACACTTACCAACCGTTCCATGGTATAATCTGCATTTTTAAAAATACCTGAGCTCAAGAATAATCCTTCAATATAATTTCTTCTGTAAAAATTAATTGTCAGATCTACTACTTCCTGAACCTTGAAAGCAGCGCGCTTTATATCATTACTCTTTCGGGTTATACAGTAAGCGCAATCATATATGCAATGGTTAGTAAGAAGTATTTTTAATAAGGAGACACATCGCCCATCTTCTGTATAGCTATGACAAATTCCCATAGCCGTAGTATTACCCAATCCTTTCTTTGAATTTGCTCGTTTGCCTCCACTACTTGCGCATGAAACATCATATTTTGCTGCATCGGCCAGGATGGATAATTTTTCTCTAATTCTATCAAACGACATATGTGTTTGTTGTTGAGGATTGAATCTGGTTTTTAAGTGTTCTAAAAATCTCTTCTGGGTCTACTAATACCTGATAATCTGTAAATCTAAGTACAGTGATTCCTAAAGAGGAAATATGTAGTTTTTTTGGTGCATCCAAATTGTGAATGTCTGTAAATTCATGAGCATACCCATCAATTTCTATCGCAATCTTCAATTTTGGACAATAGAAATTAAACTGATAACGATCTATTTTTTGATTTCTTAAGAAACAATATCCTTTTCTACGCAACTCTTCATCAAATGTATTGATTGTATGAATCGTATTGTTTAATGTATGACGAATGACTTTTTCAGATACTTTTTGATATAGCGGAATGACTTGTGAAGACATAAAAGATGATTTAGTTGTAATTTTTCCAAATTTATGGAATAATTCCATATAAATAAAAATCTTTTTATGTTAAAATTGGAAATATTCCAAAAAAATGTATCTTTGTTATGTAATTATCCCAGATAAAAGTTAAATATTTATTTATGGCTAAAAATTAAATTGGAATTATATGGATAATTTAACTGACCAAACAATCAAGCGTTTTAAACAAATTCGTGAAGAAAACCATTATACCCAATCAGATTTTGCAGAGGTTTTGAATATCAAAAACTCAACTGCAGATATTGAGCGGGGTAAGACAAAAATTTCTGGAATCGTGGTTACACGATTGCTTCAGCAATTTAATATCAATCCACTTTGGTTATTTGGTGAAAGTAATCAAAAACAAATCGAATTGCATAGCGGCAATGTTGCGCCTAGAGTGGTTACCATAGACTCTCAAAATAATGAAAATATAGTCTTGGTTAATGTCAAGGCTGCTGCGGGGTACCCACATAATGTTCAAGACTTAGACTGGTATCAGCAATTGCCAGCATTCGATATTCCGCTTCCTGAATATAGAAATGCTACATATCGTGGTTTTCAGGTAGAAGGAGATAGTATGTTGCCGGTTTTAGAGCCAAAAGAATGGGTGATAGGCAAAGCTGTAAATAATCTTTCTGAAGTAGCAAGTAATACAATTTGTGTTGTTATCCTAGAAGATAGTGTGGTGGTAAAGAAGATTAGAAAAAATGAAGATGCATCAGTACTTACATTAGTTTCTTTAAATTCTGAATATTTACCATATACCATAAATACCCATCAAATTGTAGAGCTCTGGGAGGTGAATAGTAAATTGAGTTTCAATATTGATGCCAATTCAGATACGGCTAGTATCAAACAACTACAAGAGGCAATGATGGTCTTGACTACCGAGGTGAGAAGTTTGAAAAACTAATGTATAAATCCTAATTGTTTTGCATGTTTAATTGCTTCATCTGAAGTATGAACAAGTAAAATTGGAGCAACATCAAAAGATTGAATTATTTTTTTAATTCGTTTTTCTTTTCGACGATGATTTACGTTTCTTAAGTAGATTGCTAAAATACGTTCTGGATGTTCTTTGGCTATTTTGGTATATATATCTGCGTCTTTTTCTCCACTATCACCAATAAGAATAAATTTCATATCGGTATACATTTTGAGCAAGTTAATAATCTCTGATTGTTTGTGTGGTATTTTTGGTTTTGGTGTTTTATCAAACGGTGTTCTAAAGTCTCTAAGTAAAATCGGACCCTTCGGGAAAAGATGTTTTTCGAAAAAAGCACTTAAATAGTCATAAAGATTCCATGGACTATTACTAACATAAAAAAATGGGTTTATAGATCTGTTGTTTTTTCCGAGACGTAATTTTTTATAAAAATGAACGGTACCTTCTATAGGTAGGCGCTTATCAAAATTTTTGAAGATAGTATTTGCAATTACTCTCCATTTGAAAAGAGAAGCCACGCCTGTGTGTAATATCGTATCATCAATATCACTAATTATTCCAAATTCTGCATCTGCTGATGGAATAAGCATATGGCAAGGAAATATATTTTGGTCGCTTATCACTTTAGATAAGGTGTCGGATTTAAAAGATACAACATAGGGTAGCCAACCTTCTTTGTCGGTAAGTTTCTCCAATCCCTCACTACTAATTTCAAAGTTATAGTACCCTTCTTTGTCGCTATGGGTTTCAAATTTTTTTCCGCTAGATAGTTTTATTTCAATGGGAGTATCACGAACCTCATCACTTTCTAATTGGCGATATATATTTTTGAGTGTCTTGAATGTGCTCTGATTTAAATCAAAATTTACATTTTCATCCTCAAGTGCTCTTCCGGTTGCACGAAAACGATTGTTTGTGCCATAACCAATGTATGTATTGATCCGTAAAGCTTTTTTTTTAAACATGAAGAAAAGAAATTTTAATATAAAAATAAACAACCTCGTCTAAAGAGCGAGGTTGTTTGTATACTAATTTTAAATTTTTTATCGTAATGCAGTTTTAACTTCAGATTCAGGGTTTTCATTAGCTTTTTTCAAAGCTACTTCTATTTTCCTTTCTTGAATTGTATTTTCAACCTGTTCAATTACTTCAATGCTATTTGTTGCTATTGCAGTTTCTGTAGTGTGCCCTCCTAATATAGGTGCGATTACTAATCCGATAAGACAGGTTAATTTGATTAGAATGTTCATTGAAGGTCCAGAGGTGTCTTTAAAAGGATCGCCAACGGTATCACCTGTTACTGCGGCTTTGTGTGCATCAGACCCTTTGTATGTCATTTCCCCATTGATTTCTACTCCAGCTTCAAATGATTTTTTTGCATTATCCCATGCACCACCAGCATTATTTTGAAAAATAGCCCATAATACTCCACTTACGGTAACTCCTGCCATATATCCTCCTAACATTTCGGCGATGGCTAACTTTTCCATTCCAAATAATAACGGAACAAATGCTATAACTAATGGAAATCCTATAGTTAATAGACCGGGCAGCATCATTTCTTTAAGAGAAGCTTTAGTAGAAATAGCAACGCACTTATCGTACTCTGGTTTGCCTGTACCTTCCATAATTCCTGGAATATCTTTAAACTGGCGACGTACTTCCTGTACCATTTCCATAGCAGCTTTACCTACAGCATTCATTGCTAATGCAGAGAATACAACGGGAACCATACCTCCTACGAATAACATGGCTAATACCGGTGCTTTAAAAATATTAATTCCATCAATTCCTGTAAAAGTAACATATGCAGCAAATAATGCTAAAGAGGTTAATGCTGCCGAAGCAATCGCAAAACCTTTTCCTGTGGCTGCTGTTGTGTTACCAACAGAATCTAAGATATCTGTACGCTCTCTTACTATAGGTTCTTGTTCGCTCATTTCTGCAATACCACCTGCATTATCAGAAATAGGGCCAAAAGCATCAATTGCAAGCTGCATTGCTGTAGTTGCCATCATTGCAGAAGCCGCTAATGCAACGCCATAAAACCCTGCAAAAGCATACGATGCCCAAATTGCACCGGCAAATAATAATACAGAAGGAAATGTAGAGATCATCCCGGTTGCTAAACCTGCAATAATATTGGTTCCTGCACCAGTACTTGATTGTTGTACAATTTTAAGAATAGGAGATTTCCCTAATCCTGTATAATATTCTGTTACAGATGAAATTACTGCTCCTACAACCAAACCAACTAAGGTTGCATAAAAAACTCGCATTGAAGAGATCTCTACAAGACCTTCTCCAAAAAATTCCATTTTCATAGTTTCTGGGAGCATCCAGATGCATAATGCAAAACAAGCTATTGCTACTAAGATAATTGATGTCCAGTTTCCAATGTTTAGTGCGCCCATTACCTGTGCTTCTTTGGCATCATTACTTTTGATTTTAACAAGCATTGTGCCTATTACTGAAATAATAATACCAACACCAGCAATTGCCATAGGCAATAAGATGGGGCCAATACCTCCAAAAACATCTGCAATAGATCCTCCCATGTCTTTAATCACATAATTCCCTAATACCATGGCTGCAAGAACAGTTGCTACATAAGATCCAAATAAATCGGCACCCATACCAGCAACGTCACCTACATTATCACCTACGTTATCCGCAATTGTAGCAGGGTTACGGGGATCATCTTCTGGGATCCCAGCTTCTACTTTACCCACAAGATCAGCTCCTACGTCTGCTGCTTTGGTATAGATACCTCCACCCACACGAGCAAATAAGGCAATAGATTCTGCTCCCAAAGAAAATCCTGCTAATGTTTCTAAAACTATTGTCATTTTATCGGTAGAGACCCATTCGCCTCCCATGAATACGTTATAGAATATGATAAAGAAAGCTGTTAATCCTAATACAGCTAATCCTGCAACTCCTAGCCCCATAACGGTTCCACCTCCAAAAGATATTTTAAGGGCATTTGGTAAGCTAGTACGAGCTGCTTGCGTGGTTCTAACATTTGTTTTGGTAGCAATTTTCATTCCTATATTTCCTGCAAAAGCAGAGAATACAGCGCCAAAAATAAAAGCGATCACAATCAACCAATGCGTGGTATCTACTACTATAGAAACTATAAATAATAAGATGCTTACTATGACAACAAAGATTGCAAGTAATTTATATTCAGCATTTAAAAATGCTAAAGCACCTTCATAAATATGATCTGAAATTTCTTTCATTTTACCATCACCTGCATCTTGTTTCATTACCCAAGATTTCTTAATAAGCATATAAATAAGCCCCAACAATGCCAATACAATTGGCATATAAATCATATTTGATTCCATTAAATATATTTTAAGTTAATTAGTCGCTAAAAGTAGTAAAATAATGCTAAATAGAAAAAGCGCAATTTTAATAATAAATATTGCGCTTTTGTGTATTTTACAGAGCTGTATTTAGTAGATGCTAAATAATCCTTCTGGTTTATCTTGTAATTCTTCGAAGCGTTTTACACAGGCTTTAATAATATCTTTGGCTTCATCAATATTACCCCATCCACCAACATCGACTTTTTTCTTTTCTAAATCTTTATACACTTGAAAAAAGTGTTCTATTTCTTTAATCAAATGGGTATTTAATTCTTTTAGATCGGCTATTCTACTCGCTATGGGGTCAGAAACAGGTACGCAGATAATTTTCTCATCAGGTCCTTTTTCGTCTGCCATATGAAAAACTCCAATTGGTTTTACTTCCATCACACATCCTGGAAAAGTAGGTTCTGTAACTAGTACTAGAACATCCAAGGGATCTCCGTCTAATGCTAGAGTTTCAGGAATAAAACCATAATCAGCAGGATACATCATGGATGAAAATATCATACGATCGTATCGTATCTTTTTTATATCAAAATCATATTCATATTTATTACGACTCCCTTTTGGGATTTCGATAAGTACGTCAAAGCTTTCTTTAGTAGCTGCGCTCATAATTTTCTGTTTTCATTTTAATGGGCGGCAAAGATAGGTATTATAAGAGTTTAGTTAAAATTTATATGTAAAAATTTCGGGGACCCAAAAGTTTTTCTTTTCTCTTATTAAGGTGTCAATCTGGGCCTGTTGAAGTTTTTAAAGTGTTGATTTTCAAATATATTTCAACAGGCTAAATCTGATAATTGATTTTATTTGGAGAAAATAAAAATGATATACTTAACTTTTTTTGATACATTTTTGAGTAAACTTCTGGATGCTAGTGAAAAAATATAATTTTTCAGTTTCCTCTCTCTTTTTGGTTTTGTAGTGTATTTGTAATAAACATGAAGTGTATTAGTAATGATCTGATCACAAGCAATCATAATAAGTTAGTTTTTATTTGTTGGTGAATTTTACCTGAAATCTATATAACCAATGAAATCACCTCTAACACAATCGTCAAGGCTTGATACCTGTAGCTCATTAATTAAAGTTTTTAACTATCATTTAAAATATAGCCCTTCAAAGTTGGTTTATCGTTTTTTGGAGAATGGCCAAGAAGTATCTGGTTCTAGAACGTATCAAGAATTATATGATCGATCGCATTGTATTGCCACTCATATATTATCACAAGTTAGTCCTGGAGATTGTGTTGTATTGTTGTATCCTAGTGGCTTAGATTTTATAGATGCCTTTTTTGGTTGTTTATTGGCGGGTGTAATTGCTGTTCCTTCGGTTCCTCTGGGTAGCAAGCGTCACACCACTCGTTTAAAACATACTGTAATGGATAGTGGCGCCAAGTTATTTTTGACTACCGATAATTTGACTACCAAGAGTAAAGCTTGGTTTGAAGATGCTGTTTGTAGCGATATTCCTTGGTTATCTACAGATATTGTCACCCATGCTATTGAAGATATCGTATTTCCAGAGATTAATTCTGACACGATTGCATTTTTGCAATATACCTCTGGATCTACGGGTACTCCAAAAGGGGTTATGGTAGACCATTCTAATATGACCCATAATAGCCAACTTATCCAAGAGTGTTTTCATCATACTACTGCTTCTGTTGGTGTTGGCTGGTTGCCTATTTACCATGATATGGGTCTTATTGGTAATATCCTTCAACCTTTTTATGTAGGTTTTGAAATTATTTTAATGCCACCAACAGCTTTTGTTCAAAAGCCGATTCGATGGCTTAGAGCTATCTCGAAGTATAAAGCCACCACTAGTGGTGGTCCTAACTTTGCATACGATCTTTGTATTGATAAGATTACTAAAGAAGACCTTAAAGAGTTGGATTTGAGCAGTTGGAGAGTTGCCTTTAATGGCGCAGAACCGATACACTCCAGTACGCTGGATCGCTTTGTTGATTATTTTAAGGAGTTTGGATTTAAAGCTTCGGCTTTCCTTCCCTGTTATGGGATGGCAGAGACCACTCTTATCGTTAGCGGTGTATTATATAATAGCGTTCCTAATAGACTTATAGTAAATACTACTGCATTCGAAAGTGGGTGTATCAAGCCAGAAGCTACTACAGTAGAGAATCCGTCTTTAAAGAAGTTGATTAGCAATGGTCCTGTTTTGGGAGGTCTTTCTGTAAAGATTGTAGATCCTGTCACCTTATTGGAATGCCCGGATGATCAAACCGGAGAGCTTTGGGTGATGGGTGCGAGTGTAGCCAAGGGGTATTGGAATAATGCAAAAGCTACCGAAGTATCCTTTGGGGCTTATATAAATCATCAAGAAGGTCAGAAAGATGGTCCCTATCTTCGCACGGGAGATTTAGGATTTTTACATGAGGGTGAGGTCTATGTCTCGGGCAGGCTTAAAGAATTAATGATTATTAATGGTGCTAATCATTACCCTCAGGATATAGAACATACAATTCAGTTGTCTGATGATGCATTGCAAGCTCACTGCGGAGGTGCCTTTACCATTGAGGACATTGGAACGACTCAGCTAGTGGTGGTACAAGAGATCAAACGCAGCCATCTGAAGGATTTGAATCATCAAAAAGTGATTACGGCCATCCAACAAGCGGTTATGGTAAATCATCAGTTGGTATTGGATAGTATTGTATTGGTGAGTCCTGGTCGGGTATCCAAAACCTCTAGTGGCAAGATCCGTCGTTTGGCTTTACAAAAGTCCTATCTTACTGAAGAGCTTAAAGGAGTATTGTTTCATTGGTCTAAAGATCCATTGGTTGAACAAGAAACCACATCCAAGACTCTTTCTGAAGGCAGTACGGTTTGCTCTGCAAATGAGCAATGGTTACGAGCTGCTCTTGCAGAGGTATTACAGGTTAAATCTTCTCAGATTGGAGATCGGACCTCATTTGCTGCCCTGGGTATGGATTCTCTGGCAGCGATTAGTTTGGCTGGCAAGATCAGTGATCATTTTGGAATAAGCTGTGATGCATCATTATTATTCGAATATTCCACCATAAAGGAAGTAAGTAACCATATTGATAAGGAACAATTGGCCAGAGATTCTTCTACACCGAACCTTGGTATTGCTTCTTCTATACAAGCACATCCCAAGGATCGAGAAGCATATCCAGTATCCTATGCGCAAGAAGCTTTGTGGTTGATCGATCAATTGGAGGGTAGTTTGGGGTATCATATCCCCAGGGTATTGCATAGCCCTACCCAACTCGATATCGAATTGCTACAAAAAACAATGGTAAGGTTATTAGAGAGACATCCTATACTTCGTACAGTGATTATAGAAAAAGAAGGAGTGCCTTACCAACAAGTGCAATCCAGCGATATATTTGCTATAGATGTTTTAGTACTCTCTCCTACCGATGATCTTGATGACCATCTATACCAACAGCTGTATCGTCCCTTTGCTTTATCAAAGGATGCGATGGTTCGTTTAAGTGTTGTTCATCATCCTGACCACGGATACTATCTGGTTTTTGTGTTTCATCATATTGCTTGTGATGGGTTATCAGAGCCTACACTTGTTGGTGAATTTATGGAGACGTATAGGAGTCTATGTCAAGACAAAGAAGTGGTACTACCTGCATTACCTTTGCAGTATACCGATTATGCACTGTGGCAACACAGTGCAGCTCAACAAGAGCAAATCCAAGAATCCCTAAAGTATTGGAAAGCCCATCTTAAGGGAGTTGGTGTTTTACAACTTCCTTATGATATTCCCAAAGGTACCAAACAAGAGTATAGGGGTAAGGAGTTTACTTTTGCTTTAGATAGTAGTTTAAGCACACGACTTATTGATTTTTGTAAGGATCAACAAGTGACTGTATTTATGAGTTTGTTATCTACTTTTAAGGTTTTGATGTATCGCTACAGTGGTCAAAAAGATATCTGTGTTGGCGTTCCTAGCGCCAATAGAGTAGACCCTGCACTCAAGGATATGGTAGGTATGTTTGTCAATACCCTGCCGATTCGCACCCAGATAGATGCACAACAAAGTATAGTCGAGTTATTACAAAAGATCAAATCCAGCACTTTACAAGGTTATAGACATCAATGTGCTCCTTTTGAGAAGATAGTCTCAGTGGTATTACCAGAACGACAAGAAGGAGTTAATCCTATCTTTCAGGTGAGTTTTGGAGCACATACGATCCCAGATGTTCAACTGGTACTACAAGAAGAAGAAGGCTTAACCCACTATCCTGTAGAACATCAATATCCCAATTTTGATCTTTCCTTTACGGTGGATCAACAACAAGAAGGTATATCCATTAGAGTGCATTATCGCAATGATCGTTTTAGTGAGGCAATGATCGAGCGGATGGTGGGTCATTATCAGGTGTTGCTAGAAGGAATGGTTAAGAATCCGGCAATGACCGTTAGCGAGTTGCCCATACTTACACAGGCAGAAGAAGATAAGTTACTGGTGGAATGGAACGATACTAAAAAAGAGTATCCTCAAGATAAGTGTATCCATGAGTTGTTTGAAGCACAAGTGGAGCAAACCCCTGATGCCATTGCTTTGGTGTTTGAAGAGGAACAATTGACTTATAGAGAGTTAAACAGTCGTGCTAATCAATTAGCAAATTATTTAAGACCGCTAGGGGTAGGTCCAGAGATCCTGGTAGGGATTTGTGTAGAGCGTTCTACAGAAATGATGGTAGGATTGTTGGGCATTCTCAAAGCAGGGGGTGCCTATGTACCTATCGATCCCACTTATCCAAAGGAACGTATAGCCTATATGCTAGAGGACGCACAAGTGCCTGTACTTTTAACACAGCAGAAGTTAGTGGATCATTTACCAACTCATCAAGCTCAAGTCGTGTGTTTGGATACAGACTGGTTAAAAATAGCCGAAGAATCACAAGAAAACCTTATTAGCAGTGTAGAATCTCATCATCTGGCGTATATGATTTATACCTCTGGTTCTACGGGGAGGCCGAAAGGGGTGATGATTGAACATAAAGGTATTTCTAATCGCTTGCTATGGATGCAAGATACCTACCAACTTACTTCTGCCGATAAGGTAATGCAAAAGACTCCTTTTAGTTTTGATGTATCGGTTTGGGAACTTTTCTGGCCTTTTATGACAGGTGCTTGTTTAGTAGTGGCTAAACCAGAGGGACACAAAGACAGTGCGTATATGGTTGAGTTGATCAAAGAACTTAAAATAACAACCCTTCATTTTGTGCCGTCAATATTACAAGTATTTGTTGAGGAACAAGGTTTGGAAGATTGCTACTCTATAAAACACGTAATTTGCAGCGGAGAAGTACTTCCTGTTGACTTGCAAGAACGATTTTTTCAACGTCTAGGGTGTCAATTACACAATTTATATGGTCCTACAGAAGCTGCTATTGATGTTACTTTTTGGGAATGCAAGCCTAGTAATAGCCTAGCTACTGTACCCATAGGCAGCCCCATTGCCAACACCCAGATTTATATTTTGGATAAGCACCAGCACCCTGTTCCTATTGGGGTTTCTGGAGAGTTGTACATTGGTGGTGTAGGTCTTGCCAGAGGCTATCATAACCAACCACAACTCACTGTCGAGAAGTTTATCGCTGATCCTTTTAGTAAAAATAGCCAAAGCAGATTATACAAAACAGGAGATCTGGCAAGGTACCTGCCTGATGGTAACATTGAGTTTTTGGGTCGTATCGATCATCAGGTTAAGATTCGAGGATTCAGGATTGAACTGGGCGAGATTGAGAGTGTCTTGTCTCAACATCCAGAAGTAGGCGAAGTAGTAGTTATCGCTAGAGAAGATATTCCAGGCGACAAGCGTTTGGTGGCCTATATCATCACTCAAAATAAAGAGACGAATAGTACTTTGTTAAAGCGTTACCTTAAGGACAAGCTCCCCGACTATATGGTACCTAGTGCATTTTTTGTGTTGGATGTCATGCCTTTAACGCTCAATGGTAAGATAGATCGTAAAGCCTTGCCAGCTCTCGATAGTTCGTCACTAATCACTCAAGACTATGTGGCCCCAAGAAATGCTACAGAAAAGGCGATGGTAGCAATCTGGCAAGAGGTACTAGGGATAGAAAAAATAGGAATTAATGACAACTTTTTTGAGTTAGGAGGCCATTCACTACAAGCTGCGAAACTAGTTTCTAAACTCTCTAAAAGTATACATGGTGAAATAACGATTAGCCTTTTATTTAAATACCCAAATATCTTCAATTTAGCATTTGAAATAGATAAACTTAATTCAAAGCCAGATGAGGTTATGAATTTGGAATCTACAGATCGTACTGCTCAAGTAATAAAAAAAATGAAATCATCTCAACAAATATTTTCTCCTTTTCTTCAACTAGAGAATCGTTCGTTGCTTACTCTTTTTTCTTTAGGAAAAATTGATTCTGTGGATGCAGCTGCAATAGCATATTTCCCTATTAGCCTAGTTTCTCAGATGGATTTAAATCGCGATGAGATCATCAATGAATGGTTTGATAACCTTCCGGTTTTATTTAACATAATACAGACTCAATGGGGGCGTATTGCACTTATATTCTTACCTCGATTTAGTAATGAAATTTATGATGATCAAAAGGATTTGATAAATTCTGTTATCGAAGCGTTAGAACTTGCAGGCAACTTAGGAGCTAAAATCGTATCATTAACAGGTACAATACCCTCGGCAACAAATTACGGTATTTCAATAGCTGAAGCTATTTCCCAACGCCAAGATTTACCAAAAATTTCTACTGGTCATGCTGCAACTAGTGCCGCTGTCGTTTTAAGTATAAAAAAAATCCTTCAAAAAAGTGGGCGTAACTTATCTAAGGAACGAGTAGCCTGTATTGGTTTGGGTTCTATTGGCCAGAGTTCTCTATATTTAATGTTAAGATGTTTGCCTCATCCTCAAGAAATAATGTTATGTGATCTTTACAGTAACAGAGAGCTACTCGAACACATCAAGGATAAAATGGTAAATGACTATGGTTTTCAAGGTGTCATTACTATTGTAGAGTCAAGAGTCAAAGTACCAAAAGACATTTATCAGGCGACCTTTATGATAGGTGCTACTAATGCGCCTAATGTAATTGATGTCGATAATTTAAGACCTGGAACCATATTAGTTGATGATTCTGCTCCACATTGTTTTGCCCCAAAACTTGCCGTTAAACGCTTTAGTGATGATCAAGATATATTATTTACTGAAGGTGGAGTTTTGAAATCTCCTGAGGCAATAACTAAACTTGTTTATTGGCCTCATAAAGTAAAAAAATTATTGGGTACAGATGCAGTTCAATCTTTTTTTAATAGTGATCCTTCAGAAATTACAGGCTGTATATTTTCTAGCCTCCTTTGCGCTAAGTACAATCAACTTAAACCAACAATTGGTTTGGTAGAAATTGAAAATGCCTTTGAGCATTATAAGGTCTTGAACGAATTGAATTTTCAAGCTGCAGATTTACATTGTGAAGGTTATGTATTAGAAGAAGAATTAGTAAACCGATTTCATAATCGCTTTAAGTTGTTAAATCAAGGAAGTATTAAATAGAATGCTTTAAGAAATTTTAGAATTATTAGTGTAATTTAAATAATCAATTAAACCCCAATAGCCATTAGTATACAAGAGATTATAGGTTACTTGCCTATAGTAAACCATTTTTATTTATAGACGATCTAGTACTGGTAGATGATACGGGAGTAACAGGATACTATACTTTTAGTAAGGATGCTTTTTTTTATGAGGGTCATTTTAAGGGTCATCCTATCACCCCAGGAGTGATCTTGACCGAATGCATGGCTCAGATAGGAGTAGTATGTTTGGGATTGCACCTACTGCATGAAATCGAAAAAGGAATGGTTCCTCTGGAAATATTTATAAATAGTGAAGTTTCTTACAAAGCTCCGGTATTACCAGGTGAAACGGTAAAAGTAGTCTCCAAAAAGTTGTTGTACCGTTTTGGGGTGCTTAAATGTGAAGTTTTGATGTGCAACAGTCAGGGTAACGAAGTTTGCAGCGGGGTGATTACCGGGATGGTTAAACTTTATACACAAGAAGAATTTGATCAGTTATTTCAACAGGTACTGGTTAAAGTTTAGTCTTATAATTAAGTAAACTATGAAGATTATAGCGATTCTATTTGTCGGTGGAAACCGTTACAGCTATCGTATGATCACAAAATATCTTCCCAAAGGGATCACATCCCGTTAGAACTTCCAGAGAGTTGTAAGGATACAAGAAAAACTACTAAAGGATATCCTGTCTATGGTAGATGATTTGTATGTCCGATTGGGGCGGCACCTGGTCAACTTTATCTGCTTTATGGTATAGTATGGTGGGTTGTTAGGTTATGAACTGGAACATAAACTTTTAGAACATATAAGCCAGTTACCTACATCTTTGTTTTTTACTGGATGCACACCTCCAGATAAGCAACAAAGAACTGCTATAAAGCAACTGCACAAAGAACGGTTCTGGGAAAACGTATTTTAATGGTGAGGCACCTCTCAACAAGTATTAAACTCTTCTGAATTGCTACATCATTATTGTACTATACTGCGAAACGATATACAGGCTATTGAACGGTGTTACTACCACCCTGATCAACAATCGTTTTCTATACCCATATTGCTATGGGCGCTCAAGAGGTCAAAGCAAATGATCTAAAAGTACAGGAATGGTAACAGAATACCAATGCATCCTATAGCTATGAGTTTTTTGAAGGGGATCTTTTTTATCCTCAAAAACTCTAAGTGCATCGCAAAAAAAGATGGTTTTGGTCAGTACGCTATATATTTTGGAATAAGACTTGACATAGCTATAGGATTATCAAAAGCTACCTGACAGCTATATGATTTGGCTATAGTTACCGGATAGACATACCATTGTAGCTCATCAATTTGGGCGATTCCTTTTTGTACGGTAAAAGATGGCAAAGGAAGATATATTCCTCTCCCATCAGCTTTGATGACTGCTTCTTTTTGGGTCCAATAGTAAAAAACGATTCGATTTTATCTTTTGCAGTTTGCACATATGACCATTCTTTTTTTGGTTAAATGTGTTTTAAAATCCAGTAATGAAAAGTTCTTTTTGAATAGAGCAAGATGAGCATTACTGTTTTTGTTTGAAAATAACATTTTTTGATAAAATTAGAGTATAAAAACTATCCCAAAAATATTATATTACCCAAAACTTACTAACTTTGTAGTCATAGTATATGAATTTGTTGCTAAAGAAAACCAACTATTTTTTATTTATACGAAGAAGAAAATTTGGCGTATCATTCGCTAAGTTTTGTTTTTAAGATGAAGTAGAAACAGGAAAAAGTATTTATTACGGTGAATTCATAGTGTAAAAAATATTACTATTTATACAAAACTGAAGATCAAAAAATGATATTGGTTAATGACTGAATCTTTGGCAATTAAGCAATAATAGACCCCAATGCATGCGAATTATTACTACTTCAATCATCATCATAAGTATATTAAACCACACAACAATATCTGCTCAAAAACAAGAAAGAGAACAGTTTATTAAGGATAGTCTTCACTTTTATAGTTTAAAAGATTCGATTTATATGTATTGGTATCAAAGTTCGGAAAAAGTATCTAAATTTTCGGAACAGATGATGGAATTAGCTAAAGATAATTCCTATAAGCCCTGGATTGCAGAATCGTTAAATAACATTGGTCATGTATTTCAGGATAAAGATGGAGAATCGAATTTGAAAAAGTCCATTAAGAAATTTGAAAAGGCAATAGTTTTATACACAGAGTTAAATAATTTAAGAGGATTATCCAATTCTTACAATAATATGGCCATTTCATACAAAAAGCTTGGCCATTTCCCTAAAGCTTTAAATTATTCTTTAAAATCTCTGGAGGTATTAAAGAGTATTAAAGATACGTCTTCTAATTTTTACGTACAACTTGGCGTTTCTTATTCTACTTTAGCGAATAGATATGCCGATTTATCATTATATCATAAAGCTATTAAAATACATGATAGTGCTCTATTTCATTTCAAGAATACTAATTATTCTGTTGGAATATATAGTACGTACATTAATCAATCAGATATTTATAAAAAGCAAAAAATATATGATAAAGCTTTAATGTTGTCTCTAGAGGCTTATGAGGGGTTTAATAATAGTAAGATAAAGAGAGGTCAGGTTCTATCTTTGATTAGTCTGGCAGAACTCTATACGGTTATTCATCAAATTCAACAAGCAACTCAATATTCTAAGAAAGGCCTTGAGTACACAAAAGGTGAAGATTTTTTAAAAGATAGAATTTATTTTTATAGACTCATAGCTGAGAATTTTATTAAACTTAAAAGATTGGACAGTGCTTCTTTCTATCTGAAGCCAGCGATTAAACTGGCAGACTCTTTAGGAATTCTGGATGTGAGAATAAATACTCTAGAATTAAAAGCCCAGATCATAGAGAAACAAGGAGATACTATATCTGCATTGAGTTATTACCGTGAGGCGTCTTTATTAAGAGATAGTTTGGAACAACGCCAAAATATTCAGAAAGCCAATACTATAGTTCTCAAAGAAGAAGAAGAAAGAAACCATGAAAAAATAGAAAACTTAGAAAAAGTAGTAAACAAGAAAAATAACTGGTTATACAGTATTATCGCAATTTTATTATTGTTGATAGTTTTGGGATATGTGTTACTAAGAAAATACAAGCGAGGGTGGATTACTTTCAAAAAGAAGCAACACCAACTAGAAGATACAGTGCAAACTCAAAAAGAGGAAAAAGATTATTTACAACGCAAATTAGTATCGAACACAGCAAGCCTTGCCATAAAAGATAAACTACTCGAAAAAACCACCATCTTATTGGAGACAATCAAAACATCTACACAACTAAATGATCTTAGCAAAGATGTGCATGTAACGCAAACTCATATCAAGGACAATCTGGAGCTAAACAAGGTGTGGGAAGAATTCTTTTTACATTTTGAGCAAGTGCACCCTGATTTTATAGAACGGTTGAAAGATAATTATGACCTTACGGCTAATGACCTCAAAATATGTGCTTTTATAAAAATGAATCTCACTCAAAAGGAGATCGCTAGAATATTTAATGTAAACCATAATAGTATTCACGTTTCGTTATTTAGACTGAGGAAAAAATTTAAACTAGAGAAGGGAATGAGCGCATCAGAATTTATACAATCTAAAATGTTTTAAAATAATTTGAGAGTTTCTAGATAGTTTAAAAATAGAAACCAAAAGAACCTGTTACTCCAAATTTTCGAGCATCTGGATTATCAAAATAATTTCCTCTAAAGTGAAAATCGATTCTAAAAACCTTAAAGATATTACCAACTCCAAGACTGTACTCCCAATACACTTCATCATCTGGTGAAATTAGAATTTCGTTAGATGGGGCACTTAATAGGATATTTTCGTCAGATAATTCTCCCCATGCGCCACGTATTCCTACCAGCTCTCTAAGATTTAATCTTCTTAAGAATGGTATTCGCGAGAATATTCTACCATTAAAATTATGTTCGAGGTGTAGTGTAGTGTAGGTGTCAGTCACAAACTCATAGAAATTAAGTAGTGGAAATGTGTTGTAGATAGACAGATAGGTTTGATTACCTGGTATCACACTTAGTAAACCGAGAGGAACTTCGCCAAAAGTTTTTCCTACTTCAAGTGTGCTATTTAAACGACCAAAACCGCCTATATTCCAAGGCTGTTGATATAAGAATTGTATTTTTTGATATTCAAAATCACTTTCTATAGGGCCTTTAATGCCTGCACTATAATTAAGAAATAATTTAGAGAAATCCCCATCATTAACCGTTACTCGATCCACACCATATCCTGTAGTTTTGCGACCTGGGAAATAGGCGAGAGAGGTTGCTATTTCGGTTTGTCTTATTTCCTGTCGGAGTTCTCCGGTTTCTAAATCTTCAAAATCAAGACTAAATAGTGATCGATCTGCAGGTTTTAACTTTCTAAAAGATCCTGTAATACCAATAGTTAGATTCTTTCTTGGTTCTAATTGCATCGAAAAAGCTGATAAATTAATAGATGTTAACCTATCATTGTCACCGGTTGCTATGATAGAAGAGGAAGCCAGGCTTCTACCTTCTAGGTCATTTGTATTTGTTAAGCTTGCACCTAATTGTTCTACATCTCTACGATTTCCTGCAGAAACAATAAGTCTTGATTTTCTATCTACCAAATATTTGCCAGATAGCCCATACTTAAACTTATTATCTTTAAAACCATAAGCTCCATAGCCTTCAATACGCCATCTGTCATTAGACGTGAAATACGTTCTACCACCTGCACGCACTCGCCAACCTTCAATATCATTAAAGCCAACAGTAGAGAATAGAGGACCAAAATCAAAACCATTAAATTCTACATAACCAGTGGCGAGTATAGTACCTATGTTATATAGCCTTTTAAAAGCCTTTACGGTTCTTAGTGTATCTAATAGTTTGTAGACTTTTTGTTCATCGTCATTGAGTTCTTCCATTCTGGCATTCTTCCAAAAAGAATCTTCTCGGTTATAAATATCCTGATTGTATGGATCTACCTGACTTTGATAAAACTTCGGATCTTTTTTTATGTCGAACTTATAATTATCAAACAGTGTCGTTCTTTTACCATAGACACCGCGCGATTTTTCTTTTTTGCTAAATGCAAAATCAGATTGAAAGTAATCTTTGGTAATTAGAAATATAGAATCATTGAGTACATCAAATTCTTGTTCTATGTAAAGATCTTTAACCCAATTGATATTTGCACTTTTGGTTACTTTTAAATTAATCTCTTTAATGGCCCATGTGCTATCATTTACCCAAAAATCTCCTTTGAAAGTAAGCTCATTCTTTCTTCTGGGGTAATATACTATATTATAACACCATTTGTTACCGATGTATGCACTATCTGTTAGGACATAATTGTAAACATTGATCCCAGTTCTGGATAATGGACTGGTAAAACTTTTGTTAAAAAATTTCAGATAGTTATCATATACATCATAATCTGAATATAAATCCTTCACAAAGGCAATTAAGGTTTGATTGTCACTAAATCCAGCATTTTTATTTCCTTTGAGCGTTTCTTTAAATTCGTTATTAGTATTGTCTCCATAAACTTTTGAGATTGCTTCATTAAGAAAAATAGGAAGGTATGTTTTTCCGGTAATTCTAGAGGTATCCACGTCGTCAAAAATGAATTCCATTCCGTTAAATATCCTGCTATTGATGAGGGAACTATCTATTGTATTGAGATCAAATTCGAGTTTTTCGTATTTATCGTACTCGTATTGTTTAAATTTCTTAACTCCGTTTTCCCTTCGATTATCCCAAATTTTCCTCAAAATATTTATTGCGGGATTATTTTTTTTAGAAGTTTTACCTTTAAAAATAAACACAGCATCTAATGACGCAGCTTCTTCTTCTAGGGTGATTTGCATGTTATAAGAAACGCGTTTTGCAAGTGCAACTGTTTTTGTCTGGAAACCAATAAAAGATATTTTAACCTCATTGTGATTATCATCTGATTCCATATAGAATGTACCATTCTCGTCGGTAATAGTACCAACGGTAGAATTTGTAAAAACTACATTAGCAAAAGGTACAGGTTGTTTATTATTGTCAATAACTTGACCACCAATTTTAGTCTGAGCAATAAGTAGTGTTATATTAAATACAGCAAAAATTCCCCATAAAATCAAATGTCTCATTAAAAGCAGTTAAAATTAATACTGGTAAATAATTTAGGGTCTCATCAACTTTTAGATCAATATAATTTATAAAGACCAGAAATTGAATAAATGCAAAATAAGGGAATTTATTTTATTTGTACATTACTTTTTTTACAGCTTTTATCACATCTTTACTATTTGGTAACCATTCCTCAAATAATACTGGAGAATAAGGAGTTGGTGTATCGGCTGTATTGATTTTTATAATCGGTGCATCTAAGTAGTCAAAAATGTTTGATTGCACTTGATAGGTGATCTCAGATGAGATATTCGCGAGAGGCCATGCTTCTTCTAGAATAACTAATCGATTGGTTTTCTTAACCGAAGAAAAAATTGCATCAAGATCAAGAGGTCTCACGGTTCTAAGATCTATAATTTCGCACGAAATATTCTCTTTGGCTAGTTCATCAGCAGCTTTATATGCTTCTTTAATAATTTTCCCAAAAGAAATGATGGTAACGTCATTGCCTTCTCTTTTTGTCTCTGCTACACCTAATGGGATAGTGTATTCTCCTTCAGGAACTTCTCCTTTATCCCCATACATTTGCTCACTTTCCATAAAGATTACCGGGTCGTCATCACGAATTGCTGATTTTAATAGCCCTTTTGCATCTTTTGGATTAGATGGGATTACGACCTTTAGCCCGGGAGTGTTAGCGAACCAATTCTCAAAAGCTTGAGAGTGTGTTGCTCCTAATTGGCCTGCAGATGCAGTTGGTCCTCTAAAAACTATAGGGATATTAAACTGACCACCACTCATTTGATGCATTTTTGCTGCATTATTAATGATCTGATCTATCCCCACTAATGCGAAGTTGAATGTCATGAATTCAATAATAGGTCGATTACCATTCATGGCACTTCCTACACCAATTCCTGAAAATCCTAATTCAGAGATAGGAGTATCAATAACACGATCAGAACCAAACTCATCTAGCATGCCTTTACTCGCTTTATAGGCTCCATTATATTCTGCAACTTCTTCACCCATTAAATAAATAGACTCATCTTGGCGCATTTCTTCACTCATGGCCTCGCATATTGCTTCTCTGAATTGTATCGTTTTCATGTATATGTTTTATAGTTTCTAGCCGTCAAATGCAATGTTTGACAATCAAAATAATTATTTTATGCTACAACGAAGAGCAAAAATAGCAATTAAAACCCTTTAGTAAGAGATGAATATTGAAAAATTTACTATGCATGCATAGTAAATTAGACATTTTATTCGTACCTTCGCTTTTATTAATAAATTCTCAAAAAATACCTATATAAAATGAAGATATTAGTTTGTATTAGCCATGTGCCAGACACAACTTCCAAAATTAATTTTACGGATGGTGATACTAAGTTTGACACTAATGGGGTGCAGTTTGTAATTAACCCAAATGATGAATTTGGATTAACCCGTGCAATGTGGTTTAAAGAAAAACAGGGAGCATCTGTAGATGTTGTAAATGTTGGAGGTCCTGAAACCGAACCTACATTGCGTAAAGCGTTAGCTATAGGTGCAGACAATGCAATTAGAGTAAATGCTGACGCCACAGATGGATTTTTTGTAGCGCAACAATTAGCAAAAGTGGTTCAAGATGGAGGGTATGATCTAGTAATTGGAGGTAGAGAATCTATCGATTATAATGGAGGTATGGTGCCAGGTATGGTCGCAGCCCTTACTGGAGCTAACTTTGTGAATACTTGTATTGGGTTAGAAATAGATGGTGATGCTGCTACTGCTATTCGTGAGATTGATGGAGGTAAAGAAACGTCAACAACTAAATTACCGCTGGTAATTGGTGGTCAGAAAGGACTTGTAGAAGAAAGTGATTTGCGTATACCAAACATGAGAGGTATTATGATGGCTCGTAAAAAACCACTCACTGTGGTAGATCCAGTTGATGCAAATCAGGAAACAAAAGCTGTTCAATTTCAGAAACCGGCTCCTAAGGGAGAAGTGAAATTAGTGTCGCCAGATAATGTTCAGGAACTTATAGATTTATTACATAACGAAGCAAAAGCTATTTAAACGAAAAAAATATGTCAGTTTTAGTATATACAGAAAGTGAAGGAGGAAAATTTAAAAAAGCAGCTTTTGAAGTAGCATCTTATGCGAAAGAAGTTGCTAATATGCTCGGAACAACGGTTACAGCAGTAAGTGTTAATGGAGCTGATAGTAGTGAGTTAGGATCTTATGGTGTTGATAAAGTATTAGAGGTGAAAGATGATAAACTATCAACTTTTAATGCAAAGGCGTATGCTGATACTATCAAACAAGCAGTAGAGAAAGAAGGGGCAAAAGTAGTCGTGGTAAGTTCTTCTGCCGATAGTAAGTTTTTGGCACCTTTATTAGCAGTGAATCTTGATGCAGGATATGCATCTAATGTAGTTACATTGCCAGAAAGCACAGCACCTTTTAAGGTCAAACGCACAGCATTTACTAATAAAGCATTTAATATTACCGAAATGTCAACCGATGTTAAAGTGATCGGATTATCTAATAATGCATTTGGGCTGAAAGAAAATTCTGGAGCTGCTACAGCTGAAGCATTTGCACCCTCTTTATCAGATGACGATTTTGCTATACACGTTACTGCTGTAGACAAAGCAACTGATAAAGTTTCTATTGCTGATGCAGATGTTGTAGTATCTGGAGGTCGGGGATTAAAAGGACCAGAGAATTGGCATATGATCGAAGATCTTGCAGAGGTACTAGGTGCAGCTACGGCATGCTCTAAGCCTGTAAGTGATATGGGGTGGAGACCTCATGGAGAGCACGTAGGACAAACCGGAAAACCAGTCGCGTCTAATTTGTATATTGCTGTTGGAGTTTCGGGTGCTATTCAACATCTTGCAGGAATTAATGCGAGTAAGGTAAAAGTGGTTATTAATAACGATCCCGAAGCACCTTTCTTTAAAGCTGCAGATTATGGTATCGTAGGAGATGCTTTTGAAGTGGTGCCGCAACTTATTGAAAAATTAAAAGAATTTAAGTCGAATAACGCATAATTTTCATAAATTGTGCCCTAATTAAGGGCTGTTTGAACTTAGGTAAAAGTCCATTTGTTCAAACAGCCTTTTTTTTATTGAAAATAATATGAGTTTAGTTCGACTGAACATAAAAGGAATATCATACAGTCAGACCCAAAATGGTGCTTATGCGCTCATTTTAAGCGAAGTAGATGGGGAGAGGAAATTACCAATTGTTATAGGTGCTTTTGAAGCACAATCTATAGCTATTGCTTTAGAGAAAGAAATCAAGCCTCCAAGACCACTAACACACGATCTTTTTAAAAATTTCGCAGATCGATTCGATATTACTGTTAAGCAAGTTATAATTCATAAGTTGGTCGATGGTGTTTTTTATTCTAGCATAATTTGCGAAAGAGATAAGATAGAAGAGATTATAGATGCCAGAACAAGCGATGCTATAGCTTTGGCACTTCGTTTTCAAGCTCCAATATTCACATACAAGAATATATTAGACCAAGCTGGGATTTATCTCAAAGTAAACCCCAAGAAAGATGATGAAAATGATCCAGAAAGTCTGTTGGTAGATGAGTTAGTTGCAGATGATGTAGAGGTAATCGGCAAAGAAACCAGTTACAAAGACCTGTCTCTTGATGAACTGAATAAAATGCTTGATCAGGCAGTCAATAATGAGGATTATGAACTGGCAGCCAGAATAAGGGATGAAATTTCTAAACGAGGTTAGTTTCGGTGATCATATTCATACATTATTTAGAGGCACTCCAATTATATTTTAAATGAGTTCAATTTTTATGAAGAAAGAACTACTTACCTTCTTATTATTAGTATCCGTTTTTACAATATCGTTTGCTCAATCCATCGAAAACAAGTGGATTTTAGAAAAAACTGAAAATGCTTCTGGACAGATTTTTCAAGGTGAAGAAGGGGACTATTTTCAATTTGATAAAGGGCATTTTTCTTACACTATTAATGCAGAAGAATCTCTTAAGGGAGATTATCTACAGCAACACAATATTTTACTTCTCTTTCCTGAAACAGTAGAAGATTCTATTATAATATACAAAATAAATATCAATACAGATTCTACTTTGGTTTTGTTAAAGAAAGGAATTACATACTCTTTGACTGCTAAACAAGAGACTACAACTACAATTGGTAGTGCAGAAACAAATGACCTAATGCCCAATCAAGGTTTTTCTTTTACCAGTTTATGGAGAGGATTACTAGGGATGATTGTACTTATAGTAATCGCATATTTGTTTAGTAGCAATCGCAAAGCGATCAATTGGAAAACAGTTGGATTAGGTATTGGGTTTCAATTAATAATTGCTATTGGAGTCTTAAAAGTACCATTTGTACAAACAATATTTGAATGGATTGGAGGCCTGTTTGTAAGTGTTTTAGACTTTACTAGAGCAGGGAGTAAATTCCTGTTTGAAGGTTTGGTCGTAGACATGGATACCTTTGGTTTTATATTCGCTTTTCAAGTATTACCAACGATTATATTCTTTTCAGCTTTAACCTCCTTATTATTTTATTTGGGCATTATTCAAAAAGTAGTAAAAGGCTTGGCTTGGTTACTAAGCAAAGCGCTAAAGATATCTGGTGCAGAAAGTTTAAGTGTCGCCGGTAACATCTTTTTAGGCCAAACAGAAGCACCGCTATTAATCAAAGCATATTTAGAAAAGATGAATAAGTCTGAAATGTTATTGGTGATGATCGGTGGCATGGCCACTGTAGCAGGAGCTGTATTAGCAGCTTATATTGGGTTTTTAGGAGGAGACGATCCAGTTTTAAGATTGAAATTTGCAAAACACTTATTAGCAGCATCAGTAATGGCAGCTCCAGGGGCAATTGTTATTTCTAAAATACTACTTCCGCAAACAGAAAAAATTAATACAGACGTACATGTTTCTTCAGAAAAAATAGGATCTAATATTTTAGACGCAATAGCAAACGGAACAACTGAAGGTTTAAGACTAGCTGTAAATGTTGGCGCTATGTTATTAGTGTTTGTGGCTTTTATTGCTATGCTGAACGGCATATTAAGTTGGGTTGGAGACATCACTTTTGTAAACACTTGGATAGCATCAAATACAGCTTACCAAAGCTTATCTCTTGAGCTTGTTTTAGGTTATCTTTTTGCACCATTAATGTGGCTTATTGGAGTTGCCAAAGAAGATATAGCTTTGATGGGGCAACTTCTTGGTATAAAACTAGTAGCTAGTGAGTTTGTCGGCTATATACAATTGGCAGATTTAAAAAATGTAACGAATGCAACACATTTAACCTATCACAAATCTGTGATTATGGCTACGTATATGCTATGTGGATTTGCTAATTTTGCTTCAATTGGAATACAAATCGGTGGTATTGGTTCTTTGGCTCCGGGTCAGCGTAAAACATTATCCGAATTTGGAATGAAAGCACTAATAGGAGGTACTATTGCCTCATTACTATCAGCTACAATAGCAGGTATGATAATAGGATAATAATTCCTTTGTTTTTTTATCAAAAAAACATTCTTTATTACAATTTTATAACTATTTTACAATATTACAATCAAACGATAGCTCAAAATCTATTTTTCGTATATTTGAAGAGGATCGCAGTAACGATTAATGTAACTTGTAAGAAAGAATATGAAACAATATCTTGACCTAGTGCGTCATGTGATAGAAAGTGGTAATACGAAAGAAGACCGAACAGGAACAGGAACAAAAAGCGTTTTTGGATATCAAATGCGATTTGATCTTAGTCAAGGATTTCCTATGGTTACTACCAAGAAACTACATCTCAAATCCATAGTGCATGAATTATTATGGTTTTTAAAAGGAGATACTAATATATCGTATCTCCAGGAAAATGGTGTGCGTATCTGGAACGAATGGGCAGATGAAAAAGGAGATTTGGGACCAGTATACGGTCACCAATGGCGTAACTGGGATGGTAACGAAATAGATCAAATACAAGAAGTGGTTACTGCGCTTAAAAATAATCCTGACAGTCGACGTATGTTAGTGTCAGCATGGAATCCTAGCGTATTACCAGATACTTCAAAATCTTTTTCAGAAAATGTAGCCAATGGAAAAGCAGCATTGCCGCCGTGCCATGCTTTTTTTCAATTTTATGTAGCCAATGGAAAATTATCTTGTCAACTATATCAGCGTAGTGCAGATATATTTTTGGGAGTGCCTTTTAATATCGCTTCTTATGCTTTGTTTACAATGATGATGGCACAAGTGTGTGGGTATGAAGCTGGAGATTTTATACATACCTTTGGGGATGCACATATATATAATAATCATCTAGAACAACTTGAGTTGCAATTGTCTAGAGAACCACGTAAATTACCAAAAATGATAATTAATCCAGAGGTCAAAAATATTTTTGGCTTCGTTTTTGATGACTTTAAATTAGTAAACTACGATCCGCACCCTCATATCAAGGGATCGGTCGCAGTTTAACCCCCAAATTTAAAATGTGAACCATGAAGAAACTATTACTATTAATATGTGCAATATTACTTTCAGGAATATCCTTCTCACAAGATGGTATAGTACTGTCGCAAGAGAATGCAAATGAAAAAGGTATTACCCCTATGTGGCCAAAATGTGAACGGTCGAGGCAAACCCCTACACAATGCTTTGATAATAAATTGAGAAATCATATTATCGCAAGTTTTGAGTACCCAGAAATTGCTTTAAGTGAAGGGTTGACAGGTACAGTTACTGTAGAATTTATTATAAATAAAAAAGGAAAAGTAGAAGTTTTAGAAGTTACAGGAGCTCATCGACACTTACAAAGAGAAGCGATCAGGATAATCAGAGCTATTCCTAAAATGGATGCCCCAGGTAAATGGGGTGATAAACCTATAGCAATTGCATATACGGTTCCAATTACTTTCTTAAAACCACAATAAAATATTCTGATATTTTAACATTGGATTAACCTTGTTAAAAGTCTCACAAAAATAAAAATTAGTAAATTTGAGTGTATTCGTAAATCGAGTACACTCTTTTTTTATGATTATAACTGATAATTTACTTACCTCTTTTTTGAAAACCCGCTCTGATACAGAAGAGATTTGTGCCCCACTCCAGATCGAAGATTATGTGATTCAGCCTATAGTTGATGTTTCTCCGCCCAAATGGCATTTAGGGCATACCACATGGTTTTTTGAAGAATTCATCTTGTCCAAATTTCTTAAGGATTATACACGTTTTCACTCAGAGTATGCTTATGTTTTTAATAGCTATTATGAGAGTATAGGTAAACGAGTAATACGCACAAATAGAGGAAACTTGTCAAGACCTACCGTAAGCGAGGTATATGAGTACAGAGATTATGTTACCTTGAACATGCAATCTCTTCTTGAGTACAATACTAATGCAGAAATACAAAAATTAGTTGAGATAGGTATTCACCATGAGAAACAGCATCAAGAACTCTTACTAACGGATATTAAATACATATTGGGTAATAATCCCTTACTGCCTAAGTATAATGATACGTTTACAGAGCATACTGCTTATGATGCCATTACAGAATATAATACTATCGAGGCAGGTATTTATGAAATTGGATATAACGGCAATGATTTTTGTTATGATAATGAACAGGGTGTACACAAGGTACTTCTTGGTGAGTATGCTATAGCAAATCAATTGGTGTCTAATAAAGAATATCTTGATTTTATAGAAGATAAAGGATATCAAAACAGTCTGCTATGGCACGCTGAAGCCTGGGATTGGTTACAAAATGAGGACATAAAAACACCACTCTATTGGTATGAAATTGATGGGCATTACCAACAATATACATTGCAGGGAGTAAAAGATTTAAATCCCAACGCGCCAGTAACGCACCTATCCTACTATGAGGCATTTGCCTTTTCTCAATGGAAAGGAGAGCGGTTACCTACCGAGTTTGAATGGGAAATAGCGCAATCCTATTTTGATTGGGGAACACGTTGGGAATGGACAGAAAGTGCATACTCACCTTATCCCAATTATAAAAAAGCTCCCGGAGCATTAGGAGAATACAACGGAAAATTCATGGTCAATCAAAAAGTGCTACGAGGGGGCTCTGTAGCAACACCCAAAAATCACACAAGACCAACGTATCGTAATTTTTTTCACCCACATCTTAGATGGCAATTCACAGGATTAAGACTTGTGAAGGATAAATAATTCTACTTTTTTTTATGAGTTCCAAAGACCAAAAAGTATCAGTTTCGACTTTCGAAAAGGAAGTTTATGAAGGATTAACAGCGTTTCCTAAATATCTATCATCAAAATATTTTTATGATGAAATAGGAGATAAACTTTTTCAACAGATAATGGCACTGCCCGAATATTATCTTACAAGAGCCGAATATGAAATCTTTCAAACACATCAATCGGATATTATTAAAAGTTTTGATACTGCAAAAGAGGGTTTCGATTTGATAGAACTCGGGGCAGGAGACGGAAAAAAAACCAAAGTATTATTACAAGAACTATTAAACCAGCAGTACGACTTTGCTTATAATCCAATAGATATTAGTCAAAATGCTATTGATGGATTGGTGAGGAACCTAAGTCTTGAGATGCCAGAAATAGTTGTTGAGGGTCAAATAGGGGAGTATTTTGAAGTTTTAGATCGATTGAAGCATATCAGCGATCGCAAAAAGGTAATTATGGTACTTGGGTCTAATATTGGTAATTTATTGCACCCTAGAGCCATTCAATTTCTAGAAAAATTAGGTAATGCGATGCATTCTGGGGATCTGGTTTTTATGGGTTTTGATCAAAAAAAACATCCTCAGAAAATTTTAGATGCGTATAACGATAAATCTGGTGTAACCGCAGCATTTAATAAAAATGTGTTGACCAGAATTAATAAAGAACTTGGCGGAAATTTTGATCTTGATAAATTTATGCATTGGGAAACGTATGATCCTGAAAGCGGAACTGCGAAAAGCTATCTTATCAGTACAGAAAAGCAAACGGTAGCTATCAATAGTCTATCATTAGAAATTCATTTTGAAGCTTGGGAAAGTATGCATACCGAAATCTCTCAGAAATATGATGATGATACCGTAAAATGGCTTGCAGAAGAAGCGGGTCTCGAGATTGTGAAATCTTTTACAGACAGTAATAAAGATTATAAAAATTATTTGCTCAAAAAAACAGAATAAAGAAAATTAAAATTTAGTAAGAATGAAAGCAATTTGGAACGGAAAGGTAATAGCAGAAAGTAAGGATACTAAGGTGATAGAAAATAATCATTATTTTCCGCCAGAAGCCATAAAAAAAGAATTTTTTAAGTCAAGTGAGACCCATACTAACTGCCCATGGAAAGGTGTAGCGTCATATTATACTATCGATGTAAACGGACAAGAAAACATAGATGCTGCCTGGTATTATCCCGAAACTAGTGATCTGGCAAAACAAATCAAAGGATATGTAGCTTTTTGGAAAGGTGTTGAAGTTGTGGAGTAGGTCTCAACCGCAACACCTCAAGATATATCAAAGTGAAAACTTCGATTAATTGATCTATTTCCAAAACACGTATAACCGTAGGAGATAACTTGTTATCATTTCCAAAGTTTGCCATATACAGTTTATATGTATATATTCTCCATCGGGGCCCTAGAGCAGTATAATGATCGTTTTAACATAGAATTATGCGCAAGGAAGGTTAGTATCTCTACTAAATATGAGTAATTGTACTCATGTTTCTCACGACCCTAAGTATTAAGTTTAAAAAGTTTAAATACTTTGAACTATAATAAACCTATAAATTAAATTAGAATGAAAGTATTACTAAAAATCTTATCCATAGTTGCAGTATGTTTTATGGTTATTTCTTGTAGTAAAGAATCCTTAGAAACAGAAAATTTTGAAATCGCAAAACCAAGTGAAGAAGTTAGTCAAAAAGCATTAACTATTAGAGGCGGATTTATAAACGATGTTACTATCCTAGTATCTGATTTTTGTATAGCTAGACCTACAGGAAATAAAAACCTTGTATTTGGGCTTAACGGAAGACTGCAGGTTGGTGACTATTTGTATGTTTTACAAACTAACGGTAATTTTGTGTGTTACAATCTAGCCAAAGGCAATGGACGACTTACCAAACCTGTTTGGGCAACTGGAACACAAAATACACCGACTACTAGAATGTATTTTCAGAGTGATGGCAATATTGTGGCTTATAACAATGATAGCCTGAGCAATGATTATTGGAATAGTGGTACCCCTAATTACTCTAGTGTTACTTATAAGTTTCAGAATGATGGAAATCTTGTTGTTACCATAGGTAGTTTAGGGCGAAGAACCATATTTGATGCCAAAAGAGATATGCCTGATATATACCGTGAAAATTTTTAAAAACTGAAAAATTAAATAAGTACGACTTATTGGAAAGGCGTTGAAGTTGTAGAATAAAACTTAGAATCCTGTCTATATGGTTTGAGAGGATATAAGTTACATGGGAGACAATCCAACTTCCTTTCTTCTTTCATTCACATGTATTGAATCCTGAATGGTGTAGTTGCCTATTGAAGCTCTTTGTGTCCCATATACCTGATCATAATTATTTTGTATGAGTAACCTGTCTTGCATTGTAGCTAGCGTTGCCAGAGGAAGATCGCCTTCTTGAGCAGCAATGTAAAACTTTGGATAATAATGCCCCAAAATCTCTTTAGGTGCATGTTGTATAGCTACATAAACCCCTAACATCGCTTTAATACCAACTTTCTTTTTTTTTGGCATACCGCATTTTTCCAAAATACCTATAGCTTTATTTTTATTTATAGCGTCAATTTTTTTCATGTCAATACCAGTTATCCTGGATTCTTGATCCGTATCAAAAATATCTTCCAAAGATATTTTTAACTGTTTACAATCTATAGATTCTTGAGCCGCAGTATAAGCAGGCTTCATTAATGAATATGTAATAGAAAGATCAATAAGCTTATCGTGATAGGTCACAGCATCTCGAAATCTAATCTCTTTAATAATATGCTTATCATCGATATAAAAATCCTTGCCTAGATAGGTTTTAGTATAAATTTTTTGTTGTTTTTCAGAAAGAATTTCATTAGAGAAGCCTTTATATATGGCTTGAGACACATCATAATTAGTATTAGCAATGATACTCATGATTTCTAGTTCGGATAGTTTTACCAAACCAGAATTTGTTGTACAACATTGAAAATTCAATACTATAAAAATCCAAAGGATCCTTTTAAAAATGAGATTCATTCTCAAACTATTTAGATGTTAAAAGTACAAAGTATTTTAGCCATTTCTAAAATGGATGAGAATATCAGTAAAAGTACTTTCAAATCATCAAACTGAACCCAAAAAAGTGTTTAACGTACAGATTTTAAGAATATACTTGACAGACTCAGTTTGATGATTAGATATTGTACTACTGATAAGTATTCTATTTACTTATTAACAGTTTCTCTGTGCTTAAGATATCATTTCCTTTATAGGTTTTAATGAAATAGAGTCCATTAGGTAGGTAAGAAAGATCAATTTTCTTGTTATCTAATACTCCATGTTCTACTATTTTAATTCCTGAAGCATCATAAATTATGATACGGTCGATAGAAATATCATTTATAAATACTACACCTGTTGTCGGGTTTGGAGATAATAAAGCGCTGTACGTATCCAACTTGGAAGTATTTTGTAAAGAAAAAGATGAAGTTTCAATACCTACAAGTTTCCATTGTGTACAATTACCTGTATAGGCTGTAGATACTTGAGCGATAGCTACAGATTCGTCAGCAATTCCTGAGCAACCTTTTGGTCGTATCCAATTTCCTGATTGTCGGTTTTGAATACGAAAGTAGCCTTGGCCAGCATCAATAAGTTTCCATTGCGCGCACCATCCGGAAGCATTCTTACCTACTTGCACAATTTCTACAGCATCATTTGCTATAGTGTTACAGTCTTTTGGTCTATATCTTCCGCTAGTAGCTTTATTTTGAATGTAATAATATCCATCATCGGTAGCAATAAATTCAAACACCGTACAATCATTAATAGCAAGTGTTGTTGTAGCAACTAAGGGTGTTGTGTCTGAAGCGTCGGCACTACAATTCTTTGTTTTTACCCAGTTTCCTGTTGCTTTATTTTCTAATCTCCAAAATTTTCCAGAGATGTCAGTATTGGTACTATCTGACCACCAAAGTTTACCAAAAGGATTAATTTTTGTGAAGTCTCTGGGTTTTACCCAGGTTGCATATATACTACCTTGTATGTTATTTATACCTTTTGCAGCAGTATTCCACCTGTCATAATTAGACTGCACATCATCGTCATAAAATGCTCCTAAAATCATTTTAAATCCTTTTTCTTCAAAAAAGCGTAATGAAGCCGGACCAAATTTTGTGATTTTATCTTTTTCCCACCAATTTGCTATAATTACTTTATCTGGATCGATAGTTTTCCAGGATTCGGCCACTGTATTATTGATTTGATAATAATTAGCTTTTGCATTATGTTCAGGATCTACCATATCACTCCAGAAATAGTAGGCACTTGTGGGGGCAACCTCAAAAAGGTCATTTAATGCTATGCCTATACTTTTGGCTAATGCATCGCCAGATGTACCTTCTATAGTATCCAAGGGTTCCCAACCGCCAGTTCTGATTTCTGAGTAATTAAGCAAAAATCCATCGGGCTTGAAATCGGCATACAGTTTTTGATGTATCGCACGCATCCTCCTGTATATTTCAGGATGATTCCACGAGGCAGATATTTGGGCATCTCTGGTTGGCAAGGCATGATATCCGTTGATTATAATAGTATCTCCTTCTTTGATATGTGTAGTGCTTTCAATTTTTATTTTAGGAGCCAAATGTTGCGTATCAAAAGATCCAGGAAAACTCGAGTTTCCTAATTTTGTGTCAACAGGAAGTTCGACATCAGTATCAAAGCGTAGTAATTTTCCATTACTATGGGTTATTGATACAGGTAGATCATCTCTATTTAACCAATTAAGTGCTGGAGTGTCTAGAAGCGTAACGTCATCCCACCATACGGTGCCATTTTCACCTCCAAACATAGAGAGCCCCAGGGTCACCTCTGTAGCATTAAGACTATTAAACGCTATGCGCATTTCTGTCCATCCTATAGTTAAGTTTTTTGGGCGCCCAAAATAAGACCGTCCTTTTCCGTTTGGTTTAGGAAGAGACATACGCAGATTAGTAATGCTGCGGGCATTGTTATTTTTATCCTTTATAATTGGGATTATATTTTTGGCAGTCAAGTTGTTGGTTTTAATCCAAAATTGTAATGTGTATTGATGGAACGGTTTCACTTTAAAAGAGGTAATAATTCTTGACATTTCGCCATTTCTGGCCTCTGCCCGAAAAGAAGCTTTACCACTTCGTTTAATGATGGTATCCCTAAAGGTTCTTTGTCCCACAGCATCCTGAAAATTCCAATTACGAATTCTATTCTTATCGTTTTCTGCATACTCCTCAAAACCTCCATTGAGGATTTTACCGGAGTTTATAGGTGTTAATTCTTCGTTCTTAGCTACCAATTGCTGATTTTGGATAGGATATCCTGTGGTTAGGTTTGGATCTGATGCGATTAAAGAACCAGCAAATCCCATGCTTATCGTCATAAGATTTAATTTCATGTCTCTGGATTTTACACCTTCAACAAATTTTTGAATTTCTTCATCCCATCGTCTTCCTGCGGTTCCGTTCAATCCATATGTATTTAGTTTAGAATCTGAGTAAAATACCGAGTTTGCACCATTCACTTTTGCACTATCTACAAAAACTAATAATTCTTCTGCAGTATCACTTACTAAGTTACCAGCAATATGGAGTGCTTTTTCAGTAGTGCCAATTGATTTTTTTGTGACCATATATTCCTTTGAGCCAACTGTTTGAGCAGTAATCTTTTGTGAAATAATTAAGAGTATGCACAAAAATAAATACGGTGTATTAAAACTTTTCATAGCGTTTTGACGTTTAGTTTATCTTCTATATAGTAAAAACTATGCCAGGTAAAATAGTTCTATTTTGTATATAAAGTTATGAATTTCAGTATATTAATTTTTGATAAAAATGTAAATTTTGTATGCAGAAAACATATTCGTAGAATATGCATACGCTTTTTTTTATGGAATAGATAATAAATAAGCTGAAAATCAATTTGTTAAATTTTTATCAATAAAAGTGCTAAGATCAGAACACGCATGTGTAGATTATTTACACACTTTGTGTAAGCGTTAGAGAAGTTTTAGTAGCCTATCTATATCATCTATAGAATTATAAAAGTGTAAACTAATTCGTATACCACGACCACGTAGTGAGGTGATGATATTTTTTTCTGTCAAATAATTGAACAGTTTTTGGTTTCCTTCGATATTAAATATTGTACTATGTTGTTCTCGTTTTGTAACACTATGCTCTAAAAGGTCTTTTTTACTTAACTCTTGTTTTGCATATGTACTTAATTCATTAATATAATTTTCGATTGTACTTAGTCCTATTGTAGTCAAGAAATTGAGCGAATGTTGTAGGCTGCCAAAATTGAAAGTATCTAAATGTCCGCATTCAAATCTGGCACGTAAATTCGTGTATGAAGGTTCATAATTCGTTTCAAAGGCTATTTTTTTATAATTAGAAGGAGTAATTTGGTCTAAAACACCGTTTTTGAAGAGCATGAACCCATTACCGTAGCCGCCAAGTAACCATTTGTATCCGCTACATCCCAGAATATCAATTCCCGAATCTGTAAAATTGAAAACTCTGGTGCCACAAAATTGTGTGGCATCTGCAATCAAAAGGAGATCAGGGTATTTTGATTTTAATTCCTTAATAAAATTAAGATCTATGGCAATCCCATTACTATATTGTACAATACTGAAAGCAAATATATCTGGGCTATGTTTTTTTAGAGCAGTTTCAATATTATGTTCTGTAGTGGCATCAACATTAGTATAACAGACGTCAAACCCCTTATTTTCTATTGCAAAATTAATTGAAGGGTAATCGTCGTGTAATAAAAGCACTTTTTTATTTTTTCCCAAGCCATTTAGGATCGTATTAAGACCAATAGAGAAATTAGGAGTTAGCACTACATTATCTTGAGTGCTACCTAAGAAAACAGCAATAGTTTCTCTTACACGATTTAAAAAATCTGATTGTTGATTTCTGAACGTGCTACCACCGATTAAAAAGTCTAAATCGTGGTTTTGCCTAAAGTCTAAAAGTGAATCATATAATAGTCCTGAGCTAGCCGTATTGAGATATGTATTGTTCGTTAAAATTGGAAATTCTTTTCTTAAATTGTTCATAAGTTACCTGCTGGTTTTTTGTTAAAACCTTTATATTTACTCGTGCATTACTAAGGTACTATTAAAATGTTTTCTAAAAGAAAAGAAACACTACAAATCGATCCGCAGCAAAGAGAACTGTATGAGCATGCTCGTAAGCGAATCTTGCAAAAGAAAAGATTATTTCAACATTTTATCGTGTTTATATTAGGATCGGTTTTTATGACTGTACTTAATCTTGTTTTTGGATTTGGTAAAGACATTACATTTTTTGGAGTCAATTGGTTTGTGGTTGGAATACTATGTTGGGCATTTCTATTTGCCTTACACTTTTGTAATGTTTGGTTATTCAACACGTTTATGGGGCAGGATTGGGCAGATCGGCAAATGGAGCGATTGGTAGCCAAACAGAAAGAAGAAATAGCGTTACTACAAAAAGACATAGATTTAATGTACCCCAAAGAGGATCTTCTTCAAAAGAAAGAAGCATTTATCAAAGGAAAACAACTAACAGCAGAGGAAGAACAAAAAAACCGAAAACAAATGATTACTATGATCGCTGCCGCAGGCGAAAAAAATGAACTAGGAAAAGATAATGACTTAGTCTGGCATTTGCCTAATGATTTTAAGCGTTTTAAAACACTTACTACTGATCATCATATCATTATGGGTCGTAAAACCTTTGAGTCTTTTCCAAAACTACTCCCTAATCGTGTGCATGTAGTAATTTCTAGAAATAAAGATTATGAGGCAGAAGGCGCTATTGTTGTACAAAATATGGAAGATGCATTAGAAATAACCAAAAATGATCCCCAACCCTTTATTATAGGAGGAGGAGAAATATATACTATAGGGATGCAACATGCTGATGCTATTGAGCTTACCAGAGTACATGAAGGAGTTTTTGAGGCAGATACTTTTTTTCCAGAGATAGATACAAAAGTTTGGACCTTGGAGAAAGAAGAATTTCATGATAAAGATGAGAAGCACAAATATCCCTTTACCTATCTAACGTATAAAAGGAAATAATAGCCATTTCTCATGCTATTTGTTAGTAGCTTTTGGTCTTTTGGACCTTGTAACTTATATTCCTTATTTTTGTTAAAATTTTAAACACACAGTACATGAACGCATATGTATTTCCGGGTCAAGGGGCTCAATTTCCAGGAATGGGTTTAGATCTATATGAAAATTCAGAAATAGCAAAAGAACTTTTTCTTAAAGCCAATGATATCTTAGGTTTTGAGATTACCAAGATTATGTTTGAAGGAACAAAGGAAGCGTTGCAACAAACCAAAGTAACGCAACCTGCTATATTTTTACATTCAGTAATTCTTAGTAAGGTATTAGGCGATAGTTTCAAGCCTGATATGGTGGCAGGGCATTCCTTAGGAGAATTTTCGGCATTAGTGGCTAACGAAACTTTAGGGTTTGATGATGCATTACGATTAGTTTCTAAGCGCGCCTTAGCGATGCAAAAAGCATGTGAGCTAAAGCCTTCTACAATGGCGGCCGTTTTGGGGTTAGAGGATGAGGTTGTTGAGCAAACTTGTGAAGAAATTGATGGTATTGTTGTAGCTGCAAATTACAACTGCCCGGGTCAATTAGTCATCTCTGGAGATGTAGATGCTATTGAGAAAGCATGCGAAGTTTTAAAAGGAAAAGGAGCACGTAGAGCATTGGTTTTGCCAGTTGGGGGAGCATTTCATTCGCCCTTAATGGAACCTGCACGCGAAGAACTGGCAGCAGCAATCAATGCAACTACTTTTAACACTCCAACCTGTTCAATTTATCAAAATGTAACGACAACAGCGGTTACAGATCCTTCAGCAATTAAAGAAAATCTGATTGCTCAACTTACAGCTCCAGTAAAATGGACACAAAGTGTGCAACATATGATAAATGATGGGGCCACATTGTTTACCGAAGTGGGACCAGGAAAAGTATTGTCTGGCTTGGTAAAAAAAATTGATCGGTCTATGGAGACGATTTCGGCTGAATTAAAATGATATTACAAGGCTCTAGTTTAGAGTAGTATTTATTATTGTACAATATTCATCTACCTCATAAAAACATTGGTTTATCCTATGCTTAATCCTTTCCATAGGAAAGTACTCTTAACTATCTTCCTTTTGGGAATGGCTGAGGATGAAAAATTCATTCATTAAGATTCCCAATGCTATTCTAAACTAGAGCCTATTTCAAAAATATAATTTATGTATTATGTTTTTATAAAAATATTTGGCTATTGATTTTCAATTTTTTGTAAATACTTCTGAGCCAATAAAGTAAGAGCGTTATAACCACTTACACTTAGTTTTTCTTTTATATTTTGTCTATGATTTTGGATTGTCCGGATACTATTACAAGTAGTATTGGCAATCTCTTTACTAGTAATTCCTTGACCAATCAAAAAGAAAATCTTTTTTTCTGTTTTTGTTAAGAGATTTATTTTAATTTCATCAGGTAAGTTTTTTTGAAATCTTATTGATTTGTTTTCAATAATATCAGAATTAATAAAAATATCCTTTTTTTCGATTTTCTTAATACATTCTTTTACATCATTAGGAGAACTTTTGGTATTCAAAAAGCCTTTTATCCCCGAATTGAGGTAGAGTAAAAACTTTTCTATACTAATGCGATCCAAGAATACTATAATTTGATGAATAGAATTTTTGGCTTTTAAATAATTTAAGAATTTTGAAATTTTTAGTTCTTCTTCGTTGAAAATAAAAATATATGTTGAAGATTTTTTTTCGTAGTATGAGTCCAACATTTTAATATCGTTTATTCCTAATTTAAAGATTTGGTCAAATTCATTTTCGAAATACATAGGTAAATTGACCGAGGAATAATTTACTAAAATACATTTCTTAATTCTGTTTACATAGTTGACTTTCATAATAATTTGGTTTAGAGTATTATTATATCAGTAAGAATTGTGCCAAATGGTTTTCTTTACTCAAAAACACTGACAAACAGTTGCTGTAGCTAGTTTGCTGTTTGAAAGAAATTTGTAGAAATATGAATTATCGTATATATACGAAATATGATGTTTTATGATCGCAGATTTGATTAGGAATCATTTTTTTTATGAAATAAAAAAAGTACTTTTAATTAAAATAATTGTCCTAATTTTTATCTTGGTGCTAAGAGAAAAGTTTAAAAACCTAAAATTCTTATCAAAATAAAAATAAACTTTCTTCCGTTCATCATAATATCAACTGTTTCTCGATGTTATTTACTTTCTTAAACTATTTTTACTATGCCGTCAAAATTACTTATCGTAGAAGATGAATTCATTATTTCAAAAGATTTATATGATATTGTTACAGCTTTGGGGTATGGGGTTATGGGGGTTGCGAAATCGGCTGAAGAAACCATTAATTTACTCAATCAAGAGTGCCCTGATATTATTTTATTAGATATCAATATTAAAGGAAAAATCAATGGTATTGCGCTGGCTAAGTTAATTGATGAAGACTATCAAATACCTTATATATATATCACTTCGTATTCTGATGATTCTACGCTAAAAGAAGTTAAAAAGACAAACCCTTTGGGGTATGTTCTAAAGCCCTTTAATTCAAAAAACATCATGATCGCTCTCGAGATCGCATTTTTGAATATAAATAGGACTATTAATAATTCTTCAACCCTAAAGAAAGAAGAAATACTATGTCCTAAGATAATTGGAAATAGTAAAGAGATAAAAATTGTTTTACATAAAATAGAGAACATAGCCATGACTGATGTAACTGTTCTTTTGTCTGGTGAAACAGGTACAGGAAAAGAAGTAATAGCAGATACAATTCATCGACAATCTTCTAGGGCTAAAAAAGAGATGGTCAAGGTTAATTGTGCCGCGCTTCCAAAAGAGCTTTTGGAATCCATACTATTTGGACACACAAAAGGAAGCTTTACCGGAGCAACACAACAAAGAATAGGTAAAATCGAAGCTGCTACCGGTAGTACGATTTTTTTGGATGAGATTGCCGAAATCCCTTTAGAGTCGCAACCTAAATTATTAAGATTTTTGCAAGAAAAAGAAATCGAAGTTATAGGTCAAACTAGTGCCAAAAAAATTGATGTTCGTATACTCGCAGCAACCAATAAAAATCTTGCAGATGAAGTGCAAAAAGGTAATTTTAGGGAAGATCTTTTTTATCGATTAAATATGTTTACTATTAAAATACCTCCCCTTAGAGATCGAAAATCAGATCTAAATGTATTCATCGAGTTTTTCCTGAAAAAATTTACCAAAAAATACAACAAAAAAGTAACCCGCTTAACAAAAAACACATTAGAACATTTTCAAAATTATAGTTGGCCGGGTAATATTAGAGAGCTTGGACATGTAATAGAAAAAGAAGTAATTTTGGTTAACAATCAGGAAACAGATATAAATATTAATCTAGAACAAATGGTTTTGAATAACTCCTTACATACCGATCAAAACATCTCTTCATTAGAAGATTCTGAACGTAGCCAAATCATTAAAGCCTTACGATTATGTAAAGGAAAAATAAGAGGTCGAGATGGTGCTGCAAAATTATTAGGTACGCATCCTAATACCCTAGACTCAAAAATTAAAAAACTGCACATATCAAAAAAACAGTTTTACTATTGATTTTTTGTTCTCTTTTAACCTCACAGTAAACACACAAAAACATGAAAATCCTACCCTATAAATACATTATTAGATGGGTCTTTGTATTGTTCATTTTTAAAATACAAGCGCAACAAGATATTGAACAGAAAGAAGTGGATAGCTTACGGCATCGTCTAAAGACAGAAAAAAAAGATTCTATACACGTTTATATTTATAAAAAATTAGTAGAATTTTACAAAAAGAAACAAAGCGACAGTGCTTTGTATTATGCTGCAGCAATGGCCGATAAGGCTAGAAAAATGGTTTGGTATAGAGCGATGTATTTTAGCCAAAAAGAAATTTTGGACATTAACATAGAAAATGATAATTTTAATAATGTAATGTCAAAATCAATCGATAGATTAGATAAATATATAGAGGCTAGGGATACCATGATGACGATAAATTTGACAAAAGCAATAGCATATCACTACTATATTCGTGAGGATTATAAAGAATGTATTGCGTATAATCTGAAAATACTAGAAATTGCTGAGAATACTCCTAGAAGTAATATAGAAGATATATATATCAGACTAAATGCATCCTATGGGACATTAGCAAACTATGACAAGAGTCTTGAATATGCATTTAAGGCTTTGAATATATACGAAAAGGATTCGTTAAGAAAGCAACAACAATGTCGCATATATAATAATATAGCACTAATCTATTTGTTATCTGAGACTAAAGAAGATGTAATGTTATCTTTAGAGTATAGCAACAAATCAGCAAATATAAGTACAGAGAACGATTTTTTTCCAACAAAAGCCGATGCACTTAACAACAAGGCAGCTGCTTTTTCATACTTAAAGAATACTAAGGGAGCAGAGCAAAATGCATTAGAAGCTATAGCGCTATCCAAAATTCATGGTTTTACTCGTTCTTTACAAAGAAGTTATTCTATTTTGGCAAACTTATACTTTGATATCAAAGAGTATGATCAATCAATTGTTTTTTATGAACAACTTATGGAGCTAAGTAACGCTAATAATAGTATTAATGGTAAAGCAATTAGTAATATTGGGATTGGAAGAGCTTATTCAAGACAAAAAAAATTAAAAAAGGCTAGAGAGTACTTAAATAGAGGAAAGTCTCTATCCGTTCAACTTGGTACTATCCATGAAATAAAAAATAGTTACGAGTATCTGTATAAATTAGATTCTACAGAGAAGAGGTATGAAAGTGCTTTTAAGAATCTTAAGAATTATCATCAATATCGTGATAGCATATACAACCAAAATAAAGAAAAAATAATTGCAGAGCTTGAGATCCAATATCAAACCAAAATCAAAGATCAAGAAATCGAATTATTAACAAAAGAAAATGTATTACAAACCGCACTTGCCAAACAAGAAGAAAGGCAAAAGCAATATTTTCTTTTTGGAGGAGTAGCACTACTTTTAATCTCTGGTTTTATGTATAATAGATACAGAGTTAATAAACATAATTTGACAATTATTAAATCTCAAAAAGATGCTATTGAGGAAAAAAACAAGGAAAACGAATTGTTGATTAAAGAAATCCATCACCGTGTAAAAAACAACCTTCAGATTATATTAAGTTTACTAAATTCTCAACTTAATGCGTTGCCAGAGAAAAATGTAGATGCCGAAAATATTATTTTGGATAGTAAAAACAGAATAGAATCTATCTCATTAATTCATCAAAATTTATATCAATCTAATAATTTTATCGAGGTAGAAACCCAACCCTATTTTGAGGATCTGCTAAATAATATAATTGAATCACATAATGATGTATTTACAGATGTTTTGGTTCAAAAGAAAATTGATAATTGTGTGATCAAAATTCCTCTTGCGGTTCCTTTAGGTTTAATAGTTAACGAAATCATTGTTAATGCTTTTAAACATGCATTTGATGACACAGCCAAGCCCGAAATTAAGTTTAGTTTTAATAAGGATGAAAATGAGTATAGTCTTGTGGTTCAGGATAATGGAAAAGGATGGTCTGGAGAGATTGAAAATGGAAAATCTTTTGGAATGGAATTGATTAAAGGTCTGTTGAACCAACTTCAGGGAACGTTAGATATTCATGGATCAAAGGGAACCTCAATTTTTATGAAAATCCCGCTTGAAGTTAATTAAATAAAAAGCATCCCATTGTAATGAGATGCTTTTTGATAGGGAATTTATACTATTATTATTTTAGAAAAACGTAAACTGTTTCATAACCTGAACCCGTTCGAGTAAAATTTCTAAAATTTGTTCTTTCTGGTGCTTTTCCTTTAGATGTTACAATTCTTAATATCCTTTTGTAATTAAATTTATTAGGTTTTACGAATACATTTAGCCAATCAACATCATTAGGACCTGCTCCAGGAATTTTTTCTGCTTTTTCTGCAATTACTCTTCCTCCTGGAAATTCCCATGCAGGTGTTGATAAATGCTTATAATGAGTTCCGATTGTTTCTGTAAAATTTATATTCAGAGAAGAACCATCATCATTATCTTCATTAATAATTGTAGCACGGTAGAGGTCAGCCAACGGGCCTTTGGCATCCCATTTCTTAGATCTCTGTAGTTCATATGCTTGAATCCCTCTTGCATATACAATACGCCTAACTCTAAGGTTTTGAGCTCCAGCGTCCTTCATAGCCTTTCTAATAACTGCATTTATGTCTGCATCATCAGAATTAGCCGCTTTCAGCATAGCATCACCATTCTCGTTGTATGAGAATTGCCTGCTCTCTCCTTTAATATCATTCACAACAGAGGATTCATCATTTATTAATGAATCTTCTGGTTGTGTTTCAGTAAATGATTCGTCTTCTTTAGAACAAGAATAAATGAATAAGACCGTAAAAAGAAATACTGAGTAATAAATTAATTTTTTCATGAGTTAATGTGTTTACGTTAAAAATAGTGTTAATCAAAAGTAGATAAAGTCCTTTTTGTAAACATGAGTACATGTACTCATTTATTCTAGGAAGGTTTAATATCCGAGATTTGCCTCATGTATGTGTTTAAAGTTTTAGAATGTGAAGTTTCAAAATACCCAGCGGGTTTGACCCCTCAGAAATTAACTACGCAATTTTTGTGATACTTATATTTTGTAAAATGAGTACAAGTACTCATTTTATATTGGATTTTTTGCCGTAAATTTGATATATAAATGTAATTGAAGTAATCATTGTTGAATAAATCCCCTTTTGACTTTTGCAAATACATTGAAAATTTAATTCTATTATAATAGTTGTATGGATTGCTTTAAGAAAGTTTAGTTAGCATTTAATTAACTGTTTTAAAGTGTTTTTGAAATATGTTGTATAATACTCTAAATAAGTTTTTATTAATTTTAGCATTATTTCTCAGTGCATTATGCCATTCACAATACGAAAAATCAAACAAAAATTCGTCTATAATTTCAAGAGATAGTATTTTATTAAAATCTCGAGAAAGGTTAGATTCAATAGCTGCATCCTATCACGGCATAAAAAAAGATTTATTTCTTACTTTTTCTTTAAAAAGCATTTTAATATCCAGATTGTTAAAAGATACTAGTGCATTTGCTGGTACTTATAAAAATATGGCGCGTTCTTATGCAGTAAACAACGAGCTCAAGTTAGCAGTACAGTATATTGACTCTTCTTACAAGTATTACGAAGTGATAAAAGACACTAATAATATAATAAGTGCACTAGCAAATAAAGGAACTTTTTATCGAAATGCAGGTAATTTAGAGGAGTCTTTAAAAATATATACCAAAACTCTCGAAATCATTAAGGATATAGACAGTACAAAAATAAATTATGATCACTATTTTTTTTACAATAACCTTGGGATATTCTATAAGGAAACGAAAAAAATAGAGAAAGCGAAGTTTTTTTACCAAAAGGCACTTGCGGTATCTCGTCTGATCAAAAAATTGCCTATTGAGTTATCAGTACAACTTAATTTGGCTACTCTAGCGTCTCAGGAAAAAAAATACGATTTAGCACTTTCTTACTACTTTGATGTTCAAGAAAAAGCCGATTCTATGAATGTTAAGCTTGTAAGTGCTATTTCAAGAGCTAATATTGCATATGCATACTACAATACAAATCGGTACTATAAAAGTATACAATTTGCTAATGAAGGTATGGTCTTACTTAATGATCTTAATACAAGTAATGGATATAGACCCATTTATAAAATAAACTTTTTGCATACGCTTGGCGTTTCGAATATGGAGATTGGCAATTTTAAACTAGCAGAAAAACATTTGCTAGAAGGAATCAGAATATCCAAACAATTTGGTTTGCAGTCTACATTTATTAATTGCAATGAAGAAATGTATAAGCTTAAACTTAAAGAAAATGATTCCAAAAAGGCACTGTTTTATTTTCAGGAGTATATAAAGGCAAGAGATAGTATGTTTAGCATAGAAAAGTTAAACGAAATTAATAAGATTGACTCAAGCAAAGAACTTTCTGACAAACAAAAGGAATTAATTGATCTTTCAATTAAAAAAACAGAAAGCGAGCAAAGAATTAGAGTCAAATATATTCAGTATATAATTTTTGCAATTATACTCATTGTCATATTGATTATTTTAATGCTTTTATACAACCAACGTAATAAAGCAGTTCTTGCAAAAAAGAACCAAAAGATTTTAGAGAGCGAGTTACATGCGTTGCGATCCCAGATGGACCCTCATTTTATTTTCAACACCCTGAATAGCGTACAAAATTTTATTTTGAAATCAAATAAAATAGAAGCATACAATTATTTAATAAAATTTTCAGATGCTATGCGGTTAATCTTAGAAAATTCTAAAGATTCTTTTATTGAAATACAAAAAGAGCTGGATCTTATAGATTTATATGTAGACCTTCAGGAGTTACGTTTTAGAAATAAGATTAGATATGTAAAGCATATCGATACGGAAGTTTTAGACAATACCCTAAAAATACCAGCAATGATTATTCAGCCTATTATAGAAAATGCCATATTGCACGGCATTGTAAATAAAGAAGAGGGTGGTATTGTATCACTCACTCTAAAATATAAAGAGGGTTGTATTCAATGTTTAGTAGAAGATAATGGTATAGGAAGACAAGAAGCCATGAGACGTAAGCGAGGAAGAAGCAAAAAGCACCTTTCTATCTCAACGATGAATACAGCAGAAAGAATAAAAATTCTGGAGAAAAATGCAAATAAAAAAGTTACACATCAAATAGAAGACTTATTTTCAAAAAATGGAGTATCTTTAGGTACACGCGTATCAATAATACTTCCAATCTTAAAACCTAATGATACAGAAACTTAAAACCCTAATTGTTGATGATGAAATAAGTGGAAGAGAGAATCTTCAGTATTTATTACAACATTTTTGTCCGCGGATTGTAATACATGATGTAGCAGGCACTTTGGACGAAGCCGAAAACCTGATCAGTACCAAAAAATATGATTTGGTGTTTTTGGATGTTGAATTAGGAACATCAACGATATTTGAAGTATTACAAAGATTAAAAACTATCTCTTTCGAAATCATATTTGTTTCTGCTCATAATTATGCTTTAAAAGCTTTTGAATTTGCAGCAGTTGATTATTTATTAAAACCTATTAAAATTGAAAGTTTAATTAAAGCTGTAGACCTTGCTTTTGATAGGATACATAATAATATTCTATCAGAACAAGCCAAGAATATATTATCCAAATTAGGGGTAAATAGTAGTTCAAAAACGATCCCTATTCCTGTTTCTGATGGTTATGAAATAATCGATGCTAGTTCTATTATGTATTGCACTGCTGATGGGAGCTATACCAAAATCTTTGTTAAAAATAGAGGTAAAATTTTGGTTTCTCAAAGCCTAAAACATTATGAGGAATTACTGTTTAAATTCGAGTTTTTGAGAATTCATAACTCTACAATTATTAATAGAAATTATGTGAAACAAGTTTCTAGAGCCGATGGAGGATTTGTAATCATGCAGGATAATAAGGTCTTCTCAATTTCTAAATCCCGTAAGGAAGAATCCTTCAAAAAGTTATTACTCTAATTAAGTACATGTCTTCTTTTTCTGGTAAATTCAATTTACAACTCCATATAGTACATCTATACCCTAAAAAAGGTCAATTACAAAGAATCCATTGCTGGTTATACATTCTTTGTACAATTTAGAGCATAACTAAATCAATAAATTAGACCTATAAGATTCTAAGCTAATTGATGTGAACAAGGTTTTGATTTATTGATTACTAACTAATTCAATTTTTTCATTATGAAAAACTTACCCATCCTTTTAGTATTGATATTTGGTATCCTTTTATCGTGCAACACAGATGAAACTATAGAAACCAATTTAGAATCTAGTGAAGAGCTTAATGTGCAGTCTAACGAAACAATTAGTAATGATGAGTTTATGGAAGAGATAAGTAACAATGAGTCATTTTTGCGTTTTGTTGAAACTAATAGTCGTATAGAACAACTAATTACGAAAACTATTGAAGAAAATCAACTGTCACCAGACAGTTTTAGAAGAATGTACAATGACCAAAATGAGGCAGCTTTAGAAACTCTTTTTAAGGATACAGACCTTGTTGAGTTATCAAAACAAAAAAAAGAAGCAGCCAAAGCATTGATATTAGCATATCCTGATTTACAGAATCAAGTAGAATCTAAGATGAGTAGTACCAATAAAGAAGGAAGTAGCACAGTTTTATTTCCATTTCTGGATCAAAATCAAATAACCTCTAAATGTTCAAGCACATCCGAATGGGCTCTTTTTCAAGTATGTTTAGCATTAACAGGTCTTGGCGTTACCGCATGTTTTGTGAATGCTACATTACTTTTTGGTCCAGTTGGTCCCTATCTTTGTAGTTTGACAGGAAGTGCTTTGGGAGCAGCATGTTACGCTAATGCTTGTATGTCTGATAATGGTAATTATTTAAAAGATGTAAAATATAGTATTATACAAGTGGTCTAAAAAAGGGTCTTAAAGTTTTACTCTTTTTGATATACTGTTAAGAAGGATTTACAATAATCAATAGGTTTTTAATTAACTAACTAATATATAATTATGAAAAAAAGTAAACTAGTTTTATTTGGTTTATTGTGCTTTAGTATGCTCTTGGTATCTTGTGATAAGGAGGATATGGTAAACGAGTCGACAGAATCAGGTGCTTTACCTGCCATTGAAATTTCAAAAAAAATACCAGGACAGTACATTGTGATTTTTGATAAATCAAAGATCATTCCTGCTTCTAAAATGTTGAAGAAAAGAGCTTTTGCAAGTAGGAAAGATAAAGCAAGTGCTTTGGATGAAATTTCTAGGGAGTCCTTGGGCAAAATAAATACCGCTTTGCAGTCTCAAAAATTAGATGTAAACAATGTGATTGATTATTATACAGATCTTTTTTCTGGAGTTGCAATCAAGCTAACCAATGAAGAGTTGTATGAATTAAGTAAGAATCCTCTTGTCGAATCTATAGAGTATGATATTGCAATTGAGACACCTACTATAGATACAGATAGTATTATTGGTGATATTTTTAGTCAAATAGATGGAAAACCACAAACTATCCCCTGTGGTATTAATACTATTGGTGGAAATTCGGATGGATCAAAGTCAGAAAATTGGATCTGGATACTGGATTCGGGAATTGATTTACGTCACCCAGATTTAAACGTTATTACAGATAGACCGTATGCCAAATCTTTTACTAGTGCTTCTGCTTCTGATTGTAATGGGCATGGTACTCATGTTGCTGGTATTGCAGCAGCAATAGATAATAATATTGGTGTGGTTGGAGTCTCTGCTGGTGCTCCTGTAGTACCTGTTAAAGTATTCGATTGTAGAAGATCTACATCATTATCTAACATTTTAAGCGGAATGGATCATATATGGCAATATGCGTCACCAGGTGATGTTGTGAATATGAGTTTTGCTGCAAATTTTGGACAAGGGTGCGCTTCAAATTCAGCTTTTGTTGATGCTATAAAAACTATGGGAAGATCAGGGATTTTTATTGCCATAGCAGCAGGAAATGCTAGTGGTAATTCTGGTTTGTATAGCCCTGGCTGTATAAATGGTAAGAATATTTATACTGTAGCGTCAATGGATTGTGACAATAATTTTTCTTCATCATTTTCAAATTATGGTAGTAATATAGATGTGATTGCACCAGGCGATAAAGTAATAAGTACGTATAAGAGAAGGCAGTATGCAGTATTAAGTGGCACCTCTATGGCAGCACCATATGTTGCAGGTATTTTACATGCCAAAAACGGAAAACTACCTACCTCAGGATTTGTTCAATATAACGGAATAAAATATCCAGTAGGCGTTATTGATAACTAAAAAAAGACCAAAATATTTAAAGTACTCATTAGTTTGAGTTTGTGTTAAAAACCCTCTCGCGTTTTTAGTTAATATCTATTAATTAAAATAATGCTTGAGGTTTTTTTGTAGGTTAAGAAATATAGCGATTGTTTAGTGCGTATTTTTAAGTCGGAAATGGTATTATTAGCCGTTAAATCCGATTTATGCATTCGAACTTCGTCACAAGTGTTGAAAATGCAATAAAACATAATGTCTTCTACAATTCCAATTTTTTGATCTAATTCGTTCTTGTTAAGTCTATACAAACTTTAAATAGTTAGAGGACAAATCCTTTTTGATCGATTATAAAATCAGAAGGGTAAATTATATACTCAACATTGTGTATACAGTTCATATATAGGATTTTTATCAAAAATTTATAAACTAAAAATTACACAATGAAAAAACTTATTTTTTTAGGAATGCTCTCACTCGCCCTATTTGCTTGTGAAAAAGAAGAAGAAACAGAAAATATTGGAGCCGATGATGCTCAAATTGAAGATCTTGATTTAGAAATATCTCCCAATTCAAAATCCATTAACATTGGAGGAGTCATTTACAAGTCGGGTTATGGCTACGGATATGATAGCAGAAATAATCTACGCCCTTTTCGCCCAGCGATTGATGTATTTGATACATTTTCTACTACCGATTTAAATGCTAATACAGAAGTTAGTGTAGAGATTGTAAACGATGAAGAGGATGTAAGGGAATTTATAAAAAAGGGAGACTCTATTGGCTTTGATGTAAATTATATGGGCTTTAGTTTTGGAATAAGTCACTCTTCAGAAATTTCTAGAGAAATGATTTTTAGCTCAGATTATGTAAATGTAATCGCAAAAATAAAAATACCTACACAACGTTGGCTGGCCGACGAAGATCCGTTTATCGATTATAGAGCTTTGGATCTCTTAAATCAAGGGCAGTATAGTAGATTTTTTGGTGCCTATGGCCCTGGATTTGTGTCTGATGTTCTTTACGGGGGAGATGTGTACTATACTCATACCTACAATGCTTCTTCTTTGACCGAGGAAGAGAAGAGAACATTAAATTTTGCAATAAGTGTAGGTTATAAACCTGTATTCAGTATAGGTGTTACTAGTAGCTTAACCGAAGAGCAAAAAAGAGTGCTAAAGAAAAGTTATACTAGAACCAGTGTAACCAGTAATGTACCTGGGTTTAATCCTGGGCTTATTACCAACTGGGAAGATAGTGAAGCTCTTATCGAAGCAAAACAAGATGAACTACGTCAATACCTGATTGCTAATCCAGACCTTGCTCCTGTTATTAAGCGAACTGTAATCCCTTGGGACCCAGAGAACATGTATGATTTACAGCAATTTGGTGATGAGTTTAACAGACAACTCGAGATTTACAGATCCAGAAACGGGAGTTAAATATGTTGAGTTTTAGTATACGTTCACAATACCTGTTGCAGTGTAAACTATAACTCAAAAAACCTTGTCACTGGAGTCTATTTCAATCGAACAATTTTGATAAAAAAAGTTTTTGAAATAGACTCCTATCGACATCAAAACAATGCATAATGAAAAAATCAATAATAGTACTAATGGCACTTATTAGTGCAGTTTTTTATTCCTGTGATAAAGAAGAAAGTGATAAAATATCACCAGAGAATGCCGAAAAATCGATAATTGTAGGTAACACTTTGTACAATACAGGTCATGGATATAGTATTTTAAGAGAAAGACCTTTTAACTTCGCTATAGACATCAATAGCTTTAGCGATACCGAGGTTTCAGATTTTCCTGAAATTATAGATGTAGATATACAAGTCATTAAAACCAATGAAGATTTAAATGAATTTATAACATCTTCTTTGAGTGGGCAAGTTAATAACGATGATGTTTATCAAATCAGAACCAACATCGAGGATAGATTAACCCTAAACGAGGATCATGTAAGCGTGATCGCTCGTATAAGTATTGATCGTTTTAAATATCAATTAGAACCCAATGGGGCACTAGTTTTTACTGACAGGGCAAAAGACCTGATTAACACAAACCAGATAGATAGGTTCATAAGAAGATATGGTTCAAGATACATTAAAACGGCCATATTAGGGGGAGATATTTATTATATATATAGCTATGATATTTCTGTTTTTGATAATGAAAGAAGAGCAGTTTTTGAAAAGAACATAAAACTTAATGCAGAAAATACTTATGGTGTTTCGACTGCTACAATTAGTAATGAAGTAAGAGAAGAAATTATAAGTTCTACTATTTCATATGAAGGAATATCAACAATTTCGGGATACTTGCCTTCTACCGTATCTAATACCAATTCAATTCAAGAAGAGCTACGACGAGTATTAACATACCTTACCGAAAACCCTACATTGAGTGCAGTTAGAAGTATGACATTTGAGTCATATTCTAAGATTCAAAATCTACAAGAATTTGAAGATGCTTTCCTGGAAGAAAATAAGTGCTATGATGACTTTGAAAAATGGAAAACTATTCGGGGTCGTGTACTATATGTATACAATAATACTATAGACGAAATAGTAAAACTCGAGGCAGAATCTGCGTTAACCGAAATCAATCAGCAAATAGCTAACTCTTTACAATGTGCCAATTCGGTAACACCTGCTGAAAATTTGTACTCGGATATCACCTTATAAACAAAACATATGATCATTGGATTCTAAGATTTTTGTTGAATTCGGTGACCATGATAAAATATAGAAACAATGAAAAAAACACTAACCGCATTAGCTATTATAGGAAGTATTTTTTATTCCTGTAACACCGATGATGCTATACAAGATAGCATAGAAACAGGCGTAAGTAAATCAGAAATAACGATTAACCAAAAAAGCGCCAACGTAAATAATGAATCTATCGTAAAAAATGGAAAAACATATTTCTCGGGATTTGGATATGATCCAACTTCAGATATTTGTTATGATTTGCCATTTAGTGATTCTGATGCGATGCAGCCTACTACCTACATTAATCAACCTTTGGTTAAGACCATCGAAATTATTAAGACACATAAGCAATTAGAAAGTTATGTAAGAAGAAGCAGAAGATCTGATGCCTACGTATACGCTCTCGAAAATGGAGGAGAAGTGGATGAACTGGCAAAAAGGATTAGGTTTTCAGAAAATACCGTCACCGTTGCTGCCAGAATAAGTGTGAAACGCTATAAGTACTTGGCAAGTGGTTTCCCATTTTTAGTACCAGATGCATATACAATGCTAGATCAGGGAAGAATCACTGAATTTGTTAATAAATATGGAGCTATGTATGTTGATTCTCAGACTTTGGGAGGTGATGTTTACTATTTATATACATTCTCTGACGCTAGTTTTAATTCTTCAACAATAACCGAGTTTGAAAATCAAATTAAGGCCAGTATAGACAGATTGTTCGATCAAGAAAACGGAACCTATATTTCTCCAAGCGATCAAACGCGAATTGCCAATGCTTTAAGAAGTACAGGAAGCTATACTTCGGTAGCTGGATTCACACCAATTAATGAAGTGCAAACTGTATCGCAGTTCGAGTCAGAGTCTGCCAGATTTATGGATTATCTAAATGACAATCCTACAAACGCCAAAACCATAAGTTTAAATCTGAAGAGGTATTTCTCTCTTTCGGGTAACCAAAGTGTGCAACAGGCGCTCGATACTGCTTTTTTCAATCGTACACAGTGCTTTATTGATGCTATGGAATGGGTTTTTCTAAGAGGTGATTTAAGGTTTATTGCAGAAAACACCACAGATGATTCCTTAAGAGCAGATGCCAATAATGCTATCACTCAAGTACAGACATATATTGAAAATTCTATGAATTGTACAAGCTCTAGTGCTCCTCTAGGAAATGAATATGCCGATATAAAACAGCGCTATACTATTGAGAAAGGCCTCTGAGTTTATTAAAAAAATAAAAAATAAAAAGATGAAAAAATTAATAATTTTAATGGTCGCATTAGGTTTATGTTTTTCGTGTAATACCGATGATGCTCTAGAAGAAACAGAAGTGATCACTGTTGAGAAGCCAACACAAGAGGAATTACAGATTAACCAATCAAAATCCACAATTACTGTTGGGGGTACCACTTATCAAACAGGTATGGGTTTTAGTCTTACCCAAGATCGCCTTTATGAGCCTGCAATAGATAATTTTGATATGATTCAAACAAATCCACCAGTACCTTTAACGGTTGAGGTAAGTACTATTGCTACCAATGAAGATCTGGAGGAATTTGTGAAAAAGACCGAAACAGTAACTGTGAATGTTTTTTTTGGATTGTTCAAAAGAAAAAGAAAAAAAGAAATCCAAGAGAGAATCAAGATTAGTACTAATAAAATATCGGTAATTGCCCGAATTAGTGTGCAAAGTGCTAGGTGGTTAACCAGTGGGGCTCCTTTTCTTAATGCTCAGGCTCAGCAACTTGTTGACTTAGGATTAACAGATGCGTTTAAACAAAAATATGGTCCTATGTATGTGAGTGACCATATTGTGGGAGGTGATGTCTATTATGTATATAATTATGACGTAACCAATAAAACCAAAGAGCAAAAGTCTAGTTTCAAAAGAAACATCGAAGATAATATGAAGTATCTTTTTGGAATTGGCGGTAGGTTACTTTCTAATGAAGAGAAAGAAGAGATCAACCGTTCTGTAGAAACTTCTACCGTATCAACTAATATAGTTGGATTTAATCCTCCTATGATTCAGAATGTAGGAGAGATAGATGGTCAAATTTCGACTATCCAGAATTATCTTGCAACCAACCCTAACAATGCAGCTTCTCTAGAGATGATACTTAATCCATACTCTGATATTTTTAATGATAACATTGGTTTAGGTTCTGAATACAATAAGCATCGATACTATTTTCATAACTGGTTAGAGTGGAGAGAAATCTATGATAGAGCCGTATTTGTTCGTAATCATCTTATAGAAACAACAGGTAGTCCGAGTATAAGTACAGGAAATGGCTATGGCTGGGGATCTAGCGCTATCAATACCGAAGATTTAGCAACATCTATATTGCAAGAAATAACAATGGCAGAAACAGAGGACTCAGGTTCATTTTCTCCATATTATTCTAGTTCAAATTCTAAGTTACGAGATGTTGAAACTGTAGAGCGTAGTTTGTGCGGAGCAAATAGCTATCCATATACGTCTAATTGTCCATGGGATTATTAAATATTATAATGTCTTTTACAAACTAAATTTTATCATTTATGAAAACTATGCATACTATAATAAAACTTGCCTTAACATTTGGTCTTGTAGCTCTTTTTTGGGCTTGTGAACAGGAGGCAATAAATGACCTTCAAGGTACTGAGGAAGCGGTAACTGCTACTGAAGTTCAAGATGGAACAAAAATTTGGGAGGAATTGGATGTACTACATGCTCAGGTACAAGAAGAGTTGAATGCAATACCCTTGCCTGAAAACCCTATGAATCAAAAGATTCCTAACCCATTCTTGCCATTGATCCTTACAAACGAGTTACCTGTAGGGCCTATAGAAAAATTAGATGTTAGGTCTTACAAAGGAGATCCACGCGTGAGTGTTGATTGGACCGAAGGTGCTGATTTACGATTAATTTATGGTTATGCTCATAATGATTATTACGAAATGAATATGTGGAGCCACAACTACGGAAATGAGGGTTTTATAAGAATGTACTTTACTCCGCAAAATGATAATATCAATAGTGGTGGTTGTGGTGCAGATCAGTATTACCGCTTTTTAATTGAGCGACTTGATGGTAATAATTGGATTACTGTTAAAGATGAAAGTGGTACTTTGAAAGGGCGATACTATACTTTTGGTTCATGGGATATGTCTGAAGTAGAAGGTACCGGAAGTATATGGTATTATATCCCAAACAATGAACAACGAAACAAGTGGTATCGATTAACTATTTATGGGCGTACCTTAGGGTGCCCAAATGAGATCGATTCATGGCGATACATGACTAGTAACCAGTATTTCCAAAAATTTGATCCAGGATTTTAGCATTAATTTGCAAGCTTCCTCGGGGTTGTATCTCGGGGAATTTGTATTCTTCTCTTTATACCTTTGAAAATCAAATTATTACAATGTTTTTATTAACTAAATTTTATCATTTATGAAAATTATACATACTATAATAAAACTCCTCTTACCGCTATGTCTTGTGGCTATTTTTTGGGCTTGTGATCAGGATTCAATAAATGACACTCAAGGTACTGAGGAAGTGATAACTGCTACCGAAGCTCAAGATGAAACGAAAATTTGGGAAGAACTTGATATATTGCATGCTCAGGTACAGGAAGAGTTAAATGTCATACTGCTACCTGAAAACCCTAGATTAGAAAGAATTCCGAATCCTTTTTTACCGCTTATACATTTATATGAATTACCATATGGACCTGTAGAAAATTTAAATGTACGCGCTTATAAAGGAGATCCAAGCGTACGTGTAGATTGGCTAGAAGATGCTGATTTGAGATACATAAATGCTACATCGTCTGATGACGATAGAGGGCGAGAGTATTATGAAATAGATATACGATCACATAATTATGGAGATAGAGGATTAATAAATATGAGTTTTGATCCGTCTAACGACAATGTTTTTTCTGGAGGTTGTGTAAGTGAGCGTCATTATCGTTTTCTGGTGCAACGATTAGATGGTGAAACATGGGTAACCTTAAAAGATGAAAGTGAAACATTACCAATTAGGTATTTCAATATTGGTGATTCGGTAAGATCAAGAATAGTTGGAGATGGTAATTTATCATACCGCATAACTGATAATGATCAAAGAAATAAATGGTATAGATTAACAGTTTATGCCTATGCTAATTGCCCAGGTGAGCCAGCAGAATGGAGATATACAAGTAGCCACCAGTATTTTCAAAAATTTGATCCAGGATTTTAAGTTCTAAAATAATTTTACTTTTGAGGCGTCAACTACACCGATGTATCGTGAGGATAAAAATTATTTTGTATATCCATATAATGCCGTATCCGCTGTAAACCAATTATCATTACCGGGATATATTAGCTATGGTCCATATATTACCCTTCCTGCGGGTAATTATGAAGTCGAGTTTTTAGTTCGTTCTACACCATTAATTCAAGGACCAATTGCCAACCTAAGTGTTGTTGCAGGTAATACTACGTATGTAGCTCAAGAGTTGCATTCAAATAATATATCAGTAGAACAATACGATAAATGGATTCGTAAGAAACTTAGATTTAACTTAGGGCAAAATACTAATAATTTAGAAGTTAAAGTCTATTGAGCATGGTAAATCTACTATAGATTTTGGTTGTATAAGAGTGCGAAAAATTTAGTTTATACAACAGGTTAATAAAAGCATATTTGATTACTTAAAAAGCTAAAATATACCTAATAAATGAGTACAAGTACTCATGTTTGGCATAAATGGTTACCCTATTTTTGAAACATATTAGGCTTAATGCAAACCAAAAAAATAGTTGTAAAAAAATAAAAGCTTTGGGGGTGGCTAACCTTTTATGTACTACTTACATTAGGTTA
>CANLYR010000021.1 GCA_947495425.1 uncultured Aquimarina sp.
AATCTTCTTACAACTATCGAAAATCATTCAAAAAATAAACAAATTGAAATTAGCGTAGCTATTTTCTGAAAGTGCCTTACTATTGTTTGTAAAAACTAGCCTTTCATATTTTGTTGGCACCGCCAAAGGGTATATTACCCAAGGCTTGCCTCGAAATTAAAAACTCATTTCCTACTAATGCCTCGCGGGCTTGCCCCAAGGTAGTTTACTCAGAAAAAAAATCTGCAGAAGTTTTTTCGTAAGTGTAGATTGTCGTGAACACAGTACCTTGTTCTTCGAATGTCTCTATTAAGTTGAGTTTTCCATTTTCAAAAGATACAGTTTCTGGATCGTTTTCTCCTTTGGCATCTTCAATAAAATCTGGATTATCAAGATCCTCAGGAACAGCTATAACATCAACAGTAGTTCTTACTAATATGTTATTATCTAGCACAAATGTTCCTGATGTACCAAAGCCATCATAAACGCAATTACTAGAGTTCTCAGATTCTATGGCAGCGATATCCATGAATGTGTTATCATTTTTAAATTCTATGATTGATTTGCTTTCACACTCAGAAGCTTGTTCTAATTGACCTTCATCGGTTACACTTACTAGTTTCCATTTTCCAATTAAAGTGTTTTCTTCACCTGGGGATGAGTTGTCATCATCGTTACTACAGGAATAAAAACTTAATACTAGTAATAAAACAATAAATAATTGATTTTTTCTCATTTCGTTTTTTTTAGTTAAAAATTTAGCGCCATGTATTAAACAATACTCAAAACTTTATAAACCTCACAAAGAATTTTAATTAAAACAAATCACTAATTTCCTCTTTTATAAATGCCATAGCCGTATCACTTGGAGCTCCTTTCTCAATAAGTTCTGTGAGAATTACTTCTCTCATTTTATCAGCAGAATTTACTTCTTTCTTCTGTGTGGTTTTTCTGATGATTCCAATAGTAGCATTTTTGGCAGCTCTGATCGTGTTCCAACACTCGTCGGTAACATAAATTTGTTGGGTTAAGTTATGTTCGAATTCTTGATCTATAGTATGTACTAATAAAGATTCATAATTTTCTTTGTTTTCTCCCACAGGAGGCATCCTTGTTAGTAATTTACCGGGAGAAATTCTTTCTAAAAACAAAGCCATGCGTTCGTAGGCTTGTAATCTTAGCGGAAATGCTTGTTTTTGGCTCTCTCTATGCAAAAGAAACCGTCGTCGCCTTTCCTCATTAGTTGTATGTAGTTTGAAAAAATAAAAAGCAAGTACGGTAATTAATACTGCAGGAAATAAAGATATAAGTAAAGGTATAATTTCAAAATCCATTTTTATGGTATAAGGGTTTTTAGTGATGATGTGCTTCTGCTTCTTTTTGATAATTTCCGCCAAGATACGTACAATCTTTTAAATCTTGTGCACAAGTATATTCTACTACTGTTTTGGTGTATTTAAAAGACTCTTCTAATGTCCTTGTGAGCTCTCCATCATCCACATTGGTATCAATATCTTGCATAGTGAATTGACATGGATGTTCATATCCTGCTGCATGCGTAATTTCTATAAATTCTTTTCTGAATGTCTTAAAATATTGTGCCAGGCGATCTGATTTTAGAGGTACATTTATTCCTCTTTGTAACCATTTACTCTGCGTAGCAATTCCACTTGGACATGCATTTGTATGGCATACTTTTGCCTGTATACATCCGATACTCATCATAGCCTCACGAGCTACGTTAATACAATCTACACCCATAGCAAAAGCCATAGCTGCTTTTGCAGGAAATCCTAGTTTTCCGCTACCAATAAAAACGACACGATCTGTAAGATTATGCTTCTGAAAAATTTTATAAATAGCAGTAAAGCCATATATCCATGGTAAAGATACATGATCTGCAAAGCTTGGGGGAGCAGCTCCTGTGCCTCCTTCACCACCATCAATAGTGATAAAATCAGGTCCTCTGTTATTTTTTGACATTAATTCTGCAAGAAGTTCCCATTGTTCAGTTTTGCCAATAGCAGCTTTTATACCCACGGGGAGTCCGGTTTCTTCGGCAATATCTTCTATAAATTGTAATAATTCGGGAACAGTAGTAAAAGCGGTATGCGATGATGGTGATAGGACATCTTTTCCTGCTTCTACACCTCGTATTTCTGCAATTTCTTTAGAGATTTTTTTACCGGGTAATACACCACCTTTACCTGGTTTTGCACCTTGTGATAGTTTAATCTCTATGGCTCTTACAAAAGGATTTTGTATTACTAATTCTTTCAACTTTTGCATTGAAAAATTACCTTGATCATCGCGTACACCAAAATATCCTGTTCCAAAATGAAAGATCACGTCTCCACCATTACTGTGATAGGGTGAAAGGCCTCCTTCTCCGGTATTGTGATATGCATTTGATTTATGTACTCCCATGTTTAGCGATTCGATAGCGCGAGCTGAAAGTGAACCAAAACTCATTGCAGAAATATTGATTATGGATCCAGGACGATATGGTTTTTTTCGTTGGTTGTATTGACCCATTACTTTGGCACAAGGAAGAAAAGATTTATCTTCTTTATTAGGATGACCTTTTTTCATTTTAAACGGAATCATACAATTTTTTACAAAAATATGCTGATGTTGATAAATATCTCTATCCGTTCCAAAACCTTCATAGTTATTTTCGTTTTTCGAAGAAGCATATACCCAACCTCTTTCAATTCTGTTAAATGGAAGTTCTTCGCGATTATTAGCTACAAAATATTGCCTCATTTCAGGGCCGATACTCTCAAGCATATAGCGCAGATGCCCAATAACTGGATAATTATGTTTGATAGTATGACTTTTGTTAAAAAAGATGTCTCGAATTGCAATGAATACTAGTATTGCAATAATCCACATCCACCACGATATTGAACCAAAAAAATTAAGTATGCTTTCCATTAAAATAAGCTATTGTGCGTTGAGGTAATCTAAAGTTAACTGAGACATGACTTTTACTCCTAATAACATACCACTTTCATCGATATAAAAATCTGGAGTATGGTGAGAGGGTGCTTCTTTAGTTTCTGGTGATTTACCTCCTAAGAAAAAGTAAAACCCAGGAACTACTTCCTGAAAATACGAAAAATCTTCACCGCCTGTCGTGGCTTTTGATAAAATTACATTTTCTTTCCCCGCTATACCTTGGATTGTAGGCAGCATCTTTTTTACCAAATCCAGATCATTGTAAGTAATTGAGGTGTTATTTTGAAATTCGATAGTAGCTTCTCCTCCGTACGTTTTTGCGATAGAAGGAACCATCTCATTCATTCGTTTGATAATAAGTGTTCTCATTTCTGGATCTAATGTCCTTACTGTACCGATCATTTCTGCACTTTCGGGTATGATATTAAATCGTACGCCACTGGTTATTTTTCCTACAGTAATTACTGCAGCTTCGTTAACCAATGGGGATTCTCTACTAATAATCGTTTGTAGTCCATCAATTATTTTTGCAGAAATTAGGATAGGATCAACACCAGACCAGGGAGCAGAACCATGAGTTTGCTTTCCTTTAACATTGATCACAAATCGTTCTACTGCTGCCATAGTCCCTCCGGGTTTATAACGAATTTTGCCAACTTCTGTACCAGAATTAATATGTAAGCCAAAAATAGCGTCTACATCAGGATTTTTGAGAACACCTTCTTTGATCATGAGTTTAGCACCACCTTCTTCACCTGGTGGTGGGCCTTCTTCTGCAGGTTGAAAAATGAATTTTACGATTCCGTTTATTTTATCTTTATGTTTAGAAAGAATTTCTGCTACACCCATAAGTATAGCTGTATGGGTATCATGTCCGCAGGCATGACTTACACCAACTTCGGTATCTAGAAAGGTAGTTTTTACTGTTGATTTAAAGGGAACATCTGCTCTTTCTGTTACAGGTAAAGCATCGATATCTGCTCTTAAGGCTACAGTTTTTCCGGGATTATCTCCTTTAAGAATTGCTACTACTCCGGTTTTGGCAACATTTTCTGTCACTTGCATCCCTAAATCATTAAGGTGTTTGGCGATCTTTTTAGCGGTTTCAAATTCACGATTCGATAGCTCTGGATTTTGATGAAAATCTCTTCTCCATTCTATTACTTTTTGTTCCAGAGCCTCAGCCATTGTATTGATTTCGGCATTAATTTGTTGTGCTTGTAGCGATGAAAAAATAAGAGTAATAAAGAATAAGAGTAATTGTTTGATTGTGTTCATTAGTTTTAAAAATTAATAAGTCTGTAGTTTTCGTTTTGTAATTGTACCAAAGCTGTCATGGCGGATAATGCCAACTGGATTTCGGGTAGTGTTTTTTCTTTAGAAATATCTCTATATGCAGCAGTTTGGCCGCATAAAATAATATGTACTCCTTTTTGAGATAATGCCGAAATAAGCTTAGCGTTTGGGTTATCGATCCCATATTTGGCATTGTATTGGGTGTTATTCACTATATCATAAGCCGCAGCACCATGAACAACTAGTGCTACCTTTAATTTTTCAAAAGGAACTCCATGATCAACATGCATATTAAGGTATCTGGCAGCGGTATTAATCAGTGGATTCACTTTTGAACTATCTTGTGATTTTTTACCGATATCAAAAACAACTTTTAAATCATTATTTGTATCTGTTTTGAAGTCTGGATTGGTTACCGCATACGTATTACCGTATTCTGGTATGATCATACCCTGCTTGGTTTCATTTTGAGAAAAAAGGAATAGTGGTACGATTAGAGTACTAAACGTGAATAGTATATTTTTCAATGTCTACATTTTGATTTCTAAAGATATTCAAAAATATATAAAAGGAAAGTTAAAAATAATATTTAGATGTGACATAAATAAAGTATATGCATAAGAGAACTTATACTTTATTGCATTTTAAATAGTACATTTATTGTTTATAAATTTCCCGATAGACTTATTACTCATACTATTAAGAGTAAACCACATTTAATTTAGAAACTAAGGGTTGGTCTCTAATGAATTTAAGATATACTAATAATTCGTTCTAGTGGAATGATTGTAGATTGTTTTAGTATAACTTCTTTATCAGTTATACCCCATATTGTAGTCTCTACTTTTTTGAAGCCTTGATCATCTACAAAAATAATTTTTACTTTTTGATGCTCTAAATTTCCCAGCGATAGTGCTCTCTGTAATTCTAAAAATCGATCAATTTGATCTTTTCTTTTATTCAGAACATCTTTTTTAGGGAATTTTAATAATTTAATCTGTTCTTTTTCTATAATTTGTACATTCATGTTTGGGGCCATAATGTTGGATTGAGTTTGGTTTTTAATCGTATACATAGATAGGGTTATCATAATAATTTCATTAAATATAGTATATTTTAACTTATAATAATGTTTTTAATCTATGTTTTTTGATAATTTAACATATTAAGTAGGAAAAAACTTTCATTTTTGTTTTAAAATTAAGTAAGCTAAATTCACGGTATTCCTTCAATTTTAATTACGCATCACATCCTATATTTAATATTCAAATTTATTTATTATTCATGATCAGATTAGCTTATGAATTAATTATAACTTATATCATATATAGAATTTATGTGCTTAGTTTTAGAATAAAAGTTATTGACATGTAATTTGTTTACAAAAAGACTTTATAGGAGTTTTAAAACCGTCATTCTTTCCTTAAATTTCACTTTTAAAAGAATATTGCGTTGGAAAAATATTTAGCAGAGTTAAATGATGCACAACGGGCCCCGGTACTACAAGTAGATGGACCCATGATTGTGATAGCAGGTGCAGGATCAGGTAAAACTCGTGTGCTTACGTATCGTATCGCTTATTTGATGCACAAAGGAGTGGATCCATTTAATATCTTATCCTTAACATTCACTAATAAGGCAGCACGAGAAATGAAAAAACGTATCGCAAGTATTGTTGGCCCAAGTGAGGCCAAGAATCTTTGGATGGGTACTTTTCATTCTATTTTTGCCAAAATACTTAGGTTCGAAGCCGATAAATTGGGGTATCCTTCAAATTTTACAATTTATGATACTCAGGATTCTCAACGATTGATCGCCTCGATTATTAAAGAAATGGCGCTGGATAAAGATATTTATAAATACAAGCAAGTGTATTCGCGCATATCTTCTTATAAAAATAGTTTAATAACAGTAAAAGCATATTTTCAGAATCAAGAATTAATTGAGGCTGATGCTATGGCTAAGCGACCAAGAATGGGAGAAATCTATCAAAATTATGTTGATCGGTGCTTTAAAGCTGGCGCTATGGATTTTGATGACCTGTTATTGAAAACAAACGAATTGTTAAACCGTTTTCCAGAGGTTTTAGCAAAATATCAGAATCGTTTTAGATATATATTAGTAGATGAGTATCAGGATACAAATCATTCGCAATATCTAATCGTGAGAGCATTATCTGATAAGTTTCAAAACATTTGTGTAGTAGGAGACGATGCACAGAGTATATATGCTTTTCGCGGAGCGAATATTAATAATATCCTTAATTTTCAACGCGATTATGATAATGTTGAGCAATATAGATTAGAACAAAATTATAGATCGACAAAGAATATTGTTGAAGCCGCAAACTCCATTATTGATAAAAATAAAACAAAACTTGATAAAGTTGTGTGGACGGCTAATGATTCAGGTCCTAAAATAGTAGTAAATAGATTATTGACCGATGGGGATGAAGGGCGATATGTGGCAAGCTCTATTTTTGAAAATCAAATGCAGCACCAGCTAGACAATGGAAATTTTGCTGTTTTGTATAGGACTAATGCTCAATCCAGAGCTATAGAAGATGCGCTGCGAAAACGTGATATTAAGTATAGAATTTATGGTGGATTATCATTTTATCAACGCAAAGAGATTAAAGATGTTTTAGCGTATCTACGCTTGATTATTAATCCCAAAGATGAAGAGGCATTAAAGCGAGTGATTAATTATCCTGCCAGAGGTATTGGGGCTACGACGGTAGATAAGCTTATTGTGGCAGCCAATCATTATGACCGCTCTATTTTTGAAGTGATTGAGAATTTGGATCGAATTAACCTGAAAATTAATAGCGGTACCAAAACACGACTGCAAAACTTTATGATGATGATCAAAAGTTTTCAAGTCACTAATCAAACATCTGATGCTTTTGTACTTTCCGAAATGGTAGCCAAAAAGACCGGGCTATTACAGGAGTTAAAAAAAGATGGAACACCAGAAGGTATTGCCAGAATAGAAAATATTGAAGAATTGCTTAATGGTATTCGGGATTTTGTAGAAGGTCAAAAAGAAATAGCCGATGAAACCGGTTCATTAGCAGAGTTTCTTGAGGATGTAGCACTAGCGACAGATTTAGATCAGGATACAGGAGATGATGATAGAGTTGCATTAATGACAATACATTTGGCAAAAGGATTAGAGTTTCCTTATGTCTATATTGTAGGAATGGAGGAGGATCTATTTCCTTCTGGGATGAGTATGAATACCAGAAGTGAACTAGAGGAGGAGCGACGCCTATTTTATGTAGCGATTACCAGGGCAGAAAAGCAAGCTTACCTTACCTATACACAATCCAGATATCGTTGGGGTAAATTGGTAGATGCAGAACCGAGTAGATTTATTGAAGAAATAGATGACCAATATCTAGAACATCTTACTCCTGTAGAAAATTATCGATATAAGCCATTAATCGATTCTGATATATTTGGAGAAGTCGATAAGAGTAAATTAAGGCTCAAAAAACCGGTTTCGGGAGCACCTCCTTTGGCACATAAACCCAATGAGGAGCAATTACAAAAATTACGAAAGCTTAGACCTGTATCAAATGCGGTAACTAGCGAATCTAATACTAATCTCTTCGATGGAGATTTAATAGCTGGTACTGCAGTGGAGCATATGAGATTTGGTAGAGGAAAGATTATTAAGATCGAAGGAGTAGGGCAAGATAAAAAGGCCGAAATTCATTTTGAAAAAGGAGGTATTAAAAAGTTATTGCTTCGTTTTGCAAAATTAAAAATCTTATAGTGTTTACGGCTTCCTAATCTTAAAAGAGCAAAAACATGGAACTTTCAGTTAGAGAAATGAAAAAGAATGATATTGATTTAGTCGTCGACTACTTTATCCATGCCGATTCAGAATTTCTTGCCTCAATGGGAGCTGATAAAAGTAAATTGCCAGATAGGGGAGTGTGGATCAAAAAACTAAATCACGAATTTGAAAAACCATGTATAGATAAAACATTTTATTATATCATATGGCTTCTCGATGATCAACCAATAGGACATTCAAATATTAATACTATTGCGTTTGGGCATACCGCAACAATGCATTTACATCTTTGGAAAAATGATATAAGGAAGAAGGGATTAGGAGTAACGTTTCTTAAAAAAACGATTCCATTCTATTTTAAAAATTTTCAATTAGAAAAATTGATTTGTGAACCGTACGCTATGAATGTACCACCCAATAGAGTGCTTGCTAAAGTTGGATTCGAATTCATTAAAAAATATGAAACTACACCTGGTTGGATTAATTTTTAGCAAGTTGTGAATAGATATGAGTTCACAAAAGAGCAACTCAATGTGGTAGAAAAATAGTGTATAAAACATAATAATATCTTGAATTGAGTTATATAAATAACAGATATTTTATAGTAATTTGTAGTACCTTTATCATAATCATTTTACATGGCAGAATTCATAAAAATATATGAAGAAAATCCAAATCCACGCGAAGTTCAGCGCGTAGTTGATTGCCTTCGTAGCGGGGGATTGATCATCTATCCTACAGATACTGTTTATGGATTAGGTTGTGATATCACAAACAATCGTGCTTTAGAGCGTATTGCTCAAATTAAAGGTGTGAAGTTGGCTAAAGCTAATTTCTCATTTATCTGTAAGGACTTGAGCAACTTATCTGATTATGTAAAACAAATCGATAATAGTACCTTCAAATTACTTAAAAGGTTACTTCCCGGGGCCTATACTTTTGTTTTGCCAGGCAATAATAACCTACCTACAGTTTTTAAAAAAAAGAAAACCGTTGGAATTCGTGTGCCAGATAATACAATATGTACAGCTATTGTAGAGGAATTGGGTAATCCTATCGTTTCTACTTCTATTTATGATGAAGATGAAGTAATCGAGTATACTACAGATCCAGAACTTATACTAGAAAAATGGGATAATCTTGTGGATATTGTAATTGATGGTGGATATGGTGATAACATGCCATCTACTGTCATCGACTTGACCAGTGGGACACCTGTACTGATTAGAGAAGGCAAGGGCAGTGTGGATAGTATTTGATATAATTTAAAAATTTAAAAGATTAAGATATCGTATATTTTAATTCGTTTCTATACTCGCTTGGTGTTCGACCTGTAAATTTCTTAAATAGTTTATTGAAATGAGAAAAGTTGCTAAAGCCACTCTCGTAGCAAATATCTGTAATGCTGATTTGTTTTTCGTGTAATAATTTTGATGCATGTACCAAGCGATACTCGTTTACAAATTGAACAAAGGTTTTGCTGGTGATTTTTTTGAAATATCTACAGAACCCGGGAACACTCATACTTACTTTATCTGCAATTTCATCTAGTGTAATTGGTCTGGTAAATTCTTCTTGTACAAAATTAAAAATCTGATTAATTCTATTGTTATCCTGAATTTCAGTTTCAATGATAAACCCTTCAGCATTGAGTATTGTATATTCCTTAGTCTTTTCCATTTCCTTGATCACCTGCAGGATTCCGATAAGTTTATCAAAAGGATCTAAATCTTTTAACGCTTCAATCTGGGCTCCAATTTTTCTTTTAGTATCCCCGTGAAATACAATCCCTTTCTTGGCTTGTAAGAATAGTTTACCAAGAGCATTCATTTCTGGAATTTGAAAGAAAGAAGCTCCCAGAAAATCTGGTAACATTTGTATAACAGTTTCACTACTATTACCGGTAAAACTATCTGTAAATCCACAATGTGGGAGATTAGAGCCTATAAGCGTCAAAGCTCCATTACGATAATATGACATATGACTACCAATCTGTCTTTTTCCTGTGCCACCATTAACATATACAATTTCGATTTCGGGATGATAATGCCAAATAGGATCTTTATTTACTTTTTCTTTAGAAAATGTTTCAAAATAAAAAGAACTTCCAAATTCGGGAACAATTTTTTCTAAGGATGGTTTTATATTTTTAAATGTATTCATCAATCAAGAATTAGTTGTCGTACAATTTTGAAAATATTTAAATTAACAATTACAATATCGTATTGGTGTAAATATTGCATTTAATCTGTTAAATAATGATGTACTAAATTATTAATAATGTGTTAAATTAACTTCGTTATGGTTTTAGCGTTGTTTTTGAAGTTAAAATAGAGCATATTCTTGCAAATATATTTGTGTTTTTTCAGATAACTGCAGTGTAGATTTGTATTAATAAACATTAACAACTAAAACTTAAAAGTTATGAAAAGAGTAATTAACCTAAGCCTGCTAGTATGTGCTATATTATTTAGCACCATTGTAAACGCTTCAGATGTTTTATCTGTCAAAATTGAGAACTCTTCTACGATTAATGTCTCATTATCTAATATAAGTAGCGGTCAGAAATTGTATTTAAAAGATTATTCAGGAACTATACTGTACAATATTACCCTGGAAGCAATGCCATCTTATACGAAGTATTTTAATCTAAACACAGTAGGAAACGGTATTTATTTCGTTGAAACCGAAACTGAGTTCGATATTAAAGTAACACCTGTACTTAAGAATGCACAAGGGATCGCTTTGATTAATGATTCGTCGGTTACTGTTTTTAAGCCAAAAGTACGCATAGATAACACTTTGGTAAGAGTAATGTTTACTAGGGTAGAAGAGTCTCCTTTGGATGTTTCTATCTACGATGAAGATGGAAACATGTTGTCAAACGAAAATGTAGAAGATGATGAATTAATCTTTCAGAGAGCATATAATTTTTCTGCAGTACCTCCTGGAGAATACACGATTCATTTTTCTTTGAAGGATAGAAAATTTATAAGAGAAGTTAGTATTTGATTGTTTATTAACTTAACCACTTTGAAAAAGGCATTAACATCTCGTTATTGCCTTTTTTTATTGCTGTGTCTCGTCTTGAAACAAGTCGATATTGTGCTAACCAATTTTTGGATGACTTATGCTGTTTTAGTAAAATAGCACAAAATCTTATTTCTTCTATAATTAAAATTTAAAGCAGGTTGGTTCGATATTGCAAGATCCTGTTCTTTTGAATACATCTAAGTTTGTCCACAGAGGTCGTTTACGTTTTCATAGGTTCTGTATACTAAGAAATTTATCCGTTTATGAAGAATAAGAACACATAGAGCTCAGTTATGATTCTGCTCTTACGGCGAAATAGGAGTACTTAGGTAGAAAGAGTAGCTTATAAAGCCTAGAAAGTTTATGACATAAAAAACGCCACGAAATTCGTGGCGTTTTCATATATAAAATGATTTCAGGTTTATTCTCTTACCAGATTAATCTCTACACGTCTGTTTTGTGCTCTACCAGCTCTAGTTTTATTAGTGGCAATAGGTCTGTCTTCACCATATCCTACGGCCGATAATCTAAATTGATCAATTCCGTTTTCTGATAAGTAATTCTTTACAGCATTAGCTCTAGAATCAGACAGTCTCTGATTAAGTTTTGCACTACCAGCACTATCAGTATGACCTTCTATGGTAAACTTAGCAGTGGAGTACTCGTTGAGTATAGCTATAATGTCTTTTAATACTTTATTTGATTCTTCTTTGATTGATGATTTACCAGAATCAAATAAGATTGTTTTTGCATATTCATTTAGCGTTTTTTGTACTTCTTCAGTAACTTCTGGGCAACCATTATTAGCCACTGTACCAGCAACATCTGGGCAATTATCATCCTTGTCTAATACACCATCACTATCGGTGTCTGGCCAAGGGCAACCCTGATTTTCTGTAGGTCCTGCAACTTCTGGACAGCTATCATCTTTATCTAATAATCCATCACCATCTGTATCAGGCCATGGGCAACCGTCGTTATCTACTTCTCCGGCTTCTTCAGGACATTTATCATCTTTGTCCAATACAGTATCCCCATCAGTATCCGGCCATGGGCAACCAAAGTTTTCTTCAGGTCCAGCTTCTTCAGGGCATTCGTCTACTTTATCTAAAACACCGTCTCCATCTTTATCTTTTGGTCTTGATTGATATACAGGTACTTTAAGCCCTACGTATACATCTGCAGCTTTAGCTTCATCACTAATCAATAAAGATACTATTGATCCAGAACCAACATAAAGAGGTCCTGCTCTAAGACCAGCTCCCCATTGAAATCCACTATGTTGCAACACACTCAACGGAGAATAAAAACTAAACCATTTGCTTTCGAATCTAGGTGTAAGCGATACTGTATTTGCAACTCTACTTACATTTAGTTTTTCTTTTGAAGTAAGTGAAAGGTCTGTGTTTAGATTAACATAAAACTTTTGATTGATATTCCAATCTGCGTTTATATGTAATGCTGTAGGTAAAACGGCATTTTCTGTATCATTAACCGTAGTAAATTGATAGAAGTTTTCAAGATCATTCGGATCTTCAATATTTTCAAAGTCTTCTTGTCTAAGTGTATTATTAAAATCGTAACGTTCTTCAGTACCATTGTATGCAATCGATCCAAGGTCTGTAAGAGATAAACCAAGTTTCAGTTTATATTTATTAACGTCCTTTGGCATATACGTGTTTCCTTTACTATCAGTAGATGTATATTCTTGGTAATCAGGTCTCCATTCATACACAAAACCAAGATCAACTCCAATTCCAGTGGCTTCTGTATCGATTTCAAAATCTGTATCATCTAAGTCTCCACTTACATTTTCACTATACCCATAGGCGATATCTCCTGTGGTAGTTACTGAACCTTCACCAGAAATGATTTCATTAGCATCAAAGTCAACATTTAAAGATGTACCACTAGCATACGCAGAAGCTATACCTTGGAGGTATTTTAAGGTGATACCTCCTTTTACAAAATGCTGTTCCTTATTCATTAGCACTCTCGCATAGGATACACCTACTTCAGCCCATGAATGCGAATTTGCGAATAAATCGCCTTGATTTACATTGAAATCAATATTGTCATCAAAATTATCAATAAGACTTTCAATGGTTTCACCATTTACTCCATTTACATTGAAAAAAGTTCTTACCCTACTATATACTGCAATTGAATTTTTTTCATTGATATTAAACATGAATGCGGGTCCAAGTACATCTACATTTCCTAGTACATTATTTTGGTCTTTTGGGAACCTTTTAGCATCCTCATCAAAGTCATAATCGTCATCAGTAAGATCTGAAATTCCTGCTCCAAAATAATCGTTACCTATAAAAGCACTAACGCCAACCAGATTAATATCGGTTTTAAATCTAGAGTCTACGATGTTGGCTGGGTTGCTAATTACGCCATGCACACCACTGTAATTATCAGTAAGAAACCCCATATAAGATTGGGCTTTGACTGATATCATTAATACAAGGAATATCCCTGTTACAATAAGTTTTTTCATTTTTTTCAAATTTAGATTCGGTTAACAGCGAGCAAATATATCTTAAATTTTTAATATAGAATGCTACTCAGATACAAGAAAGAAGATCGGCTGTGTTTTTTATGGTTTAAGCATATACAAAAAAAGGATTGCCTGTATGAGACAATCCTTTTTACGTTATTTTGAGAGGGCTTAGTTTCCTCCTTGAGAAGCTTTTTTCATACCATCTTCAATCATATTATAAAATTGATCTAGTTTTGGCAATACTACAATTCTTGTACGTCTGTTTTTTGCTTTATTAGCAGCAGAACTATTATCAGCAACAGGAACATAATAACTTCTTCCTGCAGCAGTCATACGCTTTGGATCTACTTTGAATTCATTTTGTAATACTCTAACTACAGATGTAGCACGTTTTACACTAAGATCCCAGTTGTCAACAAGAACTTTACTTTTGATAGGTACATTATCTGTATGTCCTTCAACCAAAAACTCGATATCAGGCTTATCATTAACTACTTTGGCTACTTTACCAAGTACTTCTTTTGCTCTTGCAGATACACTATAACTTCCGCTCTTGAAAAGAAGTTTATCAGAAATTGATACATATACCACTCCTTTTTCTACATTAATCTCAATATCCTCATCGGCAAGATTTCCTAAAGCTCCTTTAAGACTAGTTACAAGAGCCAAGGTAACAGAATCTTTCTTGGTAATCGCATCCTGCATTGTTCTTATTTGTAAATCTTTTTCTTTGATACTCTCTAAAGATTTTTCAAGATTCTCTGCTTCTTTGGTTGATAACGTAGCCAAATTACCTACATTATTTAATAAAGCAGAATTTTGATTTTTTAGGTTTGATACTTGATCTTGAAGAACTTTAAGTTGTGAAGTAGAGCTTGATTTCTCTTCAAGACAGCTATTTAGTTTAACTGTAGCTGTATTTAACAGATCTTGTGTTTCTTTGTTTTTAGCTTCTAGTTCAGAAAATTTCTTCTGTGAAACACAAGAAGATAATAATACTGCCATAGAGGCTCCAATAATCATTACTTTTTTCATTAGAAAGTGTGTTTTAAGTCTTATTAGGGTTTAATAATTCAAAAATATTAAAAATGTAATGCAATACTAGTCCATTAACAATACTTTAATTTATATTCCCTTATTTAATTGGTTGAAAAATTTACGTTTTAAAATAAAATACTGCCATACAACGGAAAAAAATGAATAATATTTCCCTGCTTTGGAAAGTTTTTTCCGTTTTTTTAAAAAAACATTCAAATTTCTGTAAAAGCTGATATGTGCTTTGAGTATAGAAACAAAATGAGAAGTTTTTCCATCACATAAAAATTTTATTGCTGCTAATCCATCCAGAACCATTCTGATAAAAATGATTAGCCATACAGCTGACCCTGGAACATTTTTGATTAAAAGAAAAAGGTTATTTCTAAAATTGAGATATGTTTTTTTTGGATTCATGGTATCCAAAGTTGCACCACCTAAATGATATACTACTGATGATCCTGAGTATATTATTTTGTATCCATGGTTTTGAATGCGCCAACAAAGATCAATTTCTTCTTGATGCGCAAAGAAATCTTCGTCTAATTTTCCTACTTCTTCAAATATTTGTTTTCTAATAAATAAACAGGCCCCACTAGCCCAAAATATTGAAGCGGTATCATTATACTGCCCTGTATCCTCTTCTATAGTATCAAAAATCCTACCTCTACAATATGGATATCCTAATCTGTCTAAATATCCTCCGGCAGCTCCTGCATATTCAAAATGTGTTTTTTTCTTGTAATCTAAAATTTTAGGCTGAATTGCAGCAACATGACTAGAGGACTCAAAAGATTTTATAATTGGGATAAGCCAGTTTTTGGTCACCTCTACATCACTATTGAGCAAGCAGTATACATCGGCTTCAATTTTTGACAGCGCATCATTATACCCTTTTGCATATCCACCATTCACTTTATTTTGGATGATTTTTACTTCAGGAAAGGTGGCTCTAGTATAAATTACAGAATCATCTGTAGAAGCATTATCAGCCACATAAACCGTAGCTTCTTTAGAATAGTTTACTACAGAGGGTAAAAACTGTTCTAGTAATGACTTCCCGTTCCAATTAAGTATGACTACTGCTATTTTCACAACTGCAAATTAATGAGTTTATTCTGAAAAATAGCAGTAGTCAGACTGGAATAATTTTTTAATCGAAAACTGGCTAAACTTAATTAGTTTAGATTACTTATACAAATAGTTGCTAACGAAGTATATAACATGCAACTCCTTCATAACGATATCCTGTTGCATTATTACCCTCATTACGATTTGTTGTGTAAAAATGATTTACAGCACTAGAATTATAGAAACGATATAATGCCATCCTACCACTACCTCTAGATGGATATACATAGCCAGCTATACCTTGATATTGATACCCGACCGCATTGTTTATTTCTCTACGGCTTGTTGAATAAAAATGATTTTTTGCAATTCTGTTGTAGGCTTTGTATAGAGGAATAGTACCATTTACTTTTTTATCAAAAACTTTACCAATAGCACCTTCTAATCTGTATCCAGATGGAGCACTTCGGCTAGTACTATAATAGTGATCAACTGCTCTGCCGTTGTAGAACCTATAAAAAGTTTTGGGAGTTATCGTTGGAGGAGTTGGATTTCTACGATATAAATTTTGAAGAGCTGTTCGATCACTTGCAATAAATGGTCGGTCTACATTTTGTCCAATACATGCCAACATCCAGGAATTAGCCACAGGTCTTGAGGGAGTCCCAGGAATTAATACAGCTCCAACACCTGCTGGTCCTTCATTGCCACCACTAAAGCTTCTATCTGCAAAATCCGTGTGTCTAAATCCTATGCAATGTCCAATTTCATGAGCTATAACAGACTTGGTATTCCCTAATCTATTCGCACCTCCATAGAAAGAAGTACTCATTTGAATGGTATTATGCGGTCTCCCATTTCTTAGAAACCCTGCACGAGCATAAGTTCCTGTTCCTAATGTAGCAGGTATGATACGAATATCATTACTTGATGCATTTGTAGTACGCTGAAACGTTAAACGTAGATTAAGTGCATTGTATCTTCTCAATGCTTGATCAGTAGCATCTCTAACGAATGCCCCCAAAGCTGGGTCTACATAAACTCTAATAGTTCTGGTGCCCGATACCAGGTTATTTGTCCTATAGTGCTTTTCTTGACCAGTATTTTCTTTGGCAAGCTCATTAATTTCTTCTTCAGAAAGAAAAATATCATATTCTACTACATATCCATCTTCAATCTTTGATAAACCTTCACTGGTATGAAATCCTGCTTTTTCTAATTTTTGGATGATGTGTTGTGGAACTTCTTGCTTTTCATTGGTATTTTCTTGTGGTAATTCTTGGTCTACCTCACAAGAAGAGACTATAAATAATAAACAAGATAGTAATGTTGTAATTAATAATTTGAGTGAATTCATAATTTTAGATTTTAAAGTGTAGTTTAACCAGTTTTGAATATTCAATTATGATCTAAAATTATTAGTGTAGCGCGTGAATCACAAACAAGGGTTATTGGCATTTATAAATTCAAAGTTTGAATTAATAAATATCAGTTACAAGTTTACACAGAAAAACAAAGTTTCTATATACTTTCTATTGATAGCTAGGGATATCTTGTAGAAATGCATATTGTTTATCGACGTAGTTCATTTGGCAAAAGTAATGATTCACACCATTAGTAATCATCAAATATTCTGCATCTAAGGCAAGATTGTATCTGGCGATTTGATCAAAAACTTCTTGAGTTATCTTCACCATATGAGATTTGCATTCTATGATAAGAAATATACTACCATCTGGATTAAATATGATAATGTCATAACGTTTACTTAGGTCATTAACTTTAATTAACTTTTCTACATTAATAAGGCTCTCGGGATACTTTTTTTGCTCAATAAGAAAGTTAACTGTATGTTGGCGCACCCATTCTTCTGGCGTAAGAATGATAAATTTTTTACGAATTCGGTCAAAAATAGAAACTTTATTTTCGCTATTTTTGAACCTGAATTGGTATGCCGGAAAGTTCAACTTTTTCATTTGCATAGCACAAATTTGATGATTTTTTCTGAATGGATGAAGTAAAACAAATTGTAACCGATATAAAGAATGGCAATATTAAGCCGATTTACTTCCTAATGGGAGATGAACCCTATTACATTGATCGAATTTCTGAATTTATTGATAAGAATGTACTGGCAGAAGAAGAAAAGGGATTCAATCAGATGGTGCTTTATGGTAGGGATGTTACTATAGATGATATAGTTGCTAATGCAAAACGTTTTCCTATGATGGCAGAACGTCAGGTGGTTATCGTAAAAGAAGCACAAGATTTATCACGAACGATAGAAAAACTTGCCGATTATGCCGAGAATCCTCAACCGTCTACAGTTTTGGTCCTTTGTTATAAATATAAAAAGATTGATAAGCGAAAGAAGCTTTATAAAATCGTAGCTAAGAATGGGGTCATCTTCGAAAGTAAGAAATTATACGAAAATCAAGTTGCCGATTGGATACGAAGAGTGTTGGGAGGAGCAAAATACAATATAGATCCCAAAGCAGCGCAAATGCTAGTCGAATTTTTAGGTACAGATCTCAGTAAAATTAATAATGAATTAGAAAAACTGAAGCTAATTATTCCTTCTGGGTCACAAATCACCGCAGATCAAATCGAAGAAAATATTGGGATAAGTAAAGAGTTTAATAATTTTGAACTTCGCAAGGCGATAGGCACCAGAAATGTCACAAAGGCGCATAGAATAATTAATTATTTTGCTCAAAACCCAAAAGATAACCCCTTGGTAGTCACTATCTCTTTGTTATATAGCTTTTTTTCTCAAGTACTACAGTATCATGGGTTATCAGATAAGTCGCAGCGCAATGTGGCCGGAGTACTAAAAATCAACCCTTATTTTGTAAAAGACTATACAGAAGCAGCGCATAACTATCCCATGAAAAAAGTAAGCAGGATTATAACCTTGCTTAGAGATGCAGATGTAAAAAGTAAAGGAGTAGGGGCCGTTAGTCTTCCACAAGGTGATATCCTTAAAGAACTTTTGGTGAAGATTATGGGGTAATTGTGTGGTTGTTTATTAGCAATTGTTTAACAGCTTTTTATAAGCAACAGTCTTACATTTAATATATGCGACTCTTCAACTTTTTTACCAGAAAGATTTTTCCAATTTTATTAGTGAACTTCATTGGAATACTGGGCTATAGTATTGTGATTCCTATTCTGATATTTATTGTTATTGATTTAGGCGGAAATGGTTTTGTTTATGGAATATTGGGGTCGATGTACCCTTTTTTTCAGCTTATAGGCGCTCCTATCTTAGGTAGATTATCAGACAGGATAGGTAGAAAAAAAGTTTTGATCATGAGTCAGGCAGGAACATTTATAGCCTGGCTTCTTTTTTTACTTGCTTTTATATTGCCTAAAACTACAGTATGGGCATCAGATTCAGAATTTACAGGAAGTTATGTGATGACATTGCCACTAATTTTACTCTTTGTAGCTAGAATTTTTGACGGTTTTACAGGAGGAAATGTTTCTGTTGCAAATGCCTACTTATCCGATGTTTCTACCGATGAGGATAGAGATAAAAACTTTGGAATGATGGGAGCTTCAACAAGTCTTGGATTTGTTCTCGGTCCTGCAGTAGCAGGAATATTAGCATCTACTTTTTTAGGAGAAGCATTACCAATCATGTTAGCAGCGATTATATCATTGATTGCAATCTTTGTAATCATTTTACGACTTCCAGAAAGCAATCCGTGTGTAGTTGATACAGGTAGTCTTGGTGTTAAGTCATTCAGGCGTTTTTTTCAGGTAGAACACAAAGAATGTTATACAGATAGTCCAGAAGAAAACACTAATACAATAACATTTTGGAGCATTCTAAAACTAGAAGGAATCCCATTATTATACACCATATATTTCTTCACTTTTCTGGGTTTCAGTCTTTTTTATGCAGGCTTACCGATTTATGCATCAACCGTTTTAGAATGGTCAGCATCAGAGCTTGGTGTGTTTTTGGCGTACTCTAGTATTATCATGATTTTGGTACAAGGTCCTTTGTTATCATATCTTTCCGGAAAAGTGTCCAACATTTTTTTTATCACTATTGGATCCGTTTTATTGGCATTAAGTTTTTACCTGCTTTCTATTTCTAATCTCATCATTCTCTATGTTGCTAATACGTTATTATCATTAGGAAATGGGTTAATGTGGCCTAATTTTTTATCAATGTTATCAAAAACCGGAACACCAAGAATGCAAGGGACTATTCAGGGATATGGCAATAGTATGGGAAGCTTTGCCAGTATTTTTGGGTTAATTTTGGGTGGTCTTCTTTTTGAGCGTATACAAACCGGAGTTTTTATAGTTGCGGCAATTTTATTTTTATTAATCGCTATGCTTGTACTCCTGACGAATTCTAAAATCTTCAAAACTTCAAAGCATTTAGAAACAGCTACACGATCCTGAGTTTTCTAATCTAAAAATCAATCCGATATTAAGTTGTAAATAACCATTTTTTGATCCCGTAACTCCTTTTTTTGCTATTGCTTGCGTATTGATTCTTACTTGTTCACTCATAAACCAGTTGATACCTGCACCAACATTAAGTGAAATACTTTCAGATGAATTATATAATGTAACTCCAGGTCCGGCAGTTATATATCCTTCATATATAGCTCTGCGTGGATTGAGCCAACGATTGGTGATATAATATTTTAAATGAGTATCAATAGCAATTAGGTTAATATCTTCTTCTAAAACCTGCGCGTTTACTATTTTCCCTGTGAGTTGTGTGTTGAAGTTGATCCTTCCTTCAATACCAAAATCATATTTAAATCTTTTTTCGATCGAAATTGAAACCGGAACATGGTAATGGTAGGTGCCTTGGATATCATAGAGATTCTGAATATCTTCTAAAGAATCATTGATCAAATTGATACCTACTCCCAAAATCCATGGATTCTCACCGTTGTTATACTGACTATACCCCTTGATGTTACTGCAAAAAACAAACAAGAGTATTGCCAATAATGCCTTATGCAAGCCCATAAATAGACAATATTAAAATTAATGGTCAAATTTATTTTTCTTGTGTCTAAATTATGTTCTCATTCAATTTTAAAACTACTGCATTCACATTATTATATAATAGATGGTTACTAATCTAAGCAATTCTATACTTCAAATTTTGTACCATGCAGTACCATGATTTTTACGGAATTGGTAAATATGAAAAATCTTTAACCTCAGTCATAACAAACGAACTTTGTACTTTAGAAATATTTTCTAGCGAAGCCAATTTGTTTGAAAGAAAATCCTGGTATCGCTCCATATCTTCTGCGTAGATTTTAATTAAATAATCAAACATCCCAGCAACGTGATAGCACGCTACAACTTCAGGAAATTGTTGAATGTCTTTTTCAAATTTTTTAAGATAATCGGTTTGGTGAAGGTTTAAAGTTACATTACAAAACACCATTAATTGTAATCCAATTTTTTTGCGATCAAGAATAGCTTTATACGATTTTATATATCCCTCACGCTCCAGTTTCTTTACACGTTCAAATATTGGAGTGGTGGTAAGGTGTAAACGCTCTGCAATCTCTTTGATCGTTATTTTTCCGTCTTTTTGAAGTAAAAGTACTATAGACCTATCTATTTTATCCATATTTTTTTTCTAAGTGAGTCAACATCATGCGTTAAAAATAGAATAAAATTCTTTTTAAAAGGTATATTATTATTTTTTATTCTAAATTATATAGTTACTATGGTTTTTAATTCTTTTGTGAGTACTTTTAAATCATGAAAAAACATGACTTCAACCCAGAAAGCTTAATGATGACCTATGGTTACAAACCAGAGTTATCTGAAGGAGCAATAAAATGTCCAATATTTCAAACCTCTACTTTTGTTTTTAAAACAGCAGAAGAGGGGAAAGCCTTTTTTGAGTTGGCCTACGGTTTGCGAGAGAAAGCTGAAAAAGAAGAGTTGGGGCTCATTTATAGTAGGATTAATAACCCCAATCTAGAGATATTAGAAAATCGCCTTTGCCTTTGGGACAAAGCAGACGACTGCGCTATTTTTGAAAGTGGGATGTCTGCTATAAGTACCGTCTTATTAGAATTTTTAAAACCTGGAGACTTACTAGTTTATAGCAATCCGCTATATGGTGGTACGGATCATTTTATTCATCATTTTTTAGATAAAATTGGAGTCCATACGCTAGGAGTGATGCCTGATCAAAGCATGGATGAGGTGACTCAAAAGATTAAAGATTCTGGTAAAGCCGATAGATTAGCTATGATTTTTATGGAAACTCCAGCCAATCCAACTAATGATATTGTTGATATTGAAAAGTTTAGTCAGATTGCAAAACAGTTTAGTACCGAAGAAAGAAAAGCTTTGGTCGCCGTTGATAATACGTATATGGGTCCCTTATGGCAACACCCATTACAATGTGGTGCAGATTTAGTGCTATATTCTGCAACCAAATATATTGGTGGTCATAGTGATTTAATTGCAGGTGCCGTTTTGGGGAATGCAGCATTAATGGGTAGAGTAAAAACATTGCGCACCTTTTTAGGAAATATGGTTAGTCCACATACGGCTTGGCTACTGCTTAGAAGTTTAGAAACGTTAAAAGTGCGTATGGATCAACAAACCAAGAATGCACAAATGGTTGCCGATTATCTGGATAACCATGCTAAAGTTGAAAAGGTATACTACCTGGGATTATTAAAAGAAGGAACAGCGTCGCATACAACATATCAAAAACAATGTTCTGCTCCAGGGGCAATGGTTTCTTTTGATATTGTTGGCGGAGAAAAAGAAGCATTTATGTTTTTGAATAACCTAAAGTTAATGAAGCTTGCGGTTAGTTTGGGAGGAACAGAAAGTTTGGCAGAGCATCCTAAGACGATGACACATGCCGGGGTTGATATAGAGCAGATGCAACGAATGAAAATTACCGACCAATTAGTACGTTTATCGATTGGCGTAGAGCATGCTAAGGATTTAATATGGGATTTAGAACAGGCTTTAGAAAAAGTAGAAGTTGATTCTGCACTAGAGTTAAAAGCAGGGTAAATGTTATAATTTTTTGAATATAGAATAGAAGCACAGTTGATTTTCAGCTGTGCTTTTTGGCACAGGCTATCTTCAATCTATTATTAGGGTTTCTAAACTTTTAGCGATTAGGGAGAATAACTAGGTGAAAATGGGGTTTTTCCCCGTTGTGAAGTGTAGGTTGTTAAGGTAACTTTGTATTATTAATATTTAGGAAATTTATAACCCTTATATACAGAAATCATGAACATATTTGGTATTAATTTTAGCGTTGTTTTAAAATTTGTGAAAGAACTTCCAGGAGCGAGTAGTCACGCAATCCATAGATAATAGAGAGAATAATTATAACAAATTTGTTCGAGCATTATTTTTTTTGGAAATTAAATTTGCCTGGAAAAATAGAAAATTCGCATTGTATATAATATGGATTTTTTCATGATAATGTATACCATAGCTATTTTTTATTCTCCTCAATATCTTCGGGTTTTACTCTTTTGGCTTCAAAAGTTTTAAACAGGATACTTTTATAAGCTCTTATATAACATATATCCTTATTGTCATCGTTAATCCAGACTTTAACGGTATAGCTTTTTCCACTATCAGCATTGTATATTGTTCCACCAGATAATACTCCATCTTCATATTTCAGTTTATCTAGGATATTCATCCCTAATAAGGGTCGATTTTGTAGTTTTTTTATTGGATTTTTATTGTCAAGACCATTAAGATTAGATATAGGATGCTCTGCTCGTTTATAAATTTTACCAAAGAAATGATCTCCATCTTTATAGATTTCAATAATTGATCCTCCTTTGATTTGCCATCTTCCGATGTAGGTGTCAGAATTTACAGAAGGAGGTATAATAAGAAAAGATATAGCAACAAGAAAGATGTATTTCATTAACATAAATTTACCAATTATACAATTTTTATATTGATAATACTATTAATGATTCATTATGATATGAACAAAAAACCTCACAAGTTTTTAAAAACTTGTGAGGTTTAGTAGTGTTATAGACTCTTGTATATAATTTATTTTAGACTACCTACCATATCTTCGGGTTTTACCCATTCTTCAAATTCGTCTTCGGTAACATAACCCAAAGCAACTGCTTCTTGCTTAAGTGTAGTGCCGTTTTTATGAGCGGTATTAGCAATTTCTGCCGCTTTGTAATATCCAATTTTGGTATTTAAGGCAGTAACTAACATTAAAGAGTTGTTTAGTAACTCGGTAATTCGTTTTTGATTTGGTGCTATACCTTGTGCACAATGCTCATCAAAAGAAACACAGGCATCACCAATAAGTTGAGCACTATGAAGTAAGTTGGAAGCCATAACAGGTTTGAATACATTAAGTTCAAAATGTCCTTGCATTCCACCTACATTAATCGCTACATCATTACCTAATACTTGAGCACATACCATAGTTAAAGCTTCACATTGTGTAGGGTTTACTTTTCCAGGCATAATTGAACTACCAGGTTCGTTTGCAGGGATAATAAGCTCACCAATACCACTTCTGGGTCCAGAAGCTAGCATACGAATATCGTTTCCTATTTTATTCAAAGAAACTGCCAATTGTTTTAATGCCCCATGGGTTTCAACAAAAGCATCATGCGCTGCCAATGCTTCGAACTTATTTTCTGCAGTTATAAATGGTAAACTGGTAAACTGTGCAATAAATTCTGAAACTCGTTTTGCATATCCCCTAGGTGTATTTAATCCGGTACCAACAGCAGTTCCTCCCAGGGCTAATTCGCCCATGTGTGGTAATGTGTTCTCTAGGGCTTTTAATCCATGATCTAATTGAGAAACATATCCAGATAGTTCTTGTCCGATAGTTAGGGGAGTGGCATCCATAAAATGCGTGCGACCAATCTTAACTACATTCTTAAACTGTTCTGATTTTTTCTTCAGCGTATCTCTTAATTGCGTTACTCCGGGAATAGTTACTTCTACTATCTTTTTATAAGCAGCAATATGCATCCCAGTAGGAAAAGTATCATTAGAGGATTGTGATTTGTTTACATCATCATTGGGTAATAACGTTTTTTCTCCTTCACCAATAGTTTTACCCGCTAATTGATGTGCTCTGTTGGCAATGACCTCATTTACATTCATGTTACTCTGCGTACCAGAACCAGTTTGCCAAATTACTAAAGGAAATTGATCATCGTGTTTTCCCTCTAATATCTCATCACATACTTGTGAAATCAGATCTCTTTTCTCTATAGGTAATGCTCCTAATTCGCAGTTTGTATATGCAGCTGCTTTTTTTAGGTAAGCAAAACCATAAACGATTTCTAAGGGCATAGAACCTGAAGCTCCAATTCTAAAATTATTTCTAGAGCGCTCAGTTTGAGCTCCCCAAAGTTTATCTGCCGGCACTTTTACCTCGCCCATTGTATCTTTTTCTATTCTATATTGCATAGCTGTGATGATTTGTTTTTTTTAAGAATGCAAATTTAAGCATTTGCCGCGCTATTTCTGAACATAGGACTTCTTTTTTGGGATATTTATTTAGATTAAAATAGATTTTTAAAATAATTTATAGTTCTACTATGACATATAAATTAGACTTGTTATCTTTGTCAAAATTGAAAATTAGAATATTATTATGTTTGAATTTGATCAGTATCTTGGCTTTTTAGCGTTTTTGACAATCCTTACTATCGGTTTTTGGTTAATGATCTTTTTGTTAACCTTTGTAGTGCCGTATTGGATTATTGGTGCTAATATCGAAAATTTTAAAATGTGGAGAGAAAAACGCAAGGCTGCTAGACAGGCATAGTAACGTATCAATATATATTGAAAAGGAAGGTTAATTTTAGTTAACCTTCCTTTTTTTGTTTAGAAAAATACGATTTCACTTTCAATATTCATCATCATCGTTAAACCCTTTATCAGAACGGTTTTTTATTTTTTTGCCTGAATTTATAGGAAAAAGGTACGGTTTCGGTATTTTTACTCTAGTAGCTTTACACCAAACTGTCAAAGCTTGTCTTGAATGTATCGAAGGGTGCTCAAAATCTGACTTCTAACGAACCATTTTTACGTAAGATATTACAATATTGTAGTTGTATAATCGCCTGGTAGACGTTATCTGGACGGGTTTGGTGGCATTTTAGGCAGTTTTAAGCTAATTTGTGGGAAATTACTGGCTAGATGTACGCTGAAGATGAAAATACAGCATCTAAATTGATAGGTATTTTTGTTACTATTAAAAGATACAGATTAGTTATAAAAAACCAACTATAAATAAATGTAAACTGGTTCTTAGTATTTATAAAGCTGGTTTAAAGTATTACCCCTTGGTTTTAACATGGAAATCGGGGAATTATTTGGATTAAAGAATATCAATCACTTTTTGAGGAGGTCTACCGATAACAGCTTTGTTGTTTTTAATAACAATAGGCCTTTCAATAAGTTTAGGGTTTTCTATCATAATCTTAACTAGTTCTAAATCGCTCAACTCCTTGCCCTTAAAATTATCTTTCCAGATGGTTTCGTTTTTTCTTACTAATTCTAAGGGAGGAATTCCTAAAAGTTTAATTATTTCGGTTAATTCTTCTTCTGTAGGAGGGGTTTCTAAATACTTGATTATAGTAAATTCTTCTTTTCGTTCTTCAAGTATAGCGAGAGTCTCTCTTGATTTTCGACATCTTGGATTATGGTATATAGTTGTCATGAAACTTATAAATTTAAAAGGAATACTATAAAGTGATAAATTAAAAATATGATTATTAATATTACTATTATTTTGTGTATAAAAATCTTTGAGTTCGATACTAATTATAAAATAATAATTTAATTTCCCTCAAACCTCAAACCTCAAACCTCAAACCTCAAACCTCAAACCTCAAACCTCAAACCTCAAACCTCAAACCTCAAACCTCTTTTTGCCCCATCATCATCAGAAAAGCTTTTAGGAATTGATCTATATGACCATCCATTACCGCATCTACATTGCCTGTTTCTTCAGCAGTTCTTACATCCTTTACCAGTTTGTATGGATGCATTACATAATTACGAATTTGTGATCCCCATTCGATTTTCATTTTAGAAGCTTCAATTTCATCACGTTGCGCACGCTGTTTTTGAAGTTCTATTTCAAATAACTGTGATTTGAGCATTTGTAATGCTTTGAGTCTATTTTCTTGTTGGGATCTGGTATCTGAGCACGAAATTTGTATCCCGGTAGGGAAGTGGGTAAGCTGTACCTTAGTTTCCACTTTGTTTACATTTTGACCACCAGCACCACTTGATCTAGAGGTGATAATTTCATAATCTGCTGGATTAATGTCTATTTCAATACTGTCATCAGCTAATGGATAAACATATACAGATGCAAAAGAGGTATGTCGTTTAGCATTACTATCAAATGGCGATATACGTACCAATCGATGTACTCCATTTTCTCCTTTGAGCCAACCAAAGGCATACTCACCTTCTATCTCGAGAGTCACAGTTTTTATTCCTGCAACATCACCGCCCTGATAGTTTAGTTCTCTAATTTTATAGCCTTGTTTTTCTGCCCACATAAGGTACATACGCATAAGCATACTGGCCCAATCACAACTCTCTGTACCACCAGCACCGGCTGTGATTTGTAATACAGCGCTCATGTTATCGCCTTCATCACTAAGCATGTTTTTGAATTCTAAACCTTCAATCAACAATTTCGTATCTTCATAGCGTTCAGAAACTTCATCTTCTGATGCATCCCCTTCTTTATAAAACTCATAAAGTACTTCGAGGTCATCCACCGAGGTTACTGCTTTCTCATAATCCGAAACCCACTTTTTTTCAGCATTTAGGGTTTGCATTAGTTTTTCTGCTTCCTGAGCATTATTCCAGAAATCGGGGGCGTATGTTTTTTCTTCTTGATTTGTTATTTCGACAAGCTTGGCATCAATGTCAAAGATACCTCCTTAACGCTACCAGGCGCTCTCTAAGATCTTGTAATGTCTCAGTATTAATCATAATTCAGTTTATTTATGGCAAAAATAGGATTTAACACTTCAGTAAGAAACATTTTTTCGATTATTTTATAGCTTTAAACCGCTTTATAGATTAAAAAACTCCCGCCTGCCGGTCGGGCTGGTATTGTATCTTACAACTATAGCAAAATAAAACGTTATGCTACGTTTTTAAGTTTAACCGTAGCGGTGCTGTGCTAAAACTTAGAAAATGTTATATTGTATCGCATCTGAAAGCTTCATCATGAAGCTCTAATATATAAAGCGGGTTTAATTTTGTAATTACTTTTATTCAAACAATCATCTATGAAACATTTCTTCATTTGTTTATCTCTGATCCTTACTGGGTCTATATCTGCTCAGTTTTTGGAGCAACAGAAAAATCTAAAATCATACAACGGCTATTTTAATTTTCATTATAATTCAAAAAAAGATGAAGTTTATCTTGAGGTCGATACGCTAGATTCAGAATTTTTATATGTTCATTCTTTGGCTACAGGTTTAGGGTCTAATGATATAGGTTTAGACAGAGGTCAAATAGGGGATGGTGTAATCGTAAAATTTCAAAAAGCAGGCAATACATTACTTCTTGTGCAACCGAATCAAAGATATCGCGCGATAACTGATAATACACTGGAGAAAAAGAGTATTGAGCAAGCATTTGCCAAATCAGTTTTGTTCGGTTTTCCTATCAAAGAAGAAAAATCTGGAACGTATATCATAGATTTTACTCCTTTTTTGCTACAAGACACTCATGGCATAATTGAAAGGCTAAAGTCGCAAAAAGAGGGCTCGTATACTATTGATAAAAGTAAAAGTGCACTAAGCTTAGAGCGTACGAAAGCTTTTCCAAAAAATGTTGAGTTTGAAGCATTACTTACCTATAAAGGGACGCCAAAAGGGGCAAATATTCGATCGATAGCACCAAATCCAAATTTTTTAACGGTGATTCAGCATCATTCTTTTGTAGCGTTACCAGATAATGGCTATAAGAAGCGCGAGTTTGATCCACGTAGTGGAGCAATATCTATCTCCTATATGGATTATGCGACACCGATTCAAGAATCTATAACAAAACGCTATATTGTAAGACATCGTTTAGAAAAGAAATATCCAGACAACCCTATTAGTGAGGCAAAAGAACCTATAGTTTATTATTTGGACCCTGGCACGCCAGAGCCTGTGAGATCCGCACTGCTTGATGGGGCTAGATGGTGGAACCAAGCGTATGAAGCAATCGGCTTTAAAGATGCATTTCAGGTAAAGATGCTCCCCGCAGATGCAGATCCAATGGATTTGAGGTATAATGTAATACAATGGGTACATCGTTCTACAAGGGGATGGAGTTATGGAGCAAGTGTGGTTGATCCCAGAACAGGAGAAATTTTAAAAGGGCATGTGAGCCTTGGGAGTTTACGAATCAGACAGGATTTTTTAATAGCTCAGGCCCTATTGAATCAACCTTTTGAGAATGATGATAACAATTACCAACCCATGTTAGAAATGGCATTGGCTCGTATACGGCAATTATCTGCTCACGAGGTGGGGCATACCTTGGGTTTTGCTCATAATTTTGCTGCCAGTACAAACGGTCGTGCATCTGTTATGGATTATCCGCACCCTACAGTAAGACTCAAAGAAGGCAAGATTGATCTTTCTAATGCATATGATACTAAAATAGGAGTGTGGGATAAAGTAACTGTTGCATATAGCTATTCAGAATTTAAAAACGATGTAGATGATAAGCTAGCGCTTAATGCAATACTAGATGGAGCATATCAATCTGGTATGCGTTTTATCTCTGATCCTGATGCCAGACCACAAGGAGGCGCACACGAATTGGCACATCTATGGGATAATGGCAAAAGTGCTTCAGAAGAATTAAAGGATGTATTAGAGGTTAGAGCTACAGCTATTAGAAATTTTTCAGAAAATAATATAAGAACTAATGAACCTTATTCGGTTTTAGAAGATGTTTTTGTACCTCTTTATTTTTTCCATAGATATCAAACCGAAGCAGCGGTAAAACTTATTGGAGGGTTGAATTATAATTATGCTACAAGAGGAGATCAACAAACTATAGTAGAAACAATTACTCCCGAAAAACAAAAAAAAGCACTGGAGCAAGTGCTACAAACATTATCTCCAGATGTCTTAGCTATTCCCGAAGATAAATTAAAGTTGTTTCCGCCAAGAGCTTTTAAATATAATAGAACCAGAGAATCTTTTAAAGGAAAAACAGGTATTGGTTTTGATGCCTTAAGCGCAGCATCTACAGCAAGTGATATGAGTTTAGCTCTTTTGCTACATCCAGAAAGAACTTCTCGATTAGTGCAACAAAAGAGTATGAATAAAAGTCAATTGGGATTGTCAGAAACTCTAGATCAGTTGATTGAGCTTACTTTCAATTCAAAAACTAATACCAAGTATCATAAAGAAATTCAGCATACAGTAATGGCTAATGTTATAAAACATTTAATGAGCTTGAGTAAAAATAAAAATGCGTACACTCAAGTCAATGCCATTGCATATTCAAAAATTATTGATTTGACCGCTATGTTAAATAGTAAAAAAAATGAAGCGACTGATTACATATATAATCAACATTATATAAGACAGATTAGAGACTTTTTGAATAAACCCGAAAATTTTAAAGTACTACCTTCACCCAAAATACCCGATGGTTCGCCTATCGGAAGTTTTGGATGTGATTTTTAATACTTTTTAAAGACAACTTATATGAAAATAGACCTTAGAAGTGATACGGTAACCAAACCAACTCCAGAGATGCTTCATGCAATGATGACTGCTCATGTTGGAGATGATGTGTATAAAGAAGATCCAACAGTTAATGCATTAGAGCAAAACATAGCTGATATGTTTGGTATGGATAGTGCTTTGTTTTTTCCTTCGGGAAGTATGGCTAATCAAGCAGCCATTAAGTTGCATACACAACTAGGAGAACAACTTATTGCGGATAAATATGCCCATGTATACAATTATGAGGGTGGGGGAGTATCTTTCAATAGTGGAGTGTCTTGCAAATTAATTGATGGCCATCGAGGAATGATTACTGCATCACAAGTTGCAGCATCGATTAATCCTCCTGATTTTTATCATAGTCCACTAACCAGTTTGGTTTGTATAGAGAATACAACGAATAAAGGTGGAGGTGCTTGTTATGACTTTGAGGAACTTAAAAAAATTAGAGCGGTATGTACGCATCACAACTTAGGATATCATCTTGATGGGGCAAGGCTGTGGAATGCTTTGGTAGCTAAAAATGAAAGTCCAAGACAATATGGAGAAATTTTCGATTCCATTTCTGTATGTTTGAGTAAAGGTTTGGGAGCACCAGTTGGATCTGTATTGGTCGGTAATGCAAAAGTGATGGAGAATGCAATTCGAGTGCGTAAGGTTTTAGGTGGCGGAATGCGACAAATAGGATTTATGGCAGCAGCAGGACTGTATGCGTTAGAACATCACATTGACCGCTTGGATACCGACCATAAAAGAGCTAAAGAAATTGGAGAGGTTTTGACAACATTGCCTTTTGTAAAGCAAGTAGAACCCATAGATACAAATATTGTGATATTCACCATTGATGGGAATGAAGAAGATTTTATTACTGAGATGGAATTAAAAAATATTTACTTTTTTGGAATGGGCCAGGGGAAATTAAGATTTGTAACCCATCTGGATTATACACAACAAATGCACGAATACTTTTTAGAATTGTTATCCTCTGTACAATTAAATAAGGCTGTTCAAAGTAGTTGAACAGCCTTACCTAAATTTATAAATAAATTTAACACTTAAAAATTTATACTTCTTTGGTATCTGCACCAGAGGCATTTTCTTTTACAGAATTAATTCCATTTTCCATACCTGATTCAGAAGAATACATTTGGCTACTTCCTATAACCTGACCGTTACCGGCTTTTAAATTGAAGAAGAATTTACCGTTTTTCGCTGTTTTTCGCTCATATCGCCCATCCTCAGAAGCATTTTTTTGTACAGATGCAATTCCGTTTTCTGCTGCGGATTTACTATTATATACTTCACTACTTAAGATTACTTGCCCATTTTTAGCTTTCAATGTAAAATGATAGCTAGCCCCTTCTTTGTTTTTGAGTTCAAACATAGTATTTGATTTTAGTTAATTTTTAGCTTTTGTTAAAATTATAGAATAAAAAGCAGAAAGAAAAATCATTTTGAGCTATAGCTTGCTTTTCATGTATGTATAGAGTCATAAAGAAAATAAAATTCCTAAAAATTACTTCATCAATGAATCCAATCCAGGAATATTAGGCATTCCCTCTTTTGCAGCTGCTGCAAGCTCCGATTCGTGAATCTGAGTAGCTTTTTCAATGGCTTTATTAATAGTTAACACCAAATAATCTTCTAATTGTTCTTTATCTTCAAGCAGTTTATTATCAATAGTTACCGCATTGATTTTTCGATTAGCAGTTATCGTAACTTTTAAGAGTTCATCATTGCTGTGTTCATCAATCAGAATAGTATCTAATCTTTTTTTAGTTTCTTCAACTTTTTTTTGAGCCTCTTTGAGTTTGCCCATCATTCCCATCATATCTCCAAACATATATTCTTTTTTTTAAGTTTGTAAAAACAAAATTAGTATTTTGGCTATTAATAAACTAAGAGATTATTATTAAATATATTCATTCAATCACATGATTTTAATTAAATTGATTATTGATTAAATTCTAACTAACCAATACATAAAAATATTAGAAATAGATGAAAACTTCACACATTATATTTTTATTATCACTTACTTTTGCAACTTCATGTAAAAATAACACAATGACGACATTGGACACCAAAATTCAACCTCCTATTGCTGAAAAAAAGCCTACAAATTTAGAAAAACACGATGATGTTCGTGTGGATAATTATTTTTGGTTGAATGAACGAGAGAATCCAGAAGTTATTGATTATTTGGAGCGTGAAAATGACTACAATGAGAAAATGACTCAGCATACCAAAGATTTTCAGACCGATCTCTTTGAGGAAATGAAAAGTCGTATAAAAGAGGATGATGCCTCTGTTCCATACAAATTAAACGGGTATTGGTATATCACCAGATATGAAAAAGGAAAAGGATATCCTATTTACTCGCGAAAGAAGGAAACTCTAGATGCCGAAGAAGAAATATTATTTGATTGTAATAAAGAGGCAGAAGGACATAGTTATTACAGAATGGTTGGCTTAAGTATTAGCCCTGATAATACGCATATAGCTTTTGGAGTAGATACTGTAAGCAGGCGGAAGTATACGATTAGGATCAAAAATCTGGTTTCGGGAGAACTATATCCTGATCGTATTGAAACAACCACTGGAGGAAGCACATGGGCGGCAGATGGTAAAACACTTTTTTATACCAAAAAAGATGATGAGACCTTACGTTCTGATAAAATATACAGACATACCCTTGGTACTAGCGCATCAGAAGATGTTGAGGTTTTTAATGAAACAGATGACACTTTCAACACCTTTGTATATAAAACAAAGTCAAAAAAATATATTGTTATAGGCTCTAGTAGCACGTTAACCTCAGAATACAGAATTCTAAGAGCAGATGACCCTATGGGAGAATTTGTAGTTTTTCAACCCAGAGAAAGAGGTTTGGAGTATGGTATAGCGCATTATGATGAAAGTTTTTATGTACTTACTAATGCTGATGGTGCTACTAATTTCAAAATCATGAAAGTGTCAGAGAAAAATACTGCCAAAGCAAATTGGCAGGATCTTATCCCACACAGAGAAGACGTGTTGGTTGAAGATGTCGAGATTTTTAAGGATTATTATGTAATTAGTGAACGTAGCAATGGCTTAAATAGAATAAATATCAAACGGTGGGATGGTACTGCAGACTATTATTTGCCTTTTGATAACGAAACTTACACAGCCGATGTAAGTACAAACCCTGATTTTGATACTAAAACACTAAGATATTCTTATAACTCCCTTACAACTCCAAATTCGGTAATAGATTTTGATATGGAAACTAAGGAGAAAGACATAAAGAAAGAGCAAGAAGTTCTTGGAGGTAATTTTGATAAGAATAATTATGTGTCTGAACGGGTCTGGGCCACGGCAAAGGATGGTGCTAAGGTACCCATATCTTTGGTGTACCGTAAGGGGATTAAAAAAAACGGGGAAAATCCTTTGTTACAATATGCCTATGGTTCATATGGTTCTATTGTAGATCCATATTTTTCTACAGTACGATTAAGTTTATTGGATAGAGGATTCATATTTGCGATTGCTCACATAAGAGGAAGCGAATATCTCGGAAGGTCGTGGTATGAAGATGGGAAACTTTTAAAAAAGAAAAATACATTTACTGATTTTATTGATTGCTCTACATTTTTAATAGAAGAAGGATATACCTCTTCTGATCATCTCTATGCAATGGGGGGATCTGCAGGAGGGTTGCTCATGGGAGCTGTTACTAATATGGCTCCGCAATTATACAACGGCGTTGTTGCTGCAGTTCCATTTGTAGATGTAGTAACTACAATGCTTGATGATAGTATTCCTCTAACCACAGGAGAATATGATGAATGGGGAAATCCTAATAAAAAAGAATATTATGAGTACATGAAATCATATTCCCCATATGATAATGTAACTGCACAGGAATATCCAAATATGTTGGTAACAACTGGTTTGCATGACTCGCAAGTACAATATTGGGAACCCGCAAAATGGGTTGCCAAATTAAGAGATGTAAAGACTGATGCTAATGTACTTTTGCTACATACTAATATGGAAGCCGGGCATGGTGGAGCATCAGGTAGATTCGAAGCCTTGAAAGAGGTAGCAGAAGAATATGCGTTTTTATTGGATTTAGAAGATATAAAAGAGTAATTAAAAAAAATAGTGTAACTTCGTAGCGTTTTTTTAGCAGTATATGGCCCCCAATATTATCCATAACACTGTTTAAACACATATATATGAGAGAAAAGATACAGGCTTACAATAATGTTCTAGAACTTATAGGTAATACCCCACTTGTAAAATTGAACAGGATTATGAAAGGCTTTCCGGGTAATTACTATGCAAAAATAGAATCTTTCAATCCGGGACACTCCACAAAGGATAGAATTGCACTTTACATACTAGATCAGGCAGAAAAGAAAGGAATTATTAAACCGGGTAGTACCATAATTGAAACCACAAGTGGTAATACAGGATTTAGTCTAGCGATGGTGAGTGTCATTAAAGGATATGATTGTATTCTTGCAGTGAGTTCTAAATCCTCAAAAGATAAAATAGCAATGCTAAAGAATATGGGAGCAAAAGTATATGTGTGTCCTGCACATGTAAGTGCTGATGATCCCAGGTCATATTATCAGGTTGCAAAAAGACTACACGAAGAGATAAAAGGATCAGTATACATAAATCAATATTTTAATGAATTGAATATTGATGCACACTACAATTCAACAGGTCCGGAAATATGGAATCAAACTAATGGTCATCTTACTCATTTTGTTGCATGTTGTGGAACCGGAGGAACTATATCAGGTACAGCTAGATATTTAAAAGAGAAAAACAAAGACATTCGAGTTTTAGGAATAGATGCCTATGGTTCAGTGTTAAAAAAATATCACGAAACCAAAGAATTTGATCAAGATGAAATCTATCCTTACCGTATTGAAGGATTAGGTAAAAATCTCATCCCTACCGCTACAGATTTTGAAGCTATTGATAAATTTGAGAAAGTAAGTGATGAAGATAGTGCACATACAACAAGAGAGTTAGCGAAGACAGAAGGTATGTTTTTGGGCTATACAAGTGGTGCAGCAATACAAGGGATTAAACAACTTGCCTCTCAGGGAGAGTTTGATGAACATAGTAATGTAGTTGTTATCCTGCCTGATCATGGTTCTAAGTACATGAGTAAAGTATTTAGTGATGATTGGATGATGGAGCAAGGCTTTTTTGATAGCCAGCATGAAGTTGATGCTGTAAAAGTTGAATTTATTAAGTAAAAGTATAAAAAATACATATTACAATACTGTTTTACAGGCATCTGGATATAATCAGATGCCTTTTTTGTTTTGTATTTTTTTATTCTTAAAATATAGAATGTATATTTTAGGCATAATGTTAATGATATTGCTTATCAAATTAACAAAATTGCTATGCAATTATTGATTATTAAGGTTATTTGATACAAATTGTTAAAATAAAATTTTGTAAAAGTGAATTGAAATATAATTATGCCATCACATCAATTTTGCGTATTTTCGCACACTTATAAGAAACAAATTTTTGATAGATGAGAGATTTATTTGATAAAATTTATAAAGACAAAGGGCCATTAGGAAAATGGGCAGATCAGGCTGAAGGATATTTTGTTTTTCCAAAATTAGAAGGTCCGATATCAAATAGAATGAAGTTTCAAGGTAGAGAAGTAATCACTTGGAGTATTAACGATTATTTGGGATTGGCTAATAAAGAAGAAGTTCGCAAAGTAGATGCTGAAGCAGCTGCTAGTTATGGCTCTGCCTATCCTATGGGCGCAAGAATGATGAGTGGTCATACAGATTTGCATGAACAACTACAGGACGAGCTTGCAGAATTTGTTAATAAAGAAGCCGCTTACTTGTTAAATTTTGGGTATCAGGGTATGGTGTCTACAATAGACGCCTTAGTTAGTAAAGATGACATTATAGTGTATGATGTAGATGCTCATGCGTGCATAATTGATGGGGTTCGATTGCATCAAGGAAAACGATATACATATCGTCATAATGATATCGAAAGCATTGATAAAAACTTAATGAGAGCTACTAAAATGGCTGAAAAAACCGGAGGAGGTATCTTATTGATTTCTGAAGGTGTTTTTGGTATGCGAGGAGAGCAAGGACGATTAAAAGAAATAGTAGCGCTTAAAGAAAAATATAATTTCAGATTATTTGTAGACGACGCCCATGGATTTGGAACATTAGGAACTACTGGAGCAGGAACAGGTGAGGAGCAAGGTATTCAGGATCAAATAGACGTGTATTTTGCAACCTTTGCTAAATCTATGGCAAGTACAGGCGCTTTTATCGCAGCAGACAAAGAGATCATGGATTATCTAAAATATAATTTACGTTCTCAAATGTTTGCAAAATCCTTACAAATGCAGCTAGTAGTAGGGGCATTGAAACGCTTAGATATGCTTAGAACCATGCCAGAATTAAAAGCCAAGCTATGGGAGAATGTGAATGCGTTACAAAATGGATTACGGGATAGAGGTTTTGATCTTGGTACTACCCAAAGCTGTGTTACTCCTGTGTACCTAAAAGGAAGTATTCCTGAAGCGATGGCGTTGGTAAAAGATCTTAGAGAAAATCACGGTATATTTTGCTCGATAGTAGTGTATCCAGTTATACCTAAAGGATTAATTTTATTAAGATTAATTCCTACCGCATCACATACTATGGAAGATATAGAAGAAACATTAATCGCATTTTCGGCGATACGCGAGCGATTAGAAAATGGTATTTATAAACGTATGTCTGCAGCTGTTGCTGAGGCTATGGGAGAATAAAATTCTTATTTAAGAAAATAAAAAATCCGCTTCATAGCGGATTTTTTTTGTAAATACTTTTCTGGAAGCATTAGAATCTTAGAATTACCTGCAATCTGATGAAGGTCCCTGTATACATCTTCCATTAACACATGTACATCTACCATCTGTATTTGTTGAGCAATCTATAGTAAAAGGACCCACACGACATATAGGGCCTCTTCTAGTTGAGAAGGTGTCAATGCCTCCATTAATTGTTTTTTGTTGCTCTTTGTCTAAGTTTTGAATTCCGTTTAGATTTACCATGTTTTTTAACATAAAGCTTAGGTTTTAGAAGTTATTAAAATAGCTCACAAGGTTTGTGTAGTATATTGTACCTTAGTGAATTAACTAAATCAAGTTAACTAAAGATTTGTAAAATAGAGTTACGTGAACTCTATTTAGTACAAATTTAACGCCTACCTTATTAATATTAAACTATGATAGTGAACGCATCTAGAGTAATACTTTGATCTGCAAAAGCCGGATTTTTTGGTTAAAAACAACTACTCAAAATGAGTTATACAAAAAATCCCTTGCCTTTTTTTTATAGACAAGGGATTTTTTAAAAGTTTAATTTTATTGGCACCGCCAAAGGGTATAATGCCCCGAGGTAGTTTACTTATAAATGAATTACCTCATCATAGGCATCTGCTACTGCTTCCATTACAGCTTCACTCATTGTAGGGTGAGGGTGGATAGCTTTCAGTACTTCATGGCCTGTTGTTTCCAATTTTCTGCCAAGAACAGCTTCAGCAATCATATCAGTAACTCCGGCACCAATCATATGGCAACCTAGCCACTCCCCATATTTGGCATCAAATATGACTTTTACAAAGCCGTCTTTGGTTCCTGCTGCACTTGCTTTACCAGATGCAGAGAATGGAAATTTACCTACTTTAATATCATAACCAGCTTCTTTAGCTTGCTTTTCGGTCATACCAACACTAGCTATTTCTGGAGAAGCATAGGTACATCCAGGGATGTTTCCATAGTCTATAGCTTCTACATGCATTCCTGCAATCTTTTCTACACAAGTTATCCCTTCAGCAGAAGCAACATGCGCCAGTGCAGGTCCAGATACAACGTCTCCGATAGCATAGATACCGGGGATATTCGTTTGATACCAGTCGTTTGCAACAATTTTGTCTCTATCTGTAGCTATACCTAATTCTTCTAGTCCTATATTTTCAATATTCGTTTTAATCCCTACAGCAGATAATACAATATCTGCTTCTAGAATCTCTTCTCCTTTTTTAGTTTTCACTGTTGCTTTTACGGTATCACCACTAGTGTCAACGCTTTCAACCGAGGAATTTGTCATTACTTTAATCCCTGCTTTTTTAAAATTACGTCCAAATTGTTTTGAAACTTCTTCATCTTCAAGAGGGACGAGATTAGGAAGAAATTCAACAATAGTAACTTCGGTTCCCATAGCATTATAAAAATGAGCAAATTCGACTCCTATAGCTCCAGAACCTACCACGATCATTTTCTTTGGTTGCGATTTTAATGTCATCGCCTCTCTATACCCAATCACTTTTTTACCATCTTGGGGTAAGTTTGGGAGTTCTCTTGATCTTGCTCCAGTGGCTATAATAATATGCTTTGATTCATAATCAGTAGACTTGCCATCGCCAGCTGTGACCGTAATTTTATTATTAGATTTTAATTTACCAAAACCTTCAATAACGTCAATTTTATTTTTTTTCATTAAAAATTGAACCCCTTTGCTCATTCCATCTGCTACGCCACGACTACGTTTTACAACGGCATCAAAATCTTTATCAAATTTCTCGATAGTAAGGCCATAATCAGAAGCATGTTTTAAGTACTCAAACACTTGTGCACTTTTCAGCAGTGCTTTTGTTGGGATACAGCCCCAGTTTAAACATACACCTCCCAGGCTTTCTTTTTCTACTACTGCAGTTTTAAAACCTAATTGTGAAGCTCTAATGGCGGTTACATAGCCCCCAGGACCGCTTCCTAAAACAATGATATCATATGCACTCATAAATGTCGATTTTTTGAAGTCACGAATTTAAGGATAATTCGGCGAACCTGAAAAGGAATTAGACAATCCCTGTTCATATGATAAGCCGTAGCATATTTATTAAACCCGTTTTAAGCATTAAAAAATCTATTACAGTTTGTAATCGCCGCAAAACCTATCGCTACACTACATTTTCAAATTTCACCATAACGGTATGCTAAAATTCGTGAAATGTCAGGTTTTGTTGCGTTTCCAACCTTCATAACGAAGTTCTAATGCATAATACGGGTTAAACAAAAAACACCATCGATCGATAGTGTTTTGTATCATATTAAAATTGATTAATGAGCTTAGAATGTTACTGTGGGAATGTTATTTGTGTCTATATTGAGGGCAGAAGACAACGCGTTATAATCTGTTATATCAATGTTATTATCTTGGTTAAAAGTAGAAGGAATAACAACGATTCTGAATAATTGATTATCTGTAAATTCTGTACCTACCTCACTGAAATTAGGTGTATCAAGAAAAATATCAACACTATTTATCGTGAAATTAAATCTATAGGTTAATTCTCCTCCATTCTGAAGAAAAATAGTAGGTGTTGGTACAGGTTCCCATACTGGTTCTCCCTGAAAAACATCTTCTAACCTAAATACTTGTATCACGTCTGCTTCAAATATTTCTATATCTAATGGTATGGGTACATTGATTGCAGCAATACCTTGGTTATCGGGGCTGAAATTTACATCTCTAACCTCAAAGGATTGTGCGATCGTGTCAAAATCAATATCATCGTCATTAGAACAAGAAGTGAATATCAATGTCGTTAGGCAAAGTAATGTGAAAATCTTTTTCATATATCTTGAATTTATGTATTATTATTTTATTTAGTTACTAATTTCAGCGCTTTAGAAAGCTCATTAAAATTAGTAACATCTATGGTTGTACTATTAACAAATTCTCCTGGTGCAATAACCACTCTAAAAATTTGATTATTTGTAAAATCAGTACTTAATTGTGAAAAATCTTCTGCTTCCAGAATTACTTCGATATCAAAAATGTTACTATTTTCATCAAAAATAAAGTTATTTCTGTATTGAGTGAATCCAGCATCTGGAACCATAAACACACGTGGTAATGGTTCCCAAACATCTGCTCCTATGTTTTGTGTTGCAATAGGATCAAGCACAAATACAAAAGGAACATCACCATCAAAAACATCAATGTTATCTGGTATAGGGAAATCAATTGCGGCATCTAGATTGTTACCTGAAACAAAAGTGAAAGACGGTGTAATAAAATTTGGCGCCAACAGTAAACCACCGTCTTCGCCTGGTGCGCCTGGTAATCCTTCTAAACCTTCTGGTCCTGGAGGTCCCTGATCACCTTCGCAAGCTGTGAATATAAGTACTGTGGCTATGCTTAATAAGAAAAGAATTTTTTTCATGAATCGTAATTTTTATTTGTTGTGGATTTATTTTTTATCAAAATTTATACTTACAGAGTTTACGCAATATCGTTGACCAGTTTGGGTGGGGCCATCATTAAATACATGACCGAGATGGCTTCCGCAATTAGCGCATAATATTTCAGTACGTATCATTCCATGTGATACGTCTTTTATGTATTCTACATTTCCTTCAATAGATTTATCAAAGCTTGGCCAACCACAACCTGAATCAAATTTGGTCGCACTTTCAAACAAAGGAGTATCACAAGCCATACAGGTGTATAAGCCATCATCAAAATGCATGTTGTATTCTCCTGTAAAAGGTCTTTCGGTGCCTTTTTCTCTAAGCACTCTATATTGTTCTTCAGTAAGCTGTGATTTCCACTCTGCTTCTGATTTTTGTGTAGGATATTTACTCATTTTTTGGTTCTTTAGGTACAAAAACTAAGGCGTCTCCGTTGATACAGTGCCTCATCCCTGTTGTTTCTCTGGGTCCATCATTAAATACATGACCAAGATGCCCCCCACAAGTATTGCAAAGTAATTCGTTTCGGGCGTAGCCTAGTTTATGATCAACATCTTTTTCTATGTTTCCTTCTACAGCACGATCAAAACTCGGCCAACCTGTACCGCTGTCAAATTTATGCTTACTTTCATATAGTGGCGTGTTACAACCTGCACAATGAAATACACCTTTGTCATATACTTTATTTAGAATACTAGAGAAGGGTCTTTCGGTTCCTGCTTGCCTCAAAATATAGTATTGATCTGATGTGAGAATTTTTTTCCATTCTGCATTGGTCTTTGAGACTGCGTATGTCTTTTTCTCCTTTTTTGTTTCCTGTTGAGCAATACCAGTACAATTTATAGAGAATATTGCTACGATTAAAAAAATAAATTGTTTCATTCTTTTTTCTGAATTTAAGAGTATACTATACAATAGTCGTATATATCTCGTATCAATAACATATCAATAATTATTCCAAAATAAATTTTACGATTTCAGCTATAACTTTTTTATCACCTAGAATTTTACGATGTCCCAATTGTTCGGTGAGTAATAGTTGTCCTTGGTGCAAATTTTCTATAATTTCGTGTCCAGCACTGCAGTGAACATCTACATCGTGTTTGTCATGAATTACAAGTGTGGGTATCTTAACTTCTAATGCCGATACTCCGCCTGAGTAATTGTTAAGATCTTCACCGTATCGCTTATCTAAATATGATTTTAAAAGGCTAGCTACCTTTGGACTCAATTGTAGATTTTTTGTAAAATTTTTAATTATCGCCGTAATGCTGTTTGCTGTGCCTATAATCACCAGTTTTTTGATTTGTAGGCCATGTTTTGTTATTCTTAGTAGAGACATTCCTCCAAGAGAGTGCCCGATTGCAGCCTCGAATGGTCCATGAGATTTTTCAAGATGATTTATGGTCTCAATAAAATGAGGCATCATTGTTCTTTTTCCCGGAGATTTTCCGTGTGCCGGGGCATCAAAACTAACCGTACTGTATCCCATCAACAATAATTGGTCTGCTATTTTGGAAAGCTGTGTGCCGCTCCCAGACCACCCATGAGCTAGAAGAATTTTTTTTTCTGATGTTCCATATGTATACACAATGACTTCGCGATTGATTGTATTAATATGAATTCGTTCTTTTTTACTGTTCGTATACATCGTCTTTTCTCGATTCGGCATTTTATAACTAAATGGAGTTAAAAACATTCTAGCTGCAAATCTAGACGCTAAGAAAGGGGATATGAAATTTAACATTTTTCCCGTGTATAATATCGGTTTTGGTAATAGTAATGCCTGAACAGGAGTTAAGTCTTTGTTTGGTGTTTTCATCAAACAGGGTTTATAGTAAGGTGTTAAAATTATAATATCAAAAGGGTATGAATTAAACAATTATGATTAATTAACATTCAGTTTATGCAATATAAATAAATATATATCGTCAATTGTTTCGTATAACCTCTTAAAGTGCTTAATTTTGTAGCTTATTTTTAACAAAGCCTAATGGCAATACCACCTACAGAAATACAAAAAAAGGGACAGAAAGTTCTATACGACTACCAACAACGGGATATAGATAAAATATTCAACCGCCTAAAGGAATTCCCTAAAAAGTATAACCTCCTGTATCAACTGCCTACGGGTGGTGGAAAAACAGTTATTTTTTCTGAAATCGTTAGGCGATATATAGCCTCTACAAAGAAAAAGGTAGTTGTTCTAACACATCGTATTGAACTTTGTGGACAAACCTCTAAAATGTTAACAGAGTTTCATGTAAAGAACAAAATTATAAACAGCGCTGTTAAGCAACTTGACGATCAGGATCAATACATGTGTTTTGTTGCTATGGTAGAAACGCTTAATAACAGGCTCAATGATGATCAGTTGGAGCTTAATGATATAGGGATGGTTATCATTGATGAAGCACATTATAACTCATTTAGAAAACTTTTTAAATTTTTTCAAAACTGTTTTATACTTGGCGTTACAGCAACACCTCTTAGCTCGAATATGAAACTTCCTATGAAGGATAATTATAATGAGTTGATCGTTGGAGATACTATTGATTCATTAATTAAAAGTGGATTTTTGGCTAAACCAGTTATATATACCTATGATGTGGGGCTAGGATCATTAAAAATAGGAATGAATGGTGATTATACAGTAAAATCTTCTGAAGAACTGTATACTAATATGATGATGCAGGATAAGCTACTGATCGCCTATGAAGAAAGATCCAAGGGTAAAAAAACTTTAATTTTTAATAATGGGATCAATACCTCTATCTATGTGTATGATACTTTCAAAAAAGCGGGGTATCCCATACGCCACCTTGATAATACTAATAGCAGGCAAGAACGAGAAGATATTTTAACTTGGTTTAAGAATACCGATGACGCAATTTTGACATCTGTTAGTATCTTAACCACTGGTTTTGATGAACCTACTGTGGAAACTATTATCCTAAACAGAGCAACAAAATCGCTAACCTTATATTTTCAAATGATCGGTAGGGGATCACGGATTTTACCTACAAAACCTCAGTTCTCTATCATAGATTTAGGAAATAATACGGCTAGGTTTGGATTGTGGAATGCAGAAATGGATTGGCAATCCATATTTCGATCTCCAGACTTTTATTATGACAGCCTTGTAGGAGACGAGGAGATCGAAAGGAATTTTAAGTATGTATTGCCTGATGACATTAGAAAAGAGTTTGCTATATCTACAGATATAGAATTTGATGTTGAAGAAGAATATGCAAAAACCAAAAGATATAGTTTACGAAGCCTAACTGTCTTAGAGAAATCTATTGATCAACATGCCAGGATGTGTGTAGAAAATAGCGAAGACGTCTTTGATGCTCGTATTCTTAGTAGATTACTAGATCGCGATATAGAATATAGAGTACGCAGATATTCGTACTGTATTAGTAAAAGTACCAAGAACTATAGAGATTGGTTAGAAGAGGATTATAAACGAAAATTAAGATCTAAAATTAATCAGTTATTTATAGACGTATAGATTATACTGAATTATAATGTAATATTCTCATTTTTTAAAGCCATTTCAACAGCACGTTCTGCATGAATTTTGGTGGTGTCAAAGACCTCAATGCTTACATCATTTTGTTTTATTAGTAGCGGAATTTCTGTACATCCAAGTATTACACCTTCGGCTCCTTCTTGTCCTAACTCCCTAATGACCCGTTTGAGTTCTTCTCTCGAATCATCTTTGAGAATACCAAGAACTAACTCTTTATATATGATTTGATGGACTATTTCTCTATCTTCTTCATTTGGAATGATTACATCTACCTCATAGCTTTTCAAGGCATCCTTATAAAACTCTTTTTCCATCGTAAATTTTGTTCCCAGGAGTGCAACTTTTTTTAATCCATTGGATTTAATTTTCTCACCCGTTGCATCTGCAATGTGTAAGAAAGGAATAGCAGTGTTTTTTATAATTTCTTCACTACACAGATGCATTGTATTAGTGCATAGAATGATTAAATCTGCTCCGGCATTCTCTAGTTGCCTGGCAGATTTTATCATTAGTTTATTTAACCCAACCCAATCATTTTTATGTTGTAATGCTTCAATTTCTGCAAAGTCTACAGACGCCAATATACATTTGGCAGAGTGAAACCCGCCTAGTAGTTCTTTGACACGCTTATTTATCAATTCATAATACATGGCTGATGATTCCCAGCTCATTCCGCCTATTAATCCTATAGTTTTCATAATCAATATTTTAAATTATATGTTAATTTCTCCAATAAGGTAAGGTACAGCATAGCCACTAAGAAAGACACGATCTCCATCAAGTCTACAATCTAATTCACCACCGCGTTTTGATAGTTGTAGTGCTTTGAGGTTAGTTTTGCCGAGCTGTTTTGCCCAAAAAGGTACAAGCGAGGCATGAGCCGAACCCGTTACAGGATCTTCGGGTAAAACATCGGCATTAGCATCAAATACACGAGATACAAAATCAGAATTTTCACCCTTTGCTGTGATAACAGTACAAAGATAGGGCAATGTTTTTAGCAGTTCTAATTTTGGTTCTTCGGCCAGTACTTCTTTTTCAGAAGAAAGTGTAAGTATCAAATCTCTGGCAGCAAAAGCTTCTTTCGGTTCGGCATTAAAAGCCTTATATACTTCTTTCGGGATTTCGATTTTTTCAGCAGGTCTCGATGGAAAATCAAGGGTAATAGATCCATTTTCCTCTTTTTGGGCCTTTAGAATTCCACTTTTTGAAGAAAATGTGATTTCCTCAATGGATGTATCTATATAATTGAAGATTACATAAGCTGAAGCTAGTGTAGCATGACCACAAAGATCAATTTCTGCATGCGGCATAAACCATCGAATCTCATATAAATCGTCTTTTTTTACAAAATATCCAGTTTCTGCAAGATTATTCTCTATTGCTATATTTTGTAAGGTTGTATCATCTAACCAGTAGGGGAGATGACAGACTGCAGCAGGATTACCACCAAATAGTGTTTTAGTAAAGGCATCAATTTGATACATTGGAATTTTCATACTAATACTTTTTTAAAATTTGACCTGTTATGTTTTCGGTTAATGATTGTGAGTACATTTTTATAGCTTCTTCAATAGGTATCGGAAAATATCCAGCAAACTTTTTATCTTCAGGAAAATCTCCGGCAATGGCTCCTGGGGCAACTACATTGAGACGAATACCACGCTCTAACTCATTTGAAGCAGCATTTACGAAACTATGTATAGCTCCGTTGACTAAGGATAGTGCTACGGCACCAGGTTCATAATGTTCTGCAAGAATTCCTGTTGTTAGTGTTATAGAACCATTATTATTTAGAAACTCTTTAGCTATATTTACAACGTTTACCTGGCCCATAAGTTTACTTTTGATTCCTATGTAATAATCTTCTTCTGTGAGATCTGATAATGGTTTCCATGAAGCTGTGCCAGCAGCATTGATGACTGCATCAAGTTTTGGAAGTTTTTCAAATAATGCTTTAATATTATTTTTATCTGTAATATCTACCGGATGGGTAGTGCTATTTCTATATGCGCCAAAAATATGGGTATACTCTTTTTTTAGATGTTCATATATTGCTTTACCAATGGTGCCACTGGCGCCTATTACTAGTATTTTCATAATTATATATTTAACTTTATAAATATGTTTTTTAAATTTTTTAGAGTTCTTTGTTTAGAGTATTCAAATAGTTTTTGATTGCTTCTTCATTTCTTTTGAAGTAGGTCCATTTACCATATCGGGTAGTAATTAGTAATCCTGCCTTATGCATTCCTGATAAATAATGAGAAATTGTAGGTTGAGATAAACCAGATTTATCCTGAATGTATTGCCCGCAAACGCCATCATTAAAATGGCCAAGATCTTTATGTGGGGGGAAATTTGCTTCAGGATCTTTGAGCCACTTCAAGATATCAAGCCTAGTTGCATTTGATAGCGCTTTATTTATTTCAAGAATTTTTTTGTCTGTCATTTAACAAATATACATATTTAATTTTATAAATATGATGCTTGGTATAAAAATGATGAATGCAACAAAATTTTGAGATAATGGTCTCCTTGATTATGTTGTTATTTGTATCGCAGTTTTAACGTCACAATTAAAGCACTTATCTTAAAACGTATATCGATGAGTGCTTTTTCTTTTTGTTTTATACAAGAATAAAAAAAATATCAGTATTCTTGCTGATTATGAATATTGTTCCGGACATAGATACAAAAAGATTGGCTGTTAAGTTAAAACCTTCGGCAGAAAAGATGGTAAAACGGGATCATCCATGGATTTTTGAGGATAGTATTATAAAACAAAATACTGAAGGTAAATCCGGGGATCTAGCCATAGTTTATGATAGCAAAAAAAATGTTTTTTTAGCCTGTGGTTTGTACGATCCACATTCACCTATTCGAATTAAATTAATACAGTTTAGAAAAACCCTTCCGATTAATGAGGATTGGTTTGTTTCAAGAATTAATCAAGCGTATCAAGCAAGAGAACCATTATTGCAAACCGATACTAATAGTTATCGTTTAATTTTTGGAGAAAATGATCATCTGCCTGGTTTTATTGCTGATATTTATGATACTGTACTCGTAATAAAATTATATTCACACATTTGGTTTCCTTACTTGAATTGGATTGTACCTCAATTGATTGAAGTTTCTAAATGTAAGACTGTTGTAATACGATTAAGTCGATTGCTACAATCCCAAGGTGAACTTTATGATTTAAATGATGGTAAGGTTATTTATGGAATCTTAGCTAATGATGTTGTTGTTTTTAGAGAGCATGGGGTTTTATTTTCGGCAAATGTAATCAAAGGGCATAAAACAGGATATTTTTTAGACCATCGTCATAATAGAAAAAGAGTAGGGGCGCTTTCTAAAGGAAAAACTGTGTTGGATGTCTTCTCTTATGCTGGTGGTTTCTCTGTTCATGCATTAAAAGGAGGTGCAACAGAAGTTATAAGCCTGGATATAAGTGCCCAGGCTCTAGAAATAGCCAAAGAGAATGCAAGCTTGAATGATCATAACGGTATTCATAACATCATTGTGGGAGACGCATTTGATGCATTACAAAATTTAATTAACCAAAATAAAGTATTTGATATTGTTGTAATCGATCCTCCTTCTTTTGCAAAACGGGAACGCGAAATCAATAGAGCTAAAACAAGCTATTCTAGATTGGCAAAATTAGGAACCCAATTAGTTGCTTCAAATGGAGTTTTGATATTAGCATCTTGCTCTTCTAGAATCTCTGCAGAAGAGTTCTTTTCTATTTCTGAAGCGTGTATTTCAAGATCAGGTAGACATTTTGAAATATTAGAAAAAACATATCACGATATTGATCACCCAATAAATTTTGCAGAAGGTGCATACTTAAAATGTGGGTATTATAGATTACGATAAAAAAGGATACTCTTATATAAAAAAAGGGATGGACAAAATTGTCTATCCCTTTTCAGTAAAGGTATGCTGGAAATAAGAATTAGTTTGATGACAATAAAGCAAAAAACTTATCCATATTTGGTAGTAAAACTATTTTAGTACGTCTGTTAATTGACATATTCTCATCAGAATTATTTTCTACAAGTGGCTTATAACTACTTCTTCCAGATGCAATTAATTTTTCTGGAGCTACATTGTACTTGTTCTGAAGTTTTCTAACTATAGAGGTTGCTCTTTTAACACTTAAGTCCCAGTTATCCTGTACCACAGCATTACTGATGGTTCTTGGGTCTGTATGTCCCTCTACCATTACCTCGATACTTGGTTCTGAATTAATAACACTAGCTAATTTTTCTAAAATTCCGTTAGCTTTATCACTCACTCTATAACTAGCCGTTTTAAATAGCATTTTATCAGAAATTGAGATCATTACAACAGTATTATCGATATTTATAGAAATATCGTCATCATTTTTTAAACTATCATCTAATGAACTTTTTAAGTTATGCGAAACTGCCAGATTCATAGAATCTTTTAGCGTAGTAGCATTTTGTAATTTAACGGGATCAACTTTGGTAAGTGTTTCTCTCATTTTTTCTTTGCTGTTGTTTGATATTGCAACAACATCATCTACCATCACCATTTGTTCATTGCTGGCATCTTTTAGAGAGTTAATTTTTGCATTGTAATCTGCAACTCTGGCTTCGATCTTTGCAAATTTTCCTTCTAACTCATCTTTCTCTACAGAAGTTCTTTGTAAAGTACTACGAGTATCCTGTAATTCTTGCTCTAGAGCAACATACTTCTTTTTTGATACGCAGGATGTCAAGAGTATTCCTGACATTGCGATTAATGTAAACGATTTTTTCATGGTTATCTAATTAATTATATATGATATCTTAACTACAGGCAGTTTCATTTATTGCTTCTACAATTATTAATCTTTTCATATGAATTACTTAAAAAAATGTTAACGAAAATGAATTGTGAAGTTTTGTTTAAAAATTTGACCGTGATTTTGCTAGATTATAAAATCAACAATCCCGGAGAATTAAACCCTCTAGAAGGAATTAAAATAATTGTCAATTTAGGGATAGTAATGCAATACTTATCTTCATTCCGAATTCATTCCGAAAATTAATTATACCCATAAATAAAGTTTTACGATGAGAACTTAAAACAAGTTCAGGTTTACGATTTTGATTTGTTGAACAGTTCAGATATAAATTAAATCAATTGTTTGATAGGATAACAATCATTACGATTTCTTGTGCTAGGCTAAATCATGTTTTTATATAAAAATCGTATGGTATGACTAATGAATTTTTAATTTTGAGCAGGTTCAGCAATATGTTTATTGATAATTTCTAGTAAATGATTTTTGGTATATGGTTTTAGTAGATAATCATTTAATCCTGCTTGTATAATTTGTCGATTTAATTGCGTTATATCGACTGCGGTTATTGCAATAATTGGAGTTTTGGTATCAAATTTTCGAATTCGTTTTGTAGTACCGATACCATTTAGTTTTGGCATATTAATATCCATAAGTATCACATCATATGTATTTTCCCTAACCAAATCAATAGCATCAAAACCATTGTCTATTGTGGTACAATTAAAGTTTTCTTTGGATAACATTTTGTCGGCTACTAATAGATTCAGTTTGTTATCGTCGACAACCAGAGCTTTTAGTTTGGAATCGTTAGTAATGGTTTCTGGGTTGATTTTGTCGACACTACTATATTTATCCTTATGAGTTTCAAAATCTACTAAAAAAACATATTCAGAACCAACATGATCATTATTTTGGATGATAATTTCACCTTGTAGCGTCTCTGCCAACTTTCTTACGATAGTTGAATTTAGACCAGTACCCAGATATGATTTTTTTGCCTTTTCGACATTAATAAATTCTTGATAGATAGACTTTTCATCTTCTTTAGATATTTCATCCCCATCATGACTTATTTTAAAAGAAATCGTACTTATATTTTGCTTTTTCTTTATCAAACTCACAGAAAAATTGACATTTCCGTTTTTGGTAAACCTTAAGGCATTGCTAATAAGATTCATCAAAATTTGGGAAAGAATAGCGGGATCTCCATTAACAAATCGATCAATTTCTGAGTCAAAATTAAAATGTAATATATTATCGCTGTTCTCTGTAGCGTAACTAAAGGAGTGTACAAGGTTTTGAGTGATCTCTTCCAGATCAAATACTTCATTTTGAGAAGTAATTTCTTCAGCATCAAGATAATTTACATGCAATATATTGTTTATGAGTGTCAATAGATAATCGCCAGAGAACTTAAGAGACTTTAGTTTTTTATCATGTTTGAGGTCTGGATGATCATCTACTAGCAGATTTGTTAATCCCATGATCCCATATAGCGGTGTCCTCAATTCTTGGCTAAGAATAGAGATGTATTTTTGTTGTAATTGAAACTGTTTATCGGTCTCTAGATGTAAAGATTGTAATTCTTTGTTTTTGTTGTTTAGTGTATTTTTTACTTTCCTATATGCTACAAACAAAAAAAGAATTATAGCTAGAAGTATTCCCCCGACTATATAATATGCCATGGTTATTTTTTATGACAAAATAAGTGATATAAGATTTGTCTTACAAGTTTGTATACTTGTTTTTTTACAATAATATTCTTAATCTGAAAGTTTTTGCAGCGAATTAACATGGATAACCTCTACTATTATTTATCTTTACGTTTTATGAAGAGTAGTACATAGTGTTATGAAAGCCAAATTATTTTTCATTTTTCTATTATTTTCTATTGCTGTTTTAACAGCACAGATAGAGGGTCCGTCATCCTTACGAATTGATAGTAAAAGTAGTTTGAATACAGATAAGTATAGTCTATCTAATTTTGATTCTAAAATTGAATCTTCTTCGCTCTATAATCTGCCGGAAGAGTTAGAGGAGTATAGTCGTCGTAATAATACAGCTTTTAATATGACAGGTGATGATGGATTTATTAAGCCTAATACAGAAATGACTCCAAAATGGTTCAAAAAAATAGAAGGTGATCCTATGTCGGAATCAGAGACGGATGATGCGTATCTTGGCGATTTTAATAGTAATGGAGAATTTGTTAATTTGATATATAGGGATCATGGCATTGTTGATGGTGATGTTATTCGAATTTTTATTAATGATAATATTATTGCTTCTAGAGTACTTTTAAATGGTGATTTTCAAGGTGCTAAGATCAACTTAATAAAGGGTTTTAATAAAATTGTTGTTCAGGCATTAAGCGTAGGTGAGGTAGCTCCTAATACAGCCGAGTTTCATCTTTATGATGATCAAGGAAAACTTATCACAGGTAATGGCTGGAATCTATCCGTTGGAAAAAAAGCTACAATGGTAGTGGTAAAAAATTAATTGGTGATCTTTAAAGTGAGAATTACTGATACTTTTTTGACTCGCTATTCTAAATTTTATAGATAAAATAAAACACACACGACAAGGTTGATTTTACTCGATAGTCCTGCCTCACGCAGACATAGCGAGATTCAAATACTCCGAGGCTTACTTCGAAATCAAAAATCTATTTCTCACTAGTGCCTCTTGTGCTTTCCTTGAAGTTCTTTACTGAAATCAACCTCATACTTTTATGCTATCAAATACTTAAATATTTAGAATATATAGCGATTTGTAAGGATACGAATATGATTTTCGTAATCTGGGCTACTTTGAGTAAAGCCCAAAAGCATTGTTTGCTTTCGTCTAGTTTCTCTTAACTTCTTTTTAATGCTCTTTAATGTTTTCATTATTGATGGTTTTTGACCTGCCTACCGGCAGGCTGATTGATGAATTTTTATTCTGAATAGTTATCTGTATCGTCTTTTGGTATTCCAGATAAAACTTTTGGTAGCTGTTAATTTTTTTGTGATTTGATTGTTGTTTAAAGTTCTCATGATTATTGTTTTTTGATTGATGAATTTTTTATTCTGAATAGTTATCTGTATCGTCTTTTAGTATTCCAGATAAATCCTTTAGTAGCTGTCAATTTTTTTGTGATTTGATTGTTGTTTAAAGTGCTCATGATTATTGTTTTTTGATTGATGAATTTTTATTCTGAATAGTTATCTGTACCGTCTTTTGGTATTCCAGATAAATCCTTTAGTAGCTGTTGATTTTTTGGTGATATGATTGTTGTTTAAAGTGCTCATGATTATTGTTTTTTGATTGATGAATTTTTATTCTGAATAGTTATCTGTATCGTCTTTTAGTATTCCAGATAAATCCTTTAGTAGCTGTTGATTTTTTGGTGATATGATTGTTGTTTAAAGTGCTCATGATTATTGTTTTTTGATTGATGAATTTTTATTCTGAATAGTTATCTGTATCGTCTTTTAGTATTCCAGATAAATCCTTTAGTAGCTGTCAATTTTTTTGTGATTTGATTGTTGTTTAAAGTGCTCATGATTATTGTTTTTTTTGATTGTTTATACTTACTAGACGTAAGTATTTATATTTTGTTACAGTACTATGTATAAAAAGGTACTATTTTAACAATTATTAACATTTAGATGTAAAAATAGGGGAGGTAATCATGTAGCTACAGGTTTGCGTTCGATATATCATAATCGCAATAGCCAAGATTTTTGTGTAGGAGATTTGATTTAATATGTGAATTGTATTATCTCTTTTTTATAAAAATATGATATCAAAAAATGGGTGTGTTTTAAAAAACCGGTGTTACGAGTACGTACGTTAGATAATAATACCACCAGGTATCTATTTAATATCAATATCCAGAATTGCATATTCAAAATTGTCTGACCAGCCTGATTTTAGGGGTAAGATTTGTCTGTGTCGTCCTTCTCGTGTCATTCCAGATTTTTCCAAAACTTTTAAAGAACCAATATTGTCTACAGCACAACCGGCTTTTATTCGATGCAATTTGAGCGTTTCAAACCCAAAGTGTATTATAGCCTTCAATGCCTCGGTTGCGTATCCTTTTTTCCAATAATCAGGATGAATTTTGTACCAAACTTCAGCGCTTTTATACTTTTCATTTCCAAGTTTTAGTCCAAATAAACCCATAAACTTTTTATTTGATATGTTTTCAATAGCAAATGTGTAGCTTTTTATTTCACTCAATTGATTTTCTGCTATCCAAGGTTCGACTATAGATTTGGTTTCTGCACTATTTTTTGGAATTCCTAGTGTATTATATTCATCAACTTCGGGTAAAGAATGTAACTTGTGTATTTCTTCTAAATCAGAGAGATCAATCAATCTTAATCGTATTCTTTCAGTCAATATCTTGATCTCGTTCATGTGTTGTATCTAAATACGCTTTCTAAACGTCCTTCTCATCTTATGTTGTTCGTGCTCATATCCATTCCAAAGAGCTTGTATTGCTTTGTTTTCTTCCAGTTCTGGATTGGTTTCGACCATTTCAATTCCATTACGAAGAAAAGCTTCATTCATTTCTTTGAAGATAAGTGCGGTAACTCCTTTATTTTGATACTCTGGGTCTACACCGATAAGATAAAAAGCAGCAGTATCATTTCTGCGTTGCGCCTTGAGAATATGTAGAAAACGAAGTGGATATACTTTACCATTCATCTTTTTTAAAGCTTTGGAGAAAGAGGGCATAACAATAGAAAAGGCAATGAGCTTCCCCGTTTTGTCTGCAATACAAGTGATATATTCAGGATTTAGATAGGGAAGATACTTCTTTTTATACATATCTATTTGATACTGCTGTATAGGTACGAAAGTTTGCAAACTACTGTAGGTCTTATTTAGCAAATCAAACATATCATCTGCATACTGCAGGATTTCCTTACTTTTATTAAATTTAAGGAGTTGAAGTTGATAACGTTCTTTTATAACTCGGGCAAATTTGATGACTTTTTCCTTCGTCTTTTTGGGCACTTTTATTTTATATTCTACCCATGTAGCAGCTTGCTCAAAGCCCAGTTGCTCCATATGTTTGGCATAATATGGATAATTATACCAGGTGATCATTGTATTTAACTCTTTGAAACCTTTAATTAAAATCCCCGCTTTATCCATGTTCGAAAAGCCTACTGGACCTTCCATATATTCTAAAGAATGCTCCGCTCCGTAATCAGCTACTTTTTGTAGAAGAGCTTTAGTGACTTCGGTATCATCAATTACATCAAACCATCCAAATCGTACCTTTAATTTTTTTTGTTCTTTTACTTCTATCCAATTAATTATTGCAGCAATACGCCCAACGATGGTGTCATTTTTATAGGCTAAAAAGTATTTTGCATCTGCATTTCTAAAAACCGGATTCTTTTTTGGATTCATTACATCCAATTCTTCTTTGATTATTGAAGGAACGTAATATGGGGATTCTTTATATAACTCAAAAGGAAACTTAACAAACGTAGTTAAATCTCCTTTTGAAGTAATTTCTTTAATCGTAATCATATATCATCTCTAATTCGTCACAAATATATAACCCTTTTGTCAAAAATAACCAATGGTTTTACATCATTTTACAGAGTAGTATGAGTTGCAGGGTATTATTCATTAAAAATCTTCTAATTCCTTATCGATCTCCTGATCAATTTTTGGATCTCTCTCTGCGTTTTTCTTCTTTTTTTCTTCTTCTTTTTTTCTTTTCTTATCTTCTTTTGCTCGTCTTTTATCTTCTTTCTTTCTGCGTTTTTCTTCTTCTTTTTTAGCTTTTTCTTGTTGTTGCTGATATTGTTCGTATTCAGCATCAATATCTTCTTCCTGCTCCTCTTTAACCTTTTCTTCTTTTTCTTCCTTTTCGTCGGTTTTCTTTTCTTCTTCTTTTCCCTCTTTCTCTTTCTCTTTTTGCTCTTCTTGAATTAATTCATTCTCCATCTTTTCTAGTTCTTGGAGCTGTTTATCGATATCATCAAGCTCACCATCTACGCCTTGTTCTTTTTCCATTTTGTCTAATTCGGCATCGATATCCTGAAGCATTTTTTCTTTTTCTTTTTCTGCTTTCAGCGCTGCTTTTTCTGCATCTCTTGCTTCTTTTTCTTCACGTTTTAAACGTCTAGCTTCTTCTTTTTGAAGTTTCTTTCCTTCTTTTTTATCTACTTTTTCTTGTTCAATACGTTCACGCTCTAATCGTTCTGCGGTACGTCTCTCATCAAGATCCTGCTCCATTTCTTCTCTGAAACTATCGTCTTCAAAAGTATTAATAAAAGGAGTTCTTTGTTGTTTTAGGCTATCATTTTCTATGTCATTAAATTCTTCATCAAGTTCTCCTTCAATACCTTCTTCGCCTTCTTCTGGTTCTTCACCTTCTTTGACGCCGCCTTCTAGTCCTGGTTTTTCAATGATTTCATCTTTTTTATGCCAATCAAATCGGTATGATGCTCCAAAACTTAGCGTCCATATAGAAGGGGTGTCTTTAAAATTGAAGGCTAAGTTTGCATCAAACTGTACGTCTTGATTAAACAAATAAGCGCCTCCCATTCTCAAAATATTATCACTGTAAAAATCACTTTTCTGTCCTTGATACTCTAGAAAACCAGCCCATTTCTCATTTACAGTATGTGTCGCAGTTAAGATCCAGCCTATTGCAGGATTATCTGTAGTGACCTTATCTACGATTATATTCGTTACAAAAGCCCAGTCCCCACCGTAGCTTGTTGTCCAGTTATTTTGAGCAATTACTGCAAATATGGGACTAAAAGTAGGGTCATCGGGAAATGTAAATGGATTATCAGAGGTAACAAAATTGGCTCCCGCGTATGCTGATACTGCTGGGATTAACGTTTTCCATTTAAATCGGTGGTGTTCTTTCCAACTTTTTAATGCATCATAATTGATAGAATCTTTTTTTGGTCTTTTATAAGGGTCGTAGATCAGATATTTTGCACCCAAAGTATTGATTTCAAAATCGCTTCTTTGTATCTTTTCTTCATTTGCACCGATGGTCTGTTTTACACCATCTGCTCTAAATCTACCATTCAATCGAATTTCTAATTGTTCAATTAAAAGGCCATATCGAACTGCATAATCAAAATTGAACACATTAGTTTTTGTATCAAATATTTTATGTTTTTCTTTTCCAAACCCCATACCGCCTTCTAATTGTAGAACATTATTTCCTACAGAAAAGGCTCCTTGAGAAGTACCGGGTCTGTTTGTGTTGATCTTCTCGGTATATTGTGCTGAAACTGTGTACCCCAACAAAAGGAGCACCAGCAACAGAATAGATCTAGGGTTCATAGGCAATAGATTTGGTTCAAATATAGCAGATTTTATCATTTTTTTAGGATCATGGGGGCGTAATTGTATGTTTAGTTCCTTATTTTTGAAAAAAAATGACATGCAAGAAGCTTCTCTACAAGGGGTGTTAAAAGTAATTCTCATTATAGTACTAATATATTATGGCCTAAAAATACTAACGCGATTATTTGGTCCTCTATTGTTTAAATATGTGACAAAGAAAGCTGGAGAAAAATTTCAGCAGCACTTTGGTCAGTATCAACAACCCCAGCAATCTACAGATGGAGAGGTAACTATTGAAAAAAAACCAAAACAGAATTCTTCTAATAAAGATGTAGGAGAGTATATTGATTATGAAGAAGTTGATTAATTTTTACTATTTCTAAATACATATTTCCCGACATATACGTGTATGGGGATAGTTTTATAAAAATACTGTGGCGACAAATTATACACTGCGTATTAGGTATTCTTACTTCATAATTTAGAGAAATTAAAAATATGTCTGTAGTATTATAATATAAGTTATTTATATTTTTTTAATTTGGCACTTCATTTAGTAAACTCATACTTCACATGCCTTTAATCAAAAGATTCTTACCCCATATACTCGTTATTTTAGGTTTTATAATTGTATCCCTTGCTTATTTTAATCCGGTATTGAGCGGAAAAGTGCTGTATCAAAATGATATCAAGCTCTATGAAGGGATGACAAAGCAGCAAAAAGAGCATCGCGAACAAACCGGAGAAGAAACATATTGGAATAATGCTGCATACGGGGGTATGCCAACGTATCAATTAGGTGCTAAGTTTCCGCATGACTATATGGACAAATTGGATCGTTTGATTCGGTTCTTGCCACGGCCAGCAGATTATTTGTTTCTTTATTTAGTAAGTTTTTATGTTTTGATGCTCGTCATGCGAGTACCCTGGAAAATAGCAATTATAGGTGCATTGGCGTTCGGTTTTTCAACATATTTGATTATTATCATTGGTGTTGGGCATAATTCGAAAGCACATGCCATTGCCTACTTCCCATTGGTGATGGCAGGTATTATTATGGTATTTCAAAAACGATATCTCTGGGGATCTATACTCACAGCGTTGGCAATGGGATTAGAAATACAAGCAAATCATTATCAAATGACCTATTATCTGGGGTTATTGGTAGTTGTGCTTGGTATTTCGTATCTGATTGATGCCTACAAGAAGAAAGAATTACCACATTTTTTTAAGTCAGTTGGATTTTTGGTCATGGCGGTCACTTTGGGCTTAGCGACTAATGCCACAACCTTATTGGCAACCTCAGAATATGTAGACACCAGTATACGAGGTAAAAATTTTCTGGCAGATGAGACCACTCGATCTTCTGAGAAAAATGGGTTAGAATATGATTACATTACAGAGTATAGCTACGGAAAGCTAGAGTCTTTAAACCTATTTGTTCCAAAGCTTATGGGATTAGGTAGAGCATCTGATCTGGGAAATGATTCTGCTTTCTATCAAAAATTATTAGCAATGGGGCAGTCTCCCGAGCAGGCAAGATATTATGCAAACGGAACGCCACTATATTGGGGAGCTCAACCTTTTGTTGAAGCACCTCCTTATCTTGGGATTACCGTTGTTTTTTTAGCATTTCTGGGATTATTATTAATTAAGGGCAGATTACGATGGTGGCTTCTGGGCGGTATACTTTTGTCACTACTACTAAGCTGGGGAAAGAATTTTGAGTTTTTAACGCGATTTTTTATTGATTATGTTCCTCTTTACAATAAATTCAGAGCAGTATCTAGTATTCAGGTAATTTTAGAATTGCTGGTGCCTATTGCTGCTGTGTTCGGTTTGCATAGTTTACTTAATGATAAAATTTTATTTGACGAAAAGAAAAAGAAATTTTTGATCTCTCTTGGCGTTTTTGGCGGGCTATGCCTAATTTTCTTTTTATTTGGAGGTAGTTTGTTTGCTTTCAAATCACCTTCTGAAGTACAACTTGAAATAGAACAACCTTTGATTTTTAATGCGATCAAAGAAGACCGGATTACAATTATGAAAAATGATAGCCTACGATCATTAATCTACATCCTATTAATCAGCGGTGTATTATGGTTTATGCTTAAGAAAAAGCTATCAGAACATATTACTTTGATCTGTCTTGGAGTATTGATTGTCATCGATTTAGTATCTGTAGACAGACGTAGTGTAGATGAAGAAGGTTTTATATCTAAGAGAGAATACAGAACATTTTTTCAGCCTACTCAGGTAGATGAAAAAATCATGAAGGATGATTCGTATTATAGAGTGTTGGATCAGGCGAGAGGTTTTAATAATTCGCATACCAATTACTTTTTTAACTCGATTAATGGATACACAGCTGTACGACCCAGAAAAATGGAAGATGTATACTTTGGGCACATAGCCAAAGGTAATCTTGAGGTTTTAAATATGCTTAATGTAAAATATATTATTCAGCAAAATAAAGAAGGTAAACTAGAAGCGCAATTAAATCCTTCTGCAAATGGAGCTGCCTGGTTTGTAGAAAATATAAAGTATGTAGATGGTCATAAAGCTGAATTTGATGCGCTAAGTACCATCAAAACTAAAGAAACAGCAGTCGTTCGAAAAGATTTTAAGCAGGATTTGGGAGTTTTTAAAACTGAAAAAGATAGTATTTCAACAATTTCTATTTCTAAAACTACACCTAATCACCTTGCATATAATGTATATGCTAATGCACCTGGGTTTATTGTTTTTTCTGAAATATACTATCAAAACGGATGGAAAGCTTTTGTTAATGATAAAGAAGAACCGATTTATCCGGTTAATTATATGCTACGAGGGCTTAAAATCCCAAAGGGGAAACATAAAATTGAATTCAAATTCGAACCTCAGGTAGTTAAAACCGGAAGTGCTATTACACTCACCAGTTCGATTATTTTTATACTCTTAATTATAGGAGGAGTAGTATATCAATATAAGAAGACAGGTAGTCTATTAGCTACATCAAAAGAAGAAAAGTAAGCTGAGTTTTGAAAGTGCTAATCATCACATACTATTGGCCGCCTGCAGGGGGTCCTGGAGTGCAACGCTGGCTTAAATTCGTAAAATATTTAAGGGAGTTTGGTGTAGATCCTGTTGTATATGTTCCCGAAAATCCTACCTATCCTTTAGTAGATAGTTCTTTAGTATTAGAAATTCCGAAGGGAATAACAATTTTAAAACATCCAATTGTTGAGCCGTATCGGTTTGCCGAAATTTTTTCAAAAAAAGAAAGTAAAACCATAAGTAAAGGCATCATCGCAGGAAAAACCAAACAATCGTTTATCCAACGTTTGTTACTATTTGTACGAGGAAACTTTTTTATCCCCGATGCACGCAAGTTTTGGATACAACCCTCGGTATCATATTTGGAGAAGTACCTTTTAGAAAGCCAAATTGATACCATCATAACTACAGGACCACCGCATAGTGTGCATTTGATAGGCAAGGCGCTGAAAACAAAAATGAACCTGAACTGGATAGCGGATTTCAGAGATCCCTGGACAACAATAGGGTATCATGATAAACTAAAGCTAACACGTCGATCTATCCAAAAACATAAAGCTCTTGAAAAAGAAGTGTTGGAAACTGCGGATCACATTGTGGTAACCAGTTTTACTACTCAAAAAGAATTTCAGGAAATAACAGGTCAACCCATTTCAGTAATTACAAATGGTTATGATGTGACAACTGTTTCAGAAATACCTTTGGATAAAAAATTCACCATATCACATATTGGTTCGTTATTATCGGGCCGTAATCCAAAACATCTTTGGAAAGCCTTGTTTGAATTAACAGTCGAAAATGAAGCGTTTTTAGATGCATTTAGATTGCAATTAGTGGGTGCAGTAAGTGATGATGTATTATCTTCGATAAAAGAAGCTGGATTATCAGATTTTTTAGAACTAAGGCATTATGTATCACATCATGAAGCGATAAAAATCCAGCGCAGCTCACAGTTATTATTATTGATTGAAATTGATAGTGCAGCAACACGATGCATTATCCCGGGCAAACTGTTTGAATATATGGTTTCTAAACGACCAATTTTGGCATTAGGTCCCGCAGACGCAGATATCTCAAAGTTGATCTTAGAAACTAATTCGGGATGCTTTTTTGAGTATCATGAGTATAAAGCTGTAAAAGCACAACTACTTGAATATTTTAAAGCCTATCAAAATGAGGAATTAGAATCTCGAGTAACCAGCATAGAACAATATAGTAGGAGGGAGCTAACCAAGAAAATGGCACAAATACTAAAAGAGATGAATACTTAAAAGATAAAAATAGGCATTCAAATATATATGTTTTCTCGAGCCGAGTCGAGACATGTTCATTTATTTACACCTCGATTTAGCCTGTGTTGAGCATGGACGAAGTATTCGGTGAGACAGTAAGAAAACAAAAAAACAAGCTTAGCGTGGGAGTAGTTGTTAATCAATCTATTAAAAATATAATCATTACTTGTTTGGGTTTTGGTATCGGAGCCGTAAACACCTTGTTTTTGTTTACCAATTTTATGGATGAAAAACAATATGGATTGGTTGCTTATCTCATTTCGGCTTCAAATTTAATCTGGCCATTAATGGCGTTTGGAGCTCATAATACATTAATCAAGTTTTTCTCATCGTATACCGATCAAAACCAAGAGCATAGATTTTTGACTCAAATGCTAATACTTCCGTTTATAGTTTCACTAGTCTTAGGATTGATAGGGGTTGTGTTTTATACCTCACTTCTTGATTTTATTGGTAATGAAAATTCTGTTGTAACTCCTTATACCTGGACAATCTTTGTTTTAGCATTTGCATTATCATACTTTGAAGTATTTTTTGCTTGGTCTAAAGTAAAATTAAAGAGTGTTTTTGGCAATATATTGAAGGAATTGTTTTTGAGAATATGTACCAGTATCCTATTACTACTAGTGTACTTTGAAGTTTTAACGGTGGAACAGTTTGTGTATGCTCTGGTGATTGTTTATCTGTTGAGAACTTTATTGATGAAATGGTATGCATTTACGCTTCATCATTTCAAAATAAGATTTGCATTGCCCGATAATTATATTTCGGTGTTTAAATATTCATTTTTAATACTAATTGCCGGATCTGTAGCTTCATTACTAATCGATTTGGATAAAGTGATGATCAAAGAATTTCTACCCATAGAAAATGTAGCTAAATACGGAATATGTGCTTATATTGCTAGTGTTATAATTATTCCGTCTCGGGCAATGCACCAGATTACTTATCCGTTAACCGCAAAATTGATTAATGAAAAATCTTCTGATCAACTGCAAGTGCTCTACAAAAAAAGTTCGCTAAATCTCTTAGCAATTAGTGGACTGCTGTTTGTACTTATTGTGTGTAATGTTAATGAACTCTTTGAAATTATACCTGATGCCTATGAATTATTTATCTGGGTCGTTATCCTAATCGGAACAACTAAACTCTTCGATAATCTTTTAGGGAATAACAATTCGATTTTGTATAATTCAGACTATTACCGTATTGTATTATATATTGGTATTGGGATGACTGTATTATCTTTTGTGCTTAATCTTATATGTATACAAGCGTATGGCGTTACCGGTGCTGCCATTGCTACTTTTTCTGCAGTAGCGTGCTATAACCTGGCAAAGTTATGGATTGTCTATCGTAAGTTTGACATACATCCTTTCTCTATACAAACATGTCTTACTTTGTTACTAATCCTATCGTTCGTTTTTGGATTTTATTTTTGGGAATTACCTTTTCACCCTATAGTAAATATTTTGTTGAAGAGTATTTTGATAGGAGTAGGATATGTAGCGATTCTTTTTCTGCTGAAAATTTCTCCGGATATTAATGATGTGCTAAAGAACAGTATTACTAAGTGGCTAACTTCTGGTAAATCAAACTAATATCAAACCAATTCTAATATTAAAGAAAATCCCCTGAGGTGCTTAATGCATACAACTCTAGGGGATTTTCCAACTAACCAACCAAAAAGATAAATGTCGTTTATATGTTCTTAGCTTCTACTTCTAGCCGATCGAGAACGTGAGTTCCCGGATCTGGTCGATCTACTAGAAGTGTTACTTCTTTGCTTCTTTGCAGTTGTTCTGGGTGTGCTTGTTCTATTACTACTATATCGACTAGTATTGGAACGTTTTGTTGCACTACCAGAATAATTTCTACTTGTACTCCTTGGTTTTTGTGCTGTAGATCTACTTCTATTATTTTGAGATCTACTCGCTACCGACCTGTTTGGCGTACTACTACTTCTTTGATATTTTGATCTACTACTATTATTTTGAGATCTACTTGCTACAGGTCTACTTGGCGCACTGCTTCTTTTATATTGAGACCTACTCGTGTTATTCTGAGATCTATTTGCTACAGCACTTCTGGATCTTTGCGTACTTTGCACCTTAGTTCTAGACGGAGCATTTCTATTTGTCGATTGTGCTCTTGATCTTGTTTGATCGCTTTTAATTGCACTACGGCTTCTTGTACTAGGAGCGGCAGCACGACTTCTACTGGTGTTTTGTGAAGCATAGTTATTCGACCTACTTCGTGTTGCACTATTTTTACCATAGGCATTAGATCTGCTTCTTGTTGCATGTCTAGCGCTGTAATTGCGATCATTATTTTTGTACATCGTAGCTCTACGATCTCTTGTTCTATAACTTATCGCTCTTGCATTAGAACCTCTATATCCTCTATTATAACTTGTCACTCGACTATGAGGTCTGTAATAGTTGCGACTTCTGTATGGTCTACTATAATATCCATTATAATAGTTATTTCTATATACAGTATACGAATACCTGTATGGTGAATAAAATCTTCTATACGGTCTGTTATATACGATACATCTATTTACTACCGGTACTGTAAAAAAGGCGTGATAAGGTCTATATACATAATGTCTGTTAAACGGATTTATAAACCCAGTACAGTTCAAAAAGTTTCCATACCTATTGTAGTGCACATAAAGACCACCAACTCTAGATATACGACCTAGACGATTATAATTGATAAATACATCACCTGCCTGCACGATTCTGCCAAAGTGATCATAAAATATCGGAGTATTTTCTATTTGTACTACAGCACCGTAATCATCATATTGTACAAAGGCGTCATAATTATACCCCGAATTAAAACTTATATTCACTCCAGGAGCATTAACTCCGATACTTACTCCATTACCTCTTCGCGCATTAAGCTGAAAATCGAATTGCCCATCTGCATAGACAGAGAAATCAATACCACCTTCGTTAAAGATAAACGATCGTCCATTATTAATATATCGAGTAGAAGCTTCTGTGCTTGTCTCTGATGCATTAGCTGTAAATGTCGCTAATAATAAGCCTGTAAAAAGTAAAACAACATTTTTCATAATTCGTAATTTAGAAGAAACATTGCTATCTGTTTCTGATGTTCACTTTAGTAGTATCAAGCAGCGTGCCAAAAATTTAAAGTATTGATAAGTAGCATTTTAAAAATTTTGTAAAACTAATCACGCCATCGTGTTTGTTACCTTGAGATGGTTGATAACTCTTTTTAGCAGGTATATTAACTATACTTAGTTACTATACTCTTGATGTGAAAGGGTTGCATACTCATTTGAAGCAATCGCGTACCCATTATTATAGGTTACAGTAGCGGTTCGAGCTGATGGTACATCCATTCGAAGAGGTTTATAACCTATTATAAACAGTGCATAAATGGCTCTAAGTATATATACAACCTATTCTAATGGGTGTAGAACCACTTCGAGACACTGTAGTATAGGGTAGAAGGGGTTTGTAACCAGGTCGGGGGTGGTTCTAAACCACCTTTAGGGGGGGCTTGATAGGAGGTAGAGTTTGGTATAAAAAAAGCCGCTGTGTAGCGGCTTCTCGGTTCAAATAATGATTATTCTTTGGTTTCGTCAATATTGGTGGCTGAAGATTTATTAAAGAGTACTTTCATGTCTTCATACACAGGTTTTGCACCCGGCTCATTTTCGCCAGCTAAAAAACGCATCATACGATAAAAACTTAGTGCGTTGGTATAATTATCATGATCCAGCAAGGTTTTGGTATCTAATAATTGTTGTGATAGGTTATTGAGTAATTGTACTCGGCTTTCTACTTGCGCTCTTGTTTTGTGGTCCCTGTCGAATTCTGCTTTATCCAAAAAACGCGGAATCCAATCTGGGTGCTGCTCCATATAATTTTTGGCCTTATCTACAATAAGTTTATTATGATTGCCAATACTACCATATTGTCTTCTTTGCTCTGGGGTAATGTTAACAGTTTTACCTTTAAAGATGTTTTGGATACTAGTCATATGATGATCTAGTTCTTTTAATTCTTCGTTGCTAAAATTGATACTAATTAGATTTTCTAATGCCATTGGTTTGAATGTTTTATTTGATTAAAAATTTTGAAGAGCAAACCTAAAGCAAATCCTTATGGTGCGCCATAGGGAAAATATCCCTTTTTAGTAGGGGAAATTTCTGGAGGGTAATTAGGATTGAAGGGAGAGGAGTAAGGCTTCTATTTAAAGATAAGATAGTTAGTGATAAGCATTATTTTTTTGTGCTGTAAAAGTTGTTTTTTTGTAAATATGGTTATCCGTACTTTTGGGTTTTGCTAAAATTCTGAGTTTAAAGTTTTGAGGTTTTGAGTTGCGTTGATATACCATGAAGTTTTTGTAAAACTAGTTTGCACAAAAGTGTCTGATAATTGATGATAGTTCATAAAAAGCAGTCCTATTTCTTTACAAATGGGACCACTTCTATTACAACATAAAAACAGCTACAAACCATTTGGTTTGTAGCTGTTTCCTATACTTATCCATACCCGCCAATCTTTGACTGCACGAGTCTACAGCCACCGCGCCAGCCTTTATATAATATTGCTCGCGCCAGCAGGGGGGAGGTCTTCATTTTATTGAATTAAAAACCGTTTAATTTAATCGTAGTTGTATCAATATTCTTCTGTAATGAATAGGCTGTTGTATCACTGTATTTATATTGACTCCCTAACCCTAAAAGCTTATTTTTCCTATTCAAATAATCTATTTCAAACTTAAATGTCTTTTTATAATTTTTTAGCTTATCAAATGTGAAGGATAAACTATCTATTTTATTGGTCTCAAAAGTAGTTAAAACTATGCACTTTAGTGCATTTCGCTTTAGCTTCTAAAAACCCTTATCTTTGA
>CANLYR010000022.1 GCA_947495425.1 uncultured Aquimarina sp.
AAATCTTCTTACAACTATCGAAAATCATTCAAAAAATAAACAAATTGAAATTAGCGTAGCTATTTTCTGAAAGTGCCGATTTATCAGCATATAATATCCCCCGTGATCAGCTTAGGTTATACACTTCTACATTTGAGATTTTGAAAGTTAAGAAAGTAACTCAAGATACAATCATTTTTCTGGTTCCCGACTATACCTTTCCGTTTACCGGTGACATTGATAAAGAGCATATCAAAGAAGTCAAAAAACTCGAACAAAAAAAGGCGATGTATACCGCGACTACGATTTCAGTTCCTGTACAACATATTCAACAATACTGGGACAATCACTCGTTCTTCTATGCTACCGACGACACCAAAAATAAAGACATTGTAAAGCTCGTTGGGATCTATTAATATCCTTTTTTCGACTATTTCTGGTAATCAAGAGTTACTTTGGATTAGTATTAGAAGGTTTTACCATCACCTATAAAATATAGTACAAGTCTGTATCATCAGGGGTTTTTATATTTCATTTTCACGTAAATCCTTTGCCAAACTTGCCATTTTTAGTTTTCGATTTCGTATTACGTATTGCAAATCAGATGGATTATCAATCATAAGCTGACGGTTGTAGTAGTTTATGTGTTCGAGTATAGCAAAAGTATTCGCCAAAACACTGTAAAGCATGATTCTATTTGGGATAATTTTCCAGTCATTAAGGAACAATTGAATCGTAAATACTACAGGTATTAGTATTATTAAAAACAGGTTGACTTTTTTTGAATATTTGAAAAATCTTAAGTTCTTTTCTTGATCTACTGGTGTATTAGTCAATCTATTCAACTTCAATTTCCAATAGTGTTGTCCTTGGATCAAAATTAGTATACATACTAAAAGACCATACAATAAGAATAAAACATCCTCAACTGGATTTTGCGTCATCATATATATTGCAATACATGGAAATGTAACAAAAGCATGAAATCTTTCTAATGGGTAATAGCTTTTTAATCTTTTAATCAGTTTTTGTTTACTCATGTTTATTGTAACTATATAATGGCTTAAATTTTACTAAGAGACAAAAGAAAAATTTTAACGGACTTAAAATATACATATTGAAAGTTGCATACAAATAAGCTCAAAACTTTACCCTTTGGTGCAGCTTATAAAATTATGAAAAAGTTTGATGAATTAGGTCCTTATCTGTATTACCTTATGTGTTCTTTGTGTGTAGTTTTATCGTAATTTGGTGTTAAAGGTTTTTGTATACTATCGTATACTTTTGACAAATTGAGAATGTCGTTTCGGCACATTTTTAGATGAAAAATTGACAATAATTCTGAAAAATTGACAGCACAATGTTTATTTATAAGAAAATTTTTACAAAATGTATAGTCGATTCATTTTGGTATTTTTTTTGTTTTATTGAAGTTGAAATCAAATAAAGATTTCAAATTTGAAATTATGTTTAATTTAAAATTTTGTAATTATGAGCAATTTAGTTAGTGTTCCTAAAAGCGGAAGTTTAGCGAACAGTAATTCAAATCAAAACTTCCCAACTTTGTCTAATTGGTTAGATGATATATTCAATCGAGACCTACCATCAGTATTTACATCAAATTTTAATACTGGAATTACTTTACCAAAAGTAAATATAAAAGAAACAGCCGATACTTTTGTGGTAGAAATGGCAGTTCCAGGTTTGAAAAAATCAGATTTCCATATTGACATTGATAATCAAGTATTATCAATTTCTACAGAGTCAAAAGAAGAAAATGAGCATGAGGAAGAAAATTATACTCGTAGAGAATTTGGTTACTCTTCGTTCAAAAGAACCTTTACGCTGCCTGAAAGTGTAAATGATGAAAAAATTAAGGCGAACTACAACGAAGGTATATTAAGTATTCTTTTACCAAAAAAAGAAGAGGCTAAACAAAAGCCAGTCAGAAGTATCAAGATTTCATAATTGATTTACTAATTTTTAGATTGAAGTATATGGACGGGGATCGAGAAATCGATCTCCTCTATACTACTCTACTCATATTTATTCTCTTAAAATTCTAATCGTATGCCAAGAACGTTTAAATCTGGAGATTGGGTAAAAATTAGAGGAAAACTTACCGCTCCCAAAATGCAAGTTATTAAATAGGTCCCTAAAAAAAACAAGAAACTGGGCTTGACCTATTATGATACGTATTTAGAATGCGTTTGGTATAAAGATGGTGAACGAAAATTAGAGGTATTCCACCAAAATAAATTGATTAAAATGATAGAAACTGGTGATTTGTTCAAAACATTTTTTACAAACCCTAAATTAAGTTTAACTTAAAATCTAAAGTGATGAAAAACTATTTTTTAGTATGTATGATTGGCGTGTTAAGTTTTGGTTGCAACGATCAAAAGAATGACGCAAAAAAAACTGAAACAAAAGAAAGTGAAGAAAATATAGTTGAACGACCTAAAGGTTCCTGGAAGGTTGATAAAGAATTTGATGACAACGGAAACTTAATCCGATATGACAGTATCTATTCTTGGTCATCAAATGGTGAATTAGATACTCTTTCTACTTTAGATAGAGATAGTTTGTTACAATCTTTCAAATCGAGATTCTATACAAATTTTTCAAATTTTGAAGACAGAGGATTTGATGATGTTTTTTCTAAAGATTCACTTTTTAGTAATTATTACTTCAATGACGATTTTTTTGGAAGTGATTTCGGAAAGGATTTCATGGATCTCGACAAAATAACTCAACAAATGATAGCACGGCAGCAGAGATTTTTAGAAAGATATCAGTCAGAGTTCAGTTTACAGCCTCAACCTAAAAACGAAAACTAGATAGTTTTCGTTTTTTTCTGAATCGGTTGTTCTTGCATTACATGCACGATCAAAATAAGATATGGTCTCAATCTACTTTATTTTTAGCTATATTTTTTCGGTCACACCAATACCAGATGGCATCTTCGCTCCCAACTTCATAGGGAGCAATTTTATCGAATTTCATTCCGATTTTTTCCATTATTCTGATCGATGCTTTATTTTCTTTCATTGCAATGGCAATTATCTTTTTTAATTTGAGTGTATCAAATCCATACGTTAAAATTGCTTCAGCAGCCTCTGTTGCGATACCAGATCCCCAATATTCGGGTAAAAATCTATACCCAAGATCAATTTCATTAAATTCTGGTAGGTATGCCAAACCCGCCCAGCCTGTAAATTGCATGCCCTGCTTTAAAATAACGGCCCACCTGCCAAACCCATACTTCTTGTAGTTGCTAATTCTTATCCGTATTGCATTTTCTATTTCTTCAATAGATGCAACGACAGGTTCTCCGGTATACTTTTGCACTTCTGGATTAGAGTACAGCGCAAAGAGTTCCTCTTTGTCATCCAAAGTGATCTCTCTTAACCATAGTCTTTCTGTTTCTAATACGTTTTTCAATGTAATATTTGTGATGGTGTACATGATTAATTGCATGTCATTAGCAGCTAATTTAGGAAATACAAACCTAACAAGAAGTCTGCGATAACATTTATAAGTAAAACAATAACAGTAAGCAATACTTATATGTGAATTTTAGTTGCCATTATTTTATTTCTAAAAGAAATAGTGTCTAGCCTTTCGAATCTTCTAACCAGTTCTCTCCTATTTGTATTAATCATTTCTTTAAACCTGCATCGAAATCATATCAACATTACGATTCTAAGAACCAGTACTTAATTAAAAGTTAAACTATTGATAGAGCACACATTGCTACAAATTTAAATGTAGTTTCAGAGTATAAATACCATATATTATGTCAAAAATTCATTTATTTCGCATAAGTTTATTTTGTGGTATTGTTTCTTTACTGTTTTCCTGTTCTAATGATGAATTGGATCTTCTACAAGAGACAAATAGTATCAAAAACACAGCTATCACAAATAATTCTCCGGATCTCGACGCAGACCTACAGGCGATAGTTCTTTATTTCAAGAAATTAACACCATTACTACGCTGATATGAATCTAATTTTTTCAAAAGCTCTAATGTATTTAATTCCTTTTGTTTTTATTTTAATTTCCTGTAAAAATTCCCATAAAAAGCCTATGCATTATAAAGGAAATGACGATTTAGATACCACGGTAAGTAATAAAGGTGAAACAGCATCTAAAGAACATGTAGGCAATGATTCCGTTTCCCTTTCATTACACCCAAACACAATACACAACAATTTCGTTGATTCCTTAGCATTAAAAGTGCATAACAATACCAATGATACCATATTTTACGGTGATCGATTTTACATTGACAAATATTCTGATCATGAATGGAAAAGTGTAAAGGCTTTCGACACCTTATTCTACAATGACATTGGTTATTATGGTTTTCCAATGACAGAAAACGAACATCCGATAAGTTTAAATCATGTAGACTATATATTTAAAAAAGGAGCATATCGGATTCGAAAGAAAATTTCCATAAAAGGCATAAAAACAAAAAAGACGTACTATGTCGCTTTCGAAATAAGATAATGGTAAAGATGTACTTTTCACAGGGAATTAGGCTCTGATACAAATCCGTACTTCTTATAGTCACTACTTCTTATTCGTATTGCATTTTCTATTTCTTCAATAGATGCAACGACAGGTACTCCCCATTTATTACGCTTAAGCTCAATTTGATGTGGCTTAGCATAAAATATTTTTATAGTTTGATTCCTGCAAATGCCTTTTTTTCTAGCGGAAGATTAAATCGATATCATGAATCTGTATTCAATGTATTTTAGTCAAAATTGTAATAGAAACTAAACAATGCCTAACACAGATGATAATGCAGATGCTAAACCTAAAAAACTTAAAAACCCACAAATATCTGTTACTGTAGTCAAGATAATTGAAGATGATGTTGCCGGGTCTTGTCCAATAGCTTTTAAACCAATTGGGATAACAGCACCAGAAAATCCGGCAATAACCATTGAAAGTATCATAGAGATCCCTATAACCACAGCAATACCTATTGAGTCTGCCCAGAAAAAAACGACTATCCCTGTAGTAATTGCCACTGCTACCCCATTAATAAAGCCTACCATAAGTTCTTTTTTGGCAACACGTAACCATTGCCCTATCCTGATTTCTTTTAAGGCCAAGCCTCGAATAGTAACAGCCAATGCTTGAGAACCTGTATTACCTGATTGACCAGCAACAACCGGTAGAAATATAGCTAAAATCGTAATTTTTGCAATGGTATCTTCAAAAAAACCGACAACCATTGAAGCCAGAAAAGCGGTAACTAAGTTAATTTGAAGCCAAGGCAAACGTTTGCGTACCGCAAATGATGTTTTAGAAAGTGCATGCTCTTCCTTTCCTGCACCAAACATCGTTTGCAAATCACCACTTGCTTCTTCCCGAGAAACCGATAAGACCATATCGTTCCTTATAATACCGAGCAAATGGTTGTGTATATCAACCACCGGAATTTGTAAAAGAGAGTGGGCCTCGATACTATTTAGAATTTCTTCTCTAGTAGCCATCGACTGTACGCTATGCGCTTGATACATAAGCACCCCCATCTGTTCATCAGGTTTGGCAATTGCGATATAATTTACAGGAACTCTACCAACAAGTTTTTGTTCTTCATCTATGATGTAAACGGTTATGATTCTTTTATCGCCCAGTTTACGTAGTTTTGTGAGTATCGTTTCAACGGTGTTGTCTTTGGTACCAGTTAGTACATTGGTTTCCATAAGAAATCCCGCTGTATTTTCATCGTAATCCAAGAAGTCTTTAATTTCCCGTGATATAATTTTAGGAAGAAGTTCGAGTTTTATATCTACGGAATTTCGGTTCAATCTTGAAAGAATTCTTGCTGCCTTATGCGTATCCGCTTTTGAGAAAATTTTTTTAAATAAATCATCACTCATCATCGGGAAAACATCAATGATAACATGCGTAGAAAATTCAAAAAACACGTTCTGAGCATTTTCTTTAGTCGCTGTATCTAGAAATGATATTATCTCGTCATGACTCGTATCTTCCAAGCTAGAGGCAATCTCTTTTGAAGTTTGTATAGAAAATTTATTATTCAACATACCTATGAAGTTTCTTGATTAATGGTCGTAAGACTGTTCTCCTTTTCAGCCGTAAATGAATTGATTTTACGAATGGTTTTGATTATAAAAACATTGTTGGGTAAGGTTATTTCGTCGTCTGAGTCTGCCAATTTAATTTTAGTGAAAAATAATCCAATATTTATCACCTCTCCTCTTATCTCATAATCTTTGGTTTCCATCATTGAGATCGTATCTCCAATTTTTACAGAATGACCAAAAAATATAATGATGCTTGACGTAATATTGGATAAAAGCGACCATTGTGCAAAGAATGCCACACCAACAATCGTTAATATAGACCCTATAAAAACAGCCAATTCCGATTGTTTTACACCCCATATGACCATCAGTAAAACCAGACTTATCAATAGTAGAATAAAGTTGATCGCTCTTCTGATAAGCTGTGTTCTGGATTTTTGAACCACCTTATCTATTATCGATTTACTAATAAGTTGATTTAGCACTATTCTGATAATTATGAATAGCGCAAGAACGACAATTGATTCTATAATTTTAGAGTAGTATATTTCCATACAGCTTATTTTTCATTATTTTGATTGGAAGGTCTAATTACAGTAAATTATTTTACATCTCAATCATAAATTTTAATTTTTAGCGCTATGCTTTTTAACTTGTGTACATCGCCAAATAGGCGAGCATACCTAAACCAATCGATGTATCCCTGAATCGCTGGCAGGCAGGTGCGCATTTTTATTTCTTGATCAATTTATAAAAATCTGGCGTTACTGCAAAAGGAAATGATCTTTTGATTTTGCACTAAACTTTGCTCTGATTTCATAGGATGTTATGCACTGAACTATTCATACTTTTTTTTAAATTGTCCACTTAAATGTAAATGATCTGTATATAGAGTTCCTCTTAAATAGTTAATTTCATTGTCAATTTTTGAAAAATCTGTTTTATTTCCAACTTCTTCTTTAAGGAAATCCATACAAAATCCAACTCCATCAGTTATATGAAATAAAGCTATGAACATATTACCAAATACATCGTTGATGTCTGAATTCGCGTAAATAATTGAGGCTGTTCCAAAATGGTCATATTTGGAATAAATATCATAAAGTGTAAATACAGTCAAATAATCAATTCCTTGAGTGTATTTAGCAAATTGGTCTAGCCTCTTTCTTATAGTAGCAGGATTAATATCATCTTTTCTTTTATAGATTAGAGATTCCGAAGGTTTACTATAATTTAAAAGCTTGTTTTTATCAAAAAACTTGTTAAAATTAGTATAGATAACATTAACAAATTCGCAAAACTTTTCATGGTCGTAACCTAAAGTCTGTTTATCTTTTTCGGAAACTGTCAATAGTCTTCTTACTTGTTCAGATAATAACTTATCATACTCTTTATCATAACTTGTTTTTTCGTTTTTAACTCCTGCCCTTTTTTCAACATAAAAGGTCCTTAGATATAAAATAGTTAAGTAGTCTAAAAGGCTTGATCTTAAAATTATTGCAATAGAATATGAACGAAAGGCGTTTTCCTTATCAAGCCCTTCCACGAGAATGTTGATAGATTCAAAACAACTAATATATCTATTAAAAAGATTTTCATAAACATTGAAAGTTCTATGGTTTTCTTTAGCAATTTTTAAACCATCTTCCAAAATAACTTTAAGATGAATCTTCATTTTAAAAAGTTTATTTTGATTTAATTCTGAAAGCATTGTTTAAAAAATTAATATTTGTGTATAGAGTCTTTTTAACTTTGTGTATGACGGTTTGGCTATGCGCAGTGTCCCGAAGTGCATTACGTATAGACGTTGTTGCGCGTTCGTGCTTTCATTTCTTTTTAATTTTCCATGTTCTCCTGTTCGATGGCTATAATCCATTTACCTTAAATATTAAGACACATAGTGCTTTATCAAATCTGTGATAGATTTTCTCTTCTTCTTTCTTGTCGAGAATTGTGTACCTAAAGTCTTTTTTCTGAAAGTCACCTCCTGTTACCATTTTACGATATTGAAAACGACAACTCTTTATCTCCTCAAAATCATCTTTGAACTTATTCTTTCCGCAATGATAAGATAGAGTAACAATTGTATCAAGTTCGTTAGAGATTGTTGTGAATAGACTTATAAGTTGGTAGGTATTTGCAGAAGAAACGGTTTGTTTTTGAACACACTCAGCAACGGTATGATTTACAGTTTGAATTGTTCCTTGCAAGGCCTCAATTTTTCGAATAATCACATCTTTCTCACTTCTCTTGTTATGCATATTTCGTTCAAGAAAAATCGGGATATAGACCGCAAGGAAGATTGTTACAACCAAAGTTGCCAAACCAACGACATCAATTTTGTCTTCAAATGAAAAGAGGGGGTAATAATGCTGCAATCCCATTCCGATTACAACACCTACAAGTACCAATATGACTCCAATAATGTAACGCATCATTTGTCATTGGCTTCTCTAATGTATTCAATGATGTCTTCTTCAAGGAATGGATCGTCATCTGATTTGAAATCCAAGTTGTCCAAAACGATTTTTGATTCCTTGTACTCTCTTGTAAGACCACCAAAAGCTGCTTCCAAAAATGAAGTAGCATAGCCAGCTGTCCCATCAAGGTCTATGAACAATTTTTTCTTTTTCGAAAGAGCTTGCTTGAATTTTGGCAGAAGAATCCTTTCCAAAAACTCTTCGCCTGGGAAATCGCCTTCGATTTCCTCACGTACACCAGGAATGGTGGTGTAGTCGTCTGCTATTTTAATAATTAACTTGTCCATCTGTTTGTATTGTTTAGTTCCCAATAAAGAAAGGTTCCACTAAATTCTTTTGATAATCTTTCATATTTGTCTGTGCTCAAATCAGCCTTTACATCATTTGAAATGATTTTAAGGTTGCTGTAGTAATTGCGTTCAAGACCTTTGTATATGTTCGGTAATCCCTTACCTCTATACGGGATTTTGGTACTTGACATTTTTCGACCGCTTATTATTTCTTTAAGAACCTCACGGTTATCAGTTATTCCAAAGAATGATTTCAAATTATCTCGGAAACCACTCATTTTAGATGACTTGAAAATACCAACTCCCATATCAATAAAGGCAAAGGAAACCTTATTTAAAGCTTTATCATGGTAAACGGTCAGCCACCATGTCTCATGACCAATTTGAGTTGGTTTAGCATGGTAACAAGTGTTTGCCATACTTTCCATTAAAGCTCGGTAAACACCTGGACATCTTGCTTCCTGACCAAATACAATTTTGGTTGCTCTTTTAATCATTTCATTGGCAATACCACCTTCAGCCTTTTTGTTTTGTCTTGTCAGAATGTAGTTCTTGTGTTCGTTATCTGTGCCATTCGCACCAAATACACCGCTTTCCTGAAAAATCTTTCTAAGTTCATCATCTTTGGGATAATTGCCTTTGATTGGCACACCTTTAGTAATTGCTGGATTCTTAACTACTGCAAGCAGCAAGACAATCGCGTCATTGGTAAGATGGGTAATCTCTTTAAGGTTGATTAATATCGGTTTTCTATGTTTTATTTTGTTTATAATCAGTTCCAAATAAGATAAAATGGCCACAGTGTTTTCTACAAACGAAAAATTGGACGGAGCAGGTAAGCTCTCAAACTGGCTGATTAAGCTTCGTTCGCGTTGTTCTTCTATTGGGACGCCATCAATTGTCCCTCTTTTTTTCTTGACCTTTTCTTTACTCGATAGCCGCTGCTTCAAACGGTCTTTCGCTTGCTTAGTATTGCGTTTTTTATATTCAGCTGTTGTGTAAAGTTTCTTCATTTAAATTTCACTTCTGGTCTATTTTCAGTTTGTGCTTTTTGCATGACGCACAACAATTTCGTATGCATGAAAACACACATACACCCAATTATACGTATTTACAAACACTTAAAATTGCTTTTACAACAATACGCAAAAAATAGCCTTGGTCTACTGTGGGAATCCGTAAGGAGGTTGCGTTATTTATTCGTATATAACCAAACGATACGCTGCAAACTATAAACAGACTACTTCGTCGTCTGTACCCTGAGCCATTTGACACAGATTTCCTTACTCCATAGTCCGTTTTAGACGAATCACACATTTTTTTCGCAAAAAAACCCCAGTTCCGGAAGATGAAACTACTATTTCCTAATCTTGCTTTTAATTTTAAACAATAACCTTTTTTTAAAAACAAATCGATTATGTCTAAAGACAATTTTGAGCAAATGCTCCCGCTATTTGATGCCATGCCAGACCACAAGGTAAAAACACCTAACATACCCGTAGATACGATCCTGCAAGAGGTAGAAGATCTATTTGTATGGGCGACCCAGGATAAAACTACCCTGGTCGATAACTCAGGATTAGATTGGGAACACTACGCGAAGGAGTTGCCTGCACGTGCCGGAGCATTGCGGCACGCGCAATCCATTTGGGTTAGCGAACGCTATGGGCAAGAAGAAGCCAATAAAACCTGGAAAGAAGTATCACCAGCAGCATACGGGCTTAGAGACGACCTGCTTGATGATTTTAGGTATGCTTATCGCAAACGTACCGATCTGCTAAGCCGAGTGCGCGAGATCAGTAATGGTAGTGGCAATGCCGATATGATACAAGACCTAAGTGATCTAAGTGTATTGGGTAAAAGTAATCTCGAACCCTTGCTGGTTTCAAAATTCGACCCTGCCAAACTAGAGGAAGCGGCTACCTTATCTAATGATATGGCAGAACTGCTGGCCAGAGCCAACGGTGCGACCTTAGAAAACTCTTCGGCCAAACTGGTACGTGATAAAGCTTTTATGCATGTAAAAGAAGCATTAGACGAGGTGCGCGATGCCGGTAAATATGTGTTCAAAAATCAACCCGAACGCTATCAAGGCTACATAAGCAGGTATAGAAAGTAACCAACCCGCACTATTAATGATCCCCGCAGTGGTTTGCCTCTTCCCCGCGCATAGTTGAACGCTCCCCGTGGGTGTTTTAGGCTTCCTCGCGGTAGGTTGATGCTTCCCCGTAGTGCTTTTCTATTTCCCCGCGCCATAATGATGCGTCCCTGTCGCGGGGAAACTTATTTTGGGTGCGGGGATTCACTATTTGTATGCGAGGAAGGTTAGCGCAACTACGGGGAGAGGTGTATATCCCACCGGGGAAGCTGAATAACAACCGGGGAAGACCTACAACCGCTCTGGGAAGCTAAGTATATGCCAGGTGAGGCTCAAATGAATACTTAGGTGCATGTAACCCAAAGTAACAAACCTAAAATCAGTAGTAATACAACTATGCCACAGCCCGCTGCTTCGCGACTAATCTCTTCATTTTCTTTATCTTGTTTCGCTTTCCATCGTTTTGCGACTTTTCTATCTTGTTCATCATATTTTGCTTTAAGATCAGTATCAAAACCAGACACATACTCCTCGAACTTCTTGAATCCTTCATAAATTTTATATTTGTCATCGCTCGCAGCGCTTAACTGGATGTTCAAAAAAGAATCCAATACCGGATATCCACTTTTTTTACGAAGCTTGGTAAACATGTTATCGCGCGTATCGTCTAGCACAACAACAGTCTGAAAAATGGTATCAATTTTTAAAAAACTAAGAACTAGTTGTACTTTTTCTAGAGCACTGCTATCCAAATTGGTAGCAGTATCGTAATTGTATGACAATACATGCGAAACTGCTTCGTCTAGTACATTCTTGGTTTCATAAGGTTCTTGAAACGTATATTTCTCCACCTTGTATTCATGTACTTTTTCAAGAGGTTCCATAGATCACGATTTTTAATTGTGGACAACTTACAAAATAAATGACTAAGCTTTGAGAAGTTACCTTACTCAAAAATACGAAACTAAAAAAACCGCCTAAACATAGTTTAGACGGTCTCACTTCTGTGTAATAATCCAAGCTATTCTTTACATGAATTCTTCATATAAAGAGGGTTAAAAAACAGCTTGTGGGTTTATTTATTTTAAAATCGTGATTTAGACTTTTTCCTATCCACTCTAGATGTTTGCGGATCTTTATCAAAGCATGCTTTTCACTCAATTTTATCATTTTCTTACTCGGTAGCACCGCTAGGAAATGTAAAAGCACTGTAAATGATCAAAAAGCTTACATCACTTTAAGATTAACCTTTTACTAGTGGTATATGTTTCGGTTTCAATTTTTAAGAAATACACTCCTTTACCATAAAGGTCTACAGGAAAGTTGATATCATTTTTAGAATCAAATTGCTTTTGCATAACCAATCTACCGCTAATGCTGTATAAACGTATAGTAACAGATTCATCTGTGTTTATACTATTTTCAAATACTATATGCACTCGTTTATCTTTTGGTGGATTAGCAGCAAGAATGGCTTGCTCCTCTTTTGATATATCTAAATCAAGAGATTTAAATACTCTGGCATTTGTTTGGTTATTTTTGTAAAGACTACCAACTAAATCTCCTGTAGCTCCAAAAACAGCATACCCGATTTTTTCGCTTGTATGGTAGGTTTCGGTTTCTAAGGATTGTTCTTCTTGTCCATATACCTTGATCGCATTAGGTGTAAAACTACTGGGTTGGTTACTAACGCCTTTTTTGAAACGTGATTCCATCGGATCACCGCCATTTTTAGTTTGTATATTGGCAAAAAATACGCTGTTTGTATTTGGGTAATTAAGCTCAAAATTTATAGCAAACCATTTTTTGTCGATATATGTATTTCTAGTTCTATCTACTTCAAATAACGAAGTTCCAGAATTATCAGACACTCCTTTTTCTATCGCGATCCAATGTAATTTTTCTGTAACATGATTTCTATTCCCATCTTGGGTACCACCGTTTTCTTCTTCTAGCAGTTGTGCTCTAAAACTTAGAGACGATACATCTTTGATATGTGTGCTTACTGCCTGAGCTTCATTTTCTGATACAATTTGATTGAAAACAACCGGTTTGCTTAAAAATTCTGTATCAAAATTGATTGAAGAGAATGTTGTATTCACATTTGATGCACCAGCTTCCACTACACTTCCATTAGCAAGTGTATACGTTCCTGCTTCTACCACCATATAATGAACTTCTTCTGTAGCATGGTTTTGATCCAGGTATTCCCATTCGTCTACTCGCCACTCAAAAGAAGTTGTAGTAATATTTCTTAATCTTACGGTTGCAGCATCTTCTTCATAAAATGAAAGTGGTCCCGTAATTACTATAGGATTGGTATAGGTGTTTTTAAAATATACTTTCTTCCACTTTTGATTTGCAGTAGAGCGACCTAGTTCTCCTATAATTTTATTATCCAATATGGGTCCTGGTACTCCTGTAAATATAAAGGCTCCAATATCGGGATTAGCCGTGTTAAAAGGAGCAAATCCTGTGTTTATACCTGCATCAATTGCTGGGCTATCAGATCGTAATTGTAGCTCATGAATCGGAAAATTATTGTTTTTTGTCGGCTCTCTCACCAAAGCCGATCCTTGTGTAGTATCCCAAGAGGCAGAAGCAAAAAGATTGGTTTGATCCTGGGTTAATGGCGTAGCATCTACAAACCTAGGATTCATGATAAAATCTTTTTCTGGAACTCCTGCCGGATTCCCTGTGGTGTTCCAGTGGATGTTGTTCTCAAAGACTATCGTGCTTTCATCGTTAGAAAATCGGCTGATGGTAGAAATAAGATCATCTCCACGAATCAGCAAGTTATTCGCAATATAGGCGTTTGCAGATCCCCCAACTTGTATAGGTTGATGTGCTCCACCTAAAGGGATCTCCTGATTAGGAACTCTTTTTGAATGCCCATTATCATATAATGTATTATGTATTACATCTACATTTTCAGTCTGAAAAACATTAACTCCGGCACCACCATTTCCGTAAGACACATTTCCGATAATTAAAGATTTACCACTGTAAGGTTTTGGGTCTGTACCTTGCATATGTTTAAAATCGTCTACAATAATCCCGTTTCCATCTGTAATTTTATAGCTAAACTCTGATGATCCTCTGAGTTGCACATTGTATCTACTAATATTATTTTTAATAATGATGCGATGATTAGGGTACTCAGGGAAATTCTTTGCATTCTGATCGGTCATTTGCCAAAATCCTATACCGCTTGACCCAGCGGTAGAACTCCATGCATTGTGTTCTACGATATTGTTTTCAACAAGTACCACATCGGCCTCTGTACCGCCTATACCTGCTCCAGGAAAATCATGCACGTAGCAGTTACGCACAATAATATTATGGGAATTTCCTATAACACCTATACCACCGCGGGATTGCCATGCCCATTCGCCAATTTCTTGTTTGAGGCCTTTATAGTCAATATCTAATGCGATGACTTCCAGATTTTCAACAATGACATACTTCTTTGTTTGTAATGTAATTCCTGTTAAAGAAGAAGAATAAATTTTTGGTCTGTTCCCATTTGCATCAAGGACACCACTAATGGTAATATAAGCACCCTCTCTTCCAGAATTAGGAACATAGAGTTCGTTATACGCATTGGATCCTCCCAGATCCCGGTACTCGCCAGGCAGAATTTTTAGAGTATCCCCTGCTCTTGTTTTGCCTGCACCCTTCACTACAGAACGTAAAGGTGTATTTGCCGAGAGACCATTATTCTGATCGCTACCATTGGCTTCGTCTACATAATATGTAGTCTGTGCAGACAAAAAAAATAAATTTGAACAGACGAGGATTAAAAAATAAAATGATTTTGTGTTCATAATCAATTTTCTAGTTAAAAATAAATAGTGTTATTTAATATTTATAATGCAAAACTAGAACGAAAATCTGTAGAGAATCTGTAGCCTTTTTCCAGAAACATCATAAGTCTGGATTTCCTATAAAAAGTTGCCTTGTACCCTAAATTCGATATAAAGTTTTCGATACTCAGTCTTATATAGTCTAAAGGAGTTCCTTCTCCTTGGGGAGAGGGTTAGCCTGCCTGTCGACTCTCCCAGAGCACTACCGTATGTACACAAATAAGTTAAGTTTTTTACATTCCTTCCCCGCCACGGCGGGGAAGGAACTTTGACTAGTTTTTATTCTCATTATTTGCAATACAGTTGTGTAAGAGGATAATAAAAAAAATCGAGTTTGTTTTTAAAAACTACTGCTCTTGTTAGGTGAGAGTTAATACTCCCTCCCCTGTGGGAGAGCTACCATGCGTACTCAAATAAGTTAAGCTTTTTTATGTTCCTTCCCCTGGCAGGGGAAGGTGTCCCGCCCATAGCGGGACGGTAGGGGTTGATATTTCAAAATACAAAGAGGTAGATGCTATAATACTACCGTTTAATTCTATAGTTTTAAAAGGCCAAAAGTGATAATAATGCGTGTATGCATCCCTTCCGAATTGACGATGTCAATCCACCTTCCCCTACCAGGGGAAGGAACTTTGACTAGTTTTATTCTCATTATTTGCAATACAGTTGTGTAAGAGGATAATAAAAAATTCGGGTTTGTTTTTAAAAACTAATGCTCTTGTTAGGTGAGAGTTAATGCTCCCTTTCCTGTGGGAAAGGATTGGAGTGAGGTCGTTTACTATAATTTATAATCAGAGTATAAAAAAAGAGGCTGGATTGCTCCAGCCTCTACTATAATAAGGAAATAAGATAAGATTATATATTTTAGTTTAAGGTAGCTATAGGAGCTGTATATCCTCCTTTTCTTACAGATCCATCTGTTCCTGTACGGTTACCTCTTATCAATAATATTCCTGCCACGTGTGGTGATGCCATAGACGTACCAGAAATTTTATTAAACTGGCCATTTAACCAAGTAGACCATACTTGAGTACCTGGAGCCCAACGATCTACACTTCTCCCAAAGCTTGAGCTATTTGCAGGAGCATCTACATTAGTCATATTACCAACACACCAAGTTCTGCTAGTTCGTAATCGTTGTGGTGAATAAAATTGTGTATCATCATTACTGTTTCCTGCTGCCATGGCCCCATAAGCTCTAGCTTGTAAATTTCTAAATGCATTATCAATAGCCTGAGAAGTAGCTCGAGTACGAGATCCTATACTGTAGTTCCATGTATCGCCATTACTTGCATTATTAGCTACATAGTCTACTCCTGCAAGAATACCTGAATTGCTACCACTCCCTTGAGCGTTTAATACTCTAACAGAAACTACAGTTGCACCGTAAGCAACACCAATAACTCCCGAGCCATTGTTTTTTGCGGCAACAGTTCCTGCCACATGAGTTCCATGTCCGTTTTGATCTTGCCAAGAACCACCAACAAAACTTCTACTTTTACTCGTATTAATATTGAGGTCACGATGCGGAGCTATACCACTATCTAGTATCCAACAAGTTCTACCATTACCATCTGCTCTACCTACTCGGTTGATACCCCAAGGCAAAAATTCTCCATTGCTAAGTTGTGAATCATTCGTTGTCGCTTTGTTTAATACTGTTGCAGGAAGCGAACTTACAGGTTTCCCCATATTGATATCCAGACTTTGAATATAGTTCGGTTCTATATATGCAATTTCAGTATCATTTCTAAGCATATCTGCTTGTTCTTCAGTTAGATTTTTAACTGCAAACCCTTGAATCACGTTACTATACGTCTGCTTTATATTGCTCTTTGCAATAGCATGTTTTGCTAGCGTTTGCTGAGATTTTGCCTCCATCTTTGCAATGTTCCCAGACAGAGACTTACTCTCGTTATAAATTACGATGTACTCTCCTGGCACAGCCTGATCTGCACCTATATTACTTGAAGTTTCTACTTCTATTCCAGTTTCTATGTCCGTAACTTCATCTACATCTTTCTCACAACTATAAAAGAGAAAAGAAAGAACTGTTATTACGCTTAAAATCCTAAGTTGAGCATTCATTTTATTTGATTTATGTGTTAAACAATTGATTTAAGTTAAATTATTGAGATCTCATAACTTTAATTATTTAAAAGTATGGATTAATCCCAATATCCAAATACGGTAAAAACACATAAAACAAAGGGTTACACTTAATTCACTTGTCGTTGAATTAGAAAAAACACCCCTTGATATTCAGTAATGCAACACTTTTGCATTATTGAATATCAAGGGGTTAAATATGAATTGGAGGGGATAAAAAAGATGGGGAATATGATGAAAAAAAACTAAAAAAGATAACCTTTTTATAAATGTTAATTAACACTATTTAGTCGAAAAAATAATGTTAAAAAAGGTAAAACCTCAATTTTTCACCCTTATTATTATGATTTTATTGTACATAATATACCCTTAAAATAAAAATAAACATTGTATACACTGAATATAAAAATTAGAGTTCAGTAGATAGGTATTTATATTTTAATTGAAGTATCCTGAAAAATGTCTGATTGAGCGCAGTCGAAACCTGTTTTTATAGACTAATTGTTCTCGACTGCGCTCAAACAGACAGCAGTACTTGTTATGAAATAATCATTATGAAATAGTTAAAATCTATATTAGCACGTATTAAACGACTGACCTTTTTAAAAAATTCTCAAAATTGACCATTCCCCATGCAATGAATCACAAGGTTTAGTATGATGAACATGAGTCCGATATTAAACATACAAATATCATGCTTTTAATAGCGTGTATAAGTTCCTTCTCCTTGGATCAGTTAAAGCTTGGAGTTATATGAGGGTATTTTCAGATCAAAACCCTCACCTTTGTCCCTGCCTGACGGCAAAGCAAGCTTTACCAGAAGGAGAAATAACCTATGGGTAACACAACCAAACAAATATCAGTTGGTTTTATATCGACATCTGGCTATAATGCTTTATCCATAATCTCTTTTACTATTTCAGGATTAAGTAATGTACTAGTATCCCCAAGATTGCTGGTATCTTTTGATGCGATCTTACGCAAAATACGTCGCATAATTTTACCACTTCGGGTTTTTGGAAGCCCTGGCACAAACTGTATCTTATCTAATTTAGCTATTGGTCCTATACGATCTGTAATTTGTTGATTTACTTCTTTACTTAGATTACCCCTATCCCGTTGTTCTCCGGTTTCTTTTAAAATGATATACCCATATAATGCATTTCCTTTAACATCATGAGGAAATCCAACGATGGCAGACTCTGCTACAGCCGGGTGCTCATTGATGGCATCTTCGATAGGCGCGGTACCCAAATTATGACCAGATACAATAATTACATCGTCTACTCTACCTGTGATTCTGTAATATCCAACCTCATCACGTAAGGCACCATCCCCGGTAAAATATTTATTCTCAAATGCCGAGAAGTACGTCTCTTTAAAGCGTTTATGATTTCCCCAAATCGTTCTTGCCATTGAAGGCCATGGAAATTTGATACACAATCGCCCATCCACTTGATTCCCTTTTATCTCCTGACCATTTTCATCCATTAATGCAGGTTGTATCCCCGGCATAGGTAAGGTGGCATAGGTGGGCTTAGTAGGGGTTGAGTATGGTATGGGCGAAATCATAATCCCGCCTGTTTCGGTTTGCCACCATGTATCTACAATGGGAGAATTTTTATGCCCTACGTGATCATTATACCAGTGCCAGGCTTCCTCATTTATAGGCTCTCCCACGGTACCCAATACCTTCAGACTAGAGAGATCACGATCAGTAACGTATTCGAGCTTTTCTTTTGCCAATGCTCTAATAGCCGTAGGTGCTGTGTAGAATTGCGTAATTTTATGCTTCTGCACAATATCCCAAAAACGACCATAGTCTGGGTATGAGGGAACGCCCTCGAACATTACAGTGGTGGCGCCGTTGGCTAATGGTCCATATACAATGTATGAATGCCCTGTGATCCAACCAATATCGGCAGTACACCAATAAATATCGTTCTCCTGGTATTGAAATACATTTTTAAACGTATATGCTGTATATACCATATACCCGGCGGTGGTGTGTAACATTCCTTTTGGCATTCCTGTAGATCCAGATGTATATAAAATAAATAATGGATCTTCTGCATCCATAATTTCTGGTACACAGTCTCTGTAGGCTTCATCGAGTAGCGGTTGTAGCCAATGATCCCGACCGGATTTCATATTAATATCAGTGCCAGTACGCTTAGCCACCAAAACTGAAGTAATACCGGGAGAACTTTCTAGAGCCTCATCGACGATACCTTTTAAATCAATTTTTTTTGTTCCACGACACGACCCGTCTGAGGTGATCACCATTTTTGCTTCACAATCGTTAATTCTTGTCGATAGTGCTGTTGCAGAAAATCCTGCAAAAACTACCGAATGTACGGCTCCTATTCTTGCACATGCCAATACAGAAATAGCAAGTTCGGGGATCATGGGTAAATATATACATACACGATCGCCTTTTTGTATGCCTTGTTCTTTGAGTACATTGGCAAACTTACACACACGCTCATGCAATTGCTTGTAGGTAATGTGCTGGGCATCTTCGTTTGGATCGTTAGGCTCAAAAAGAATAGCGGTCTTATGCCCTCTGTTTTGCAGGTGCCTGTCTATACAGTTTTCTGTGATATTAAGTTGCGCTCCTTCAAACCATTTTATTTCAGGTTTCGTAAAGTCCCAGCTTAATACATTATCCCATTTTTTTCTCCACATAAAGTGTTCTTCTGCTATTTCTGCCCAAAATGTTTCCGGATCTCTTACTGATTTTCGGTATACCTGATAATATTCCTCTAGATGTTTTATGTGATAATTACTCATTGTTGGTGTATTTATTTTGTTTTTATTCTACGTGTTTTATTTTTTTATTTGAGATTTGAATGCTCTGAGGCTTACCATGAAAATTCAACCCCCTTTTTTCATAATATCCCTGGGTGTTTCCAACGATTGTTATTTCTTTTTATTTTTTTCTTTAAACAGGCCAAACCAGTTTGGGTTTAATATTTTTAATTTGATTAAAACCCATAATATGGCTACAAAACATACGCCTATGACCATAGAATTTAATGTACTTATAGGCCTTTGATTTTCTAATTTGAATCGAAGATATAGTGATACAATAACATATATACTTATTATTATATCAGATACTAAGGGTGATACTCGTAAATTCATTTCTAAACGTTTTATATGTGCTATTCAATTTTTTATAGATCACTTCATCGTTACTGAAGCAAGTCATTTATCTCTGAAACTAATTTCTTTACAGAAAATGGTTTTGTTAAATACTTATCTGCGCCAAGTTGTAGTCCTTTTTCGATATCGGTGGCTTTGTTCTTTGCCGAAAGAAATACTACTTTGGTATTTTTGAGTGTGTTATTGTTTTTTATCTGCTTTAAAGTTTCATATCCATCTACATTAGGCATCATAATATCTAATAGTACTACATCAGGGGTCTTATCGACTGCGATTTGTAATGCCTCATTTCCGTCGCGGGCGATATACACTTCAAAATTCTTTTTCTTGAAGCTATACTCCAAAGACATTACTATATTAGGTTCATCATCAACAATCAAAATCTTCTTCATTGATTAATTTTTAATAGGTTTTTACACATGTTGAGGCTACTTTATTTGGGTATTGTAAATACTACACGTGCTCCTGTTTTATATTTTTTGTCGATCCAAATGGTTCCGCGATGGCTCTCAACTATCTTTTTGCTAATTGCTAATCCAAGACCACTTCCAATGGGTTTTTTGATATTTTGATATTTTGATTGATAGAACTTATCAAAAATATACTTCATGTCTTCTTTTGGAATACCTTTTCCGTTATCGGCAACGGCCACTTCGATTTGATGTTTTTTATCCTGAGTAGCAATTGTAATAATTCCGGTATTGGGTTCTGTAAATTTTAGGGCATTAGATAACAAATTAGTTAACACCTGTAACATCCGATCTTCATCATATGAGGCATTGATTAATACATCATTTTGATATTCTACTTTAATCCCTTTGTTCTGTGCTATTTGATGTACTCCCATAATCGCCTTTTTTATGGTACCATGCATAGGATTGGGTTGTATTTCTAAATATTCTCTTCCTCCGGAAAGCTTTTCAAAATCTAAAATATCATGAATTAGCCGCGCCAAACGATCTGCATCAATGACAATGTTCTCTAAAAATTTATTCCGAAGTTCATCTGGCATACTCTCCTCATCTGTTAATACTTCTGAGGCGGCTTTGATTGATGTTATCGGCGTCTTTAATTCGTGTGCTATGGTATCCAAAAATTCATCTTTCAATCGATCTTGTTCTAGTAATTCACTATTTGCATTTCTTAATTGTTCTGTAAGTTGGGTTAACTCATCTGATTTTTCTTTTAGCACCTTATTTACGGCAATCGTTTCTTTTGATTCTTCCAGAATTTTTAATACTTCCAGAAGACTCACGGGTTGCTCTTTGGCTACGCTACTAATCAAAATTCTAGCAGATGCACTACCTATGCTACCTGTAAGTAGTTTTTCAGAAAAATTAATCAGCCTTGCATCGGCCATTTCTTCTTCTTTAGAAATCCCATACTTCAAATTAAAAAGATGAAGTGCCCGCTCTGTTCGTTCTTCTCCCAAAAAACGGTTTAATACATTTCGTATATCAGAAACATAGGCTTCTCCTTTCCATACATAAGCACCATCTTGTAAATTTGTATAGTTACTACTATTTACAAACATCTCGGCATAATTACGTTCGCGGTAATTCCCTTTAGAACGTATGGATATAACCAAAAAACTGAACGTGTTCAAAAACATACTCCAAAAGAAAGCATGTGCTTCTGGAGATAGAAAATCAATACCCAAAAACTGATACGGTTTTAATAGCTCGATGCCAAACAATCCTTTTTCTACGAAAGTATTGTTCCCTGTGAGCACATTAAATACAAAAGGCAAAATCAATGTATAGATTACCATTAAAGTCCCGATGATCATCCCAGTTTTTGCTGCTTTGGCAGAGCCACGATTCCAAAATAACCCGATGAAGAATGATGGTGCTAATTGGGCAATAACTACAAAAGAAATTAGCCCTATAGAAAACAAAGATAATTCGTAAGAAAAATTAATGTAAAAAAAGTAGGCAATAATGATTAAAGAAAAAATCGAAATCCTTCTTATGTTTTTAATATAGTTAGCATTTTTCTGAGGGTTTCCTTTTATGAATTTATCCAGAAAACCATATGGAATGATTAGATTATTACTGAGCATAGTAGATAATGCTAAAGTAGAAACAACAACCATCGAAATCACAGCAGAAAATCCACCAAAAAAGACCAACGTAGCTAATGCCAAGTTATTATTTTGAAGCGGTAAAAGAAGTGTATAATAATCATGATTTACTGCTCCGGGTAATGAAAGATTGCCCGCCCATGCAATAAAAATTACAAAAACATTAAATAGTAACAGATATAAAGGAAATAGCCATATTGCTTTTTTTAAATACTTTTCTCTATCATTCTCTACAACCGCTACGTGAAATTGTCTTGGTAGCAAAAAGATAGCAAAGAAAGAAAGCATGATCGTAAACATCCAATTAAATCCTGCTTCGAGCCCATTAAAAGATGTAATCGCTTTAAAATTTTCTAATTGTGATGCTTTTTGATAGATATCTGTAGTCCCATCAAATAAAAAGAAGGTAACATAAATACCCGCAATTAAGAAAAATATAAGTTTCAATATAGATTCTACAGCGACTGTAGTCATAATACCTTTTCTACGTTGTGAAGCATCTGTGGCCTGAGTCCCAAAAAAAGCAACAAAAATTGCTAATAGTACAGCGATATAAAATGTAGAATCGTCTAATACTGATGTAGAAATATAACTGGTTTCATCTGTGATAATTTCAAAAGTTTCTGAAATTGCTTTGAGTTGTAGAGAAATATAAGGTACAATTCCAAATACACAAATCATGGTTACTAATGCTCCCAAAAAACGGCTGTTCCCGTAGCGTAAGGAAATAAAATCTGCAATACTCGAAATCTTATGTTGTTTAGAAATTCGTATAATCTTACGCATTACCAAAATCCATAATGGTAAAGAAATCACTGGTCCCAGGTATATGGTTAAAAAGCTAATTCCGGATTGTGAAGCAATACCTACACTACCATAATATGTCCAGGCCGAACAATACACTGCCAAAGATAACACATAGATATAGGGATTATTTACCCACTTGCTTTTGGAGTTTTTCTCTGCCCAAAAAGCAATGAAGAACAAACAAGCCAAATAGGCAATGATGATAGATATCAAAAAATAATTATTCATAATGCCTGTGTAAAATGACAAATGATATAACAACAGCTATAATCCAAATGAGAAAAATAAAGAAATAAACCAACGGAAACCCAAAAATTTCTCCAGACTGATCAAAAATGAGTATCAATGGTACATTCCACAGTAAAAACAGCACAATAGAAAGTATAATAAGCTTTTGTTGATGTCTTTTTTTCATTTGGTAAATTTGAACCATATAAAGTTAGGGAAAAAACGAGATGTATTCATCACTTACGAATACACCAATACGAAAATCCCAATCTGCATTGGAATACATTCAATAGTATATTCTGACTACCTGAAAAAACAGGTAGTCAGAATGTCCTTTGACTTCATTAGTGTGAGGACGCTTCTCCTGCTCCACTTGGGATTCTTATATTCTCTACTATATCTTGTACATTTTCTGGTGGTGCTGGTGTCATCCTAGAAACGACAACAGAGATAACAACATTTACAATCATGGCAATGGTACCAAATCCTTCTGGGGAGGTTCCAAACCACCACTCACTCGAAGGTTTTGCATCCATGACTCCTATCAATCCTGTTTTATACCTAATCATATAAAATAGCATTATTGTAATACCGACAACCATTCCGGCTACAGCTCCTTGTCTATTCATCCTTTTATCAAAAATACCCAGGATAATGGCCGGAAAGAAGGATGCAGCAGCCAAACCGAATGCCAGGGCGACGACCGCAGCTACAAATCCTGGTGGATAGATCCCAAATAATCCGGCAATGATAATGGCAACCAAAATACTAATGCGTGCAGCCAAAAGCTCACCTTTATCTGAAATATCTGGCTTAAGTTGTTTTTTGATCAAATCATGAGAGATCGACGTCGAGATCACCAACAATAATCCTGCTGCTGTTGACAATGCTGCTGCTAATCCCCCTGCTGCTACTAATGCAATTACCCAGTTTGGTAGTTTTGCAATCTCTGGATTAGCCAATACCATAATATCTCTATCTACATACAATTCATTGGCAGAATTATTGGCATTGGTTACCAAACGTTCGCCATGCGCACCTCGTTCTTCAGTATATTTTGGTTTGCCATCTGTAGCACTACCATTTACGTACTGAATCTTACCATCATTATTTTTATCTGACCAGGCGATAAGCCCAGTGTTTTCCCAATTTTTAAACCACTCTGGTACTTCTTTATATTCTGTATTGCTTACCGTTTCTATTAAATTTGTTCTTGCAAACACTGCTATTGCGGGTGCTGTGGTATATAAGATCGCAATAAAAAGTAAAGCTAATCCAGCAGATTTACGAGCATCTTTTACTTTAGGTACGGTAAAGAAACGTACGATAACATGTGGTAATCCAGCTGTACCGGCCATTAATGCCAAGGTAATTGCAAAAACATCCCAGGTCGATTTTGTGCCACTCGTATATTCATTAAATCCTAATTGTGTGTGTAATGCATCTAACTTATCCAATAAAAAAGTGCCATCTTCTACTGTGCCCCCCATTCCTAATTGCGGAATGATATTACCCGTCATTTGCATAGAAATAAAGAATGCGGGCACCATAAATGCAAATATTAATACGCAATATTGTGCTACCTGTGTATAGGTAATTCCTTTCATCCCACCCAGAAATGCAAAAACTAATACGACAGCCATACCTATAACCACACCCAAATTAATATCTACCTGCAAAAACTGTGAAAACACAATTCCCACACCTCGCATCTGACCCGCAACATAAGTAAAGGAAACAATAAGTGCGCAGATTACGGCTACGGTTCTTGCTGTGTTGGAGTAATATCGATCTCCAATAAAATCGGGTACCGTAAATTTTCCAAACTTTCTGAGATAGGGTGCTAATAGTAAGGCTAGCAGCACGTATCCACCGGTCCAGCCCATCAGATACACCGAACCATCATACCCGCTAAAGGAGATGATCCCCGCCATCGAGATAAATGATGCTGCACTCATCCAGTCGGCAGCTGTTGCCATACCGTTAGCCAATGGAGAAACGCCTCCTCCGGCTACATAAAATTCTTTTGTTGATCCGGCTCTTGCCCAAATGGCTATCCCGAAATAAAGAGCAAAAGTAACTCCTACTAAAATCCATGTCCATACTTGAACGCTCATAATACTATATTTTTTTGGTTAGTGTTAAGATTACTCATTGTAACCATATTTTTTATCTAGTTTATTCATCAATCGGACATATACGAAGATGAGGATTACAAAAACGTATATCGAACCTTGTTGTGCAAACCAGAATCCTAGTTTAAACCCTCCTAGTCTAATACTGTTTAGTGCATCTTTGAATAGTATACCTGCACCATAAGAAACCAAAAACCATATCGTTAATAGAATTACCAGATATCTGAGGTTTTCTTTCCAATAGGCTACTGCTTTTTGTTTATCTGTCATAATATTGAATTTTATAAATAGATCATTGCTTGAAGTGTTACTGTACTTTGAGAATCATTGTCACCGTAGGTAGTATTAAGATACTCTAAAGTTAATTTTGAATGATGCCCGCTGAAGAATGCATTCACACCAATACCAAAGGTATTGGCATTATCGTCAATTGCATCTATAGTTCTATTATTGAATGAAGTATACGGCTGAAATCGAATCTCTTTATTTTCACTGGGAATTACATACCCAACATGACCGTAGATCATAGCGCCGGTTTCATATGTTGTTCCCAACGTAAAATCTTCTCCATAATCATTATTTTGGTATGTAGCATACGCAGTAATCGCAGAGCCATTCTCTCCTAGTGGTGCATCATAAAAAGCATCAACTGCAAAAATTGCAACATCCTGTCCTTCTACAGTACCATCATTATTTATGAATGTACTACCATCAGGGTGATAAAAGAATCCTGCTCCTACATTAAATACTTTTTTGCCTCCTAAATACGTACCTACTTTATACGGTAAAAAATTAGATTCCTGATCCAAAAAATTGTAATCAAAATATCCCGCAAAATTCTTTCCGGCATCTTTAGAGCCTAACACTTCTCTACCGTTATAAAAAGATTGACCAAAATTTAAAGCATCAGTAATATCTAAATTGTCCAACGTATTAGTACCTGATTCGTTAACAGATACCCGATATTGTAATTTCCCAAAAGAACCTTTGAAATAAACACCAATATGTCTTGCGAACTGGTCAGACAGCCCTATGGTTGCCCAAGATTGCCTATTATTATCTAAGGTCAAAAGATTGAGAGTACTTTGGTTATTAAGACGAGAGATCCCATTCCAATAATGCAATCCTCCCCCTACAGCATGCTTTTCTCCCAAGCTATACTGTAGCCAAAAATCATGAAAGAATAGTTGAGAACGATCACCAGTTCCTACAGGGCTTTGGTTATCAGCGTTTAAGCTATTGAGTCCAAAATGAGTAAGGATTAAAAAATCTTTATTGATTTGAGAATAGCTTAAAATACGCGCTCTACGAATACTGAAATCGGTACTACTAACGTCATCTGGAACATCATCTTGATATTGTGCCCAAAATTGGCCCCAGGAGATAATTCTAAAATATTTGGAACCATCTTCATTAAGTTTCACTTTGATCCCTCCTTCATAATCAGGAGACCCCTGTGAATACGTAAATTGTAAAGTAAAAATTACTAAACTAAACAATAGCATGAATTGTTTTTTCATAAAGTTTTAAAGATTAGATTTATATTAAACTGATTGTGTGTGTACAACGAATCTCTTAAAAACTATGAGTTAACAAAAAAATAATATGCTTTTTTGTTAATTTAATATATCTAATCTTTAAAACGCTCCCATTTGATTAGCATAAACTTGTCTCCAAGCTCAGTAACTACAACACCAGCTCCTGATAAATTATGTACATCCTGAAAGTAACCAGATAACTCTGAAGCGTTTAATATTTTATAGGTTGGATGATAATTAGCATTGTATGGTCTTTTGATGTTATATTTTTTTACCCAGTTCATTATACTCACATGAGAAATGCCTAAAATACGTTCTATCTCTCTATAGGTTAATCCTTCTAAATACAGCTGTAATGCTTTGTTAACATAATAGTCATTAATCTTCTTTCCTATTTTATTTACAGAGAAAAAGTAATTGCAGGATTTACACTTATAACGCTGTCTATTATTAACAACTCCACTCTTCGTATACTTCCCTGAGCCACAATTGGGGCATGCATCAATATTCATGTATAATAATTTAGCATAAATATATCAAATTAGCGTTAAACTTGTTAATTAAACCTAAAATTATTCAAATTAAATAAAAAAAAAGTCTTAAAATATTGAGGTTTCCTTATAAATTGTAAAATATTACGATAGTATAGCCTGCTCGCTTAATATATAGAACAGGAAGTAATTTGCTAAGCTTTAGTATAACCTTTATTAACCAAAAAAACCTAGCGTTTAATAAACCACAAACACAATTTGTATGTGATAAATCATATTTTTTTATTAGATTTCAATTCCAAAATAACAAAATAGCCTTCATGAGTAAAAGACATTCTACTAAATATGCCATCTATATAGTTGCTGTATTAACTGCCGCTTTGATAAATGGATTCATTCTTAATTATGTAAAAAAACATATCAATCAACAAGGATATATCTTGGTATTAATTGATATGCTGGTTGTAATACTAATTTTCGCACCTGCATTTGCTTTAGTAACTAATTATGCTAAAAAGTTATCAAAGGTATACATTAGAACGTCTAGAAAATTATCAAGTCGCAAGAATGGTATATTTCTTGGATTTGTAATTGCAACTATAATTTTGTTTATTCTTTATGCTCAGCTAAGGCACGGCTTGCATGTTATTGATGATTTGAAGGCCTTGATTTCATAATTTTTACACATCACAAATGGTAATCCCTTCTTGTAGCGCTTTTAGTGGATCATCATAAGTAGGAATAAATTCTTGAGCAACGTATCCATCAAAACCAGTATCTAGAATAGTTTTTAATATCGCCGGATAATTAAGTTCTTGTGTAATGTTAATTTCATTTCTTCCAGGAACACCTCCTGTATGATAGTGAGCAATATACTCATTATACTTTGTAATCGTTGCAATAATGTCACCCTCCATGATTTGCATATGATAGATGTCATAAAGTAATTTAAAATTTGCAGACCCAATTTTATCAACTAGTTTTACACCCCAAGGGGTATGATCACATTGATAATCCCTATGATCGACCTTACTATTGAGCAGCTCCATGACCAAAGTAACATTATTTTTCTCGGCATGTTTTACTAACACATCCAAGCCTTGAGCACAATGTTCCCATCCGGCGTTATCAGAAATGCCATTACGATTACCCGAAAAGACAATAACCTGTTGTATTCCTGCATTCGAAGCTTTAGAAATAAGTTCGAGGTATTGTTTTTGTAGTTTATCATGGTTTCTTACATCATTAAATCCATCAGTAATGCTAGCAAAAGTGTCGGTAGCCAGTGAGCATTTTAGCCCTGCATCCATAACTATTTTCCACTCATCAGGTTTCAGCAAATCAATTGCTTTGAGACCAATTTCTTTACCTTTTGTGGCAAACTCAAGTAAAGGAATATTTTGATAGCACCATCGACAAGCAGCATGGTTTATATTTCCTTTTAGACCAGTTTGTATGTGTGGCGCATTATCTGGATCTGCATTCGAAAATTGTCCCGTTAGGGTACCTGTTATGCCCATAGCACCTATGCTTAACGACATGTTTTTCACTGCTTCTCTACGATTGATTTTTTTTGCTTTCATATCTTATAAGATGATTGCGTTGGTATTATGTCTGATTTGAAATAAAGATATCGAGTTCTTCTTTTAAAAAAACAGGATTAGCCCCCTTACTACCAGCCACCATAGCCCCTATTGCACAAGCGTTATCAATTGTTTGTTGTGGTTTTTCTCCTTGAAGTAATCCTGAAATTAATGTCGCCAGAAAAGAATCTCCAGCTCCAACGGTATCAATGACTTCCACTTTATAACCCGTATTGTTATACAACGCATCTTGATACCACAGTGTTGCTCCTTTTCCTCCTTTAGTAATGCATATTTGATCCGTATCGGTATAAGCTGATATCGTTTTTATCTGATCTTCAAGGGTATTTTCATTAATTTTGAAAAGTGCACAAACTATATCTAATTCTTCGTCATTTAACTTTATAAAATCTGCTTTTTTCATTAATTCCAAAAGCAATTTTGCATCATAATGCGGTGGTCTCAGATTAGCATCTAAAATTTTAAACTTTGCCTTCTCTATGAACTGAAGTAATGTATTGCGTGAAACTTTATTTCTACTGGCCAAGCTTCCAAAAATGATGGCATCAGATTGTACTACTTCTTGGCTTAAAACTTCAGAATACTCAATAAAATCCCAGGCTACAGGATGACTAATCTCATATGTTGCCGTATTTTCGTCATCAAGTGTAACTATAACTTCTCCTGTTTTGTATGCATCATCTTTCTGAAAAGTATCCACAGGCATGCCATGTTTCTTTACATAATTCAGTATACCATGACCAAGATCATCATCACCTATTCTGGTTATGATTGATGAATCTATTCCCATTGAATGCAATCGTAAAGCGACATTGAGTGGTGCGCCTCCTATTTTTTTATGTTCAGGAAATATATCCCAAAGTACTTCGCCAAAACAGGTAATTTTCATTGTATTGATGCTTTTATTACAATGTAAGGATTTATTTTATTATCATCTACACTAAAAAAGCAACCCCCGATGGTTAACTACTCCGTCAGGGGTCTAGGCTGAAGCCAAAAAATTAAACTAACTCAACTTACACTCAATTAAACTTGCTTCAGCTTTCCCTACTATTTTGAAAATCAAAATTTTTATGATCGGCTGATCCCGAAACACGTTCAGGATTTAATTCAACTAGCCATTTTCAATGCGCTTTGGGTTTTGAAAATAGAGTCTCATTAAACTTGTTTCAGCTTTGCTTCAATATTGTTAAGACATAGATTATTTATACTTCCTATATGGCTATGTTTTGTGTTTTTTTCTGGTTTGTACTTTCCGTTTTCAATATCTAATCCGATTTTAACATAAGCATCTCTAAACGACATGCCCTGCATCACCAATTCATTTAATGTATCAACACTAAACAAATAATCATATTTATCATCGTTGAGGATATCTTTGTTTACTTTGACCTGCTCAAATGCATATATTGCCATTTCTAATGATGCCTTCATATCCTGAATTGCAGGTATAATTCCTTCTTTTAACAATTGTAAATCTCGATGATATCCACTTGGTAAATTATTGGTTAACAGGCTCAATTCGTAGGGTAACGCTTGAATTTTATTACATTTTCCACGAATTAATTCGAATACGTCGGGATTCTTTTTATGAGGCATAATGCTTGATCCAGTAGTCAATTCTGATGGAATACTCATGAAGTTAAAATTCTGACTCATATACAGACAGACATCCATAGCAAGCTTCGAGAGTGTTCCTGCCACGCTACTCATTGCAAAAGCTGCAGATTTTTCAGATTTACCTCTACTCATTTGGGCGGCTACCACATTATATTTCAACGTTTCAAAACCTAATTCTCGGGTTGTGAATTCTCTATCTATAGGAAATGAGCTCCCATATCCTGCTGCACTACCTAGTGGATTTTGATCTACAACTTTAATTGCTGCATTTACAAAATACAAATCATCAACAAAACTCTCGGCATACGCAGAAAACCATAACCCAAACGAGGAAGGCATAGCAATTTGTAAATGCGTATACCCAGGGAGCAAAACATCTTTGTGTTTTTCTGCGGAAGTTAACAGGTTTTGAGATAACTCTTTTACCAGAGATTTAATCTGTAATAATTCGTCTTTTAAATACAAATGCATGGCTACCAAAACCTGATCATTTCTTGATCTGGCCGTATGTATTCGCTTACCGGCATCTCCTATCCTTTTGGTGAGTTCAAATTCAATTTTAGAATGTACATCTTCAAATTGATCTTCAATTACAAAAGAACCTTCTTCAATGGCTACTGCTAAATTATTTAGTTCTTTTTCGATATCTGAAATATCTTGATCAGAAAGCAGCTTGATTTTATGTAACATTTTGGCATGTGCCAAGGTGGCCTTGATATCGTATTTGGCTAGTACCAAATCTAATTGTCTGTCATTACCTACGGTAAATATATCTATCTTTTGATCTGTTGGTAATCCTTTATCCCAGAGTTTATGGCCCCCAACTCCCAAAGTGGTAGTTTCTTTTTCTCTATTGATATTTTCCTTCTCCATTACAATACATTTTCTCAATTATTTTTAGTCTTTTTTATTTACATCATTTAGTCTCCTTGTAAAGATTAGGGAGCCATTATTCCTTCTAAAATTTTTATGTAAAGTGCTATTCCTTCTTTAATCTCGTCTACATAAATAAATTCGTTTGCAGAATGTGATCTTGTAGAATCACCAGGCCCTAATTTTAACGATGGACAACTTAGTACTGACTGATCAGACAATGTTGGAGATCCATAGGTTGTTCTGCCTAATTTGATTCCTGATTTTACGATATCATGATCTCGAGGAATAGACGAAGATCCTAAATGTAAAGATCTGGGTTTGACTTTGACATTATCAGGCATCACCTGTTTTATAATTTCCAACACTTCCACGTTTTTATAGTGATCGTTTACTCTAACATCAACCACCAAATCACAGTGAGACGGCACTACATTATGTTGGTTTCCTGCATTAATCTGTGTTACTGTCATTTTTACTTTTCCTAGCGTATCTGATTCTTTTTCAAACTCAAACTTCTCAAACCATTGGATCACTTCCAGGGCATTATAAATTGAATTATCATCATTTGGATGTGCGGCATGGCTTGCTGTTCCTTGTATAGATACGTCTAATACCAATAACCCTTTTTCGGCTATAGCCAATTGCATCAACGTGGGTTCTCCTACAATGGCAAAATCCACATTCTTTAAATGTTTTAAAACACTATTTAACCCCAGGACTCCACTACTCTCTTCTTCTGCAGAAGCAACAATGACCAAATTGTAGTTCAGGTCTTCTTTACTATAAAAATAAGTGAAGGTGGCTATTAATGAGACTAAACATCCTCCAGCATCATTACTACCCAATCCAAATAATTTACCATCTTCTACAAAAGCCTTAAATGGGTCATTTGTATAATTTCCATTGGGTTTTACCGTATCATGATGTGAGTTTAATAAAACTGTAGGTTTACTATCATCAAAATATTTATTGTATGCCCATACGTTGTTATCCGCTCTCTCGAAAGGAATATCATGCTCAATAAACCAATTTTCGATTAATTGTGCGGTATGTTCTTCTTCGGATGAAAAAGATGGTGTCTCAATTAGTGTATGCAAGAGACTGATCGCTTGTTTTGTTAGTTTTTGTATCATTATTTTATAGACTCAAAGTCGTGTGTTTGATCGTATTATCTTTAATAAAATCTGCATTTGCAATATGTACTTTACTTACGTTTTTCTGTAATGCATCAAAACAATTTTGAAGCTTTGGCAGCATCCCATTTGCAAGTACTCCTGCATCTATCAATTTTGTATACTTTGCGAAGTCTATGTGTTCGATTACTGATTCTTTGTCTTCAATATTTTCTAAAACCCCTTTTAGTTCAAAACAATAAAACAGCGACACCTCATAATCTACGCTCATAGCAGAAGCAATTTCAGATGCAATTGTATCTGCATTTGTGTTTAATAGCTGCCCAGTTGCATCGTGAGTAACCGCACAAAATACGGGAGTTATACCTTGATCCAAAAAAGACTGTATAACAATATGATTCACCTTTACAACATCACCAACAAAACCATAGTCAACAAATTGAACCGGTCTTTTTTCGGCAAGAATCACATTACCATCTGCTCCTGTTAATCCTAATGCATTACATTGTTGTTTTTGTAATCCAGAAACTATTGTTTTATTCAATAATCCGGCATAGGTCATTACAACTATATTAAGATTCTCTGCAGATGTAATTCTACGTCCATCAATCATTTCAGTTTTTACCTCTAATTTATCTGCGAGTTGTGTTGCAGATTTACCTCCACCATGAACCAGAATTTTGGGTCCTTCAATCTTAGAAAAATCTTCTAAAAAAGATGTTAGGGATTCTTGATTTTCTATAATATTCCCACCAATTTTGGCTACTAAAAGTTTTTGTTTTTTCATTTTGTAATCCTTACACCATAATCCCAACCCTCTCCCTCAATGAAGAGAGCATAGGGGCACATTTATTTATTCTTCAATATTTTTTTTAACACCAATTGCGCAGCATATGTTCTGTTATTTGCTTGCTCGATTACTATCGAATTTTTGCTATCAATTACAGCATCATCAACAACTACATTTCTGCGTACTGGTAAGCAATGCATAAACTTTGCATCATTAGTCAACTTCATTTTTTCTTCTGTAATTTTCCATGTAAAATCATTCTGTAATGTTTTACCATACTCGTGATATGCGCTCCAGTTCTTTACATAAATAAAATCTGCATCTCTGAATGCGTTTTTCTGGTTGTAATCAATAGGCACCTCTTTAGTAATCTGGTTGGCTAACTCAAATCCTACCGGATGGGTAATTACAAAATGTGCATCCATGCGTTGCATCATTTCTACAAATGAATTCGCAACAGCCTGGGGCAAAGCTTTTGGATGTGGTGCCCATGATAGTACAACCTTAGGTTTATCTGTTTTTTTATGCTCAGCAATGGTAATAGCATCTGTTAATGCCTGTAATGGATGTCCTGTAGCACTCTCCATATTTACGACAGGAATAGTAGCATACCTTATAAAATTTTTTACTACTTTTTCGCTATAATCTTCTTCTCTGTTTTCAAGTTTTGCAAAAGCTCGTATGGCTAATACATCACAATATTGAGATACTACTTGAGCTGCCTCCTTTACATGCTCAGAATGTCCCTGATCCATTACGGTTCCGTCGCCATATTCAAGTGACCAACCTTCTCCTGCAAAATTCATAACGATTACATTCATCCCAAGGTTTAAAGCTGCTTTTTGGGTACTAAGACGTGTTCTAAGACTGGGATTAAAAAATAATAATCCTATCGTCTTATCTTGTCCCAAAGTTTTATCCAACAATGGATTTTTTTTCATTTCAATTGCTTCATATACCCAATCCGAGAGTGAATCAATATCCTGTATAGAAAAATAGTTTTTCATATTTATTTTTTATTTAGCAACATGCTCATACACTCTCCTTTTGTTCGACCAATACACTTTGCAATGCTTTTACAAACCGATCTATCTCTTTTTTCCCAATAGTGAGTGGCGGTAGTATTCGTAATACTTTTTTATTCATTGCTCCGCCTGTAAATATATGTTGATCATAAATCATCTTTTTTCTCAGTTCGCCAACTTCAAAATCAAATTCCAAACCTAACATTAGTCCTTTACCTTTTATTTTATCTACCCTTGGTATCTTCATCGCCTGCGAAACGAAATATTCACCTATATTTTTGGCATTGTCTATCAGGTTTTCTGCTTCAATCACTTCTAGCACAGATAATGTGGCAACACAAGCAAGGTGATTTCCTCCAAAAGTAGTTCCTAATAACCCGTAAGATGGTTTTATATGAGGAGCAATCATTATACCACCAACAGGAAATCCATTGCCCATTCCTTTGGCTATCGAGATGATGTCTGGAGTAATCCCATGGTATTGATGTGCGAAAAATTTTCCTGTTCTACCAAATCCGGATTGCACTTCATCCAAAATCAGAACCGCACCGAACTTGTTACATAAAGTTTCTAATTCAGTAAAAAATGTTGTAATCCCTTCATCTAGTCCTCCTACACCTTGTATAGGCTCAATGATCACAGCACATACGTCACCTTTTTCTAATTCAGTTTTTACAAACTCAATCTGGTTTAACGGCAAAAAGGTGACGTCTTGCTGGTTATTTAGTGGTGCATTTATCTTTGGATTATCTGTTGCAGCTACTGCTGCAGAAGTTCTACCATGAAAAGCATTCTCAAATGCTATGACTCTTGATTTCCCTGTATGAAAAGACGCCAATTTTAAAGCGTTTTCATTAGCTTCGGCACCAGAATTGCATAAAAACAATTGATAGTCGTCATAACCAGATAATTTGCCTAGTTTCTCTGCTAATTGTACTTGTAGATTGTTTTGAACCGCATTAGAATAAAACCCTATGTTGTCTACTTGTTCTTTTAATCTTTTGATATAATGTGGATGCGTATGACCAATTGAAATCACAGCATGCCCTCCATACAAATCAAGATATGTCGTTCCGTTTTTATCTACCACAGTGCAATCGTAAGCCTTTACAGGTTCTACATCATATAATGGGTATACGTCGAATAGTTTCATATTTTCTTAATTAAAATTCTGACTAAAAAGCCCTGACCCCAATCCCTGCCTGCAAGGCAGGCTCTCCCTGAGGTAGAGGGAGCTATTTAATTGTATTTATTTTTTCATAAGAAGCCATCACTCCTTTGATTACCGAGGAACTCAGACCTCTGTGTTCCATTTCATTTAATCCTTCAATTGTGCAACCACGAGGTGTCGTTACTTTATCGATCTCGCGTTCGGGATGGGCTCCGTTTTCTGCAACCAGTGTTGCTGCTCCTATGGCAGTTTGCACTGCAATGATTTGCGCTTCATGCGGATGAAATCCCATTTGAATGCCTCCTTGTATCATTGCTCTCAAAAATCTTAAAAAGAAAGCTATTCCGCTGGCTCCAAGAACTGTAGCTGCTTGCATTAAACGTTCTTCGATCACTAAGGTTTCGCCAATAGTATCAAACATTTTTTTAACTATTGATACTTCTTCTTTTACGTCATCATTTGCAGCAATGCAAGTCATCGAAAGTTTTTTTGCAGCACCAGTATTGGGCATTACGCGTACCACTTTGTTAGCAACCACATCGTTAATTTCGGCAATTGAGGTACCCGTAACTGTAGAAATTAAAACCTGATCACTAGTAACACTATCTCTAATTTCATGTAACACAACATCTAATTGTCTGGGTTGTACACAAAGAATTATCCACTTTACATTTTGTATCGATGTTGTAATATCCTGCGAAGTTGATACTCCTAATTTTTCTTCGACTTCTTTTAGGTTATAGGTTGATTTATCCACCACAGTTATATGTTCTGCTTCAAACAAATCACTACTGGCTAATCCTGATAGTATCGACTTTCCTAAGTTACCTCCTCCTATGATTGTTATTTTGTTCATCTTGTTTTTATTTCCACCCTCTCCTTCAATAGAGAGGGAGTTTCAAAAGGCATTTGCTTTTAATTCTAACCCTGTTTCTTCTTCTAGTCCAAACATTAGATTCATGTTGTGAATCGCCTGTCCTGATGCCCCTTTTATTAAATTATCTAGTATTGAAGTAATTAGTAGCATTCCATTTTTTTTACTGATATGAAGAATACATTTATTCGTATTTGTTACTTGCTTTAAGTAAATTTCTTCATCAGAAATTATAGTAAACGCTGCATCAGCATAAAAAGATTTGTAGAGCGCTTTTGCTTCTTCTTCATCTCCATCATAGCTAGTGTACATCGTAGCATATATCCCTTTACTGAAATTTCCTCTATTTGGAATGAAGAAGACAGGAGCATCAAAATCAGTTTGTAATTGTTCAAGGCTTTGTTCTATCTCACCCAAATGCTGATGTGTAAATACTTTATAACTTGAAAAATTATTATCTCTCCAACTAAAATGTGTTGTCCCGCCTGGGAGTACTCCTGCTCCTGTACTTCCCGTTGTGGCATTGATGTGCACTGTATCTGTGAGTTTTCCAGCTGAAGCTAATGGCAATAATCCTAGTTGGATAGCTGTAGCAAAACATCCTGGATTGGCAATATTACTGGCAGACTGAATCTTTTCTTTTTGTAATTCTGGTAACCCATATACAAAATCTCTTTGTAAAAAACTCTGATCTTTATGTAACCTAAAATCATTGCCCAAATCAATCACTTTCGTACTTGAAGAAAAAGTATTGGCTTCTAAAAATGATCTTGATCTCCCGTGCCCCAGGCATAAAAAGAGTACATCTACATTTGGATTAATGGTAGCTGTGAATTTGAGCGCTAACTCCCCTATTAAATCAGGATGTTGCTTATAAATTGAGTTCCCTGCATTGGTTGTACTATACACAAAATTTAGAGTTACTTCTGGGTGATGCACTAATAACCGCAACAGTTCTCCGGCCGTATATCCCGACCCACCTATAATTCCTACTTGTATCATGATTCACTTGGATTTACATTATGATATATCTTATTGGCATTACCATAAATTTTAATAAAGCCCTTGGCGTCGTCTGATGTCCATGAGTTATTCATCTCTCCGTATTGTCCAAAATCAGATTTCATCATATCAAAATCAGATTCGACTCCTTCTACACTAAAATGATAGGGTTTCAATGTCACTTTCACATCGCCTGTGACCGATTTCTGAGAGTCCTCCATAAACACTTCAATATTCCTCATTACGGGATCCAGGTAATTCCCTTCGTGTAATAGCATTCCATACCAATTCGCTAACTGCTCTTTCCAGTATTGTTGCCATTTGGTTAACACATGCTTTTCTAACAGATGATGTGCTTTGATAATCACCATTGGCGCTGCAGCTTCAAATCCAACTCTGCCTTTGATTCCAATAATGGTATCGCCTACATGAATATCTCTACCTATCGCAAAGGCACTAGCTAATTCTTCTAATTTCTGAATAGTATTGACAGGCGAATCTTTTACTCCGTCCAGACCGACTAATTCTCCTTTTTCAAAATGTAATGTGATTGTTTCTTCTTTTTCTTTTTGAAGTTGATTCGGATAAGCTTCTTCTGGTAAAGCACTGTGGGATGTTAAGGTTTCTTTTCCTCCCACGCTGGTTCCCCAGATTCCCTTATTGATAGAATACTGTGCTTTTTCCCAACTATAATGTACGTTATGTTTTTCGAGATATGCTACTTCTTCTTGTCTAGAAAGTTTCAAATCTCTTATAGGAGTAATAATCTCGATCTCGGGAGCGAGTGTTTGAAAAATTACATCAAATCTAATCTGATCATTACCAGCTCCTGTGCTCCCATGAGCGATATACTTTGCACCTACTTTTTTGGCGTAATTAATAACTTCTATGGCCTGAAAAATTCGTTCTGCACTTACAGAAAGCGGGTACGTATTATTCTTTAAGACATTTCCGAATATTAAATATTTGATTGCCTTGTTATAAAAATCATCTAATATCGTCTTATTTATATGATCTGCACTTCCTAGCTCATAGGCTCTTTTTTCTGTTTCTTTGAGTTCTTGTTTAGTGAAACCTCCTGTATTTACCAAAATGGTATGTACTTCGAGGTTTAATTCGCGTATAAGGTATTTTACACAGTATGACGTGTCTAAACCTCCACTATATGCCAATACTACTTTTTCCATAATAATAATTGTTTATTGCTTATAAGCATAGTTTGCTTAATATTTTTTAATCTTTTTAGTACTCTTTTATTAAACCATTTCCCCTTTTTCTCTACCTTTTTTTTAGGATCATATAACATCCCGGTACAAAGGCACATTTTATGTTCTTTAGAAGTAAGGATATCAAAATTGGTACAGGTTTGACAACCTGCCCAAAATTTTGGATCATCCGTTAGTTCAGAAAAAGTGACTGGTTTATACCCTAAATCAGAGTTGATTTTCATCACAGCTAATCCGGTTGTGATGCCAAACACTTTTGAGGTTGGATATTTTTTTAAAGAATGATTAAATGTAAACTCTTTAATTTTTTTTGCAAGACCCTGGTTTCTAAAATCAGGATGCACAATCAATCCAGAATGTGCAACGTACTGCTCATGCCCCCAAACTTCTATATAACAAAAGCCTGCAAATTGGTTGCCAGACAACGCTATGATTGCATTTCCGTTTTCTATTTTTGTCTTTATATATGCTGGAGTTCGTTTGGCAATACCCGTTCCTCTTACTTTTGCAGAATCGGATATTACGCTACATATCTCATCAGCATAGTTTAGGTGTGTATTATCAGCGATATAAATATTTACCTGTTTCATTTGTATACTATCATGACTTAAAAAATCAGATACTAGTTTGACTAATACACGAATTAAGAATATTAATACATACCTGATCATTGTTCATTACATAAATGAACTACACTCGTAAAAAATTGATACTAAATTTAGGATTTCATTTCAAGTCGTTAAGGGAATAAAACCTATCGATACTACAATGCAGAAAATCATTAGGTCATAAACGCTATTTAATAACTAGAATACGAAATATGTGATGAAAGAAAGTAGGACGCACCTACTTAAAAAATTAATTAGACCCCCAAGGGGCGACGAAAACAGCGAGTAGGCATTATCAATTTACCTAACTTGTTCAAAGATTGAACACTAACTTCTGAATATTTTCTCTTTATTGTTTTCATAATAGTAACTCTAAATCGTCGGCTTATGCCCCTTTCGTTAACTAGATTTTGTAAAATTACATAAAATTAAGTCGGTAAATAAACCTAAGCCTTATTTTTTTATAAATTTTATGTTATCTATAGAAAAACATGCTTTTTTTTGAAATTATCAAAAATTGAAGTCAGTGATCAAGATAAAATAGTAAGTAAAAATAAAATTGTTAAACTAAAAGTGCATATGTTAACTTAATTTTTGTAGTATTTTTCGTCGTTCTATAACATTTTAGTTGAACTCATATACACAAACTATATTTTAAAGTAATTATACTACCGACCGTAGAATCTATTGATTTTTTAACCTCTGTTTTAAGGGGGTCAAACTTCGATTTTAAGGCATTAACTTTAACATTCCCTTACCAAAACTGTAATCATACAGGCAGTACTTTTATAATTATTGTTAATACAATATATCGTCATTATGATCAAAAGCTATATTACATTTATAGTAGGAATATGTATATCTAGTCCTGTTTTTTGTCAGTTTTATCAACAAGAAGGTACTTCAAAATTGGACTCATATAAAATACATGAATTTAATGAATTAAAAAAAGTTAACGCTCAACATCAATTTGAAACCTTTGAATCGTTGGATGAGGAAATTTTAAAAAATAAAGCTATAATTATTAAGGAAGAGATATCTCTTGTTAAGAGTGAGCGCATCACAGAGCTAGGAGTGCGACATGCATATGAACGATATATGAAGGTTGAACGTGTCACTTCAATACATCCTGTACATGAAAAACTTTATTTGTATCCATGAAATATAATATCGTGCATACTTTGGAATCAAAAAACAGTATCTGACAGGTACATCTAAATGTATGTATAAAAAAAGACGACCTAAAAGATCGTCTTTGTACTATATTATATTTTGAGTATATTTTATTTTCCTCCAAAAGAAAATAATAGACCAAGATTAATAGTAATATCTGCTACAGAAGCATCACCAACCTTGCCCGCACTTAAATAGGCAACATTCATATTTAACACTCCGTACTTAAATCCTAATGCAGGACGGAATGAGAAATTAGATTCGCTATCTGCTCCAGCTTCATCTAATGAATCATTATCACTTTCAATTTCTACAGAACCTACACTCGTCATACCTAGTCCAAGACTACCATAAGGTCTAAATCCTTCTTTTGTAAAATAGTAACGACCATTAAGCATAAAACTTCCTAAGGCTATAGCACCGTAAGAGGCAGAAGTCTCTTGTCCAGCAATAGTTACATCACCACCGGCTAAAAATTCTCCATGATAAAGGATAGATACATCGATATCTTCGGTTACTGCATATCCTAATTCGAAATGTGCAGCCACACCTCCATCAGTAAAATCAGCAATATCTCCTGAAGGCATTGCATAACCAACACCAAAACCAAGTCTAACCTGTGCGTTTGCGCTTGTAAATCCTAACACTGCAACTGCAGCAAAAAGTAATAATTTTTTCATAATAGATTTAAGTTTTATCGTTTAAAGGCAAAAACATAAGGATAAAAAGCATTAATTAACAAATTTTTAATGATTTTTTTAGCATTGTTACTTTTTGCAATCTTAGTAGTTAGTTTTATATATACAGACATAAAGAAAATTATCAATAAATCTCGAACCGTGTTCTACTTATTGTCATACTAAAAACTGAAATAAATCAGGCTTGTCATTTAGATAATCACCAAAAAAATTAAGCGCTTTCATTCTAGAGATAAGCGGTTGGAGGTCTTTTTTGTCTTTTAATTCGATACCCACTACTGCAGGGGCATTTTCTCTACTTGATTTTTTAGAATATTCAAAATGAGTAATGTCATCATTTGGCCCTAATACTTCGCCAACAAACTGCTTTAATGCTCCTGCTCTTTGTGGAAAGCGAACAATAAAATAATGTTTCAAATCGGCATATAATAGTGCTCTTTCCTTAATCTCTGCGGTGCGAGTAATATCATTATTACTGCCACTCACGATACAGACTATATTTTTACCCTTGATCTTATCTTTGTAAAATTCTAAAGCCGCCAGCGTTAAAGCTCCTGCGGGTTCAACGACTATAGCGTCTCTATTATATAAGTCTAATATTGTTTGACATACCAACCCTTCTGGTACAGTAAGCATATCTGATAAATAGGCGTTACAAATTTTGAAATTAAGATCTCCAACTTTTTGTACAGCAGCACCGTCAATAAACTTATCAATTTTCGAAATCTTAGTGTTTTTGTTATTTTGAATAGAGGTATACATAGATGGAGCACCTTCTGGCTCAACTCCTATAATCTTTGTTTTTGGTGAAAGCGCTTTTAATGCACCCGATAATCCTGAAGCTAATCCTCCTCCACCCACAGCTACGAAAACATAATCAATAGGTACATCTGCCTGGTTAAATATCTCAAGTCCTATTGTTCCTTGTCCTTCAATAGTTTTTGGATCTTCAAAAGGATGTACAAATGTCTTTCCCTCTGAAGTACAAGCCTGCATTGCCGCTTTTGAAGAATCATCAAAAGTATCTCCTTCAAGAATAATCTTTACATAATCGCCTCCAAACATTTGTGTTTGAGCAACTTTTTGTTTGGGAGTAACCGAAGGCATGTAAATCGTGCCAATTATCTTTAGATGATGGCAAGCAAAAGCCACACCCTGGGCATGATTCCCTGCACTGGCACAAACTACTCCTCTTTCTAATTCGTCTTTTGTAAGCGAACTTATTTTGTTAAAAGCTCCTCTAATCTTGTAAGAACGAACACGCTGAAGATCTTCGCGTTTCAATAGAATATTTGCATCATATCTTCTTGAATATCGAATACTATTCATCAAAGGAGTAACCATAGCTACCTCACTTATTACAGAAGCCGCATGCTCGATGTCCTGCAATTCTGGAAAATATGTTGTTGTTGCTATACTCATAATCCCATACTTTTATCATCATTTTTTGCCAGCCTGGATCTATCAAAGGTCACACAATACACATCTCAAACCTCGACAGATCCGGCTAACAAAAAATAAAATCCTAAATAAGTAGCATAAAAAATTGATACTACTTATTCAGGAATACTTTATTATACTATAGGCTTCATTGCCGTCATAGAAGCTCTAAGTCTTGCTCCTACAATCTCTATAGGGTGGTTTCTTAATTTGTCATTCACTTCAATTAGTGTAGCATTATCGACACTATTATTTTTGCCTTCATCATAAGCCTTACCAATTACATCAGTATCTATTTTTTTCATAAAATCAGCCAATAGTGGCTTACAAGCATGATCAAATAGATAACAACCGTATTCTGCTGTATCAGAAATCACACGATTCATTTCAAATAACTTTTTACGTGCTATTGTATTTGCAATAAGTGGAGTTTCGTGTAATGACTCATAATATGCTGATTCTTCGATTATTCCTGAATCAGTCATCGCTTCAAACGCCAACTCAACACCAGCTCTTACCATGGCCACCATGAGAACACCATGATCATAAAATTCTTGCTCAGAGATTTCTGTAGTTCCTGCCGGAGTTTTTTCAAAAGCGGTTTCGCCCGTAGCAGCTCTCCATGATAATAAATTTTTATCATCATTTGCCCAATCTTCCATCATAGTTTTTGAAAAATGTCCAGAAATGATATCATCCATGTGTTTGTGAAACAACGGTCGCATGACATCTTTCAACTCCTCTGATAATTCAAAGGCTTTTAACTTGGAAGGATTAGATAATCGATCCATCATATTGGTGATACCTCCGTATTTTAATCCCTCAGTAATCGTTTCCCATCCATATTGAATTAACCTTGAAGCATATCCTGCATCAATCCCTTTTTCGATCATTTTATCAAAACATAAAATAGATCCTGTTTGCAACAAACCACAAAGAATAGTTTGCTCTCCCATGAGATCCGATTTTACTTCAGCGACAAATGAAGATTCTAAAACTCCCGCTCTATCTCCTCCTGTTGCAACCGCATAAGCCTTTGCCTGATCATGACCATGACCTTGAGGGTCATTTTCGGGATGTACTGCTATTAGTGTTGGCACCCCAAATCCTCTTTTATATTCTTCTCGAACCTCTGATCCCGGGCATTTTGGAGCTACCATAATTACCGTAAGATCCTCGCGTACCTGCATTCCTTCTTCAACAATGTTAAAACCATGAGAATATGATAACGTAGCGCCTTTTTTCATTAGAGGCATTACAGTATTTACTACCTGAGTATGTTGCTTATCTGGTGTAAGGTTAATAACGACATCTGCATGGGGTACTAGCTCTTTATATGTTCCAACCTTAAAGCCGTTATCAGTTGCATTTTTATAGGACTGTCGCTTTTCTTTGATCGCAGCCTCACGTAACGTGTAAGAAATATCTAAGCCCGAATCTCTCATGTTAAGGCCTTGGTTAAGGCCTTGAGCACCACATCCTACAATAACAATTCTTTTACCTTTTAGCATCTCAACTCCTGCCGAAAATTCTTCAGCATTCATGAACCTGCATTTTCCCAATTGTGTTAATTGATCTCTTAATGATAGCGTATTAAAATAATTTGCCATTTCCTTCTTAATTAGTTGTATGTTCCTTTCGGAAATTTGATTTAAATTTTGATTTTCGTTATTTTTTTATGGTGTATCCCGCCTGAGGCGGGTCGGGCTATTCGCTGTATCTTTTATTTCTGATCCCTTCGAGAACCTCAGAGATCAGAAATAAAAGGATGTCGCTACTATCCCTTACACGGTTTCTTCAGTAAAATTTTCTAATAGTGTTGATATATCCATCTTTTCTTTAGTTATAGCAATTCTACCAGAACGTACAAATTGCATTAATCCATAAGGTTCTAACTTGTGATATAATGCCTCAACTTCTCTTCTTCTTCCAGTTTTTTCAATTACAAAAAACTCTGGAGTTACGGTAACAATATTTGCATTGCTGTTTTTTATTACATTTTGGATTTGACGCTCCTCAAATAATAATTTTGAATCTACTTTAAACAAAGCAGTTTCCTGATAGATAATCTCTTCTTCTTTGTGATAAAAAGCTTTGATTACTTCTATCTGTTTTTCTATTTGTAAAACGATTTTTTTTACTTGTTCTTCGGTTACTTTTACGGCTATAGTAAATCGAAAAACATTTTTGATCTCTGATTGTGAAGCCGTCATACTATCCAAATTAATATGGCGCTTTAGGAAAATAGCTGATATTCTATTGAGCAACCCTATGTTATTTTCGGTATATACCGATAATGTAAAATTTTCTTTCTTCATAACTAACTCAGTCTTATATCTGAAACAGATGCTCCGGTAGGAATCATCGGGAAGACATTATTTTCTTTCTCTACACATACTTCTAAAAAGTAAGGTTCTTTTGAAGCGATCATTTCTGCAATAGCACCTTGTAGATCTTCTCTTTTGGTTACTCGTTTAGCTTCAATATGATAACCCTTCGCAATGGTAACAAAATCGGGATTGACCATTTCTGTAGAAGCATATCGTTTGTCAAAAAACAATTGTTGCCATTGTCTTACCATACCTAAGAAATCGTTATTTAGAACCACGATTTTTACGGGTACTCTGGTTTGAAAAATAGTTCCTAATTCTTGGATTGTCATTTGGTAACCGCCATCACCAATTATTGCAACCACTTCTCGTTCTGGTGCTCCCATTTTTGCACCAATAGCAGCAGGTAGCGCAAACCCCATTGTACCCAGACCACCAGAGGTAACATTACTTTTGGATTTTGTAAATTCTGCATAACGACAAGCGATCATTTGGTGTTGCCCTACATCTGAGACAATGATAGCGTCACCTTTAGTTTCTTCGTTGATTCCTCTAAGCACTTCTCCCATAGAAAGTGCTTCTTTACTAGGATGTAGTTCTTCTTTTATTACTTTATCATATTCTATGGTATCATAATCTCTGAATTCTTGTAACCATAAATCGTGGGTTTTGGGAGCGATTAATGGCAGTAATTGAGACAACGTATTTTTTACATTACCCATTACCGCAACATCGGCCTTTACATTTTTATCGATCTCTGCCGGGTCAATTTCAAAATGAACAATCTTGGCTTGTTTTGCATAGGTTTCGAGGTTTCCAGTTACACGATCATCAAATCGCATTCCTATTGCCAATAGCAAATCACACTCGTTAGTTAACTTATTTGGTCCATAATTACCATGCATACCAACCATACCGACATTCAACGGATGTGCCGTGGGTACCGCAGAGAGACCCAAAATTGTCCATGCCGATGGGATTCCTGACTTTTCTATAAAAGATATAAGCTCTTTTTCTGCTTCGCCCAGGATCACTCCTTGTCCAAAGACAATCATAGGCTTCTTTGCTTCGTTGATCAATTTTGAGGCTTCTTCTAAACTTTTTGGATCGGTTTCTGGAACAGGCTTATAGCTTCGTACGCCTTTACATATTGCGTATTCAAAATCCAATTCACCAAATTGGGCATCTTTTGTAATATCAACTAAAACAGGTCCTGGACGTCCGGATTTGGCGATATAAAAAGCCTTTGCTAATACCGCAGGAATATCTTCGGCTTTGGTTACCTGATGGTTCCATTTGGTTATAGGAGTAGAAATCCCGATAATATCAGTCTCTTGAAAAGCATCAGAGCCTAACAAATGAGACCCCACTTGCCCTGTGATACAAACCATAGGTGTAGAATCGATTTGCGCATCGGCTATTCCTGTTACAAAATTAGTTGCTCCCGGTCCAGAAGTGGCAATAGCCACTCCTACCTTACCACTGGCTCTGGCATACCCTTGTGCAGCATGTGTTGCACCTTGCTCATGCCTCGTAAGGATATGACTTAATTTATCTTGATATTTATAAAGTTCGTCATAAACTGGCATAATTGCTCCTCCTGGATACCCATATATCAAATCGACCCCTTCGGCCAGTAGACATCGGATTACTGCTTCTGCTCCCGTCATTCGTTCTGTTGCCACTTTAGCTTCTTTTTTTATGGTTTGCGTTTGTGTTTCCATACGCGCTTTTATTTTAGATTCCTGCCTGCGCAGGAATGATATTAGAATTCATCGGTTACACATCCTTGTGATGCAGACGATACCGTATTTGCATATTTATACAATACTCCTTTGTTGAACTTTAACTCTGGTTGTACCCAGGAAGCTTTCCTTTTTTCAAGTTCTGCTGCACTTATATCTACCGTAATTGAGTTTGTTTCTGCATCAATAGTAATTGTATCTCCATCTTTTACCAAGGCAATCGCTCCACCTTCTTGAGCTTCAGGAGTGATATGGCCGACGACAAAACCGTGCGTCCCTCCAGAAAATCTTCCATCGGTAATCAAGGCTACATCTTTACCAAGACCTGCACCCATGATTGCAGCCGTAGGTTTTAGCATTTCTGGCATTCCCGGACCTCCTTTTGGCCCTTCATATCGAATGACGACTACATCGCCTTTTTCAACTTTTCCATCTCTAATGCCATCATTAGCTGCATATTCACCATCAAAAACCTTCGCTTTTCCTTGAAAACGAAGACCCTCTTTCCCTGTAATTTTTGCAACACATCCATCATCTGCCAGATTACCAAACATAATTCTTAAGTGCCCGGTTTGCTTTATTGGATCTTCTAAGGGTTTAATGACATCCTGCCCTTCAGTAAGATCTGGAACCTCTAATAAATTTTCGGCTAGTGTTTTTCCGGTAACGGTTAAGCAATCCCCATGAAGTAATCCTTTCTTCAAAAGATATTTTAATACGGCAGGAATACCACCGACTTCATGCACATCTTCCATCAAATATTTCCCACTTGGTTTTAAATCTGCCAAGAATGGGGTTTCGTCACTTATTCTTTGAAAATCTGCTAATGTAAATGCTACATCTGCCGCTCTGGCAATTGCCAAAAAATGCAACACGGCATTAGTGGAACCACCAAGTATGGTAACCAAACGTATTGCGTTTTCTAATGATTTTTTGGTTACGATATCTTTTGGTTTAATATCTTCTTCTAGTAGTAGTCTCATCGCACGACCCGCAGCGATACTTTCTTCTTCTTTGTTATTACTTATCGCAGGGTTTGATGAATTATATGGCAATGACATTCCCAATGCTTCTATTGCAGAAGCCATAGTATTTGCCGTATACATCCCACCGCATGCACCTGCACCCGGACAGGCTTTTTCTATAACACTTTTATATTCTTTTTGATTTATAGTACCTGCGACTTTCTCACCCCAAGCCTCAAAGGCTGAAACTACATCCAGCTTTTTACCTTGATGATTCCCCGAAGCTATAGTACCCCCGTAAACGAGTATCGATGGTCGATTTAATCTAAGCATTGCCATCAGTGCACCTGGCATGTTTTTATCACACCCTACAACAGTTACCATACCATCATAAGACATCGCTTGTACTACGGTTTCCATAGAATCAGCAATCACATCACGAGACGGAAGTGAAAAGCGCATTCCGGGAGTTCCCATAGAAATCCCGTCACTCACACCTATAGTATTAAAGATTAGTCCAACAACATCTTCTTCTAGGGTACCTTTCTTTACCAATTTTGCAAGATCATTAAGATGCATGTTGCATGGGTTGCCTTCGTACCCTGTGCTTGCTATACCTACTAATGGTTTTTTAAAATCTTCATCTGTCAAACCAATAGCATGAAGCATTGCTTGGGCTGCTGGTTGTGTATCGTCTTGAGTGACTTGTTTACTATATTTATTAATGCTCATTCTTATCTTTTTGTGATTTTTTATTAATTATTCAATATTTTAACTATTTATTTAAGATATAACCATCCTAATAAATAAACCACAGTATAAAATTATTTTGTTGTGGCTAAACCATTATATATTATTCAATACCCTTACAACATCCAATACACCCTTTATCTTTATTAATTATTGATTTACAGTTAATTACACCTTTTGAATTTACAATCACTATTTATTATTTTTTATCAAACATTCGTTTTTAATCAAAAAAAACTCCCTTCGGATGTTGAAGGGAGCTATATATTTATGGTCATATCAGCATCCCTACTATGGTGGACCAATCACGATAATAATGACAATAACTACTATACTTTTAATGATTTTCATATTTAGCGTATAAAAAAAGTTCCTTTACATTGCAAAGGAACTTTTATCTATTTAAAATAGTGTAGCAGCTCCCTCAAGATGAAATAATCACCTGAATACGAATGACACTGCTCATATTTATATTATTTTTTTTCATATTATGCTGATAAAGATATAAAAAAATTCATATTCAGAAAACTTTTATAAGACTTTTAAACTATACCTTTCGTAGGGATCTGTTCAACCAACTATATTGAATTCACCGCATAAGGCGGATTTTCAATACATAAAACTTTTACACTCAATTGCTATAGATCCCGTTAAGCAACGGGATTTGTTCAACCAGCTATATTGAATTCACCGCTTAAGGCGGATTTTCAATATAGGGTTTCACTAAATCTTAAAGAGCTTGTTTTTTATGCAATAAATCACCAAACCAACTCTGGTGTTTACTTCGAGCTTTCTAAAAACAGATTCTCTATAATTCTCAATCGTTTTAGGGCTCAATCCCAGTTCACCTGCAATATCTTTGTACGTGAGTTCTGAACATGCATATTTTAGAAACACTCTTTCTTTATCAGTTAAACTTTCCTGAAGGCTCATACTTTGATCAAACCCTTCAGAATGTTTTAAGGCTATTTCTACTTTTCCCGAATAATAAAATCCTTGTTCGATCACCATTTTCATCGCAAACTCAAAATTCTCTGGATGGATATCTTTTAGCAGATATCCTTTTGCTCCGGCTCTAAGCATTTTGATAATGGTTTCCTCATCATCCTCCATGGTGAGGGCCAATACTTTTTGCTCAGGCTGATTATCTTTAAGCCATTGCATTGCCTGCACACCATCCATAACCGGCATTTTCACATCCAGAAGGATTAAATCCGGCTTTTTTCTCTTATGCAGATAGTACTGTGTAAGTTCTTTTCCGTTTTTTAAGATTGCCAGCACTTCATACTCTTGTAATTTAGAAATCAAGCTTTCTAGAGATTGAGCAAACAAAAGATGATCATCTACAATAACAATGGTCTTTTTTTTCATGTGATGTGGTTTTAAATCAAGCTTTGTGTTGTAAAGGATATGATATCGTTAGTACTACCCCTTTACCAGGAGCAGTTTTATAATCGTAACCCGCCTTAACCATGGCTGCACGACTTTTCATATTTAATAACCCAGAATTCTCTTGTACGGTTTTCATGTCGAAACCTACGCCATCCTCCTGTATTTTTATATCTAAGCTATTTGAAGTATACTTTAATTCTACTTCTAAATTAGAAGCTTCTGCATATTTTATCGTATTAGAAAAGAATTCCTGAATAATACGATATAGAATAATTTCATCTTTGGGATCGATATCTATTTCTTCACCAATCACAGAAAGTTTTGTTTTAAGAAAACGAAGTTTTTCGAATCTATCCAATTCTACTCGTATCGATTTCTCTAATCCAATATTATGGATGACTTCGTTATTTAATGTTTTGGATAAATTTCTTATTTCTTGCAGGCTATCACCAACTAGTTTACGAACATCCTGTAGTGATTCTGCAGATTTAGTCTCTATACCTGTACTCATAATATTGATCTGCATAACCGCAGTAGACAATAGTTGTCCAATATTATCATGAAGCTCCCAGCTTACATTTTTTAAGGCTTGTTCTTGTATCTCTAACCTGGATTTAAAAATCTCATCCTCAAAACGTTGTTCAGCTTTAAACTTATCAAACAATAATTTATTTTTTCGCCTTTGAAAAGCCACAAAAAAAACAATACCGAAAACTATAAAAAATAAAATAATAACGGTAAAGTAAACTATGAGTAAGATTTGTTCCTTTTCGAGCATACAATAAAGCCAACAGTATAGCAAGTATACATAAAAATATTTGCACTATAAAGTATTAATCTACGTATCTGAACAAATTCAGGGTTTTCAATTTTATAATATTCGATATAAATAAATAAAGGAGTTACAACCAAATGAAATACCATTGAACCTATAGCAACATAGAATGGAAAAAATTTATGAAAAGACAATATTTTATCGCTCTGTAAAGTTTCATAAAAATATAACATTACACTTAGAAAAATTAAAATGGACCCGAGAATATAGGTAACATGAGAAGTGCCTATAAAATAAACATTAGTAAAAATTAAGCTGCTAATTGAGGCAATGAAATAAATAACCATTAACCAATTTAATATTAAGTTCATTTTCTTTGACTTAATATTATTCTTAAAATAGAAGACATAAAACAAAAAACTAACTATAAAGTAAATATTATATGCCCAATGATTATTACTTAAAAAAGATTCCTCTAAATAAGTTAAGGAATCTAAATTTTTAATAAACCAAGGCGTCCAACCAAATACTAGTTCTACAAAAACTGTTAACCATAAGAACCATATAAAATACCGAGTTAATTCTTCTACTCGGTATTTTAATTGTTTAAAGTATAAAGTTCCAACTAAAGCTGCTAGTACTTCAAAGAGATTTACAATGATTTTAAATAGCATATTACTAGTTAATGAATGAACAAGCAATTTTTAATAACTATTTGGAGGATCTCCTGCTCCTGCTCCATTATAAGCAGCAATTTTGTAATTATTAGGCGCATTGTCAAAACCTTTCCCCATTCCACCAGGAGGTGCTCCAGTTGGTGATAGAAACACAGTTGAGTACCCTTTTTCCATTTTACATTTTTCTTTTGGATATGCTCCAAAATATAACCTAATCCCAGGATTATCAATCCCTTGCTTTCTGGATTGCTTTTTTACGTATTTGAGGTATTCTTCTAATTCTTCTACACTCCACCAAAACTCACGGGTGTCTTGAAAACCAATACATTTATCAATTTCTGGAGTTCTAGTACAACACCAAGTATCCTGCAATTCTCTTGCTTCCTCTACACTAATACATTTTTCTGGTACTTTTTTTGCCATGACAAAATTTATTTTAAGTTTATTGCTTGCTAATATATCTAATAAAGCACCATTACAGCAAATCTATACCCCCTTATTCTTTGCTGTTTTATGGTAAAACAGTAATACAAGTTCAGTAACTACTGATCATTTGAGAAATAAAAAAAAATAAAAAAAATAACACTAGGGGATTTTCCCCCTGTGGTCTTAAGGGGGTTTTTCCCCTACACTTTTTCGTTTTCTGATTTCAAGCCCGATATAACATAAGTGTTCATATAAAAATTAGATATTCAAATAAAGATAGCGCTACAGTGTATTCTTTACGATTACTCTGCTAATCTAAATCTAAATTTCTCTCCTGTTCGTTTCTGTGCAATACAATTTATAGCATCTTCACTTAATTGAAGTACTCTAGGATACCCGCCTGTGGTTTGACAATCACGCATCAATACAATCAAACTACCAGATGGTGTTAGCTGTACTGTACCCGGTAATACGGGTGAGGTAATTATAACCGGTAATATATTAGGCAATTTCTCTTCTAATTGGATAGCCATACGATTTAATGTTTTCGAAATCGTAAATTGAGAAGAAAACAAATTAGATTTTTGCTCTTTGGATAAATTATCAAACTCTACACCTTTAAACACTTTTAACTCCTTAGATTCATCTACAGATGATGTTACAGAAAGACTGGAGAATTGTTTACCTACATGATCCGTTATACTAAAAGCAATTTTATCGTTCTTTTTTAATGATGATGTTTGTGTAACGGGATTAAGAAAAGAGCTGCTCCTCAATACTTTTAATGACAAAAAACCATCTTTAATTCCTACATATCCATACACTCCCTTCTTACAAAAACTCATAGTGATTATATCATTTTTTTTAACCGCAATTTGATGATACATCTTTACTTTTTGATCATTCAAAAAAATATCGACTTCTCCACCTGTAATACAAATTAGTGCTGTATCGTTGAACTCTAAAGTGGGAGGCTTGAATACCCATTCGATACAAGCAACATTTGGGGTGTTTCCTAATAGTGAATTTGCAAATTGATAAGAAGTTGTATCCATTGCGCCACTCCTTGGCACTCCATATTTTGAAAAACCAATACGTCCTTCGTCTTGTATTGTAGAAAAAAAACCTGGATCGATTATTGTTACTTCCCCAGTCATAAAAGAATAGATTCTAATTCATAGGCACCTTCTAAAACCCTAGCACCGATATCGTTATATTTATTTTTATCAATCGATAAAAATTGAATCTTATCACCTGGTTTAGCAAAGCAAGGGGTGTCAAATTTTGGATCAAAAAAAGATAAGGGACAGCTCCCAATAACATGCCACCCACCCGGACTATCTATTGGGTAAATTCCTGTTTGATTTCCACCAATGGCAACCGATCCTTTTTTAACTTTCAAAGTCGGTGTACTTTTTCTTGGTAAATACAGTTTATCATCAAGACCTCCCAAATACAAAAAACCAGGTAAAAAGCCTATAAAATACACTGTATATATTGTTGCTGAGTGTAGTGCGATTACCTGATCAATTGTAAGTGATTTTTCTATGGAAAATTGTTGTAAATCTGCAGCCATCGAAGTAGCATAGCAAACAGGAATCTTCCATAATCTATTCGCTAGTCTTTCTGACTTTGAACGTGTTACATACAGTGATTTTAAATCTAAAACACTATCATAGATATTCTCTATAGCTGATATATAACAAACTAGTAATGAGTTGTATGAAGAAATTACCTCAACAATTGATTTACCATGATTTGTTTCTATGTTTTTTTTAAAAGAAAGTAGATCATCAAGTATTTTTTCATCTACTTGAGAAGGCCAATTGATCAGAATTGTACGTTCTGAATATTGTTTATATTGTAGTTCAAACTTCATAAATTTAATTTAAAAAACAAAGCCTAAATCAGAAAATTTTTCACAAAGATATTTCAAAATTTCAACTGCATTAGGATGATCACCATGCATACAAATCGTGTCAAAAAAAACTGGTTTCACCGCTCCACTTCGCGTTTTAATTTCACGATCAGAAACCATTTTGAAAACATGATCAAAAACTTCTTTTGGAGTTGTGATTATTGCTCCATTTTCTGATCGAGAAACTAGGGTCAGATCGTCATTATAATTACGATCTGCAAAAGCTTCATATTTCACACCTACTCCATCACCACATAGGTTAGATAACTCAGATTTTTGTAATGTAATTACATATGAACTTTTATCGATATTTTTTATTGCTTCAATAATGGCAGAAGCAATTTTTTTGTTTTTTACAGCATCATTATAAAGTGCTCCATGTGGTTTTACATGATGCAACTGAGTTCCCGCTTCTTCTGCATAAGCCTTTACTTTTTGAATTTGATGAGTAATTGTTTTTACCAAATCTTCATATGAGATATCTACACTAATTCTACCAAAATTATCACGATCAGGATATGAAGGATGCGCACCTATTTTCACATTATGATGCATCGCTAAGGCTATAGTTTTCTTAATCACTTGATCATTACCTGCATGCGCCCCACAAGCTATATTGCACCATGAGATATAAGGCATGATCTCTTTATCGAAATCAGCTTCCTCGCCTACATCTGCATTAAGTATTATACTTCTCATTTTCTTACAAATCACATATATTTTACTTACAAGTTTAAAAAGACCTTCCAAATACTTCTAAGCCCAAGAAAAAGTGTTATCCCCAGTATCAAAATCCCAACTGCATTTTGTTTCCATGAATTGGTGTACTTTCCTAAAAGATGTTCTCTATTCATTACCCATAGAAGAAACCCTGCTATTATTGGTAATAAAAGTCCGTTTGCTACTTGTGCAAATTGAATAATTTCTATTGATTTTATGTCCAGGGATGAGAATACTACTCCCAAAAAAAGAATGAACATCCAAACGAATCTAAAACTTGCACTTTTTAATCCTCCATTCCATCCCATACACCCCTTTACCACATAAGCAGCTGCTAATGGAGCGGTAATTGCCGAAGTGATCCCCGCAGCAAAAAGCCCAATTGAAAGCACATATTTTGCAGCAGATCCAAACACCGGCTCCAAACTTTTTGCTAAATCTGCAGCGTTACTCACCTCGGTCCCTTGTATTGCTGCACCTGTGATTACAATAGCCATAGACATTAATCCTCCGGCTATAATCGCTACAATGGTATCTTTTCTAGCTAAGGGTAACTCGTTTGGGGTTTTCCATTTTTCTTTTACTAAAGAGGCGTGCAAGAATACATTATAGGGCACCACTGTAGTGCCAATCAATCCTATAATCATAAATAATTTCTCTGATTCAAAACCAGGTACAAATCCCTTAACAATCAAAGAAAGATCAGGTTTTGTAACGATAGCTGTAATAATAAAAGCCAAACTCATGCCTAATACTAAAACCACCAAACTACGTTCTAAAACTTTATAATTACCAATATATAAAAGTGTAAAAGCGACTACACCGATTAAAACACTAGCATAATTAAAACTAATACCGCCAATGCTAACGTTTGGAGCTCCTAAAATAGTGGACAGGCCTAATACACCTCCACTAATATTACCAGCTTCGTACGCAGCGTTACCAATAAAAATTGCCGATATGACTATGCCAATAAGAATTGATCGTACTATCTTGTTCTCAAATTGAGAAGTAAGCACCTCGCTAAGTCCTTTTTGAGTTACAATACCTAGCCTGGCAGCCATTTCTTGTAAAAAAATACATGCACCAATAGACAGGGCTAATGCCCACAGTAAGGTAAACCCAAACTGCACTCCTGCCAACGTGCATATAGTAACAGTGCCCGGTCCTATAAATGCTGCTGTAATTAATGTACCTGGACCAATATTAGAAAACCATTTTTTCATTAAGATATTTATGTTTTCTAAAAATATTGATTTCTTGAGGTATTAGTATAGGATTGTTAATAAGATATATGAATAGTTTATAAACTCTTAGCACTACATATTATCAAAATTAATTACCTATCCCAACCATCCATCTCGATCTAAACTCCTGTATTGAATCGCCTCTGAGATATGATTACCTCCTATATTTTCTACTCCTTCTAAATCTGCTATTGTTCTGGATACTTTGAGTATTCGATCATACGCTCGTGCAGAGAGATTTAATTGCTCCATAGCCGTTTTAAGTAATTCTTTTGAAGCTTTGTCCAGTGCGCAATGTTTTCGTATTTGTTTTACACTCATTTGCGCATTGTAATGAATACTTGACAGCTCTGAAAATCTTTTCGTTTGAATATCTCTTGCTTTGATTACACGTTTTCTAATCTCTACACTCGACTCCCCTCGCCTTTCTTCGCTAAGCTTATCAAATGGAACCGGTGTTACTTCAATATGAATATCAATTCGATCTAGCAGCGGTCCAGAAATCTTACTAAGATAGCGTTGCATTTCGGCAGGTGAAGAGGTAACCGGAGCATTTGGGTCATTAAAATAGCCTCCTGGACTGGGGTTCATACTCGCCACCAACATAAAGCTAGAAGGATAAGTAACAGTAAACTTGGCTCTGGATATGGTAACTTCCCTGTCTTCAAGAGGTTGCCGCATTACTTCTAACACTTCCCTTTTAAATTCTGGTAATTCATCTAGAAATAATACTCCGTTATGTGATAAAGAGATTTCTCCTGGTTGTGGATAACTTCCTCCACCAACCAAGGCAACATTAGATATCGTATGGTGAGGACTACGAAAGGGGCGTTGCGCCATTAACCCAACATTTTCTTTCACTCGACCGACTACGCTATGTATCTTGGTGGTTTCTAGGGCTTCTTGCAACGACATTGGAGGTAAAATACTGGGCAATCGCTTGCTTATCATTGTTTTACCACTACCAGGTGGGCCGACCAGTATAATATTGTGTCCGCCTGCAGCAGCGATTTCCATACATCGTTTTATGCTTTCCTGCCCTTTTACATCGGCAAAATCAAACTCTGGATTATCGAGCGCAGCATAAAATTCTTCTCTGGTATCAACAACAGTTCTTTGTAATGTTTCTTTATCATCAAAAAAATCAATTACTTCTTTGATATTTTCTACCCCGTACACCTTAAGATTATCTACTATTGCTGCTTCTTTGGCGTTTTGCTTTGGTAATATAAATCCTTTAAAACCTTCCTCTCGTGCCTTGATGGCTATTGGTAATGCTCCTTTGATAGGCTGAAGATTACCATCGAGTGATAGCTCACCCATAATTAAATAGTCTGAAATAGTGTCCCCTTTAATTTGCGAACTTGCAGAAAGAATTCCCAAAGCCAGGGTGAGATCATACGCCGAACCTTCTTTCCTTAAATCAGCCGGAGCCATATTAATGGTAATTTTTTTACCTGGGAGCTTGTATCCATTATTCTGTAGAGCCGCTGCTATTCGATAGCTACTCTCTCGTATTGCATTATCTGGCAATCCTACGAGATGGTATCCTATTCCGGTAGCAATATTTACCTCTACGGTGATTGTGGTAGCTTCAACACCAAAAACGGCACTTCCAAAGACTTTAATTAACATACTTCTGTTTTTTTTGCATAAATGCAAAAGTAGAATATTCTAGTTTTAAAAAATGAAACTAGAATTTTGTATGGCACGTAAAATTTTAACAAAAAAAATTGATGTTTTCTGTAAAGTATTAAATAACTCCACCCAATTAGTCAAGTCAAAAACCTATCAAAACCTCGACAAATTCAGTTTGATAAGAGAGTGAGTTTTTTAGAAAATCTTTACTTTGAAAGCAAATAAAGCTTGGGGCAAGCTCAAGAGGTAGTTTAAAAATAAGGACACTAAAATTTCGAGCTAAATCTTGCTGCATTCTGATCTCGATTATAGCGTAAAGCACTTCTCATCTTAATTCATAAGACAAACTACACTCTACAGTAAAAACTATACAAAAAATAACTACGCTACTACCCCCTCCTGAATTTGAAATAATTTTTCGTTTAAGAATCGTAGTGTAGGTATCTTGTCTTTGGTATCTACTAGAATAGATATGTTATTATTACTACCGCCATAAGAAACCATACGAACAGGAATGTAGTTTAGTATTTCAAAAAGGCGATATGAGTTTTTATCATTTATAACAGACTCGCCAACAATACAGATAATACTGTGTTCTTGTTCTACGGTAACTTCTGCATACCCTTGTATTTCTTTTACAATTTCATCCAGATTGCTTGTATTATCAATGGTTAGTGATATCGCTATTTCTGAAGTTGTAATCATATCAATAGAGGTATTAAAATTATCGAATACCTCAAATATTCTCCTTAAATATCCATGAGCCATCAACATTCTGTTTGATTTTATCTTGATCGCCGTAATCCCATCTTTTGCTGATATTGCTTTAAGCCCTTTTTTATATGTCTTATTAGAGATAACAGTACCAGGCGCTTCTGGATCAAAAGTGTTTTTCAATAGTACCGGAATATCCTTTCCTACTACTGGTGAAACGGTTTGTGGATGAAGAATTTTAGCCCCAAAATAGGCTAACTCTGCAGCTTCATTATACGTTAAGTGTGCTATGGGATGTGTTTGATCTACATATCGTGGATCATTATTATGCAATCCATCAATATCAGTCCAAATCTGTACTTCAGACGCATCCAGAGCCGAACCTATAATTGTAGCCGTATAATCACTACCCCCCCTCTTTAAATGACTAATTTGTCCCGCTTCGTCTCTACAAACAAATCCCTGAGTAATATAAATCTTAGATTGAATATTGTCTTCCAGTATTTTGGTTAATTTTTTAGCAACTTTATTAATGTTTGGATTATCAACAGCATCAACATACATAAATTCTTTAGCATCCAATAACACGTTAGTTATATTGATTGCATTCAAAAATCCTGAAAAAATATAGGTCAAAAGTGTTTCTCCGTAGGTTACAATTTTTGAATTGACAGTTTCAGAATATTCCTGGCTAGAAATTTCAAACATCTCAGTAATTATAGCAGAAACCCCATCTTTGAGTGTGTTCTTAACGCCTTGTTCTTCGATTAGCTGATCTATAACATCATAATGTTTACTTTCTAACTTATGTAAATTTCGCGTTACTGCTTCCGCATCACCATATTTAATGTTTTCTACTAGTCGTAACAGCTGATCTGTAACTCCAGACATCGCTGAGCATACTACTATTTTATCTTCCTGATCTGCTGTAAGTATTTCTCTAACTCTATGTAAATTTTCAACCGACCCTACAGAAGTCCCACCAAACTTTAAAATTTTCATCAATTCTAAATTCTATTATTATTACACTGCATAGTTAATTAATAACATACAAAGAATAAATATTTTAAAATAAAATATGTAAATTAGCACAATATGTTAAATATATAACAATGAAAACTATTACAGACTGTGTTCACAACATTCTTCGCCATCAACCTTTTCTTGAAGATGCGTTATCACGAGATATTATAAATTTTAGCTCTCTGGCTACAGATTTACTCCCACAAGTAGAGAAAATAATGAGGAAACCTGTGAAATCAGGTTCTATAGTTATGGCGCTACGCCGATATAATCCCAAAAGGATTAAATACATTGACAATTTAAGAAACTTAGGAGATATTGTAGTACGATCGGGTATCACCGAATATACCTTCTTAAACTCTAATACCATTCTCACCAGCCAGACTAATCTTTTGCATAGTGTAAAAAATGAAGCTAAGGCATATTTTACCTATTCTAGTAATTTTCAGGAAAGTAATATATTGGTAACTTCCTCTCTTAAAGATATTGTAGAGAAGCATTTCAAAGGTGAAACTTGTATTTCTGTAGCTGATAATCTTTCTTCTATGTCCATTGCGCTACCCGAAGACAACTCTAAATCTATAGGACTATACTTTTATATTTTTAAATTACTAGCTTATGAGGGTATTCCTGTTTTTGAAGTCATTTCTACCTCTAATTATTTCACACTATTTTTGGAAAAAGAGCATGTAAACAAGGCTTTTTTATTAATGAATGAGATAAAAGAAGATTAAGTAATCAATCTTTACATAACCAAAAATCAAAACTCGCTGTGTCTGCCTAATGTAGGATTATCAAGTAAAAACAAAAAACCCTGCTTATAAACAGGGTTAGTTTTGACCAATGCTTTTTTACTTCATTACCATATGTGTACTCTTTTCTCTGGTGTAAGGTACATTGTATCTCCTTCTTTAATATCGAATGCTGTATAAAAAGCTTCAATATTTAGTAATGGCTGAATTGCTCTTGTAGCTCCTGGGGAATGTGGATCTGTTTTTATTTGGGTTCTCAAAGCATCTTCTCTGGATTTTGTTCTCCATACCGTAGCCCAAGACATAAAAAATCGTTGTTCTGCAGTAAATCCGTCGATATCTTCTGGTCTACCATGTTCTTCAAAATTCATTTGTAATCCATCATACGCACCTAATACCCCACCTAAATCTCCGATATTTTCTCCAAGAGTAAACTTACCGTTGATAAAAACACTATCCAATACTTCTATGGCGCTATACTGTTCTGCTAATGCATTTCCTCTTTCTGTAAATTTCTGAAGATCATCTTCTGACCACCAGTTAGATAAGTTTCCATTAGCATCAAAACGTGCTCCAGAATCATCAAATGCATGTGATATTTCATGACCGATTACCGCTCCTATACCTCCATAATTAACCGCATCGTCTGCCATGTAATTATAAAAAGGAGGTTGCAGAATCGCTGCAGGGAATACAATTTCATTAAATAATGGATTGAAATAAGCATCAACGGTTTGAGGAGACATGTCCCACTCTGTTTTGTCTACTGGTTCACCTATTTCCGCTATATTTTTCTTAAACGACCATTCTGTTACCGCAATCATATTCTCAAAATTAGAATTTCCTTCTTTGACCTCTAATGCCGAATAATCTTCCCATGTATCTGGATATCCAATTTTCACTGTAAACTTATCAAGTTTTTCTATTGCTCTAGTTTTAGTACTGTCGTTCATCCAATCTAATTTTTCTATTCTTTTTTGATACGCTTTAATGATATTTGCGATCATTTTTTCAGCTTTAGCTTTGGCTTCTGGCGGAAATTTAGCATCAACATATAATTGCCCGATGGCTTCGCCTACAGATCTGTTTACATTAGACAAGGCACGCTCTTCTAAGGGGCGCTGTTTTTTTGCTCCTCTAAGTGTTTTACTATAGAAATCCCAATTTGCTTTATCGATATCTGTAGAAAGGGAGCTTGTCGCATTATTTAATGTCGACCAGCGCATTACGGTTTTTAGATCTTCTAGGTTTGTATTTGTTAATATTTCTTGTAGCGCTTTCATGTACTTAGGCTGCATAACAATTACAGTATCGAGTTGTTTCTTCACCCCTAGTTCTGTCATTAACTTATTCCAGTTTATTGCCGGAGTTATTTTTGAAAGTTCTGTAACAGCCATTGGATTATTAAAATTGCGAACATCACGGCTTTGAACTTTGTCCAGTCTTGGCTCTGCTAATTTGGTTTCGATATCCAAAATAGTGGCAGCAGCTTTGCTAGCCTGATCCTTAGAATCACCTAAGAATTGAAGCATTCTAGTGATATGATCAACGTACTGCACTCTAATTTCTTTTGATTTTTCATCTTGGTCCAAATAGTAGTCGCGTTCTGGCAACCCTAAATCTGCGGTAGCGATGTAAGGAGCATTAATCTCACTATTACTTAAATCCGGAAAAGAAACTAATCCAACGTATGGTGAAGATATTGCTGATTCTGTAGCAAGTACGGTTTGCAAATCTTCGATTGTCTTAATTGAAGCAATTTTATCTAATGCTGATTGCAGCGGTGTTACTCCTGCTTTATCTCTGGCTACAGTATCCATTATAGACTCAAAAATCAATAATGCTTTGTGTTGATCTGTATCGCTAGCGTACTTTCCACTAGATTTTGCTTCTTCAATAATGTCAAGTACATCATCGTCGGTTTTCTTTCTCAAAACACCAAAGCCTCCCCAACTAGTTCTATCTTCGGGGATTTCAGTTGTTTTCATCCAATTACCATTTACATAATTGTAGAAATCATCTTTAGGGCTAATACTAGTATCCATATTTTCAAGTACTATTCCAGGTATTTTTTCTACTTCAGCTACATCTTTATCTTCCTTAGTTTCATTTTTACAACTCACAAAAGCAAGAACAAATGCAGCTAAAAAATATAGATTTTTCATTTTTATATTCATTCTATTATTATATTAAGATTAGTTATTAGGGATACGACGCAAAAATTGAGAATTCGTTACAAATAATAAGCATACAATTTATAGAAATTGAAGAGTGCTTCGAGAATAAAGATCATTTTTTAACTAAAAAACAACAAAAACATTGGTAATCACTTTATTAAATTGGTAATTGATATACTATTTTTAATAGTGCAGGTGTTATTTTAGTAATCTAGTATCAAAGGAAAAAGGTTCTACACCTAGTAATTTTACTTTATTAAATTTAGGATGTTGTGGGTTAATCAATAGATTTTGTTCTTTAGGAATAATAATACTAGGCACTTTAAGTCCTAAATATTGTTCATCGGTTATCCATTGCACCGAAAAACTCTGAACCTCTATAGGTGCAGGGATTTTATTCCAATCATTGGGTAATTCTTTTACATCAACTTTAATAATTAGACTATCTGGTATTTCTATGGATGCAATCGCCATATCATCAGGAAAATATGCTGCTGGCAGATGTGCCAAAACCTCAAGAGCTGAGAGTGCAGCTGTTGTACTGGTATATAACATAGCTACTCCTTTTGGATTCCATCTTCCGCCAACGGTTTTTGCTCCGATTCCTGTAAGGTCTTTAATATATTTTTGTTTCGCTATTCTGTATACTTGCATTATGCAAAAATTCCATGCTCTATACGCACCAATTCTTCACTAAGAAGTTGAAAGCCAAAGGTAGTATCTAATAATTCTTTAGGTTTTTTCATGGCCAGGGCAACGCTAGGGTGCTCCATCCAGTTTTTGAAACGGTTAAGATCTCCGAATATACTCTCTCCTTTGGCATACAGCTTGGCAAGTTGAAGAGCTTTAGCACTAGCTTCTGTACTTAATTTTTTGTTTAAATCATACCGCTGAATAGTACGCTCGGATATATGCAGTACATGAGCCAATTCTTTCAGGTCAAAATCTATTGTTTTGGCCAAATGTAATAATGCTTTTTTATCTATGCCATTTCTTGACAACTCGATGAAATCATACATATTACGCAAGGGTATATCTATATTGAGATACCGTAATAATCCCTTATTTTCAAAACTATCAAAATCTAGTGGAGATACCGCGCCCATACTTTCTTATTTTATGACAAAAATACAAAAAATAACGACACTTGTCTTAATTAATTAATAAAATTGAGTCTAATTTTTTACTAACCTCGTCCAATCTTGCTTCCATAGAGCGTATTGCAACCGTAGAAAGATATCTTCCGAGTGGTAAAACCGGTTTGATCAAAGGGTTTTGATCATCAATATTTTTGAAAGGAAGCAGAGTTATGGGCGTAGGTGTTAATTTAATTGCACAGCAATCCCCTAGCCTTTGGATTATTTCTTGAGTATGACCATATCGTACATTTTGTAGTGTTGTTAAGGGTGCAGCAAATTGTGTTTGTGTTTTTATTATTTTTCGATCTTCATCATTAGAGATAATCAAATGCTTGATCTTCATTTTATCTCGTAGTGATGGAAAAGAATCTCGTACTATTCGTTTAAAAACTTCTTCAATACCTTTGGAAACCCTACCACCAATATTATCATAATATCCAGCATCAGCATATTGATCAGAATATGTATTGTTTGATTTTGAAATTTTCCTTACTTCACCGACTGGTGTAATGTATGGAAAGCTTGCATTTACCCTCATAGCGGTCGATAGACTAATAGACATATTAGGATAGCTAGACTGCAAATTATCTATAAAATCATTCATTCCGGCAAATTGCTCCAAATGAGAATACCTAACAGGGCTTATCAAATTATAATTTCCGGTTTGCGTGTGTGTAGTATTAATCAAAAGTAATGGCGGAATTTTTTGACCCGTTATCTTTCCTGATGAAGTAATTGCATGACTATAAAAAGATAAAAACTCTTTTTGTAAAACAGCGTCATTCTCCTTTCTTGAGAAGTATTTTTTGTGTGCATGATCCCATTGTTCTTCTAATAATTGCCCTCTATTCTTAAAACCAAACAGACCGGTAATCTCTTTAAACAAATCTCTACCTAATAATGACAAAAGAGCAATTGACAAATAATTCTCTTTATAGACAGCACTTGCTTTATATTTTAAATACGGATATTCATGAGGATGAGAAAACTCAAAACTGGAGGTATCAATGGTAGCGGAAGCATTTTGAGCCTCGCTAAAGAACATTGCATTTCCAACACTACCCCCAGAAGCTCCGGCAAATGAGAGTACGTTTTCTGTAAAATATTTTCCATTAGATTGTTCATATAAATAACTATGCACTAAAAAAGACCATAGACCCGCCCTAGATCCACCACCTTCTGCCGAAACTAGGATCACAGGAAAATCAGTGCTCTTATTTTTTATCAAATCTTGTCTGTTTTCGATCCATTTATACACATATGTATCCAACGTTGGTCTGGTCATTTTTGTAGGCTCTAAATCGAGGTGATAATGATCAGAGTTCTCAGAAAAGAAATGAGCAGAAAGCAAACACGAAATAAAAATAATTGAGAATAATGGTAATTTCAATTTTTTACCCAATAAGATAAGTATAAAGCTTATCATGAATAAGCTTAATAATGAAAGTATCAAAACTGATAATGGATTAATTCGGCTAGCCCACTCTGGGTTAAAATTCAGAACCAAAAAAGAAAATAAAAAAAGAAATCCCACAATTATAATGGTCCCATAAAATATGCGTCTTCTTAATTTTTTTAAAAATCGATAGCTATTAAATGATAAGGTAAAAAAAAGTAATGTCAATAAAATATTTGAAAGAAAAAGGTTTCCTAAATCCTTTTCTGTTTGTGTATTTACAGCGCCTAAAGAAATCATAAAAATAAACAAACCGAAAGATAAAGAAAATAAAAGTGCATCAATCCTGGGGATTTTGTTAATTGTTTCTTGTATAGTATTGTACAACTGAGGTTCAGATAAAAGAAGTAAGGAAAAAACACTAAATATTAATGTATTCGTAGGGTCTAAAATGCGAGTGTATGCATTTTCTAGTTCGAATAACTTCATCGCATTTAAAATGCTTAATGCAGAAATAATCAACAATAATAATGCAAGAATTCTGGGCACAACTTTTCGCATATGTATTCTTGTTCTATATGAATAGCCAGCTGATTTTTCTATATCCTGAAACTTATAATGTTGGTTGGGTATAAAACCAATGAAATTAAAAAACGATATGTCCTTATAATTATGAAAATAGAAATACTTAGGAACGTTCCATATTAAACAGGCTGAAGCTATTAAAAGAAAAAAATATAATGGTACTTCATATAAAAAAGCATCAGCTTGATTAAGGATCAATAGTAAATCTATAGTTTGTGGAAAATGCCATAACGAAAAATATACAGCTAGAATGAAAAACAAACTAATTAAATTATTAAAAAGCTCGTTTAGTAGAATTTTGAACCAAACACTGAACTGTTGAAAAAACAACAACAATTTTATCATTATATTAATGTAATTTAGGATTAAAAGTTTTTTAATGGCACTATAAACTTAATGAATTAAATATTGAATATCCGTAATTATCCATAATTGATAAAAAAGTCTTATTTTAGATTAAAATTATAGTATGAATATTTTCAG
>CANLYR010000023.1 GCA_947495425.1 uncultured Aquimarina sp.
TCGGGGTTTTATTATACTTAAATATACAACAAAACCCTCATATTTACAAGAGTTTTCGTGTTTTATGAAGGTGCCTACAGATTGATACAAAAACAAAGCCTACCAGAAGTTACTCTTAGTAGGCTTTGTCAACTAACCAATCAATTATTGAAAAAACTTAGCATTCAATACAGTTTAATATAACTGCATTATTTTTTTATTTTAATTTTTTGCCAATTCGCATCTGCTTCTGCTTGCAATTTTTGGGCATCTTCTTCTATCCATTTATCTAGTGTGTTAATTCCCCAGGCATTATAAAACAGGTATAATTTACCATCTCGTACCTCAAAAGTCTTAGGATTAATATCCACTTTTTCACTATTCACAGCCACAGCATATGCACAATACCCACCATACTGAGGGATATATTTTTCGGGATTACTTTTAAACTTCTCTAAGTTCTGCTGGTTTGCAAATTTATACTTTACACCATCATGCGTAGCTATAAATTTAGAGTTTCCCTTCACTGCTCGATTGCTAAAGTATGCTGTTACATCGTATCCTTCAGCAATAAAACTTTTCTTGGTATTATAATCGTGCTGCTGAGCACTTAGCGTAACTACCAAAAAAAATAATATTACAGTCAATTTTGTTTTCATACATCTTGTATTCTATTAATTAAGACGTATAAAATTCGTGATCATTACAACTTTAACATAATTATAAGATTGCTACTAATACGAAATCTGATAAGCAATAGCATTTTTAACTAAAGTTCATTCTATTTTTATAGAAGAAAATTGGTGGTTTCGGGGTACGGAATCAATGCGCTGATTAGTAGACTAATGCTGTCTTTGGCAATCAAAGTAATTGATAGTAAAGTTGCAGTAACAATTATTGCCGTTGCTATGTTATTTTGTTGAATATCTTCAAATTCATTAACCCCTTTTGTAAGTGCCGAAAACAGTAAAAAAACTGAAGTGTTGATCACTACTGCAAAAGCAAATCCAATACCTAGATACAACCCTGAATATTGAATAATTTCACCGAATGTGATTTCATTTTCATCAGACAAGGATAATCGAATCATATTGGTTATGGAGGGTATAATTTCGGCAAGAATAATTCCAATTGATAACATAATTCCTGCAGCAAAAACAGAGAATGCCATGTTGTTTTCTCGTAAAGAAATATTCTTGAAAAATACGTTTTGTAAGATTTTAAACGAAATAAATAGGATCAATACAGAAACAAAAATTGCTAATATGATCTCTATAAAAGCAAGGGTTAATAACTTAGTTTGCATAATTTAGGTGTTAGTTAATACAATATACCAATGTGTTATAGTACTGAAATTATTGGGTAATGTGCCCAGAGTATAATATTTACTTGTTGTCTCCCAAACATAATATCGTTTTCCTTTATGTAGTTTGTATGTGCCCTTACTAGGGATATTAAGCCCAAGAATAGAGTGTTTGTAATAATCACTATTAAGAATGGCTACATCATACCCAAAATGACTAAGAATAGTATAAATAATAACCGTTCGGGTATCACAATCACCTTTTAGATTGCCCATAAAACCTACTGGATTTTGTATGCCATGAGGAATATTACCAATACAGCAATCAGGACACGATTCTAATATAATTCGAATCGAATCTTCATATGTATCTGCAGATTGACAATCTTTCTGAAAAACAAAAGAATAGGGTATATCTTGTATAAAAGTTACGATCATATCGGCAAACTCATATTGATTAAGCGCATTCTTGGTTTTTATTTCTTTAAGTTTTTTAAGAATTAAATCCAGTCTTGGGGTATCAGATGTGGCTAAGTATTGATAAAGATCACCCCAGGGTAATCGGTAATACTTTTTTGCGCGACTAAAATATTCCTTCTTAGAGGAAAGATAATCCGTTTCGCGAACCGAAAAATTTCCTTTATAAGAGTTTCCGTAGTTATCATTCCAACGTCTCTTTTGACTTAGTAGTTGTATTGAATCTCCTTTTTCAAAAATGGTTTGCCGATATATGTTTTCTGAAATAGTATGTGTTGTGGCTAGTTTGGGTGTAGATAGATCTGAAATTAGATAGCGTAACCCAACTAGGGATACCAGAAAGAATGCACTATAAATCACATAGCGCAAAGAAGATTTTGAGTTATCATTGTTTTTTAATTTCCCTAACAACAATGATATTACAACTAGCGCTATTGCAAAAGCAATAAATATTGAAACAGGCAAGAACGCTTTTATTAAGCCGCTACATACTATAGAAATTAATATGATTGCCGGAAATGTAAAACAACCTGCTCCTTCTTTCTTAGTCATATTTATAATGCCATTAAGTTACACCCTCTAATATCACTATGATCAAACCTACCCAAAATCTCAAAACTTCCATCTTTGTATACTTTTCCAAGATCCTGAGTAGCGATGAAGGAACATGAATTGATATTTGCAAGATCGATTATATTAACTCCTCCGGTTTTGTTGTTCCCTATATCTGTAAGCGGATCTTCTGGGTTCCTAATCGAAATACTCATCCATGGGGGACAGTAAAATATACCATTACCTTTTGAATAGGCTTGTGATAATAATTCGGTCATCCCATATTCGCTATGTATTTGAGAAACGCCAAATCCATCTTTAAGAATTTGATGTAGCTCTTCGCGAATCATTTCTTTTCTTCTCCCTTTCATACCACCGGTTTCCATGATAATGGTTTTATCATTTAGTTGTAAATCATGATTTTCGACAAGATCCAATAAGGCAAAAGAAACCCCGAGAAGTAGTGTTTTTTTATTTTCAGTACTGTTTTTTTGAAGTGTTTTGACAAGCTTTTCAGTTTCATAGAGGTAGAATCCGCTTTCTGAATGATTGCTGTCTTTGATCAATTTCTCTACCATATATACCAAAGAAGATCCATCTCTTTCTAGGTATGATGGGAGTAATGCAAGTATAATGTATTCTCTGCTATCTCCAAAAAAATGTTCAAACCCTTTTCTAAAGCTTTTTTCGTATACACTAAGATCACTAATGTAATGCTTACTGGTTATACTACCGGTAGTTCCGCTACTGGTAAAAATTTTATCAATAAGAGAAGGAGTACTTACTATTTTTTCTTGTTTAAAGAACTCAATAGGTAAGTAAGGGATATTATCAATACGGTTTACCGAAGATTTTGTAACACCAAGTAAATTACAAAACCTTTGGTAGGTTTTATTATTAATGTATTGATGTTTAAAAACGTGTAATGCTGCCTGCTCAAAATCTGTTTCGTTTTGAATAGAAAAAATAGTATCGGCTTGCATAGCGTATATTCAACAAATGTGTTGAACAAAGGTATAAAAACAGGATGTTATTTAATTATGTACCAAAGAAGATTTGAAAAATTTCAAAGAATGACATGGTTTTGAAAAATCGTATTTATTCGATGATAAGCTTTCTGGTGGCCTGTCTACCTTCTTCTGTAATTTTAATCACATAAACTCCTGGATTTAAATTACTAATATTGAGCTCTTTACCAATTAGTACTTTGAAAACCACTTGTTTCCCTAAAACGGTGTAAATCTTTATCGTTTTAGTGCGTTGTAAATCAGAGGTAATATATAAAATGTCTCCAGTAGCGGGATTAGGAAATATACGCAATCCTTCGATCTTAAGATCTTTGGATGCTTGTTTTTCAACCGTATTAGATTGCGCCTGCATTCCTGAAGTAAAGGAAAAACAAATTAAGCCAATACATATAAATAATAAGTAGATTTTTTTCATATACTGTTATTTTGGGGCAATAAAGATACAATTTTTAATTATAATGCTACCAGAAAACCTGTCCCTTTTGTGTTAAATATTGAATGTAAGGTTATTACGTAGTTATATTACGTGTATTATCGTCAATATTATTTTGAAATTCAAAAATAATGCCGCATATTTGTTTCATTATGAAGCTGTAAAAGAATTATGTACATCCGTGTACGCACAGAAACTTTCCAATTTAGTAGCTAAGATTTTCTTTAGGTACTCTTTCTTCTAATTTTATAATTCTTTACTATAATGGCTCAAAATAAACACGCGCTTTCTCGTCTATATTCTTATTTCAAAATTGCAATTACAGGCACAGAACAAGACTTTACTTCTGGTAGTATTCGTAGAGCAATATTTATGTTGTCTGTTCCTATGGTGCTGGAGATGATGATGGAATCAATATTCTTTCTGGTAGACGCATATTATGTCTCTAGTCTTGGGGCAAATGCAATAGCTACAGTAGGGCTCACAGAATCTGTTCTTACTCTGGTATATGCAATAGCGATTGGATTAAGTATGGGAGTAACTGCTATTGTGGCCCGCAGAGTGGGCGAAAATGATATCATTGGAGCTTCGCAAGCCGCAATACAGTCCATATTTCTAGGGATTGCTGTAGCCATACTAATAAGTATAATTGGGATTCTTTTTCCAAAAGAAATTCTGGGTCTTATGGGAGCTAAGTCAGATCTAATTGCTGATGGATATGGCTATACTCAAATTTTACTAGGTGGTAATATAACTATCATGCTCTTATTTTTGATTAATGCAGTATTTCGTGGGGCAGGAGATGCTTCAGTAGCTATGCGGGTATTGATATTCTCTAATTTGTTAAATATCATTCTGGATCCCATGTTTATATTCGGATTTGGACCAATTCCGGCATTTGGAGTACAAGGAGCTGCGATTGCTACTACAATCGGTAGAGGCAGTGCTGTGATTTTTCAACTACTGATCCTATTTTATGGTTGGAGTACAATTAAAGTAGGATTCAAGGATATCGTTTTTAGAGCATCAGTTATGCTTAATCTGGTTAAGGTCTCCCTAGGTGGGATTGGGCAATTTATTATAGGAACATCCAGTTGGGTGTTTTTGATGCGTATTATGGCAGAATTTGGTAGTGAAGTATTGGCCGGATATACCATCGCGATTAGAGTATTAATGTTTACACTAATGCCATCTTGGGGGATGAGTAATGCAGCTGCGACGTTAGTTGGGCAAAATCTTGGCGCGGCCAAACCTGACCGAGCAGAAAAATCTGTCTGGAAAATCGGAAAATATAACGCGTATTTTATGCTTGTGGTATCCGTATTTTATTTGGCATTTGCAGAAGTGATTATACAAATCTTTAGCCATGAGGCTTTGGTAATAGAATACGGAGCATTAAGTTTGCGAATAATAGCTGCAGGATATGTATTTTATGCCTATGGAATGGTGATTATACAGTCTTTTAATGGTGCAGGAGATACCAAAACCCCTACAATAATTAATTTCTTTTGCTTCTGGGTGTTCCAACTGCCATTTGCCTATTTTGCTGCCTTGATTTTTGATTGGGGAGTTTTGGGTGTGCTCTTGGCAATTACTTTTGCAGAAGTTATGATTGCTGTAATCGGGATTATCTGGTTTAGAAAAGGGAGGTGGAAAGCGGTGAAGGTTTAGTTTGCAGGATTTGCCTTAGAGTGTTTTTGAGTATACTACTATCTAAAGCTCTACAATTCATAAAAGGGAGAATGCAATGAAATTTGTAGGCAAACTTCAAGAAAGAGGGGTTTGCTACATGTAAAGTTCAAGCTGAGTATCTTTTGATTCATCAGGGTAACAATGTTCGAGCCTTTTTCAAATCCTCCATCTTAATACTTTTCTAGGGAAAAGTATAAAGCCACCTCACTTTGGCTAAAGGGAGGATCTTTTACGAGTGCTAGTTTTTAAGTATTAAAATGATCCTGTATTTCTGATAAAACTGATGGTAAGTGATCAAAGACCATTTTGTTTTCAAATCGAATTACGGTAAAACCTAAGGCATTCAATCTTGCGGTACGTATTGTATCTTTCTTAATAACTTCAGGATGGTTGTGTATTTCTCCGTCTAATTCGATGATTAGTTTTTCCGAAGCACAATAAAAATCTACGATGTAATACTCAATACTATGTTGTCGCTGAAATCGTCTTTCTTGTAGCTGTTTAGATTTCAGGTGCTTCCATAAAAAAGCTTCTGCAGGGGTCATGTTTTTCCGAAGCTTCCTACGGTAGTTTTGTAATTCTTTTTTGGTGTGTATTTGCTTCTTCTTCATGCCGCAAACATACTAAAAAACCCACAAAAAGCTCTCCCCTTTAGCTAAGGGGAGAATGAATTGAAGTTTTCGCAGAAAACCTCAAGAAAGAGGGGTTCAAAAACACGCAAAGTTTAATCTTAGTGCTTTTTATTCAATCAGGCTAACAATGTTCTAGCCTTTTTCAAACCCTCCGTCTTAATACTTTTCTAGGGAAAAGTATTAAGCCACCTCCCTTTGTCTAAAGGGAGGAGCCCTTTGTGGGTTGTGAGCGGTCTACTGGGAAGAGGTATAAAAGAAAAAACGGAAATCAAGTGGATACCTGATTTCCGTTATAAGGATTAAAAAATTATCGATTAAATTATAGTAGCACTAATCTTTTACGATTTTATACGTATCAGTACTATTTTTGATGATGTAAAATCCTTTGGGTAACGTTTGGATAAATGGGGCTTCTTCTTCTTTTGTGGCTATAGTTTTTAACTTCATAGCGGTATGAGTAAGAGCATAAAAAATAAGACTGGTTATATTGATTTGTAGCAGGTTTGTTTTGGTTTTAAAGTTCTAAATCATAGTATCATTAGAAAGGATAATTTACTCGATGATTGAGATTTAAATGCTCCGCTTGCTTCGAAATTAAAATCACTTTCTAACCAATACCTCATGAGCTTGTCCCGAGTTAGTTTACTTTTAGCTTTTTCATTAAGCTGTTCAATATCTTTAAAAATGTCTATCCTAAGAAAGAGGTTATCTTTTCGCAATTATTTTTAATAAAAATTTAACAATTCAAAATTCCCAGTCCCGAAAAATAAAACTGACATATACTATTATTGCAAAAGAGATTAGTTAGACAATATAATTTGAAATATTAGACAAGTAAGGGAGATCAAATGTAGTTTGTTGTTGACTGGATATGATCATTGGGTCTTTGAATACACGTCACCAATAACTGGATGAGATAGGTAAGTGTTTGCATACCATTCATCGATTCCCAGATAAGATCAAGAGATGCTTGAATGCATTTCGTCGATCGTTGAATAAGTTTGATAAGTTACCAGATGCACTTCGTTGATCGTTGGATGAGGTTCGAGGGAGACCAGATGCACCTTGTCGATCGCTAGATAAGGTTACGTATTCTTTGGATGCCAGACAAAGTCTTCTGTACGGATATGATTTATGAGCGTTATAGCAAACACTAGCGAGCACGGTATAAGAATACATAATAATTAAAAGTAAATATAAATGAACAAAAATCAATTAAAGAATTACCGTATGTTTTTAGCGGTACAAAACACGTTTGACCACAACAATACGACATGGAGTGGGAATCCTAAGTTTACAGAAACCAAAAAACTATTGGATATCGAAATCGACGGTATTGAGATTCTGGGAGAAGACGCTTCTAAAACCACCAAAGGGATGACGCGGGATAAAAACTTAATTCGTAATGCTTTAGAAAAGAAGTTGGTTGCCCTGGCAGGTGCTATGTCTGCACATGCTTCGATTACTCAAAATGAGACCTTAAAGAGTATCATGATCACTTCAAAAGCCGCATTAGAAAATACAAAAGAAACCGATATTGTTGTTTATGGTAAAACGTTAGTAAAACAAGCTGGGGCTATAGAAAAGGTATTAATGACCGAATATGGGGTGACCACTGCTGAGATCGAAGATATTAAAACTACCATTGCAGAATTTCAACCGTTAATTGGTAATGCCAAACCCGAGCAATCGGCTATTAATGCAGCAAAGCGTAATATCGATGATCATGTACAACAAGGTAAGTTTTTACTAAAAGAAATTTTGGATAAACTCATGATACGATACCAATTTACCGATATTACTTTCTTTAACGAATATCAACAGTCTAGAACGATTGTAGATGCGTAAGCAATGAGCATAAAAACCCGCCAATTGGCGGGTTTTCATATCGTATAATTGGTGGCTAATCAATTCTTATTGCAAACCAGTAGCCCAAACAAAAGAAGAAGCCTCAGTTGTTGAACTTGAATATACAGTAGCTTCATTAGCATTGGCACCATCGGCTTGTACGTTGGAAACAGCACCGTTATCTACAAAGTCGAATTGATTATCAAACCCGGTTAATGTAAGTCCGTTAATCGTAGCACCTGAATTAACTTTAAGTTGGATTCCAGTTCCACCCATAGTTGATACCGCAGTAAAATTATTTAGCGTAGGGTTATTATTAACACCATCAGCTTCAATTGCAGTAGAGAAATTATTTATTGTTATATTAACAAACGCATTGGTAAGTGTTCCATTCCATCCTTCAGTCCAATCTACGGCATCATCTTCTAGATTTTCAGCATAAAAATTAGTTACGGAAACAGTACCTCCAAAGAACTCAACACCATCATCAGAACCTTCTATTACAGCAACGTTTGTAATCGTTGTTCCACTACCAACTGCATAAAGTGTTAGACCATTAAATTGCGAATCAGCATTGATTTGTGCTCCAGTATTTCTTAAGACTAGGTAGTTTATGGTACCAGAATTGTCGTCATTAGTAGTACCTCCATAAATAAGTCCACCTACTTCTGCGATAGCATCTACACCTTCAGTAGTTGTAGCGTCACCACAAATAAGCAATCCACCCCAGGCTTGGCCATCGTTTGACTCCATAATCACTGGATTATCTATTGTTCCTTCAATAACGATATCAGCTCCTTTTAGTACTGCTAAATAGTTTGCTGTACCAGATTCTGAAACAATTTTAGTACCTGCAGGAATAGTCAACGTAGCACCATTACTTACTAAAACCGGACCGCTAATTGTATATTCAACAGATGCGTTTAATGTAAGATCACTTGTAATATTCGCAGCAAGCTCAGTTTCTGAATTTTCTAGTGCGTTTGTTACCCAAGCAAAAAGACTTGCGTTTGTTGGAGAGCTTTGGAAAACAGCATCATCAGCAAGATCTGCATCAGCACCATCAATTTGTAAGTTTGAAGCTGGCGTCGCGTCTCTTAAATCAAAAGAAAGCTCAAATCCGGTTAATGTTAAACCGTTGATAGTCATTCCAGAGCTATTTTTTGCTTGTATTGCCGTACCTCCTGAAGATGATATTGCAGTTAGATTATTAATAGTTGGGTTTCTGTTCTCTAAATCTGACTCGATAATAGTAGAGAATTGATCTAGAGTGTTAGAAACATAAACTGTTGAAATAGTTCCGTTCCAACCTTGTGTCCAGTCTATATTATCATCTTGGTTATTTTCAAGATAAAGGTTAGATACCGAAACCGTTCCTCCAAAAAACTCAATACCATCATCTTCACCGTTAATAATTGCTACATGATCAATTGTAGTACCTGAACCTACTGCATATAATGTTAATCCATTAAATTGTGCATCAGTCGTAATTTGTGCACCTGAATCTTGAATGATTAAATAATCAATATTACCAGAACTATCTGTATCATTAGTACCTCCATAAACAAGACCACCGACTTCTGCTATCGCATCTGTACCTTCTGTTGTAAAAGCATCTCCACAAATTAATAATCCACCCCAAGCACCTGCTTGTCCATTTGAGCGCATAATTACTGGGCTTCCTGCAGTTCCTTGAATATCGATATCAGCTCCTTTTAATACTGCCAAATAATTTTCGGTACCAGGATCAGAAACAATTACGGTACCAGCAGGAATAGTTAGTGTTACTCCAGATGCAACAGTTACTGGTCCGGTAATTCTGTATTCGAGATTTGCATCTAAAGTAAGATTTGCATTAATAAGACCATTTAAAATGGTAGCATCAGAACCTCCTCCACCATTGCCAGGAGTATCATCATCATCACTACAAGACACAAAAAACAGCCCTGTAATCATCAAAAGACTTAATAATTTACTTAACGTTTTCATCATTGTTTAATTTATTTAAAGTTTAAAATTTATAATTTAGAGTTAAAGATGTTTCTACACCTGTAGAATAGGATAATACAGTACTATCAAATTGGTTTCCGCTAACCACTTCTTGTATGAATTGTGTTCGTTCTATTGTTGGATTTAGTAAGTTTTTAGCAGTAAGCCCTATACTCCAGTTATTATTGATTTGTTTATTCAGGATTAAATCTAACGTAACGAAACCTTTTTCCACAATTTCACCATTAAAGAAAACGTCTGGTTGTTGTTGATTTCTGGGTGCTCCCAAGGCAAAAATTCGGTCTGACGCATAATTACCTGTGAGAGTAACTTCATAAGGATGTTTATCACCAGAATTAAAAGTTAGTGATAAGTTTGTGATCCAGTCAGATGCTCCTTCTAATCCAATTTCGGTTTTATCACCATATTTAAAGGTTTGTTCAAGAGTTCCATCAGGTCTAAAAACATCTCTTAGATCTTGTTCGTGGTCTATGTAGGAGATATTTCCTGCTAATCTTAAGTTTGGAAAAGACTCCCGCTTCTTTATAATATATATTCTACCCTCAATTTCGAACCCAAGAATGCGAGCCCTGTCACCTGTATTGAAATATGAGAATACATCTTCTCCACCTCTTTGAAGACCTCTGTTGATAGGATCATTAATTCTCTTGTAAAAAGTACTAAAAGATAACAACTCATCACTTTGCGGAAAAAATTCGAACTTGAAATCTATATTAAAATTTTCAGATCTTTCTATATCTGGATTTCCTTGAAATACCTGACCTACTTGGGATACATATTGAAAAGGAGCAATTTCTTTAAATTCTGGCAAGGTTTGACTTAAACTACCAGAAAGTCGTAATGCTAATCTTTCACTTAACTCATATTTTAGGTTAATATAGGGGTACAGGTTATCATAATCTTTATTAGACGAACCTATTCTAGCTTGACCGGTTTCACGATTAACAAAATTTCCAACATCAAAATTAACATCAATTTCGTCTTTTTGGTAACGAAGACCTAATTGAGCAGTAAACTTATCAAATTTTCCAGTAAAATCTGCGTATCCGGCATAAGAGAAAAGTTCTGCATCATAAGTATCTAAAGGTTGGATATTGAGTTGTAATAATCCATTATCAAAATTTTCTTGTGTAAAGATATCACCAATTGCGTCTATAGATTCTGGATTGATAGTTGTACTGTTTCCTTCTTCTATACCAAAGAATTGAGATGAAAAATCTCTTGCTTTATTTCGGAAATCTCCACCTATATTCATGCTAAATATATCCTCGCCTTCATCGTTTTGCTTCATAATTAATTTGTCATTTATACGAGCATTAAATTCTTCATCTGTAATTTCTTGTACTGATTTTCTTTGTTGAAAACCACCGGTAAATCCCAGCTCGATAACACCTTCTTCATTTTCTGGAGTTTGTGGTCTGTCGTTAAGAATGTTTACTTCGTTGCGGATTCTATTAGGTTCGTTTGCTACTAAGTAATTGAATCCTGCAGCCCAGTCTAATATGTTTTTTTCGGATACATTATGTTCTCCAAGGAATTGTGTTGCTGATAATAAAGTGTTCTTTATATTTTGATCTCTTATAAATTGCGACCCTTCTTCAATATTATCTAATTCTTCGAATATTTCTGTCGTACCCTCTCGACCAGCCTCTAGAACTTCCTCAGAGACTTTGTTAATAATAAAAGTGTTGAATGATACGTTGTTATTATCATTGATCTTATATTGGCTATGTAACATTGCTGTGGTGTTAACCGTTCTAAGCCAACGCCTTAAATCGTCTTCAGGAACAAAATCGCGTAGATTCCCTTGATCATACTCTCTAAAAACACCGTCTCTATATTCATTATCAACAGACTGACCTCCACTAAAATAAAGTTTAAGTTTTCTGTCTTCCCCTAGTATTCCTCCAATATTAAAACCAAATCCATAATTAAGAGGAGTTGAAATTTCTACTGGATTCCATGATTGCTGTGTTAAAGCATTCACAAGATTTCCAGATTCAAAAGCACGACTATAAATCCCTAGTGAAATATCATTATTAGTGGCGGTAGTCTTAAAACTGCTAAAAATATCACTATCACTTACATTAGAGTTTACGCCACTAGAAATACTTGAAGCAATATCTCTTCTTTTGGTAACTTCTTTTGAGGTAATATCAATATTTCCAGAAGCTAAATCAGCCGAGTTAGTTGGAGAAAACGTTTTACTTATCGAAACATTTCCTATAAATCTTGATGGGAACAGCTCTAAATCAATATTTTTCTTATCAATATTGTCTGATGGTATTGGTAATCCATTAAGAGTCGTACTCAAATAGCGATCTCCTAAACCTCGCACGTAAATCTCACCAGATCCATCAGTCTTAGAAACACCAGATATTTTTGTTGTGGCTCCAGAAGCATTTGAAACACCAAGTCTTGCAAGTTGTTCTGCACCTATACTTTCTTTGATTTGTATGGCATCTTTCTGCTCCAGCAATAACGCCTCTTCTCGTTCTCTATTGGTGACTACTTTAATCACTACTTCTTCTAAAGCAGCTGCAGTAGCGCCCATGGTGGCATCGATTACGATGACCCTATCTGGTTCAACCGTGACATCGGGGATCTCTACAGTTTGGTATCCGGTAAAACTAAACTCTAAAGTGTATATTCCTATAGGTACTTCTTTGATTTCGTATAATCCGTCAAAATCTGTAGAAGATCCTTTGGTAGTTCCTTTTACGATAACATTAGCAAAAGGTAAAGGTTGATTATTTGACTCTTTATCTAATAATTTCCCGGCAATTATACCGGTTTCTTGTGCAAAAATAGCCCCTGCAAAAAGTAGTGCTACTGCTGTAAAAACGTTTCTCATCGTATGTTTTCAAAATCTGATACAAATAAATACGGTTTTACAGTAAAGAGGTTTACCCTATTATTAACCTTAGTTTAAGCGATTGTGATGTAGGAAAAGCAGATGGAAAGTAAGAATTGTATGTCGCTATGCGATAGATAAAGTTTAAATTTTAAGTCATGTTGTAGCGTGTAACCGTGGAAATAATGAGATAGTATATAAGTAAGGAATATTTATTTTATAGTGTAAAGGAGGAAAAAACAGTAATTGTTTGTTCTTGTAAGGTATTAGAGAATTGTTACTTGAGTGTTAAAAGAAGTATTCTCTTTAAATTCTTGTTAATAATGCCGTAAAGTTGAAGATGGAGTTGTGAGCTTTTTGTGTTATTTTTTTTAATTTGATTTTAAGAAATTATAAATTTTAGTTGTAATAAAAAATACCAAAGCCTGACGTAAAAGTCAGGCTTTGGTATTTCAAGAATATATTTTATTAGTTACGAGTCCATCCAGAGTTCCATGAGTTATAATCTGCACCCACGCCATTACCTAAACCAGTTATTATATCGGTTTCTCCAAAGGTGGCTCCAGTATCGTTTTTAAGATTAAGTGTGATATCATCAAAAGTAATATCAGTAACAGAAGTTTCGCCAGCTAAAACTCCGTTTCCAGTCTCAGTATCATCGAGATCAAAACCTTCTGCAAATCCTTGTATAGAAACATTAGTAAATACAGCTCTTGTTCCGGCACGTAGTCGGATCGCTTCATTCTCATTAGAAGATCCAATACCATTAATCGTAAGGTTTGTTATTGTAGGAGCAGACCAAAATACAGGATTAGAGTTGTTTCCTATATCGGTATTAAAACCATCACCTTCTATTCCTTTATCATGAGATTGTCTATGTTCGATGTATACATTTTCTAATGATCCAGTAAATCCTTCTGTCCAATCTACAGAATCATCCTGTGCTCCAATTACTGATATAAATGAAGCATTAACAGTTCCTCCAAAGAACTCTACTCCATCATCTGCTCCTTCAAAAGCTTGTATATACTCGATGGTAGTTCCGTTTCCTACCGCATAAAAAGAGAATCCATTATTTTCTGAGGCTGCATCTGCCGCTCCTCCAGAATACTCAATACGAACATACCTAAGGATACCCGAGTTATCATTAGCTACACTACCACCATAAGGTAAACCTCCAATTTCAGAAGTAGAAGTAGCATCACCTCCTACAACTGAGTTAATAGGTGCTCTACCCAAAATAATCAAACCACCCCAGTCTCCAGCATTAGGAGTTGTAGTAGCAGATGTAAATACAATAGGATTTGACGAAGTTCCTTCGGCATTGATAATTCCTCCTTGTAAAATTGCAATATACACGTCAGATCCAGTAACAGCTCTTACAACTACACCTGGCTCTACCGTAAGAGTGAAGCCTTCGGGCACAATTAAAGCACTATTAAGTGAGTACTCAGTTCCTGTTACAAGAGTAAGATCTTCTGTTAGGGTACCTCCTATCACTAAATCTGAAGGGTCTACATTTGGACTACCTTCTCCAAGATTAATATTAATATCCGCAGTATCATCATTTGCACATCCTATAAAAAGTATGGAAATGGCAAATGTTTTTAAAAGAAATATAGTTGCTTTCATGTGTTTAAGTATTTAATGAATTTTGTTCGTTCTTAATTGTATTAAAATGTGTATTTAAATTGTAATCCGATATTTATACCTCTTTTATAGCTAGAGAGCGCAAACTCATCTATTGGATTAATTTCATTATTTGCATCTCTAGTAAATGGGATATTGAAAGTAGTCAGTACATCTTCTGATATGGTAGCATTTTCTCTTACTCTTTCAATAGTCGGGTTTAGCATGTTTTTAACGCTTAGATTGATTTCAAAATGCTCGTGTACTTTATTTTTCCATACAAAATCAAGTGTTGGCACTCCTTTTTCTACAATATTTCCTAATTGTCCAGCGCCTAACGCATCTATTCTGTCAGAAAAATATGAGAATACAAGGTTTGCTACAGGTTTATATTCTCCAAAAGTTGGCGTAAAGCTTACATCAGCATTTACCAACAATGGTGATGCACCTTGTAATTCGTCAGAATCTCTATTAAAGTTTGTGTTAAAGGTTCCGGAAACAGTCTTTAAATCTTGTTTTGTAGCGGTATAAGTAACGTTTAGACCTGCAGAAAGAAGACTTTCATCTTCTGCATTTAATAGAAGTGCTTTACGTGCTTCTAGCTCAATACCAAACACTTCTGCTTTCTCACCTGTTCTAAAGAAACGCTGTGTTCCTGTAGCATCATTTGCAGATACTAGGTTTACGGGATCATTAATTTGTTTTGCAAAAGCAGCAATAGAAAATACCTGACCTTTTTTAAAGAACCATTCGTATTTTAAATCTAAATTGATGATAGAAGAGAATGCTGGATCGTTTAACAAGTCTGGATTACCTCCTATACGATCAGTTACATTTTCATAAACAAAAGGTGCAACTTCTTTAAATTCTGGATTAGAAACGGTTCTACTGGCAGAAAACCGTAAGTTTTGATCCTCGCCAAGTGCATATTTCACATTCAAACTAGGTAAGAAGAAAATTTCAGTCGCTTCATTACGTCCGGGATTGTTAAAAGCAAGGTTGATCACGTCATATTCAATACTTTGATTAAAAGATTCTACACGTAATCCAGGTACTAGAGTCCATTTTTCTCCGATTTTATAAATAGCATTGGCATATGCGGCATGTATATCAAGCTCTCCAGTATAGGTGTTTTCGGAAAGTCCAGGAAGATTTGTGTCTCCTAATCCATTAGTTGGATCTAGGGCATTAATAACTACTGTATTATATACTACACCTAGATTATCAATATTAAAAATATTGTTCAAGTTGTTGATATCAGTAACTTCTGTTCTGGGCGCAATGATACTTAATCCAAAACGTTGATTATCAAAGTCACGTTGCTTAATACGTCCATTATACCCAAAATTAAATAAAAGATTTTCTGAGCTCTCATATGCTAGATTTATTCTACCATTCCATTCTTCATCTTCTATATCTTGAAAATAACGTTGATTATCAAAATCTACATTACGAAAAAGTACAGGGTTTGTATTTGTATCATTATCCAGGGCAAGGTCAAATTGTTCTAGTGCAATACGCTTTCTGTCTGGTTGGCGAGCAAGAACATTGTTAAGCCCAATCCCATAATCTACCTTTATTTTGTCATTAATTTTGCTAGTACCAGATAGTTGGTTAACAAAGATCATATCTTGCTCGAATTGCACATTTTGAGTAAAAAATCCAAAGTCATCTATATCGGCAATCGTGTTTCTATTAAAACCATTCCCATCTATTCCAAAACGGCCTACTTCATCTTTAGCGTCATTAATAAATAAAGAAGTAAATTTTATTTTATGATTTGCATTAATGCGATATACAATGTTTGCCATTGCCGTTGTCGTACGATTGTATTCAAAGATTTCTGAATCTCTAAATATTTGATTCTCTGCTGCAGTTACATTCGCTGCCTGACCTCTTTTATATTCGTAGTTACTTCCAAAAGAAGCAGTTGCAAACATATTTAATTTTGATTCTTTACCTATTTCCCAAGATTTACCCCCGGCAATAGATCCAGAAAGACCTACAGGACCTTCTGATGAAACAGGATCTACACCATGAGATAAGATGACAGCAAATGGGTTATTACGATATCTGTTGTAAAAACCGAACAATCCAGTTCCTTCACTTTTTATAAACTTTTTTCCAATAGAAGCTGTGTTTATATTGTTTCCAAGATCTGCATCAATAAATGCATCTCCGCTATGTTCTTTTGCCTTGATATCTACATTACCTGCCGCAAAATCTCCATAAAAATTAGCCGCATAGGTTTTGCTTACACCGATGTTTTGAATAACATCAGAAGAGAAAAGGCTAAGATCTATGTTTTTCTTATCAACATTATTTGCAGGAAGTGCTAAGCCATTAAAAGTGGTATTTAAGTATCTATCCCCAAGACCTCGTACATAAACATTGCCTCCGCCTTCTTGTTTCGAGATTCCTGATATTTTTGTAACTGCTGCTGCTGCATTACTTACTGCCTTGTTCGAAAGCTCTTGAGCCCCAATGCTTTGTTTTTGTACTACTGCATTTTGTTGCTCTAAAAGCAATGCCTGAACACTTTCTTTTTTGGTACTTGTTCCTTTTATAATCACTTCTTCTAATGCGGCAGCACTTGCTCCTATAGCAGCATTTATTGTAACCGTTTGACCAGCAGTAATTATGACTTCTTTATCTAATGTTTCGTATCCAATAAAACTAAATTCTAGTGTATATGTACCGGGCTCTAGATTATCTATCGTATACAAACCATCAAAGTCTGTAGTGGTTCCTTTGCTTGTTCCTTTGATTAAAACATTAGCAAAAGGTAGCGGTTGATTGTTAGCTTCTTTATCAGACAATGTTCCGGTAATCGAACCGGTTTCTTGCGCAAAGAGTATTCCTACAAAAAATAACGCAAGTAAGGTGGCAATTTTTTTCATTTAATTGTTCTCAAATTCGGGGGCAAAGAACGGAGCATTGTGTTAACTATGTGTTATTCAAAAATTAATTATGTATGATTATAATGTTAGGTAATTGTTATCAATCTGTATTTGTAGAATGTTCTCTCAACATTAATAAGCTGTTAAGGAAGATCTTAAGTTGTTCATGATAAGTGAATAATGATTATTAGTAGCTTTTATAAAGATTGATCTTCTTTTGTTAAGTAAATATTAGTAAGCTTATCATTGTAAAATAAATATTAAAGAGTTTTAGAGAGTAAAAATCAAATTAAAGAAGGAGAGTAGTCCTTTTTTGAAGATTTCAAGCAAAAAAAAACGCTTCAGTTTTCTGAAGCGTTTTTGTATTTATGTTATACTTCTTAATTATTATCATAATTAACTACAACATTATCTTTGTTAGACCATGTAGTCACTTCTGCAATTTGATTTTCAGAATAATTTACTTCTGATAATTTATCTGCACTCCAGAAAAACCATTTTCCTGTTTTGACACCTTCATTATATTGCCCCATGGCAATTTTCTTTCCAGTAGCGTCATATGATTTCCACTCTCCATGAAGTTTACCTTCTTGATCATAGAAACCTTGTTGTCTTACAGTACCATCTTCATAAAAGAATGTACCTTTAATTTGATCGCCTTGTTTTTCGAAAGTAGGTTTTACATCTTGTGCCATTGCAGTCGCCGAAAATAAAATGACTATTGCTACTAATGTCTTTTTCATGTCTAATAATTTTAAATTTGTTTGGGATGTCAACTTAAATATAAAAGTACTACTTATTTTACATTTAAACAACATTTGCGTAACATTAATTTAACATTAAAATTATAAAAAGCTTATAATCAGTACTTTAATAGAGTAAAATTTTTTACATTAAGGATATTTGGTTTATAATGTTGGACACTATTTTTAATATTTCAGACTATAACTTGAATTTCTACCTAAGAAAATGCACGTTAATAATAGGGTTTTTGATCAATAATATTCTCATTGGTTAACAGTTATATAACCAAGCATTGCCTAAAGATGAAAGTACGAATCGAGAACTTAAAAAAATCCAGTTTATCAGCGCTAGCGGTCTTGATTTTGATACTCTAAATCCTTAGGAAGGGGTAGTTCAATAAAAATTGTGCCTAGGCAAACGTTGTACAACTATTATGAGCCTGTAAGTTTTTAAATAAAAAAATTTCTCGAAACTGACTATCCTCGAGGCAGAGCCATCGGAGAATTATTTAGATTAAAGGCCTTATCATTCAGATTTTTATGAGGGCTTTATACTTTTAATTAAGTTGAGCGTATGTTGGTTTTTCATTGTAATATTTTGTAGTGCCTTCTGATATGTGTTTCTAGTTATGGGGTCAAGAATACATGCGATTTGAATTGTTATTGTAAGCTCAAATTTTGAGGATCAGTTGTCTTTTATCAAAAAACGTTTTTAACGATAGTTTAAACATTTGGTAACACAAAGACTCGACAAATAAAATATTTTTGATGCGTCGTATGACAAATCGTAATTTCAAAAAATCGTATTAGTTTTTGTCGACTTTGATTTTTGAAATACAGGGCTGACCAGATTGTTGGTCAGCCTTTTTTCTTTCTTATTTGTATACTCAAAAAATTGTAAACTTTAAAATAATCATTAAAAAACATTAAGTTAACTTTAATTTAATATTGATGGTAGTTCTTTGCGGCGACAAAAACTAGTACTGATAACATATGAAATTAAAGAATACACTTACAGCATTAGCTTTATTTACACTGTTTTTTGTGAATGCTCAGGAAATTACTGAGACTAAGTTTGGAAAAGGAATACTAAACGTTGTAGCAAAAGATAGTTCTTGGAGTATGAAATTTGCTACAAGATTTCAATTACTTGGCATATCGGGATGGGATATTAATGACGGGGATTATGGCAAATCTGAAACTTCCTTTTTAATACGAAGATCACGATTAAAGTTTGACGGTTTTGCCTACAGCCCAAAACTTAAATATAAAATAGAACTAGGTTTATCTAGCAGAGACATTTCGGGAGCTTCAGAGTTTACAAATAATTCGCCACGATATATCCTTGACGCAGTTATCAAATGGAATTTTTATAAAAACTTCACCCTCTGGGCAGGACAAACAAAATTACCCGGTAACGTAGAGCGTGTAATTTCTTCAGCAAATTTACAATTGGTAGATCGTTCAAGATTAAATAGCAGATTTAATATTGATCGTGACATTGGCATACAATTGAGACATCACCATATAATATTAGATAATTTTTTAGTAAGAGAAGTATTTGCGATTTCACAAGGAGAAGGTAGAAACATTTCTACAGGAAACCTAGGCGGTCATCAGTTTACTGGTAGAGTAGAATTATTGCCTTTTGGGAAGTTTCAAAATAAAGGAGACTATAAAGGTGGAGATCTCAAAAGAGAACAGAACCCAAAGTTAATGTTGGCTGCAACTTACGATTTTAATGCAGATGCAGTAAAAAACAGAAGTAATCTGGGAGCATATATGGAAACCAGTACAGGGTTTTATGAAACGAATATCGCTACTATTTTTGTTGATGCAGTATTTAAATATAAAGGATTTTCATTTATGGGAGAATTTGCAGATAGAGATGCAGATGATGCCATCGCTGTAGAAGAAGACGGAACACCAACAGGTGATATTGTAGAAGTTGGTAATGCATTAAATATACAGGCAGGCTATTTATTCAAAAATGATTGGGAACTTGCAGGAAGGTACACTACTTTGAATTTTGATAATATCGTGGGTAAAGCATTAGAAGAACAATACACTTTAGGTGTTTCTAAATACATTGCAGGGCATGATTTAAAAGTTCAGTCAGATATAAGCTATACTACGCTTGATGGAGATGGAAGTGGGTTAGCATATAGATTACAATTTGATATACACTTTTAATTATCGAGTGGAATAGATAACAGTTTAATAACATTAGGCTGGGAATTGATTTTAATATTTGCACTTTAAACAAAACGGGGATGGATAATATTTATTTGTTAATGGTTGTTGCTCTTGCTGTTCTGGCAATTGCAGATCTTATTGTTGGAGTTAGTAATGATGCTGTTAACTTCTTAAACTCTGCTATAGGTTCTAAAGCAGTGTCTTTTAAAACCATTATGATTGTTGCGAGTATCGGTATTGCAGCTGGGGCTATTTTTTCGAGCGGTTTAATGGAAGTCGCAAGGAAGGGTATATTTAATCCCGGTGAATTCTATTTTGACGAGATCATGATCATCTTTATGGCAGTGATGATCACCGATATACTCCTGCTCGACTTTTTTAATACCCTTGGGATGCCTACATCAACCACAGTATCCATAGTATTTAACCTTTTGGGAGCAGCCGTGAGTATTGCACTGATCAAAATTGGAGCTGATCAGGGTTTGTCTTTTTCTGACCTGGGAAATTATATAAATACGAAAAAAGCAGGAGAAATTATAAGTGGGATATTACTATCAGTAGTTATTGCTTTTTCGGTAGGTGCCATCGTACAATTTATTACCCGTCTCTTATTATCCTATAATTTTGAAAAGAAAGCCAAATGGGTTGGAGCTTTATTTGGAGGAATAGCATTAACCGCTTTATTATACTTCATTTTTATGAAAGGAATAAAAGGAACTAATTATGCTAAAGCAATAGTAGAAATTGTTTATAATGGAGGTGCAGAAGGGCTTTTGAATTGGGCTAATGAATACTTAGGAACTACCTATGAAAGTGTTAAGGAGTTAGCTAAGGCACAAAAGGATTTTTATAAAATAGATGCTGATGCTGGCACAATGAGATTGACATTACGAGGATTTCTTGAAACCAATGTGTTACAAATTGTAGCCGTAGGCTTTGTAATATGGTCAGCATTATCATATGTGTTAATTAATTTCTTTAAAATCAACATATACAAACTAATCATTGTTGTAGGTACTTTTGGATTGGCGCTAGCATTTTCTGGTAATGATCTAGTAAACTTTATTGGGGTACCTATTGCTGGATGGCAATCTTATGAAGCTTGGGTAGCTTCTGGTGTTCCTGCGACAGAATTTTCTATGAACGTTTTGGCTACAAAAAGTGAAACTCCTGTACTATTTTTATTTCTTGCGGGCGGTATTATGGTACTTACACTATGGCTGTCTAAAAAAGCTCGATATGTTGCCGATACAGAAATTAATCTTTCTAGAGAAGGTGAGGCTAAAGAACGTTTTAAGCCTAATTTCTTATCAAGAAGTATTGTAAGAGGTACAGTGTTAATATCTCAGGGACTTGCAGCAATTACTCCAGAGCCTGCCATGGCATTTATAAATAAACAATTTGAAAAGCCAGTTATAGATTTACCAAAAGACAAGACATATCAGATGCCAGCCTTTGATATGGTACGAGCAGCTGTAAATCTTGTAGTTGCCGGAATTCTTATTTCTATTGCAACTTCTATGAAATTACCGTTGTCTACAACGTATGTGACTTTTATGGTGGCCATGGGTACATCGTTGGCAGATAGAGCTTGGGGAACAGAAAGTGCAGTATATCGTGTAGCTGGAGTATTAAATGTGATTGGTGGATGGTTTATGACTGCAATTAGTGCATTCATCGCTGCAGCTGTCGTAGCATTTTTGATTAATCTTGGTGGTCCAGCAATGATAGCTGTATTATTACTTGTAGCGGTATTACTTTTGGCAAGAAACACTATAAGTTATAGAAAAAAAGTAAAGGCAGGAAAAGCAGAAGATAGCCTTAAAAGCTCTGAGAGTAGCTCTATTCAGGGAGTTATTGAAGAAAGTGCTGATAACATCAAATCTTTTGTAAGCAGAGGAAATAAAATCTACGCTAGCACTATTGAAAGTCTAGTGAAATATGACCTACCATCTTTAAAGAAAAATAAGAAAAGAATTGCCAAATTAGATTCAGAAGTCGAAGCGCTAAGAGATAATATCTTTTATTTTATCAAAAACCTCGACGAATCTAGTGTAGGAGCAAGTAACTTTTATATTAACATTTTAGGATACCTTCAAGATATGTCTCAATCTATAGAATATATTTCTAAGGCAAGTCATAAACATGTAAATAATAATCACAAAAAACTTCGATTTAATCAGATAAAAGACCTAAAAGAAATCGAAGAACAATTGAATGAATTGTTTGGACAGATTAAGAAAGCTTTTAGCAACAGAGATTTTGAACATATCGATAACATTCTTAATGAAAAACAAATGTTATTCAATAAAGTAAATCAGAAAATTGACAAACAAGTTGCGCGAACCAGAACCGAGGAGAGTAGCCCTAAAAATACCACTTTGTATTTTGGTTTATTGTTGGAGACCAAGGATCTTATTGCGGCAACTATGAACTTATTAACAACGTATAGAGATAATCAATAAAAGTCTATTGAAGATAAGATAGTGCTTAAGAGAACATCTTATAGTATAAAAATATCAGATTATTAGTATGACTTACCAAAGATATTTTGATGGTTACCATTATAAAACTTTAAAAACCTCACGTTAAGAAAATGTTATCCTTATAAGATGTTTATGTTAGTTTATTGTTTCCTAGCTTTATAGTTATAAAAACTTTCATTGTAACATAGTATATTTACGCCAAGTGATACAATTCAACAGAAAATGAATAAAAAAGATATTACAATCTTATTGGTAGACGATGAACCAGACATTCTGGAAATCGTTGGATATAATCTTACCGCAGAAGGGTATAATGTACTAACGGCTGAAAATGGTTTAGAAGCATTAAAAATTGCAAAGAAAAAGAAACCTCATCTAATTATTCTGGATGTTATGATGCCAGAGATGGATGGGATCGAAGCTTGTGAACAAATACGCAAGGTACCAGATTTGCAAGGTACAATCATCACCTTCCTGACAGCCAGAGGAGAAGATTATTCTCAAGTAGCTGGATTTGATGCCGGTGCTGATGATTATATCACCAAGCCCATTCGTCCTAAGGTTTTAGTGAGTAAAGTAAAAGCATTACTTCGTAGGCTTAAAGAAGAAGAATCGTCAGATAATGTCGTTAAAATAGGTGATTTAGTGATTAATCGGGATGAGTATAAAATCATAAAAGATAAAAAAGAGATCGTTTTACCCAGAAAAGAGTTTGAATTATTATCTTTATTAGCCTCTAAGCCCGGTAAAGTATTCAAACGTGAAGATATTCTTGATAAGGTTTGGGGTAATGAGGTTATTGTTGGCGGTCGCACTATCGATGTTCATATACGAAAATTAAGAGAAAAAATCGGGGACAACAGCTTCAAAACTATTAAAGGAGTAGGATATAAGTTCGTAGTTTGATGGCAGAAAATTTTAAAAAATCATATAGGTTTGCATACCTATCTTCTCTTTATATAACTATATTATTAACGCTCGTTTTGAGCGTTTTTTTATACACCCAAGCATTACTTAATCTATTGTTTGTAGCTGGCTTTGTGTTGCTTTGTTACGTGCTATGTTTTATAGTGATTCAGTATCGAGTAGAACGATTTATTTATCGTAGAGTGAGAAAAATCTATGATGATATCGAAATGTTGGATGTGAATACCATTGAAGATATTCCAGTGACTACAGACATGAGAACGCTGATCAAAGAAGTTGAGAAATTTGCGCAACAAAGAAAAACAGAAATAGAAACCTTAAAAGTTCGTGAAGACTATCGCAAAGAATTTATGGGAAATGTATCCCATGAGCTCAAAACACCATTGTTTACTGTACAAGGATATATACTTACCTTGTTAGATGGCGCGATGAACGATCCTGTAATTCTGGATAAATACCTTAATCGCGCAAATAAAGGGGTAGAGCGGTTGATTTATATTGTAAATGACCTAGATATGATCACCAAATTAGAAGTAGGTGACCTTAATCTTAACTACACTAATTTCGATATTGTAGAATTGGTTCAAAGTGTATTCGATCTTTTTGAAATGAAAGCATCTAAAAAGAATATCGCACTTACATTCGATATGAAGTATACAGATCCAATACTGGTACGCGCAGATAAAGAAAGGATACAGCAAGTATTGTCTAACCTAATCGTAAACTCTATCAAATATGGAAAAGAAGATGGTACAACAGAGGTAAGTATTGAAGACTTGATCCAAAACAAAACAATCATTAGAGTTACTGATAATGGAGAAGGGATAGCTCAAGCACACATCCCTCGATTATTTGAGCGTTTTTATCGAGTAGATAAAAGTGGTTCTCGTAAAGAAGGAGGCTCAGGGCTTGGTTTGGCGATCGTAAAGCATATTATTGAAGCACACCACGAGCGTATTTACATAGAAAGTGATTATCGCGTAGGAAGCGAGTTTTCATTTACCCTGGAAAAAGTGAAAAAGATTCCTATAGTAGACGTTAGTGCTAAAACTACTTAATTTTTTATATAAATGTATTGATTTGTTCTAGTGATTAACTAAATAGCCTAGGTTAATATTAAAATTAAACCAATTTCTGTATCCTAATATTTCCTTAATTTTACCAAAAATTATATTTGAGATAACTATCCAAAAACAAAGTACATTGAATATGTTTGTTGAAGCCTAATTATCAAGAATACGATGTGATTTGCTTTAGTATGTGTAACGCAACATGAGTTTTAAAGACTAATAAAAAAGAAATAAAGAGGAGTAGTGGGAAGTAAGAATAAATTAAAACGATTTAACGAGAACAAAACATTTCAGAATGTATTAGAACCTACACGCGATGAGGTACTCAATAATGCTTTAGGATATAGAGGGAAATGGAATGAGAAGTTCTTTAAAAATAAAAACCCAATTATTCTGGAATTAGGCTGTGGCAAAGGCGAATATACCGTAGGTCTTGCACAAAAGTATACCGATAAAAATTTTATCGGTATTGATATTAAAGGAGCTCGCTTTTGGCGTGGTGCGAAAACTGCAATCGAAGATGGCATGAATAATGTTGGCTTTATTCGTACGCAAATTGAACTGGTAGATCATATTTTTGCAGAGGGAGAAGTAGACGAGATATGGATTACTTTTCCAGATCCTCAGATCAAGTACAAGAGAACAAAACACCGTATGACAAATACTGTCTTTTTACAACGTTACAAAAAAATCCTAAAACCAGATGGAATTATGCATCTCAAAACAGACAGTGAATTTATGCATGGGTATACATTAGGATTGCTTCATGGAGAAGGTCATGAAGTGCTGTATGCTAATCACAATGTATACCACCAAGAAGGATCACCAGAGGTGGTAACCGCGATTCAAACTTTTTATGAAAAACAATATTTAGAAAAAAATAAACCTATAACTTACATTCAATTTAAAATCTCGTAATTGGTATTGCAATTTTGGAAACCACTAAACTTTTTCTTGTCACTTTTTTTGCGTCACTGGTCGGTGTAATTCCTCCCGGATTGGTTAATATGACTGTTGCCAGAACGTGCCTCGAACGTGGTAAAAAAAACGGGATTCTTGTGGCCATTGGCGCTTCTGTGGTAGTTGTTCTACAGGCACTCGTAGCTGTTCTTTTGGCCAAATATATTTTCTTTAATCCATTTGTAAAAAATATCTTACTTCGTACAGGAGCTGTGATCTTTTTTTTCATGGCAATTTACTTTTTTGCAAAGGCAAAACAGAGAAGAACAAAAATTAAGGTGTATAGACATAATGATACCAGAAGTTTTTTTAAAGGAGTAATGATGTCTGCGATAAATGTACTACCCATACCTTATTTTTGTGCCATAGGAGCCGGGATGAGTGTAAGTGGAAAGATAGAATACGATGCGCCTAGAATCATCACATTTATTATAGCTGCCGGATTAGGAACGTTTGTAACGCTATATTTCTATGTATATTCTTTTTTGAAAATTGAGAAAAAGACAGCATCAATCGCCAAATACTCTAATTATTTTATGGGAGTGCTTATGCTTATTTTGGTAATCATCACATTGATACGTATCATTTACACCTGGGAATGAAAAAAGAAGATAGTTTTTTTGATAAAGTATACGAAGTCGCCAAACAAATCCCGCACGGTCGTGTAACTTCTTATGGTGCCATTGCCAAGTATTTGGGAGCAGCCCGTAGTGCTCGTATGGTGGGTTGGGCTATGAATGCCTGCGGCGGTCGAGATGATATTCCTGCACATAGAGTTGTCAACCGAAAAGGAATTTTGACGGGTAAGCACCATTTCCAGGGTACAAATCTTATGCAACAATTGCTAGAGAGTGAAGGCGTAGAAGTGATAGAAAATCAAATCCAAAATTTTGAAAACCTGCTGTGGGATCCTATGAAAGAGTTGTAATAATTAAGATATCCTAATATTTCCTAATTTTTGAAAAATTTACAAATAATTAGTATTGTATTACAAAGGCTATTATCTATTTCTTATGTACTCACAATATCTGCAATACCTTTGAACAGATTTAAAGGGTATTCTGCCCAACGATTACATAAATAAAGATACCATTCTTTACCATATACTATATAAATCCTACAATTATAATCATTATCGTTATAGTCCATTAATTCTTCATTTCTAATCCCCAAAAGACGCTCAAGTACATACTTAGTTGGTTTGTATTTGTTTATTAATTTAATGGTTTCTTTATGAATTTTTTCATGATGAGATGCAATAGAACATGGATGGTTTTTTTTTTAGTAATTGTTCTACATATTCAAGGTAAATTTTATCCAAGTTTTCTCCTCTTTCAATAGAAAGTTCTTTCGAAGTATCATATGCTCCTTTTACCAGTCTTATACTACCTGATAATTGGGATATTTCCTGAAAATCCTCTTTGGTTCTTTTTAAATATGCCTGGAGTGTGATACCAATATTATTATGACGTTTTAAAGTTTCTCTATAAATATCTAAAATTGAGTCTGTTCTATCAGTTCCTTCCATACTTACAATGACTTCTTGATTACTCTTTTTGGCTATATCACAAATAGCGTTTAAATTATGTGCAGCTAATTCTTTTGAAACGAGAAGACCAATATGAGATAAGTCTAGGGATATTGAAGAATTTACGCCAGTAGTGTAAATGGATTCTCCAAACCTCAAAAATTCTTTTGTAGCATGGTTGGCTTCTTTTTCATTTCTAATACTTTCACCCATAAAATCTGTAGTAACATCAAACCCACTTTTGTTTAATTTCTTAATTAATGTAATGGCTTCGTCTAAATTTTTTCCTGCTATATATCGATCAGCTGCCTTTTTCAAAGTTTTAAAAAGTATCTCATTCTGAATTACAAATTTTTTAGCTTCTTCATTTAAAGCGGCTTTTTTTAATGCAATTGCTCCGGTTTTTAATAATTCTTGTTCCATAGATTTTATTTTTGTAATAATTAAAATTAAAATATATCCAAATACTGACACCTTTCATTTAAAGGAATATTGTTATTTTAGCCTTTAATTATAATTTATTTTAAACAATGGACAGCTTAAATAAAAGAATAATTAAGGTTTTAAGAAGCAATGCCAGAAGTTCATATGCTGAAATCGGGCGGATAGTTGGGTTATCTGCACCTTCTGTTGCCGAACGTGTGCAGAAAATGGAAGAATCTGGCTTTATTACTGGATATTTCTCTAAATTAGACCTAAACAAGTTTGGTTATCACATCCAAGCTAACATTGCATTAAAAATAGATTCACATGGGTTTAAAGTTTTTATGTCAAACCTCAAAGAGTTTCCCGAAATTTTTGATTGTATCAAGCTCACTGGTGAATATTGCGTGTTTTTAAGAGTAGCAGTGAAAAATAATAGTCAATTAGAAGATTTGATTGATCGATTAACTGTATACGGCCATCCAAATACTTCAATAATACTTTCAGATCATACAAATAGAACTTTTTTCAAACTATAGCGATGTATCGCAAATAACAATACAACCATAAATCATTTCAATTTACAGACTTTATAATCTTAACTTTTCGACCTATCTTTGTACTTAGAATGGATCTAGATAGATTTATTTTCAGAAAAAGAAAAAATAAACATGAAGTTAGAAAAAGCCGATATACTAAAAGCTCTTGAGCATATTACCGTAGCCGGAGAGGGAAAAAATATGGTAGAAAGCGGAGCTGTAAAAAATGTGATTACTTTTGGTGATGAGGTGGTTGTAGATTTGGAATTGTCAACTCCTGCGTTACACATTAAAAAACGTGCAGAGGTCGATGTGATCAAAGTAATACACGATAAAGTATATGAGAAAGCTAAAGTAAAAGTGAATATAAAGGTTGAAACGCCCGTAGCTCAACCTCAAAAAAATGAAATCAAAGGAAAACCCATTCCGGGAATATCAAACATCATAGCTATTGCCTCTGGTAAAGGAGGTGTAGGCAAATCTACGGTCACCTCTAATTTGGCAGTTACTTTAGCCAAAATGGGTTTTAAAGTAGGACTTCTAGATGCAGATATCTATGGTCCTTCTGCTCCCATAATGTTTGACGTAGAACGAGAAAGACCACTTTCTGTTAAAGTTGGAGACAAATCTAAGATGAAACCCATAGAAAATTATGGGGTTAAGATCTTATCGATAGGCTTTTTCACTCAACCCAATCAAGCAGTAGTATGGAGAGGACCTATGGCAGCAAAAGCACTAAATCAAATGATTTTTGATGCAGCTTGGGGCGAATTAGATTTTTTACTATTGGATTTACCTCCCGGTACAGGAGATATACATTTATCGATAATGCAATCTTTGCCAATTACAGGAGCTGTAGTAGTTAGTACACCTCAAAATGTAGCATTGGCAGATGCTAGAAAAGGAGTTGCCATGTTTCAACAAGATAGTATCAATGTTCCTGTGTTAGGTATCATTGAAAATATGGCGTATTTTACACCAGAAGAGCTTCCTAACAATAAATATTATATCTTTGGTAAAGAAGGAGCTAAGCACTTGGCGCAAGATATCGATGTTCCATTTCTTGGCGAAATTCCTTTAGTACAAAGTATTCGAGAAGCAGGAGATGTAGGACGACCTGCAGCATTACAAACAGCAACGCCTATAGAGAAGGCATTCGAAGAGCTTACTAAAAATGTGGTTCAGGAAGTAGTAGATAGAAATGAAGCATTACCCCCTACTGAAGCAATCAAAATAACAACAATGGCAGGATGTTCTGCAGTAAAAAAATAGCATATGACTTCTGAAGAATTAAGAGTAAATGTTGAAAAGGCACTAGATGAAATAAGACCTTTTTTAGAGAGTGATGGAGGTAATATTTCTTTAGTTGCTATCGAAGATGATAAAAGAGTAAAAGTGCAGTTAGAAGGCGCATGCGTGGGATGTAGTGTTAACCAGATGACACTAAAATCCGGAGTTGAAATGACGATCAAAAAATACGCTCCTCAAATCGAAGAGGTACTCAATATAGCATAATGTAATTTAGAAAAATCTGATTTAGTACCATTCTCAAAGCAAAATGATAATTTTGTAAGTAGTCTGTGTTGGGTAGAGCTGATTAATCATGTATTCAAGATGCTCTTGGTATCCTATTCTGTGATAAATTCAGTTAGTTTTTTTGGACCTTCTAAAAGGATTTTAATAATTTTAAGTACACCATCCTCTGTAGTCGAAATCTGCCATTTTATTAGTGTAATATTTCCATGCTCTATTTCGATTCCGGTAATACATCTAGGATGTACACAGCTCCCATCATTAAACAATGCTAATTCTCCTTTTTCAGGAAATCTAGGGCGATGTGTATGACCAATAATAGTGCATATGTTTTTGTTATTAGCTATCCATCTTTTAATCCTGCGTTCTATTCGTATTGTTTCCCGAAAGTTTTGTGCAGGACTCGTAGGGTCTGAGATTCCTATAACTTGTAATGGTTTCCATAAAATACGAACCAAAAAACGATGGATTTTCCAGCCGGTGTAGTTCATGAAATCTGCTTGATGACCGTGTAATAGGAAAATCTTTTGCTTTGTATTTTTATGTTTTAAAATAATGGCTTCATGATATTTTATACCAGGGAAAAGAGGTACATTCTTGCCTGTTTTATGATCCAAATATGAGCTTAAATATTTTTTTACATATTTTGGATTCCTGTACACCATATCATGATTACCCCAAATCATCTGGAGTCTATTATCTACATAAAACTTCTGAAGGAGTTCATATACATTTTTATGAGCTCTTAGTATCATATTAAAGTTGAGATTCTCCCATAACTCATCACCGTCTCCTAATTCACAGTATGTAAAACCTTCATTATAATAATGCTTAAGCGCATGAAAATAGATATTTCTGTTGTTGGCAAACTCATCTGCAAAACTATTATCCCCGCGATGACAATCGCTAAAAAAGATAAACTTGGATGTGTCATCAAAGGGAATCGTTTTTGCATTTTTAAAGGCACGATCCAAACGAAACTGAGAAGACATAGATTTAGTTTTTTAGTAAATATATTTTATTTTGAAAAAGCGGCGCTACTAAAACGGAAAGTTTTTTGCTAAAACCTTATGATAGCTTTGTTTTATCTTGGATATGGTAATATAATAGTTCGCTGCTAGTTTTCTGTAGCTAGTATCTTATCAATATCTTGACTAAGTTGAGCTTGCAACCCTGTAACGGTATTCAAATCCGTTTCCCATAGCTTGGTGTTGGATAGGATCTGTTGAACAATATTTTCTATATCTTCTGAATTCCAGACTTCATTAAAAAACTCAATTACGTATGGATCATCTTTTAAAGAGAATATTTTGTCATTTAGATATCCGCGATATAATACCATCAGATGTGCAAAAGAAGTAACCAGACCAGGAGGGAGTTTTCCTTTTATTTCAAAATAAGATAATAAAGATGGAAGCACACGTACTCTAAATTTGGATATAGAGTTAAGTGAAATACTAGCTAATTTGTGGTTTATAAATGGATTTTTGAATCTTTCGATTACCGTGTTTGCAAATGGAATCAATTCTGCTTCAGGAAGATCTAATGTGGGTATAATCTCATCAAAAATAATTTGGGTAATTAAAGTAAACGTTTTTGGGTTTTCAAGTACTTCTTTTACTGTATCAATACCATGTAGAATGCCTAAAGGCACCATCGCTGTATGAGCGCCATTTAGGATACTTACTTTTCTGGTTCTGTATGGAGATAGATTTTTTACAAACTTAATATTTAGCGCTGCATCATCCAAAGGAAACATTTCTCTTAGTGAATCAAACTTTTCAATTACCCATAGGTGAAAGAGTTCTGCTTTTACAATTAAATTATCTTCGTATCCAATTTCTTTCTGAATTTGTGTACTAGTATCCTTAGGAAATCCGGTAACAATTCTATCTACCAGGGTGTTACAAAAGATGATGTTTTTTTTGAGCCAATATGCAAATCCTTCTGGAAGATCCCATAGTTTGGCATATTGCAACACAATTTCCTCTAGTCGTTCTCCATTCTGAAGTATAAGCTCACATGGGAGTATAATTATTTTATCATTATTTGAACCTTTATAATGTAAAAATCTGTAATAAAGTAGTGCGGTAAGTTTTCCGGGAAATGAATTAGGAAGTGTTTCAAAACTTGTGTCTTCAGGATCAAATACAATACCAGCTTCAGTAGTATTAGATATAATACACTGCAAATGTGGGTTTTTTCCTAATTTGAGGAAAGTTTTGTAGTTTTTTTTGGGATTAATCACTCCCCTTACACAAGTAATTAACCTTGTTTCTCTGATTTTTTTTGCACACTGCAAACCCTCTAATACAACATGATACAGCCCTTCTTGTTCTTCTATTTTTGCTGCAAGACCATTATCAATAGATTCAACAATTTGCACATCTCCATCAAAATCTGTCTTTTCATTCAAGATATCAATCATCCAGTCTACAAATCCCCGTAAAAAATTTCCTTTGCCAAACTGTAGTACCTTAACAGGCCTTTTACTAATACCATCGCTGGTATTTCTATTCAATTTTTTCATAATTAGAATAGGTTAAAATCCAAAATACTCCTTTGCATTATAATAAGAGATATCGCTAATAATTTTACCTAACCATTCTTCATCTGCGGGCAATTCACCCCGATCCACATCTCTTCCGATAAGATTACAAAGAATTCGTCTAAAATATTCATGACGAGGAAAGGATAAAAAACTTCTAGAATCGGTAAGCATACCTACAAAACAACTTAGTAGTCCTAAATTTGATAGTGCATTGATCTGCTTTTCCATACCATCTTTTTGATCCAAAAACCACCAGCCTGATCCAAATTGTATCTTGCCTTTAATACTTCCATCATTAAAATTACCTGTCATAGTAGCCATAACCTCATTGTCAGCTGGATTAAGGTTGTATAGTATAGTTTTAGGTAACTGATCAGAACGATCTAATTGATTTAAGAATTTACTTAATGACAGTGCCTGAGAAAAATCTCCGATAGAATCAAAACCGGTATCTGGTCCTAATTTAGACAACATTCTTTGATTCGTATTTCGCAATGCTCCCAAATGAAATTGTTGTGTCCATCCTTGTGCATGATACATGCTACAAAGATGGAGTAGGGTTTCAAACTTAAAATAATTGATTTCTTGTTGCTCTAACTGCTTTTTATCTTTCAGTTTTTTGAAAAGGACTTCTATTTTATATGTGCCTAATTCAAAATAATATAAGTGTTCTAGCCCATGATCAGCTAGGCGACCACCATGCTCATGAAAATAAACTATCCTATCATTAAGTACATTAATTAAGTCTGCATAAGAAGTTATACTGTGTGTCGATGTTTCAGCTAATTTCTCTAAGTACTCCAGATACGCTTCAGGATTTTCTACAGCATAAGCTTTATCGGGTCTAAAAGTAGGTAGAAGCTTAGGGTTAATCGCCTTCCTTTCAGCTTTTTGATGATACGCTAATGTATCGATTGGATCATCTGTAGTGCATACAACTTCAACATTCATTTGCTCTAGAAGTCCAAGTGTACTATGGCTTTTTTGTTGTAGTACTTCCGAGGTTTCTTCATATACTTCGCTACCGTTTTTATTGGTAAGTAATTGATCGATATTGAAATACCTGCTCAATTCTAGGTGAGTCCAATGATATAATGGATTTCTAACCGTATACGGTACTGTTTCTGCCCATTTTGAAAACTTCTCTGCATCGGTTGCATTACCAGTGATGTATTTTTCATCTATACCTAAAGTTCGCATAGCTCTCCATTTATAATGATCTCCAGCCAACCACACCTGAGTACAGTTTTCAAACTGTTTATTTTCTGCAATATGTTGAGGAGATAAATGATTATGGTAGTCGATTATCGGAAGCTTTTTGGCATACGTATGATATAATCTTTTTGCAAATTCATTTTGCAAAAGAAAATCTTCAGTAATAAAATTTTGGTCAAATGAATGCAATCGATTGCTTTTAGATTTCGAGTTATTCTCGTTTGTTGTCTGACTCATGATCTCTTTTTTATTTCCTTTGCTTAATTGATGAAGCTCTTACTATTAGTTTGGGTTGTAATACAGTTTTTTGAGGAATCAATTTGTCTTTCTTTGAATTTAGTATTTCAAAAAATAGTTCTGCTGCTGCATGACCCATTTCAATAGGAAATTGACTTAATGTAGTAAGCGGCGGATCTGTAAATGAAGTAAAAGGCTCGTTACTAAATCCAACAAGCCCAACTTCTTCAGGGATTTTAATACTATTTTCTTTAAGTACTTGCATCGCCCCCATAGCAGCATAATCACTTGTAGAAAAAATTGCGTCAAACTTTTGTCCAGATCTTAATAATTGTTCGGTACACATTCTTCCATCTTCGAGTTGCATATTGCTTTCACATATTAATTTGTTATAAAAAGGGATATTATAATCCTTAAGAGCTTCTATATATCCTCTATAGCGTTCTTTGTATATATTAATCTTGTTATAGTTAGTAAAATGAGCAATCTTTTTATATCCTTGCTTTATAAGGTGTTCTGTGGCCATATAACCACCTAAAAAATCATCAATAATTACCTGGCTGGTACTTATCTCATTAGTAGTTCGATCAAATAACACCAGCGGAACTCCTCGCCGTATCAGATTTTTATAGTGGTCAAAATCTTTTGTGTTTTTTCCAATAGATACCAAAACGCCATCAACTCTAGCATTTACCAGCGCATTAAGCGTAGCGATTTCATTATCAGAATCCTCATTCGATTGACTAACAACCACACGGTAATTTAATTGATTAGCCACTTCCTCTACACCACGAATTACAGACGAAAAAAAAGATCTGTTTATAGTGGGTACAATTACACCAATAAGCTGACTTTTTCCTTTTCTAAGGGCTGCAGCAATATTATTGGGTTGATAGTTTAAATCCTGAGCCATATTAAGCACAGCCTTTTTGGTAGTGTCACTAATTCTCGGGTTATTGTTCAAGGCTCTAGAAACTGTAGAGGCTGTAATATTTAGCTTTTCGGCTATATCGTGTATTGTGGTTTTTTTGGAACTCATTATGATGTAAAACACAAATATCAAAATTGAAGCCGGAAAATAAAATTCATAGCCTATAAAGTTTGATTTTTAAAACAAATATCGTGAAATATTACAATCGATTGCATAAAAAAATGTTTTTATTTAAATATTCGTACTTTTAAATCTTATTTTTTTAAAAAACCCATATAATTTCGGTATGTATTCCATTTTTAGTTAAATTTTAATAGGTAATTTGCGTATTTCGTAAATAATTTATAATATGCAATCGATTGCACAATTTTTAATTCAGTACAAAGTAAATTCAATATGAAAAATGTGTAAACATATAAAGGAGACAAGTAACGTAATTGATTAGATTAATTTTAAACTTTAAAGTATGGGTAGCTTTACAAGACGCATGAAAATCATACTGTTTTCGTGTATAATGATGTCATTTCAATCATCATTTGCAAATACTGTAGTATCTAGAGAAGTATTTGATAACCTACAGCAACAAACCGTTGTTGTAAGTGGTAGAATTTTGGGAGATATAAATGAACCGCTCCCGGGGACAGCGGTAACCATTAGAGCACTCAATATTGGAAGTTCAACAGATTGGGATGGCTTGTTTACATTAGATCGCGTTCCCTCGGGAAAACATACCATAGAGATTTCTTATCTCGGTTATGACACTTTTTCTCAAGAGATTGAAGTTACAGGGGACTCCCCTTCTATTAATTTAGGAGATATTGTTCTACAACCTTCAACTAGCGAATTAGGAGAAGTGGTCGTAACTGCAAATGTAGAAGGACAACAAAAAGCCTTTAATTTACAACGCACAGCAGATAATATAAAAACTATAGTCTCTGCAGATCTGGTAAACCAGTTTCCTGATATTAATGTAGGAGAAGCTTTGCAAAGAGTGCCTGGAGTTAATATTGAAAGAAATAATGGTGAAGGGGCTAATATCAGAATTCGGGGTACACCAAGAAATTTTACAACAGTATCTATAGATGGTGCACAATTGCCTACAACCGATGGTGGTGGAGCCAGAACAGAATCTCTGGATTTAATTCCTGCAGAATTGTTATCATCTATGGAAGTTTCTAAAGCCCTTACTCCTGAGATGGATGGAGATGCTATTGGAGGTTCTGTTAACCTAATAACACCAACAGCAAGAAGTAGTAAAGGAACAGTAAAAGGTACTTTTGCTGGAGGATATGCAGATATTTTTGAACGCGGTAGTGTAAGAACAAAAATAAAGTTTGATAAACGTTTTGCCGACGATAAATTTGGAGTGATTGTAGGAGGAAGCTACTATAACACTGTAAATGGAGAAGAGCGTTATGAAACTTTATGGAGAGATAGACGTATTGGTGAATCCAGCGATCCTAACAGTTTTAGAACAACGGTATTGGATGAAATCGAATTGCGTCCTAGAGAAAATATTAGAACAAGAATAGGAGTAAATACAACGATTGATTATAAATTTAGTAATACTTCAAAAATCTTTGCAAAATTTATCCTGAATAAATTAGAAGATGAGTCAGAGAGATACAGAATACGGTATAGGGCTAGAGGAGAGTTTTTAGATCCTGAAAATCCTAATATCGTAGGAGGACCAGGTACAGATGCTCGGTTTAGAAAAGATGTCTCTGATCAGGTGGTAAACCGCGAAAATATTACCTTTACTTTAGGCGGATTGCATAATATGGGTTCAATAGGAAAATTTGATTATGGGTATTCTATATCAAGATCCGAACGTGTTCAAAATGTCGACCGTTCCGTTTTTAGAAGAACAGGAGTGACTTATAGGATCGATCTTTCTGATCGAGATTTTCCACAGTATATTCCATTGGACTTTGATCCTTCTGATCCTACACAACTAGAGTTTTCTGGGTATCAAAGAGATATGCCGCAGCTAACACAAGGTAACATACAGACCGTTCATGCCAATTTTACCATACCATATCTTTTAGGAACCTCTGCAAGTGGGGAAATTAAGTTTGGTGGAAAACTTAGATTTCAGGACAATACCAGAAGACGAACCAATAGACAATACAGTGATTTCGATGGAATTTACACTCTAAATCAGGTAATAGGTGATGATCAGGGTTCTATATTAGGAGATAGATACAATTTAGGTGCATTTCCATCTCCTTCAAGAACATTGCGTCATTTTGTTGATAATTTTGGATTATATCAATTTGAAGAAGAAGATTCTTTTCAGAATACACAAAGAGATACTTTTGATGTAACCGAAGATGTTCAGGCGGCATATATTCAAGGGAAAATTAATTTTAATAAGTTTAATATTTTGGCAGGCGTGCGTTACGAAAATACCGATGCCGCCTACAATGCTATTCGGATAATCGAAGAGGTCAATGGAGATTTTACTTCCGAACCTGCATCTGGTTCACCTTCTTTCGACTTCTTATTACCAAGCATACACGTGAAATATGCTTTAACAGATTTAACGAATATTCGAGCATCATATACAGAATCTTTTGCTAGGCCCAATTTATTTGACTTAGTGCCGCGAGAAAACCGAAACTTTGCAGGTGAAATTTTACAGAGAGGAAATCCAGATTTGGTCCCTGCTTCAGCTCAAAACGTAGATGTTCTTGTAGAACATTTTTTTGCTAGCGAAGGAATCCTGTCTGGAGGTTTTTTCTATAAAAAGATTGATGATTTCTTATTCAATCAAGTTTCTTTTATTGATGGAGGTGCTTTTGATGGATGGAGATTAGAAGAACCTATAAATGGTGAAGAAGCTCAGTTGATAGGTGCAGAAATAGCATTATCGAAAAAGTTAAGTTTCTTACCTGGTTTTTTATCAGGCTTCGGGGTATACCTTAACTATACCTATGTAAATAGTGAGAGTAGTTTTATAAGTTTTGACAAGGATACCGGTGAAGAATTAAAACGTGAAGATATTCCTTTTATTGGTCAGGCAGATCATACCTGGAATGCCGCTTTATACTACGATAAGAAAAAATTTAGTGCACGTCTCTCACTTAATTATAATGACAAATCATTGTTAAGTTTTTCCGACAATTCTGAATTCGATTTTTTTCTTGAAGAACGATATCAATTAGATGGTAATGCATCATATAAGATAAATAAGCATTTTACGGTGTTTGTAGAGATGCAGAATTTGCTTGATGATCCTGTAATCCAATTTCAAAACATAAGAGATCAGGTCACCAACTACGAGCTTTATGGTTGGAGCGGACGATTTGGCGTTAATTTTAAATTTTAGAAATGATGAAGAAAATAGATAATCTATATAAGCACCTTTTTGTATTGCTTTTGAGTAGCATCATTATAATATCTTGTGATCAAAATGATGATGAAGATTTTCCAGACCCCACTTACGCGGCTCCTGTAGTAGAGCTATCAGATAATGGTGCCGAGTTGGGAGTAGGCCAGTTTATCAATATTACCGTAGGATTAAAAGGATCGGTGGCATTAACCACATTTCAGATAAAAGATGGAAATACTGTACTTGAGCAGTTTGTGTTTCCTGAAAATAGTGGAGCGTATGACGACAATCCCAATACAGATGGAAATCAAGATTTCCCCTTTTTATTTAGAGTACCTGCAGATTGGTTGGGGACTACGAGAAATTTAGAATTTTCCTTAAATGACCGTTTGGGTAATACCAAAATAGAAACTTTTAGCATAACGGTTTCAGAGATAGTTCCGCAATATACAATTGAAGACGTAACTATTGATGGACAAGCCTACAAAGAGATTTCAGGTATTGTTAACTTTAATGAAACTCTAACTAGCGATAACCTCTATCTGATTAACGGGTTTGTAGAGGTATCACAACAAACAACGCTTATGATTGAAGCAGGAACTACCATTTATGGTAAAGATGCTAAATCTAGATTAAATATCAATGAATTTGGTACGATTACTGCCGATGGAACATTAGAAAATCCAATTGTTTTCACTTCATTTGAAACAGCCCAAGGACAGTCTGGAAATCCAGATAATGGAGATTGGAGCGGTATTCAGATTAATGGTAGTGGTGCAGGTGATAATTCAGGTATTTTTAGATATGTTCGTGTAGAGTACGGAGGAAGCGATAATGATACTTTCCAGTTAAGTAATGTGGGAGATCAAACCATAATAGAATATGTCCAAGTATTCAAATCATTGGATAATGCTTTCCGAGTAAATGAGGGCAATGTGAATTTGCGATACATTGTGGCTACCGATAGTGAAGATGCTGGAGTTAGGTTTGACGATGGATGGATGGGTAATGGACAGTTTTGGGTAGTAAATACCACAACGACTAGCACTGCTATAGAAGGAAGAGACCAGTCTAATACGGTGCTCTCTAACATCACTATTACCGGAATAGGATTTAATGATACACCTAGTCCTCCTGATGGTGATGGAATTAGAATAAGAAATGAAGCCAAAGCCCGTATTTATAATACTATCGTTACGGGAGTAGATCGTTCCATTCGTTTTAGCGATGGATCAGAAGCTTTTACTACAACAGGAGAAAATGTGTTTAGAAATTCGGCTTCATTCAATAATGACTCAGATGGCGGAACCGGTTTTCATAGTTCTGCAGATTTGTTCAATCCCACCGATGGGGATTATGATCCTGTAAATAATAATTCTATTGATCCTTTTACTATAACTGATAGTTATGTTGGAGTGTCAACCGCTAATTCTAGAGCTGCAGGTGGATTAAGTAGCTTCTTTGAAGATGTGAATTATATAGGAGCTGTGCCAGTAAATAATGACTGGACTCTAGGATGGACTTTGAATATGGATGGATCATTAAGAGAATAATACAAGTAGATGAATTGTTTAAGTGTTTTGAGTTAATTAAAAGGATAAGATGATTTTACAAAACAAGGAGAGTAATAGTTTCTTATGTCTGTCTGATGACAACCCCAATTTGTGGGGTTGTCCTACTTTTCTAATCACTAAATTAAGAATCTTATAAAAATGTTTTCATTTAGTTTGTTTAATTGTGGCTTTTATTCGACCTATTCTTCATCAACCGCAAATAGGTTGATAAAGGTTTTCTTTTGGAATACAAAAACGATAAAATTCTTATTGTTAAGTATGTCTGTCTTATTTTTTTTCTCGTGTAGAACTTCTACACCTAACATCTATAATATTCTTGATTTTGGAGCTATAGGAGATGGCAAAACACTAAACACAGCTGCTATTCAAATGACTATTCATAAGGCAATAGCAACAGAAGGAACGGTTATCATTCCCAAAGGAGATTTTTATACCGGTAGCTTAATCTTAGGGTCAAATATGACACTTCAACTTGAAGAAGGAGCAACATTAATTGCTTCTTCATCGATGAACGACTACAAGCAAGCTAATTTTATCTTTGCACCAGAAGCTCATAATTTGTTAATTAAAGGAAAGGGAACTATTAATGGCAACGGAGAATCTTTTTTTGACGAGCATTGGGATTATGATCAGCGTCCACGACCTTGGATTGTTATACAAGATGCCAAAAATATTTCAGTTTCAGGAATTACTTTAACCAATAGTCCTGCACACTGTTTAGTTTTTAATTTCTGCGAAAATGTGAAAGTTAACAGTCTTACCATAAAAAACCATCCCAGGAGCCCAAATACAGATGGAATTGATATCAATAACTCAAAAGATGTATTGATTACAAATTGTAATATTGCCACAGGAGATGATGCTATCTGTATCAAAAACAAAAACAGTCAAAAATATTTTATTGGAGATAAAGCTAGTAAAAGAAGTAGGTATACCGAAAATATAACCGTAAAGAATTGTAGATTAGAAAGCGACGATGCAGCACTTAAGTTAGGAACGGGGTCTGCCTATCATACCAGAAACTGTAGCTTTCAGGATATCACTATAAAAAACTCAAGATATGGTATTGCTCTTTTTATGATGGATGGCGGTATATATTCAGACATAAATTTTCAAAATATCAATATAGAAACTGGTGGCAGGCAAAAAGATGAATATGGTATTTTTTTAGATACCCATAGAAGAGATAGTACTTCAACAATAGGTACTATTGAGAATATAAACTTTAAGGATATTAATATCACAACCAATGGATTGTTATATTTTTCTGGATATCCAGGAAAAGAAATTTCAGAAATCACACTCGAAAATGTAAAAATAACAATTCCTAATGCAGAGAATACAGTTTTAGAAAATTGGAAAAAACCAATGGGAAATAAAAAGATTCAGTATTGGAACAATACATTAAGTTACTTACAATCTCCTGGCTCAATGATTGTAGCTCATGCCAAAAACGTTACCATAAAAAACACATCGATTGTCCATCAGCAAGGAAAAATGCACCGTCATGGGTTATATCTTATTAATGTTGAAAAATTAGATACTACCTCACTCAAAGGAAACATGCTCAACAAAGAAACTTTTGTATTTAAAAAAGAAATCAAATGAAGATTAGAATAGCCATAATTTTTGCTTTAAGCATTACTGTTCAGGCTTGTGGGCAACAACCTAAACTCAAATTAGATGAGACATACAAAACCAAAATACAAACCTCACTTAATGGAGCAATAGAACATACCGGTAAAGTCATGCTAGATAACAATGGGATGGCTAGAGGTAATTATCAAATAATTTCTGGGATTTGGGAAGAATACGAACCCGCATGGCATACCGGTCAGGCTATTTATGGTTTGCTGGAAGCCTACGAGGTTACAAAAAATAAAAGCGCACTAGATCATGCTATTAGAGCAGGAAAATGGTGGGTAAATTTGCAGTTTCCCAAAGGACATCAATTAGAAGGATACCTTAATGCAAGGCATGGGGACAAATTAGGAGACCTTATTAATACGACTACGATTGCCGATGGTACTCCAGGACTTTTTAACCTAAGTGATGTCACTGGTGATAATGTATATGCAGATGTTGCCACTACTGCCGGAGCCTGGATTTTAGATCATTTATACATTCCTAAAGAACGATTAAGTTATAATATTGTAGATGCAAAAACAGGCGAAATATGGAAAGATCGAAGCCCTCATGCACAACATAAGGATATGCCCTTTGATATTAAACACGTTGCAAGACCCAATGCAGAAGGATATCTATGGAAAGATATGTACACATACACAGGAGAAAAACGCTATAAAAAAGCTTTTTTAGAAATATGTGATAAGTTAGTTGATGATCAATCAGAGAATGGCTGGTGGATGGATTTTGAACCAAATAATACGCAAACAGGAAAAATTCATGGGCGTTTTAATACTTGGAACGCCGAGGCATTACTTGAGGCATATACACTAACCAAAGAACAAAAATATCTAGATGCAGCTATCAAAACGGCTAAAGCACTAGCCAAAGTACAGGATAAAACAGGAGTTATATGGTACAGTAGTTATTTGGATGGTAACCATGATAAACGTAGTCCTTGCGGGAGTGCAACTAGTTATGCAGGTATTTTATGGTTACAATTATATGCATTAGGAATCACAGATTTTGAAAAAAACATCAAATTGGCATTAGATTTTACATTAAAAAACCAGTTTAGTGATATTCATAAAGATTCTAATCTAGCTGGGGCATATTATGAGATTCGACAAAAAGCAAATAAAGACAGCACTTTTGAACTGTATTATCGCGATATAGCCACCAGTTTCGGAATGCGCTTTTTAAGTACTATTTATCAAAGCGCGTATTAATTATAAGAATAGATTGAATAAGAACCAGAAAACAAGATATCATGCTTGATACTACAAATGACAAAATATACAACTCCCTGTTATGCATAAAGTAAAGAGACTATTAAAATATTGTGTGGTGATTGCTCTGTTAGTAATTACCTCATGTAATACAGATAAAAAAATAAAGAGTAGTTTTGATCAGACCTATGCATATGCAAAGATTGATACTGCCTGGAATCAAACTTTACCGGATATTCTAAAACAGATCATCCCTCCTACCTTTAAAGATACAACATATTCAATATTAGATACGCTAGACTTTAGAAATAATATTAATAAAATAATTGAGCAGGTGTCTGCAAACGGAGGAGGTACTATAAAAGTAGCGCCAGGAAATTATTTCGTGAAAGGATCAATTATAATGAAGTCTAATGTGAATTTGCATCTGCCAGAAGGAACAGTATTAAACTTTTCACCCCATCCTAAAGAGTATCTACCGTTGGTAAAAATGCGTTGGGAAGGTACTTTTATTATGAATTATTCTCCGTTAATTTATGCTAATGGGCAAGAAAATATCGCAATCACAGGCAAAGGAAAAATAGACGGGCATTGCGAAGAGATATGGGGGGGCTGGAAACAAAAACAAAGGCCAGATAAAATGCGTGCTCGACAAATGGGTAATGATAAAGCCCCTCTAGAAGAAAGAGTTTTTGGAGAAGGACATTTTCTTCGTCCTACCGGAATTCAGTTTATAGATTGTAAAAACATTCTTTTTGAAGAATTTACCATAAAAAGCACTCCTTTTTGGACGATCCATCCCGTATTGTCAGAAAATATTACCGCAAGGAGATTACATATCCAAAGAGGAACAACCAATGACGATGGTTTTGATCCAGAAAGCTGTAAAAATGTATTGATAGAAGACTGCGTAATCGATACTCATGATGATTGTATTGCCATAAAAGCGGGTCGAGATCAAGATGGATGGGAATATCCTCCTTCAGAAAATATTATTGTTAGAAATAATGACTTTACTAATAGTGTTGGTAGTGGTTTTTGTATCGGATCTGAAATGTCTGCAGGAGTACGTAATGTATTTGCAGAAAATAATGTTCTTAGAGGGGGCGATAAACATGCATTTCAGTTTAAAAGTAATCCAGATCGAGGAGGTTTTATCGAAGAAGTATATATGCGAAACATGAAAGTACTGAACCCTGTAAAATATGGATTTGAATTTACCACAGATTATAAAGGATGGAGAGGCAATATGCACTTTGTGAAGTATAATAATTTTTATTTTCAAAATATAACAATAGAAGAAGCTTCGGAGATTTCAATTAAAATTAATGGCAGGGAAGAAGAAAATATTCATAAAATATATATGGAGAATATATCTGTCAAGAAATCTCCAGCTCCGGTAGTTGTAAATTATACAAATGATTTGCTGCTAAAGAATGTTTCTGTAAACGATAGAGTGATTACCGAAGAAGATATTGCTACAACTATAGAAAAATAATAATATGTTGGATAGAAGAAAATTCCTAAAAACAACAACAGTAGCTGCAAGTGCGACAGCAGCTTTGCCGTTGTTAGCATGCACAGATGCAGCTGTACCACAAAATGTAAATGTTGCTCCAACTGATAAAAAACCATTTGATGGGGGCACTCTAGAAGCAGATATTACCAAAAGAGTGATGGCGGCGTTCCCTACACCTATTGTTATTGATAAAATTGAAGTAGTAGAAGTGAAAAATCGGTTCTTTTTGCGAGTAACAGACACCTCGGGAAATACAGGCGTTTCTGCAATGAATAAAGGTCGTTTCATGAAATCACAGACCATGTTTACGGGGATTGCTGCAAAAAAATTCGTAGGAGAAGATGCACGTAATGTGGCTAATCTTCCTGCTAAGATTTTAAAAGATGACCGTAATTATAAATTTGTGAGTTTACCCTACTGGAATGCTATTGGTACTGTAGAAATTGCCATATGGGACTTGTTGGGTAAGATTACAGGAAAACCTGCATATACCTTTTTAGGAGAAAAAGCCCGCGATGCGTATCCAGTATATATTTCTAGTCTTGAGCGAGAAAAACCTTATGAAGCAGAAACCGAACGTATTTTAAAAACTGCAGAGGCAACAGGAGCAACAGCAATCAAATTTAAGATTGGTGGCCGGATGAAAAATATCGATCCCTATATAAAGCGAACCAACGATTGGGTACCGTACATGAGAAAGACTGCAGGAGAAAAATTTACACTATATGTCGATGGCAATAGTTCGTATACCGCAGCTGAAGCCATTGAAGTTTTAAAAATGATAGAAAGTCATGGCGTAGCATTTTTTGAAGAACCTTGTTACTGGCAAGACCTTTGGTCGCATAAGCTAGTTAAAGATGCGGCTACGACATGTAAAATTGCTGGTGGCGAACAAGATTTTAGTTTTGATCAGTTTAAACTTATGGCAGAAATAGGTGCGATGGATACCCTTCAACCCGATGCATATTATCATGGGGGATTAGTGCGTACACTCAAAATATCACACATGGCAGCGTACTACGGGTTAGGCTTTACACCACATTCGCCAAAGGCAGGACCAATGGCTGCAGCACCTAATCAGATTTTTGCCGTATGTCCCGTATTATCTCATCATCAAGAATATCGAGTTGGTGGTGAAGAAAAGCAAAAAGACTGGCATTCTCCTGTGTTACCAAAAAACGGACAACTTTTGATTTTTGAAACACCAGGGCTAGGTATTGAATATGACAAAGACCTATGGAAAAAAGAAAATATTTATTGGACCTCAAAAGATGCTTAATATCTAAACACAAAACACACATGAAAAATTCAATATTGTCCTTTGTAGTGCTGGCTGTTTTTGTAAACATACATTTATTAATAGGACAGACCAACCAAACTCTCTCAGAACCCTTATTACAAAATGTATACAACAGAGAAGCTACGTCTCTTAACGGAAATTGGAAATATGTGATTGATCCTTATGAGACGGGCTATAGAAATCATCGCAACTGGATACCTTTTGATCAGATGGAGTCTACTAAAAATTCTGCAAAACCCTATTATACAGATAAGGTAATAGAAGAACGCTGGGATCGCGTAGAATACAATTTTAATACTTCGGCAGAGGCTAAAGTACCAGGGGACTGGAACTCACAAGATCCTATGCTATTATATTATGAAGGTTCCTTATGGTATAGAACTACATTTGATTATGATATTGAAAATGATAATCGTTTATTTCTATATTTTGAAGGTGCTAATTATCAAGCAGACGTATATCTTAATGGTAAAAGAGTAGGACTACATCTGGGTGGTTTTGATCCCTTTAATTTTGATATTACAAATGCAGTTAAATCTAAAGGGAATTCTCTTGTGGTTCGGATAGATAATAGAAGAGAAAAAGATCGCGTGCCTAATTATACTACCGATTGGTGGAATTACGGAGGCATCACCAGAGATGTTAAGCTAATAGAAGTCCCAGCTACCTATGTAGAAGATTATGTGATCCAATTGGATAAAGATAACCCGAAAAATATTAAGGGTTATGTACAGGTAGCTGGTAAAGTTTTAAAAAATAAGGTTACGATAGCTATTCCTGAAGCAAAGATTAGTTTTACGGGAGCTACAGATACCAATGGAAGAGTCGAATTTACCATTCCCTTTAAGAAAATTAAAAAATGGTATCCTAAACGACCAAAATTATATGGTGTTCAGATTAAAGTTGATAAAGATGTATTAAACGATCAAATAGGATTTAGAACAATCGAAACCAATGGAGCAGATATTTTGCTCAATGGTCAATCTATTTTTCTAAGAGGAATCAGTTTGCATGAAGAAATCCCAATGAGAATTGGGCGTGCAAAGTCTATTGAAGATGCCCAAACACAGATGCGCTGGGTTAAAGAATTAAATTGTAATTTCATTCGATTAGCACACTATCCACATAATGAAAACATGCCAAGATTGGCAGATAAGTTAGGAATCTTACTTTGGGAAGAAATTCCTGTGTATTGGGGGATAGATTATGAAGATCCAAAGGCATTTAGTCAAGCCAAAAGTCAGCTCGAGACCTTGGTACATCGCGATAAAAACAGAGCCAGTGTAATTGTATGGTCTGTGGCTAATGAAACTCCCGATACCGAATCAAGATTAGAATTTCTGCGACAGCTTAAAAAAATAGCAACCGATATCGATAATACCCGATTTATAAGCGCAGCTTTAGAGCGTAATGAAAAAGACGAGCAGGATGTCGTAAAAATTCCAGATCCATTTGCAGCAGATGTAGATATGTTAGCTTGTAATGAGTATATTGGTTGGTATTCTGGATTGCCAGAAAAATGTGATCAGGTAACTTGGAAATTACCAGATAACAAACCATTTTTTGTTAGTGAATTTGGCGGTGGCGCTCTGTACAATCATCACGGGGATAAATTAACTCGATGGACAGAAGAATACCAGGAATATTTGTACCAAGAGCAGATTAAAATGCTCAAAAAAATACCCACATTACGAGGGATGACACCTTGGATTCTAGCAGATTTCAGGTCTCCCAGAAGAAACTTGCCAATCATACAAGATGGATGGAACAGAAAAGGATTAATCTCTGACGGTGGTTTTAAAAAGAAAGCTTTTTATGTACTTAAGGCGTATTACGATGAAATGGAAAAAATATATGAATACGTTATTAAAGATTAAATTTTGATGATACAAAAGACACTACTAATTGCCATTTTGCTTAGTTTTTTTTCTTGTCAGCAAGAAAAAAAACAAGAAGCAAGTATTGAAGAAATACAAAAACCTAATATTGTTTTAATCTTGGCAGATGATATGGGCTGGTCTGATTTGGGATGTTATGGTAGCGAGATCAATACACCAGTTTTAGACAGTTTGGCAGACAGCGGACTGCGGTTTACACAATTTTATAATACCTCCAAATGTTTTCCGTCCAGAGCAGCTTTACTTACAGGTTTATATGCACAACAGGTAGGTGCTGGGCGCAAATGGAATAATCCATGGACAAATAGTACTACAATTGCAGCTTCACTTAAAGAAGCTGGATATCTAACCTGGATGTCTGGAAAACATCATGGGGTCGATGTGCCTACCGATAAAGGATTCGACAAATACTATGGTTTACTTAGTGGTGCAGCAAATCAATTTAATCCGGGAGAGCGTCGTGTAGGAGAACCCGAACCTGCCAGAAAGCGTGTTCGCCCTTTTTATGTAGATGGAAAGCGCTATGAACCCTATACACCCGATAGTACCTACTATTCTACCGATGCATTTACAGATGCGGCCTTAGATTGGATAAATACATCAGCAAAAGAAACCAAACCATTCTTTTTATATCTTTCATACACGGCACCACATGATCCTTTGATGGCTTGGTCAGAAGACATTGCAAAATACAGGGGTAAATATAAAGTTGGATATGAAAAAATTCGAAAACAACGCTTTGCAAAACAAAAACAACTTGGGTTGATCCCGGCAGACTTCAAGCTTTCAAAACCTACATATACCCCTTGGGAAAACCTTTCTGAGGCGAAAAAAGACGAAGAAGACCTTAAAATGGCTATCTACGCTGCGATGATAGATCGTATGGATTATAATATCGGGAAGGTACTTCAAACGCTTAGAAGTCAAAATAAACTTGAGAATACGATCGTACTTTTTATTTCTGATAATGGTGGGAGTGCAGAGGTAGTTACCATTCCTGGCGATGGAAATATAGGAACAGTTGGCCAATGGACCTCTTTAGGAGCAAATTGGTCTAATGTGTGCAATACGCCTTTCAGAATGTATAAGAACAACAGTTATGAAGGTGGAATTAATACCCCGGCGATAGTAAGCTGGCCAAAAATGCATGAAAAGGGCAGCATTAATACTACATTTTATGGTCATTTTATTGATGTTTTTCCAACATTGCTAGCTGCTGCAGGTCATTCTTACCCGATAAATAAAGAGATTTTACCTTTAGAAGGACAATCTTTTGAAAAGATAGTAGTAGCACCTTCAGAAAATTCAGAATTGATTGCAGATAGAGCCCTGTTTTTTGAATGGGCAGACGGTGCTGCAGTGCGTAAAGGTGACTGGAAAATCGTTCGCGATAAGACCGAAGAATGGGAACTCTATAATCTCGAAGAAGATCCCGGAGAAACAAATAATATAGCAGGTATGAGACCAAAGATAGTACAAATCATGAATACCGCGTTTAAAGCTTGGAAAGAAAAGGTTAAAGAAACGGATAATGAAGAATAATTTCAATCGACGCAAGTTCTTAACAGCTTTAGGGGTGTCAACAGCTGGAAGTGCATTGGCAGCAATACCATCTTTAGAAGCAGCTTCTTCAGAAAAGACAAAAATGTTGTTAAGTATAGATGCTCCCAAGGACATAAAAATTACCAATGTAACTACATATAAAGTAAAGCGGGCTCTTTTTATCAAAATCGAAACCAATGCAGGAGTAACCGGTTGGGGTGAGTCTAGTTCAAATAGTCCTAGAGAAGTAGTAGAGTCTTTTATCATGAGAGAAATGCGAAAGACCATTATTGGGATGAATCCTTTTGATACAGAATTGATATGGAATACTTTATTTTGGCAAAGTCATGATTTAGGACCTTCTGGAGCATTATCATATGCTGTAGCAGGTATAGATCTCGCATTGTGGGATATTAAAGGAAAAATTCTGAATCAGCCCGTTTATAATTTACTAGGCGGACACTTTAGATCAGAAATACCAACATATTGTGGTATTCCTTTAAAAGGAGGAAAAATACCAATAGAAGAGGCAGTAGAAAGAGCATTAAAAGTAGCTCGCTTGGGGTTTAAAACTATAAAGCTACGAATGCAGATTAGAGAGAATAATCTTAACCCGATACCAGATCCAACCGTATTGTATTATAAAGCGGTACGAAAAGCATTGCCAAACGATATCGATTTATTTGTTGATCCTAATGAAGGATACACAGCCTCTAGAGCCATTCAAATAGGAAGAGCCCTGCAAGATTTGGGAATGAAATATTACGAAAGTCCTGTACCAAGAGAGAATAATAAAGATTTAGCAGCAGTTGTAGATGCCATAGACATTCCAGTTATGGCCGGTGAGAAATGCTATACCCGATGGGAGTTTAGAGATTTGATACTACAAGGTAATCCAGATATTATTAATCCAGATGTAATTAAAGCAGGCGGTATTACCGAAGTAAAGCGTATTGCCGTTATTGCTCAAGCTTTTTTTAAACACCTTGTGCCTCATAATACAAAGCCTACCTTAGGAACAGCTGCAGCATTGCACCTTATGGCAAATATTTCAAATGCAGGTCCCTTCTTAGAATATGTAGAATTAGATACGTACAAAGAAGTAATGGAATGTTTTCCAGAAGAGCAACGTTTAAAACTTAAGGATGGCAAATTACAAGTTCCTACAGGTCCTGGTCTGGGCATCACTATTGATGAGGATAAAGTAAAATATTTTGCAAAGAAGAAATAACGTTCCCTTTTAGAAAATATCATTCAAACTGTCGATTTTATTTGTGACAATTGCTGTTTTATGAGTGACATCGCCTCTTCTGGCAGGGCTACGTTTGGGGGATAGTCAAAATAACATATCATTTTTGGCGTAGTGTTTACAATTGTAGATATGGTGCTGTTTAGTTCATTTATTTGTGCGGCAGAAAAATTTCTATGGTCTATGTATGCAATATCATTTCTATGTATTCCTGAATATGAAATATCCGAAAAAGGGGTTTGAGAGTTGTCTACAAAACCAAAAACTGATTTTTCACCATTACATTTAGCATGAATGTAACTACTAAGCTTAGTATATAATTGTTTTGTCGCATTATGAGTATCATTTGAAGTGTGCCAAAAAATACCGTCAAAATCAAATCCTTTGAAGCATTCTTTAAGTTTTTTCTTGAAAAACGCAATTGTTTTAGGATGTGTATAGTCTGCAACAGGGCCTAAATTATTCATAAATAAATCACCTTTTGGATTCCTAATACAAGCATCTAGATTTTTGACCGTGAAAACGGATGGAAATTTTGAAAAATTTTCGGTAAGAGCACACCACCCATCTGGCATGCAGTAAATTTTGAAACCCAATTGCCGAGCTTCTTTGATCACAAATGCGATATTTTCAAATGCGGCTTTATAATCCTGCTCCAAAATATTAAGCGTAATACTTGTTGCTCCTGTTGATTTAATACGCTTCAAATCTTCTCTAATTTGCTTGGGTACAATCGTATATCCAAACTTTCCAAAATATAAACAATTTATTTTCATTACACAAGAATGGCTTTTATAGTTGCTGTTTATGCTTCAATGCAAATTTTTGTTGAGGTTGGTACCCTTAACCGTCTAAAACTTCAAATATATTTTTTTAAATGTCCAGTGATAATTTTCATAGCTTTATCGGGATTATCACAACTACGTGGATAATAATAGTAAGCAAACTGATCTGCCATAGGAATAATGGTATCTATATGTCTTTCTAGGAGCGCATATTCACTAGATTTTGTTTTAAAGTTTTCAAGAAGCACCATGCTTTTTAATTTCTTTTCTGCTGCTTTATCTACATAGCGTTTTCCAACTTTCCCTTCGCCCAGAAGAAATTTTTTACCTGTGTACGTTTCTGGTTTTTCGATATTGGGGTATCCTCTGCCATCTGCTCCAAAATAATCTAGGTGGCGTATATTTGAAGCTTGTTCAACCCAACTTTCTGAGAGGTATGGGTAGGCGAAAAAATTGATAACCTTATCACCATGTTCTTTTTTAATATGGTCGTTTAAGTTAGAAATAAAATCACAATAATTGACCTCATGGGTGATTAAGGCTTCTTTATCCCCTTTTTTGTATCCTAGTCGATCTTGTAATTTTGCTTTCGCGAAAGCGGAATAATCCATTTGATACGCTTTAGGTTCATCCCAAACCACTCCGTCTAAATTCCAGGTATTAAAAACCTTATCTAGGTGTTCAATAAAAAAATCAAATACTTCTGGATAGTAGATACTACAAATAGGGCCAGAGCTATGAAAATAAGGATCTTCATTTTTGTTTAAAGACCATGTGTGTGGATTTTTTGCAGCAAAAACACTTGGCATTTTGGGAGCTCCTGCAAATATTCCTGCCCATCGAGAGGTAACAAAAAAGACTTTAATATTTCTTTTATGTGCTTCTTTTATAATGGTTTCAATATTAAGCTGCGCATTTTCAAAATCTACTTCAGAAATGGCAATAGTAACTGCATCTGTACCGTGATCTGCCATCCATTGTAAATCTACTGCAATATGAGATGGGTTATAATGAAAAGTATGAGCACGATAGTACAGCGTATTAATTAAACTAGGCCTTTTAATTTTTTCTGAAGCTACACTGCAGGCATACGGAATATCCAGTACACTACTCCCAATTGCTGCTGCTACCGTTAACTTTGTAAAATCACGTCTTTTCATTTTAAGTACTGCTAATATGCTGTTATTTTTCTAGTGAATTCAATAAGTGTATCGCTAAGCGTGTGTCATAAGGGCGTTTACGACCTTGAGTTTCTGCCGCTAGCTCGTTAAGCTTCGGATTGAAAACATTAGGAATATTTTCCATTTGGCTCAATGCATTAAGGGCTTGTACCCTAATCATTAGATCTTCGCTATCTAGAGTAGTTAGCAGATACTCAAAAGCGTATTTTTTATCATCGTTGTTATACAATGCCTTGGCCATAACAATCCCTGTAAAGGGCTTTACGCCATAGAGCATTTTTTTTAGTGTTGCAACAGCTTTTACATTCAAATTCTTTTGTGTACTCAAAATTTGCGCTATCCAAAAATTAATAATGGGATGATTATGTTTGAAATTTGTAAGTAGTTCATCGGTATCTATAGTATCCTTTTTATAATTTTCTTCTATAAGATTTAATACATGTTCCAGAGGATATGCTTCAGAATGAATATATGTATAAATCAAATTATCGTGCTCAATTTCTTGTAACATAGCCTCGGGAATAAAGCCAGCATCACGATTTTGGATTTGCCAATTTATCAGTGCTTTAGAAAGTTTAGTCTTTACCTGGGACGCTAGTGTATCATTTGCAAGATTTTTTAGCTGAAAAGGGTCTTTTTTTATATCATAAAGCTCTTCAAAAGCACGTGCTTCAAAAAATGCAGATTGGGCAACGTTGGTTTTTTGATTCCGATATGCCTGATGCCAACTTTGCATACCTTTGGACTTCCATAGCGTTTGAAGATAACCGCCGTAGGGGATATTGGGCATATAGTTTCTGGTATATCTGTAATTTCCGTCAGTAACGGTGCGTACCATATTCATATGCTCGTCCATTCTTCCGGCAAAGCCAAACACTAAAGGATTTTCGTCTTTTGAGTTCAAAAAAGGAGTTCCTTGAAATTGGTCTGGGATAGCTAATCCTACTAATTCTAATAATGTTGGAGGAAAATCTATAAACCCTACAGGTCTGTGCACTTTGTCTCCGGGTTTATAGGAAGTAAGATGTTTAAATTTTTCAGGAATTCTAATAAGTAAAGGAACATGCAACCCTTGCTGTGTGGCATATCTTTTTGTACCAGCTATAGGACCACCGTGATCACTGTAATAAAAAACTATGGTGTTTTCTGCAAGATCCTCCTCTTCTAATTGGGTCAGAATTTTTCCAATTTCGGTATCCAAATCCTGTAATCGATCATAATACACGGCATAATCATTTCGCATTGCTGGGGTATCGGGATGAAAGGGATGCAAAATAACGTCATTAGCCTTGTGATTTTTTGGTATACTATCTCGATGCAAACGGCTTTCGTGAGAAGTCATTAAATTTTGAATATGAAAAAAGGGCTGTCCTTCTTTTCTATTCTTGTAGGATGCAGTTTTACTACTTTCATTCCAAATCTCTGGTCTATCTTGAGTATTGTAGTCTTTTTTTACATTATTAGTAGTGTAATATCCTACTTGCTTTAAGTAACGTGGATAAAACTGAATGCTATCTGGTATTTGATAGGTGGATCGCATGTGTTGTGTGCCTAATGCGGGAGAGTACATCCCGGTAATTAATGTATTTCTAGATGGAGCACAAACCGGAGCATTACTATAAGCATTGGTGAACAAGATGCCTTGCGACGCAAATCTATCTAGATGAGGTGTAGTTGCTATTGTATCTCCATAGCAACCGAGCCACGGACTATTATCTTCAGATACAATCCATAAGATATTAGGTCTATCGTTTAAGGCGATTTTTTTTTCGGTGGTATTACAAGAAGTACTAATAATAATCCAAACAATACAAGTAACATTTAGCAATCTTTTCATCTCTTCAATCTTTATCTAGTACCACCGCAAAACTTACATGTACATTTCCTGTCATGGCATCAACCATTAATTCACGTTCCCGACTCGTACCGTCACAGGTATTTTTATTACATAAATACGAACCGCCAGCCAACCTGATCTCCTTATGATTTTTGGGTTCTGTGATTTCCCAGACATTTCCGATTACATTTACAGTTTCTGGAGGTAAAATACTGTCGTAAAAGACATTGATTCTACGTTTATCTTGTGTCGCTATTTTCCAATATTCTGCATAGGTGGGTAATCTTTTTTTAATCCATTTACAATACGCAATGGCGTCATTGTAACTTACTTGTGTGACTGGATTATATGGTTTTGCTGAGTGCAATCCATCGGGTTTTTTCCATGTGGCATGAGGAACCGTTTTAAAATCATACACTGTTTCTTGAACAATCGACCAGCCAAATTTTTCTGCATCGGTAACATAATCTGTGGCTTTTACAAATTCAGAGAACTCTTGCACGGTTACAGTTTTGAGTACTTGCTCGTTTTTACATGAGTAAAGTAGAAAAATGGGTAGTAGAAGCGATATCATTTTTTTTAAGCCCATATACTATTTATTTCATTCCACCGATAATGCCCAATTCGAGTCCGCGCAACTCTGCAAGCCCTTTAAGTCTTCCGATCCCGGTATATCCCGGATTTGTTTTTTTCTGGAGGTCATCCAACATTTGGTGTCCGTGATCTGGTCTCATAGGTAGTGCTTTTACTCTTTTTTGTTGCAGTAATACGAGTTCTTTCATAACTTCAACAATCGGAACGTCACCTTCAAGATGGTTCGCTTCATGAAAATTTCCTTCGGTATCTCGTTTTGTACTTCTTAAATGTACAAAATGAATATGATTTCCGAAATCTTTTATCATTTTTACCAAATCATTATCCTTTCGTACTCCAAAAGAACCTGTGCAAAATGTAATTCCGTTATTCGGGCTTGGAGTTTGATCTAAGATGCGCTGTACATGTGATGCAGTACTCACTACTCTGGGTAATCCAAAAATGGGGAACGGAGGATCATCTGGATGTATGCCGAGAACCACGTTTTGCTCCTCTGCAATTGGGATAATTTCGTTTAGAAATAACTTTAGATGTTCAGCCAACTTATATTCATCGATATTTTTATAAGTATCAAGGGCATTTTGAAACTGTTGAAGTGTATATCCTTCTTCGGCTCCTGGTAGACCAGATATAATAGTTTTAGTGAGGGTTTCTTTTTCCTTTTCTGTAGCAGCTTTAAAAAAGGCGGCTCCTTTTATGAACTGATTTTTATCGTAAGATGCCTCTGCATTTGGTCGTTTTAGGATAAAACAATCAAAAGCTATAAGAGCTTGCATCTCGAAGCGAAGTGCTTTTGCTCCATTTTGAAGTTCGTATGCCAGATTTGTACGCGTCCAATCTAAAATAGGCATAAAATTATAACACACAGTTTGTATTCCTGCTACAGAAAGATTTTTCAAAGTAGTTTTATAATTTTCTATATACGTTTTATAGTTTCCTGCTCTGGTTTTAATATCCTCGTGAACAGGAACACTTTCTACTACAGACCATGTTAATCCGGCACTTTCTATTTTTTGTTTGTATGCTTGTATCTCTGCAACAGTCCAGATTTCTCCATTGGGAATATGATGTAAAGCACTTACGATCCCGGTAGCACCAGATTGCTTGATGTCTCGAAGGCTTACCGTATCTTTGGGACCATACCAGCGCATGGTTTGTTCTAATCGTATCATTTTTGATTTATTTTTTGATTCACTTTATACTCCGGCGAATGCATTAAATCCACCATCTACAGGGATAACAGTTCCCGTAACAAATCGGGAGGCATCGCTACACAACCAGTGCATGGTACCAAAGAGTTCTTCGGTTTTGCCGAAACGCCCCATGGGCGTATTGTTTACGATTTTTTCTCCTCTCTGGGTTAAGCTTTGATCCTGATTGGTAAGTAATGTTCTATTTTGGTCGGTTAAAAAGAAACCAGGAGCCATAGCATTAACTCGTATGCCTTCACCATATTTTTGATTACATTCTACAGCCAACCATTTTGTTAGGTTATCGACAGCAGCCTTTGCAGATGAATATCCCATTACACGAGTTAACGGCCGTGCGGCAGACATTGATGAGATATTGATGATACTGCCCTTTTTATCTTTTAAAAATAGAGGCAAAAATACTTTGGTAGGTAAAAAAGTACCCAAATAGTTGAGCTCCATTACTTTTTGTAAAGACGTTACATCGCTATCCATAATACTTTGATCAGGCATAACTACAGCACCGGGCATATTGCCTCCTGCGGCATTAACCAGCACATCTATTTTGCCAAAATTGTCGTTAAGTTTTTGATATACAGCATGCAGTTCTTCTTCTTTAGTCACATCAGCAATAGCTGGAAAGGCACTATGTCCTTGAGCTATTATATTCTGCACCAAAGCCTCAACTTTGGTTGGATTTCTTCCTAAAATAACTACTGTTGCTCCTTCTTGAGCAAGATATTTGGATATAGCAGCGCCCAACACACCGGTAGCACCGCTAATTACAATGATATTATCTTTTATTGAAAATAATGTTGACATATTTTGTTTTTTATAGTGAAATTCCTCTTTTCCAGGGGATAAAATCATCTTGATGCAATTGCTGAGCTTTGGTTTTCATTTCTCCACTTGCAATTTGAATTATAAAATCTAACAATTCTTCGCCCAACTCGGTAATCGTTCTGCCTTGTGTAAGGATATATCCTGTATCAAAATCAATAATATCAGACATTTTGTTTGCTAGTGCTGTATTTGATGAAATTTTTATTACAGGAGCAACAGGGTTTCCTGTAGGCGTACCCAACCCTGTGGTAAATAGTATAATATTAGCCCCAGACCCTGCAAGCGCTGTGGTGCTCTCTACGTCGTTTCCGGGGGTGCAGAGTAAATTTAAACCCGATTTTACAGCATATTCGGCATAATTCAAGACATCAACTACGGGAGACGTTCCTCCTTTTTTTGCTGCTCCTGCACTTTTCATCGCATCTGTTATAAGACCGTTCCTAATATTACCCGGACTAGGGTTCATATCGAAACCCGATCCTACAGCTTCGGCCGAGGCTTCATAAGACTTCATGAGGTGGGTAAATTTATTAGCGATCTCATTGTTCTTACATCGATTAATAAGCTCTCGTTCTACTCCGCAAAGTTCGGGAAACTCTGCTAGTATTGCTTTTCCGCCAAGAGCGACAATATAATCTGATACTTGACCCACAGTAGGATTTGCAGATATCCCCGAAAATCCATCGGATCCACCACACTCCAAACCAATAGTTAAATGGTTTAAAGAAGCAGGCTTACGGTTTATTTTATTGGCTTCGACTAGACCAGAGAACGTTTTTTTGATAGCATTAACCATCATGTTTTGCTCGGTTCCTTCCTTTTGTTGTTCTAAATAATAAACAGGTTTTTTAATGTTGGGTTGTATATTTTGAATTTTTTCTTCAAGAATTGAAATTTGAGCATTTTGACAGCCCAGACTAAGTATTGTGGCACCAGCCACATTAGGATTTGCAATATATCCAGCCAGTAATGCACATAATGCATCAGAATCTTCTCTGGTACCGCCACAACCACTAGTATGTGTTAAAAATTTCATCCCATCTATATTTTGAAATATTGAAGGATGTTGTGATTGTACATCAAGAATTTCGTGATACTCAATAGTACTTTCTTTACCTTGTTTATATAAATCAACTATTTTACGCACATAATCTTTGTATGGATTGGCTTTGGCGAATCCCAGTTCCTCAAGAAAAGCGTGTTTCATCACTTCCACATTTCTATTTTCACAAAAAACCAGAGGAATGACAAGCCAATAGTTGGCAGTACCCACCTGACCGTCATTTCTGTGATACCCCATAAACGTTTTACTTTTCCAGCGATCTGTGTTGGGGATATCCCAATTGTGTATACCCTCTTTTTTTGAAAAGGAATTCGTTTGGTGAATAACATTTTCAACGGTAAGCCGTGAGCCTTTAGCGATTTTTTTATTTGCTTTTCCCACCAGAATTCCATACATAATAATTGCATCGCCCAGCTTTAGATCATACTCAGAAAATTTATGCTTGGCGGGAATGTTTTCCTCAATAGTAATTTCTTCACTATCATAAGATAATCGTTCTCCTTTTGTGAGAGAGGTAAGCGCAACGAATACATTGTCTTGTGGATGTATTTTTAAAATTTTATGATTCATTTTAAATTAAAAGTATTATATTGCGCAATCGATTGCGCAATATACATAAAAAAGTATAATTCAGTAGGATTAAAGCTAGAATTTTTTAAAACCAGATCCATACAGACTATTCATTATTAATGAAAAAAAAAATAATAACTATAGGGGAAGTCATGATGAGATTAATGGCTTCTTGCGATGATAGATTTTTGCAAGCAAACCAGTACAACGTGTATTATGGAGGAGCAGAAGCTAATGTAGCCGTGTCTTTGTCGCATTTAGATCAGGAAACAGTACATGTTTCGGCATTTCCTGATCAGGATATTGGTAAAGCAGCATCGAATTATTTAAAAGCGAATGGGGTAGACACATCTCATATTTTATTTTCCGCAGCGGGGAGAATGGGACTTTATTTTCATGAAAAAGGAACAATGCAACGTTCATCTCGTATTATCTATGATCGTTTTGACTCTTCATTTTCTTTAGTAAAAGCTAGTGACTTTGACTGGGATGCAATATTTAGCGATGCTGATTGGTTACATTGGACGGGTATAACGCCTGCTATTTCTGAATCTGCAGCGGCGTTGTGTAAGGTAGCAATTGATAAAGCTAAAGACAAAGGATTGACTATAAGTGGCGATGTAAATTATAGAAGGAATCTTTGGCAATATGGAAAACAACCTCTAGACATCATGCCGGATCTTATTTCTAAAACCGATGTAATTATAGCCGGACTTACTGACTTTGAAAATTGTATGGATATAAAAAAGGAACATTTTGAAGAAGCTTGTGATGAAGCTTGTCAAAGGTTTTCAAATATTGATATCATTGCTTCTACACGACGTGTTTCAATATCGGCATCACACAATAATTTGTCTGGGATCATGTATAAGAATGGCGAAATTTTTATTTCTAAAAGTTATGAAATGCCGTATATTATTGACAGAATAGGAGGCGGTGATGCTTTTATGGCAGGACTTATATATGGTTTGTTGTTTAAAAAAGATCAGGAAATTCTGGAGTTTGCTGTGGCAGCCTCAGTATTGAAACATGCTATACATGGTGATGCTAATTTATCAAAAGTTGAAGAAATTGAGCACTTGCTTACAAATAAAAATATAGGAAGATTATTGCGATGACAAAAAGAAATAGCACAAAAGCAGAAATCATTAGCGTAATGGAACAAACCGGAATGATTCCGGTTTTTAATCATAGTGATGTAGAAACTGCCAAACAAGTATTAGATGTTTCATATCACGGCGGGGTTCGCGTTTTTGAATTTACCAACAGAGGAGATAATGCATTGTCGGTATTTATTGAGCTTGCTAAGTATGCTGCCAAATACGACGATCTCCTTCTGGGTATTGGTACTATTTTCGATACGGATACCGCTCAGAAATTTTTAGATGCAGGAGCTCAGTTTATCGTTTCTCCGGCTTTGATACCAGAGCTTGCAAGTTTTGCACAAGAACGTGAGCTATTGTGGATTCCCGGATGCAGTACGGTTACTGAAGTATATCGTGCAACCCGGTTGGGAGCAGAATTAATAAAAGTATTTCCTGGTAATATCCTAGGCCCTGCCTTTGTAAAAGCGATTAAATCTGTACTTCCTTGGGTAAAAATTATGCCTACAGGAGGGGTGTCTCCCAATAAAGAAAATCTTAGTACTTGGTTTGAAACTGGTGTAAGTTGCGTTGGGATGGGATCACAACTCTTCAAAAAAGAAGATATACAAGCTAAAAATTATACCAAACTTTCGACATTAATCCGGGAAACTCTCAATACCATTAAAAATATGCGTGATTAATATGAAACTAAAACTAAGTATAGGTATTCTCGGGTTTGTATTACTTTTATCTTGTCAGAAAGAAGAAGGTACTAAAGTGTTGCGACTAGCTCACGGACTCGATACCAAACACCCTGTTCATAAAGCTATGGTACATTTGGGGGAAAAGCTGAATGAAAAATCAGGGGGTAAACTTACGGTTAAAATTTATCCCAGTGGTCAGTTAGGGGCCGAGCGTGAATGCTTAGAACTTTTACAAATAGGAAGCCTTGATATAACCAAAGTTTCTGCAGCGGTATTAGAGAACTTTGTTTCTGAATACAAAATATTTAGTATTCCTTATATATTTAGAGATAAGTTACACAGTCATAAAGTATACGATAGTGAAGTGGGAAAAGAATTTTTATTAAAAGGCGAACCTTTTCGACTCAGAGGGTTATGCTTTTATGATGCAGGAAGTAGAAGTTTTTATACAAAGAAGAAGTCGATCAACTCTCCAGAAGATCTCAAAGGCTTGAAAATTAGAGTACAAAAGAGTAATATGGCGGTATCTATGGTACAGCAGTTAGGAGGTTCTCCTACACCGATATCATGGGGAGAACTCTATACGGCACTGCAGCAAGGTGTAGTAGATGGAGCCGAGAATAATCTACCTAGTTTCTACTCTTCGAAACATTATGAGGTTTGTAAATTTTATAGTGTAGATGAGCATACAGCAGTACCCGATATCTTGTTAATTGGTACCGAAAGTTGGAATCGCCTGAGCCAACAAGAACAAAAATGGTTACAAGAAGCTGCAGATGAATCGGCAATTTTTCAGAGGGGAGTCTGGGATAAAGCAGAAAAACTTTCTCTAAAAGCGATCAAAGAAGCGGGAGTGCAGGTTAATTATCCGGATAAGAATTCTTTTGCACATAAAACGAAAGAAATTAGAAATATGTTTAAAAAGGATAATGAGGCTTTGCGTCTTATTAAAGCTATAAAATCCATAAAATAATGCGAATACTAATAGATAAAATACTTGAGAGGTTACTTATTTTGATTATTTCTGTGATGTTAATTGCAGTGGTATGGCAGGTGATTTCTAGATATTTATTAGGGGATCCCAGTACACTAACAGATGAGATTGCGAGTTTTTCATTAATTTGGTTTGGTCTTTTTGGAGCAGCTTATGCTACAGGTAAAGAATTACACTTGGCTATTGATCTTATTCCTACTAAAATAGTAGATAAATCTCAAACTCTTTTTTCAGGGATTGTAACTTTTTCTACACTAATTTTTGCCTTTTTTGTAATGGTTATTGGAGGACTTCGATTATGTTGGATTACCTATACATTGGATCAGCGTTCTGCTGCTTTAGAAATTCCTCTGGCTTACATTTATTTGGTAGTGCCTATCAGTGGGATTTTGATTGTATACTATAGTCTGGATATTTTTATTAAAAAACGTCAAATGATCAAATAGAGCGGTATGGGATATATTGAAGCATTCATATTAGTACTTAGTTTTTTAATTTTTTTATCCTTAAGAGTGCCTATTGCTTATAGTATAGGGCTTTCGGGATTATTCACTTTGGTGGTATCAATGCCGTTTCTGCCAGCAGTAACCACGTTGGCACAACGTATGGCAACTTCTCTGGATAGCTTTGCTCTATTAGCTATTCCATTTTTTATCCTTGCCGGTCAAATCATGAATCGCGGTGGTATTGCACATCGATTAATTGAGTTTGCCAAAGCAATTGTAGGTCCTTTACCAGGCGGATTAGCTTTTGTAAATATTATTGCTTGTATGCTTTTTGGAGCCATCTCTGGATCTGCAGTTGCAGCTGCTTCTGCAATAGGGGGATTTATGAACCCTATGATGGAAAAAGAAGGCTATGATAAGTCATTTAGTGCAGCAGTAAATATCACAAGTGCAACTACAGGTTTGATTATCCCTCCAAGTAATATCTTGATTATTTATTCTCTTGCCAGTGGTGGCGTATCTATCGCTGCACTATTTCTTGCGGGCTATATTCCTGGGATTTTGATTGGCTTGGCCTTAATGATTGTTGCTGGAGTATATTCGTACATCAAAAAATACCCGACAGAGAAGGCTGTAGGTATAACAATGTTTTTGAAACGTTTTCTGGCAGCACTTCCTAGTTTGTTATTATTAATCGTAGTTATTGGCGGTATTGTAGCGGGTATATTTACAGCTACCGAAGCTTCAGCCGTTGCAGTTATTTATACGTTTATTTTAGCTTTTGTTTATAAAGAAATTACAGTGAAGGATATTTCTTCTATTCTGTTGGAAACTACCAAAACTACAGCGATAGTAATGCTATTGATTGCAACATCGGTAGCAATGTCCTGGGTGATGTCTTATGAAAATATTCCGCAAGAAATCAGTAATACATTATTGGTAATTAGTGATAACCCTATAGTGATTTTGATTATTATAAACTTAATTCTTCTTTTTGTAGGAGTTTTTATGGATATGACACCTGCTGTATTGATTTTCACTCCCATTTTCTTGCCGATAGTTACTAATATTGGTATAGACCCCGTTCATTTTGGAATCATTATGATTATGAATTTGTGCATTGGGTTATGCACACCGCCCGTTGGATCTGTACTTTTTGTTGGGTGTGGAGTAGCAAATTTGAGTATTCAAAAAGTAATACGCCCTTTATTACCCTTATTTATCGTAATGATTTTAGTATTAATACTGGTTACTTATATTCCAGAATTGAGTTTATGGGTTCCAGAACTGTTTGGGTTTTAAAATTCTTCATTTCTCTTAGAATGACGATTTTTTAGAAAACCTCAATGCGGTAATTTTTCTTTGATAATACCGTACAAAAACGTGCCAAAAATAGAAGAGGGAATTACGATTATAATAGGAATATAGCCAGCTCCAAATAAAACAAACATTGGTCCGGGGCATGCACCTGCCAGCGCCCAGCCTAAACCAAAAATAATTCCGCCAAGTAGATACCTGCTAAAGCTCTTATCTTTTGGAGTGATATGAATCTTTTCGCCATAAACAGATTTCAGTTTCAGTCTTTTTATGAGTTGAATAGTAATAATACCAAGCCCAACTGCAGAACCTATAATTCCATACATATGGAAAGATGCAAAGTGAAACATTTCATAAATTCTAAACCAAGATGCAGCTTCAGATTTGAATAAAACAATTCCGAAGAAAATACCGATTAATACATATATAATTGAACGCATGTGTCTAAAAAATTAAAGGAAAAATGAAATGCACCATAACCAAACCACCTATAAAAAATCCGATTACAGCTATAAGCGAAGGTAGTTGTAAATTGCTAAGTCCCGATATGGCATGCCCAGATGTGCACCCTCCTGCATAGCGAGCCCCAAAACCCACTAATATCCCTCCAATAACTAATAAAAGCAATGCTTTAGGGTTATTGAGTACATCATTAGAAAATAGGTTGTCTGGCATATACGCTTTTCCTGCACTTTCAAAACCTTTAGACTGGAGATCAACCACAATATCAGGATTAAGACGTACCGAAGTATCTACGGATAGAAAGTTGGTAGCTATAAATCCTCCTAGTACTACTCCTAGCACTACGATAAGGTTCCAGCGTTGAGCTTTCCAATCAAATCTGAAAAAATCTGAAGTTTTTCCTGCACCACAAATGGTACACATCGTTCTAAGATTAGAAGACATACCAAATCTTTTACCTACCATTAGTAATAAGAACATCACTAAGGTGATTAATGGACCAGATACATACCATGGCCAGGGATTATAAATCCAATTCATTTATAGTTTATTTTAGGGTTGTTGGACATACATAATCTGTAGTTGTTATACCTACTTCTTTAATATCCTTAAAACCACCAGAGACGTCAATGAGGTTATGAATACCACGGCTTTTTAATATTGATGCAGCAATTACAGAACGATATCCGCCTGCGCAATGCACATAAAAGATTTTATCATCGGGAAAACCTGTGAGATAGTCATTTATAAAGTCTAGTGGCGTGTTTTGGGCTTTGTCTACGTGTTCTGCAACAAATTCACTTTCTTTACGCACATCAAAAACAGGAGTATGTTCTTTATCCAAAATATTCTTAAGGGTTAAAGCAGAAACAGATGCAATAGTATCATAATCTTTACCACTTTTTTTCCATGCTTCGAATCCGCCTTCTAGATATCCTATGGTATTGTCAAAACCAACACGAGATAATCGGGTAATTGTTTCTTCTACACGACCCTCTGGTACAACTAATAAAATAGGCTGTTTTACGTCTGCTATTAAAGCACCAACCCATGGAGCAAATCCACCATCAATACCAATAAATATGGATCTAGGTACATGGCCTTTTATAAATTTACTTTGATGTCTTACATCGAGCACAACTGCCCCAGTTTCATTTGCAATATGCTCTAATTCATTTGGCGATAAAGGTTTTATACCGCGTTCAATAACTTCATTAATATCTTCGTATCCCTCTTTATTCATTTTTACATTTAGCGGAAAGTATAAAGGAGGAGGTAGTAAGCCTTCTGTGACTTCTTTTACAAATTCTTCTTTGGTCATATCTGCTCTAAGCGCGTAATTCATTTTCTTTTGGTTACCTAGCGTGTCTACGGTTTCTTTCATCATATTTTTACCACAGGCTGAACCGGCACCATGAGCGGGATATACAATTACATCATCAGCCAGAGGCATAATTTTTTTACGTAAACTATCAAATAACGTAGCAGCTAGCTCTTCTTGAGTCATATCTGCGGCTTTTTGAGCCAGATCAGGTCTCCCTACATCTCCTAGAAACAAAGTATCACCACTAAAGATAGCATGATCTTTACCAGCTTTATCTTTTAGAAGATAGGTTGTACTCTCCATCGTATGTCCCGGTGTGTGCAATGCTACGATTGTAATGTTACCTAGTTTAAATACTTGTTCATCCTTAGCAATAATAGCTTCAAAAGAAGGGTTCGCGTTTGGACCAAAAATAATATCTGCTCCAGTTTCTTTAGCCAAAGTGACATGGCCACTCACAAAATCTGCATGAAAATGGGTTTCAAAAATATACTTGATTTTTGCGCCATCGTCATTTGCTTTTTCTAAGTATGGCTTTACTTCTCTTAAAGGATCAATAATAGCTACCTCTCCATTACTTTCTATGTAATAAGCGCCTTGCGCAAGACATCCAGTATATATTTGTTCTATCTTCATTTGCTCTATATTTTTAAGCATTTACTAATGTTAAAAAGAAATGCTATTTATTTATTGAATATCCGTTTTTAATCATAATCCTGTAATTCCAGCAATTACAAGTCTATCGAAGAGCTTCTCTTCGAAATA
>CANLYR010000024.1 GCA_947495425.1 uncultured Aquimarina sp.
AGATAAGGGTTTTTAGAAGCTAAAGCGAAATGCACTAAAGTGCATAGTTTTAACTACTTTTGAGACCAATAAAATAGTACCACAACTTATCCTTTGAATCTATTCGATCATCCTACCTAGGCAGACACAGCGAGATCTGAATGTTTCTGGGCAAGCCGCGAGAGCTTGAGCCTTTTTTAGCATGCCTCTTGGGCTTTCTTTATAAAGCATATGCAATTTTTCTTTTTTAAACTTTAATGGGCAGATTACCAACTATATCTCTGGCGATCATATGATATACTATATAGACTTCAGTTTTTACTTGGATTTTCAAGAAAATCTATCCAAAGTTTAATACAATCCAAAGCGTCATATAAAAAGGCAATAGTCATTTTTTTCTAGTGATATTAAATTTTGTGTTGCTAGAAAATCATATATAGTAGTTGTCAATTGCTAATTTCAAAAAAATATGTTTTTATTATAAAAAACCCTAAAAATAATCTAAAGTCACTGCAAATTGCATATTTTGCAAATCAAAATTGTAATATATACTCTTTTTTTAAGTCTAATAATAAATTAACTAGAGGATTGACAATGCAAAAGCATATGCACATACAATTGCTATGCCTTATCATGATCTCTGGCAATACCATAAATGCATGAAAAGTATAGTAGTAAATATTAGTATTGGTTTGTTGTTAATTGGATGCGGAACCAAGAACCCTGCAAACGATGTAGCAACGAATCTACCCATTACAACTTCTTTGGATTTAACTCAGATTAGTGATGATAAAGTTCCTGTTGTTATAAATCCGGGACGGTTTGTTCAGGATTCTGTTACATATTACCTTCCAAAAGTAGTTCAGGGAACATATGCGGTAAGTGATTTTGGAAAGTTTGTAGATGATTTTAAAGCTTTTGATTATCAAGGCAACGAAATCAAAGTTGAAAAGAAAGATCCTAATACATGGCTCATTCCTAATGCAAAACAATTAGATAAGGTAAGCTATAAAGTGAATGATACTTATGATATCGAAAATGCAGGTATAGAAACTCCTTTCTCTCCTTCGGGTACTAATATCGAACCCGAAAACTATGTCCTAAATTTACATGGTTTTATAGGGTATTTTGATGTGCTAAAAAACAACCAATATGCATTAGATGTTAAGGCACCTACTACAATGAAGAGAACTTCTGCATTACAAAAAATAGGTTCTGACACCAATGAAGATGGTTCGATTACAACAGATAAATACTTTGCTTCTCGATACTTTGAAATTACTGATAACCCAATGATGTATGGGAACCTTGATATTGAAGAGTTCTTAGTTGGGGATATTAAAATAGTACTAAGTGTATATTCACCCAATAAAGTACATACAGCTTCAAAAATAAAAGAAACAGTATTTAAAATGATGAAGGCGCAAAAGGCATATCTGGGAGATGTCGATAGTACCCCTAGATATGATATTTACTTGTATTTGGCTTCTGGGGCTGAAGATGCTCCTACAGGTTTTGGAGCATTAGAGCATCATACCTCTACAGTAGTCGTACTGCCAGAACAAATACCCGATGAAGCACTAGCTTCTGCCATGATTGATGTCGTTTCGCATGAATTTTTTCATATTGTAACTCCGCTTAGTGTTCATTCTGAGGATGTACATTATTTTGACTATAATGATCCAACTTTTTCGAAACACTTATGGATGTATGAGGGTGTTACAGAATATTTTGCTACACTATTTCAAGCCAATCAGGATTTGGTAGAAGAAAATGAGTTTTACGAAAAAATTATGGGCAAAATTCAAAGTGCAAGCGGGTTTGATGATACGATGAGTTTTACAGAAATGAGTGAAAACATATTAGAAGAACCATACGCTTCTAATTATATAAATGTTTATGAAAAAGGTGCTTTAATAGGTATGTGTATCGATATCTTGATGCGCGAAGAAAGTAACGGCAACCGAGGTATTTTATCATTAATGAAACAACTATCTTCAAAATACGGAAAAAATAAGCCTTTTGAAGATGATAAAATTATAGCCGAAATAGCAGCAATGACATATCCGTCGGTAGGAGAGTTTTTAAAAACACATGTAGTAGCAGGTACTCCTATAAATTATGAAGAGTTTTTTAAGAAAGTAGGACTTACCATAATGTCAGACCGAATAGAAACGGACTACGTTCAAAATGCTGGCGCGCTGATTTTTGGTGGAAATCAAGAAAAGGGAACCATCTTTTTTACAGAGTTAGTTTTGGATAATAGCTTCTGGGTTGAAAATGGAGTACAACCCAATGATGAACTTGTTGAAATTAACGGTAAAAAGCTCACTATTCAGAATGCTAATGCTGTTATCGGAGCTGCTTTACAGTGGCAAGTTGGTGATGAAGTAGAGGTAAAGTTGAATAGAATAGGAAAAGAAATAGTCATCAAAACAAAACTGACTCAATCTTTTACCAAAGGCAAAAAACTCGTAGCAGCAGATAATCCATCTAAAAATCAATTAGCGCTAAGAAAAGTATGGATAAAAGGATAGAGAATCATAAAGAAATGACGTACGAAGTATACGATACGAAGTAATATAATTTATTGCTGTAAACGTCTAAAATTTTAGTATACTAAACTTAGGTTTGGAACGCCACAAATTATTTTGAACTGAAATATGAATTAATAAAATTTATTCCGGTTTAAAACTATAGTAAAACATATCGTATATCATATTTCTCATACTTGAAGTCACTTTCATAAAGTTTCAATACACAGTATAGGCTAAACGACTGCATACCAAATAATCAACAAAATTCGTTTTCGATTTGTTAATTACTTTGTAGAGTGGCTATTTTTATTCTGTAAGTGAAACCTTATATTAGCCTGCATTGTACCCAAAATTTATGAGTAAAGAAACCAAATATACCGAAGATAATATACGATCCCTCGACTGGAAAGAACACATCCGTATGCGACCAGGAATGTATATTGGTAAACTAGGAGATGGATCATCTGCTGATGATGGAATCTATATTCTATTAAAAGAAGTTCTCGATAATTCGATTGATGAATATGTAATGGGAGCCGGTAAAACAATAGAAATTTCTATTCAGGGTGATAAAGTAAATGTTAGAGACTATGGTCGTGGGATTCCTTTAGGAAAAGTAGTAGATGTAGTTTCTAAAATGAATACCGGAGGTAAATACGATTCTCGAGCTTTTAAAAAATCGGTGGGATTAAACGGTGTAGGTACCAAAGCAGTAAATGCATTATCTGCATTTTTTAAAGTAGAATCTACCAGAGATGGTAAATCAGCGGCTGCAGAATTCGAAAAAGGAAATTTAACAAACCAAGAATCTTTAGAAGAAACTTCTCGACGTCGTGGTACAAAAGTATCATTCATTCCCGATGAAACGATTTTTAAGAATTTTAAATACAGAACAGAGTACGTAGCAAAAATGCTAAAAAACTACGTATATCTTAATCCAGGATTGACTATTATCTTCAATGGAGAGAAGTATTTTTCTGAAAATGGATTAAAAGACCTTCTCTCTGATAATATCAATCAAGATGATCGATTATATACGATCATTCATCTCAAAGGAGACGATATTGAAGTTGCCCTGACTCATAGTAAAACGCAATATAGTGAAGAATATCACTCTTTTGTAAACGGACAACACACGACGCAAGGAGGAACACACCAGGCCGCTTTTCGCGAAGCTATAGTAAAAACAATTAGAGAATATTATGGCAAAAATTATGAAGCTAGTGATATTCGTAAGTCAATTGTTTCTGCAATAAGTATCAAGGTTATGGAGCCTGTTTTTGAGAGTCAAACCAAAACAAAACTAGGTTCGACCGATATGGGAGGAGATTTGCCTACCGTGAGAACGTACATTAATGATTTTGTTAAAAATAAACTTGATAACTTTTTACATAAAAATCCAAATACGGCAGAGAGTCTACAGCGCAAAATATTACAAGCAGAGCGGGAGCGTAAAGATTTATCAGGAATTCGAAAACTTGCCAAAGAACGCGCTAAGAAAGCAAGTTTGCATAATAAAAAATTAAGAGATTGCCGAGTTCATCTTACCGATAGTAAGAAAGATCGTAATCTAGAGAGTACATTATTTATTACCGAGGGAGATTCTGCAAGTGGATCGATAACCAAATCCCGAGATGTAAATACACAAGCAGTTTTTAGTTTACGAGGAAAACCATTAAACTGCTATAATATGTCTAAAAAGATTGTATACGAGAATGAAGAATTCAATCTTTTACAAGCGGCATTAAATATTGAAGAATCACTAGAAGATCTTCGATACAATAACATTGTGATCGCTACAGATGCCGACGTAGACGGTATGCATATACGATTATTATTAATTACATTCTTTTTACAATTTTTTCCTGAAGTGATTAAAGAAGGGCATTTGTTTATCCTTCAGACCCCTTTATTTAGAGTAAGAAATAAAAAAGAAACAATCTATTGCTATTCTGAGCAAGAAAGAAGAGATGCTATCGCAAAATTATCTGGAAAACCAGAAATCACACGATTTAAAGGATTAGGTGAAATATCGCCAGATGAGTTTGTACATTTTATAGGTGATGATATCCGTCTGGATCCTATCATGTTGGATAAAGATAAATCTATAGAAGAGTTGTTATCTTTTTATATGGGAAAAAATACCCCAAAACGACAAGAGTTTATCATAGATAATCTAAAGGTAGAATTAGATGCAATAGAGGAAGAGTTATAGGAAATTATGATTTATGAATTACGAGTTATGCAAATTGAAGAACGTTAATTTCCACTTTGGCACTCTGTAACTTTGAAACGTACACAATAAGCCCCTAAATTATATATAGATTTGGAAAACGAAAACGAAGAATTACATTACGACTCAACTCCCGAAAATCACCAACCCCAAGAAGTGATTACTAAGGTTACAGGAATGTATAAAGACTGGTTTCTGGATTATGCATCTTATGTAATCCTCGAAAGAGCTGTACCTGCTATTGAAGATGGTTTGAAGCCTGTACAACGCCGTATTCTTCATTCTATGAAGGATCTCGATGACGGTCGATATAATAAAGTAGCTAATATCGTAGGACATACGATGCAATATCACCCACATGGGGATGCGAGTATTGCAGATGCAATGGTGCAGGTTGGGCAAAGAGAATTGCTCATTGATATGCAGGGTAACTGGGGTAATATCCTAACAGGAGACAGAGCGGCAGCTTCAAGGTATATCGAAGCACGTTTGTCTAAGTTTGCCTTGGATGTAGTATACAATCCCAAAGTGACTGATTGGCAACTATCGTATGATGGACGTAAAAAGGAGCCAATTAATCTTCCGGTTAAATTTCCACTATTACTAGCACAAGGAGCAGAAGGGATTGCAGTTGGGCTGAGCACAAAGATTCTTCCGCATAATTTTATAGAATTAATAGAAGCTTCTATTAAACATTTGCAAGGAAAACGATTTACTATTTTACCAGATTTTCCAACTTCGGGCATTGCAGATTTCACCAACTATAATGATGGCAATCGAGGAGGAAAGGTTCGGGTACGTGCAAAGATCTCTCAACTAGATAAAAATACATTAGTAATCAACGAGATTCCTTTTTCTACTACAACGACAACTTTAATTGATTCTGTGTTGAAAGCAAATGAAAAAGGGAAGATCAAAATCAAAAAAATTGAAGATAACACAGCCGCTGTTGTCGAAATATTAGTGCACCTTCCTTCTGGAATTTCACCAGATAAAACTATAGATGCACTATACGCTTTTACGAATTGTGAAGTTTCTATTTCACCATTAGGTTGTGTTATTGAAGATAATAAGCCAAATTTTATTGGAGTATCAGAAATGTTACGTCGATCTACTGATAATACAGTAGACTTATTAAAAAAAGAACTTGAAATTCAGTTAGAAGAATTACAAGAGCAATGGCATTTTGCATCGCTAGAAAGAATATTTATCGAAAAACGTATCTATCGAGATATTGAAGAAGTAGAAACTTGGGAAGGAGTTATTGAGGCTATTGACAAAGGGCTTAAACCACATATCAAACATCTTAAAAGAGCTGTGACCGAAGAGGATATTGTGCGTTTAACAGAGATTCGTATTAAACGTATTTCTAAATTTGATATTGACAAAGCGCAGCAAAAAATTGAAGCATTAGAGGCTGATATCGCTCAGGTAAAGCATCACCTAGAGCATCTTATCGAGTTTGCAATTGATTATTTTAAGAGATTGAAAACTACATATGGTAAGGGTAAAGAACGTAAAACAGAAATTAAAATTTTTGATGACATCGAAGCGACCAAAGTGGTCATTCGTAATACAAAGCTTTATGTCAATAGAGAGGAAGGTTTTATTGGTACCTCATTGCGTAAAGATGAATATGTTACCGACTGTGCTGATATTGATGATATTATCTGCTTTACTGCCGAAGGAAAATTAATGATTACCAAAGTTGGGGCAAAAACATTCATCGGTAAAGATATTATTCATGTAGCTGTCTTTAAGAAAAAAGACAAACGCACGATCTATAATTTGATTTATCAGGATGGTAAGGGAGGTGCATCCTATGTAAAAAGATTTGCTGTAACTAGTATTACCAGAGATAAAGAATATGATCTCGCTCAAGGGAAAAAAGGATCAAAAATCACATACTTTTCGGCAAATCCAAATGGAGAAGCCGAGGTGATTACCATTTTTTTAAGACAAGCCGGAAGTATTAAAAAATTAAAATTTGATTTAGATTTTTCAGATTTATTAATCAAAGGTAGAGGAGTAAAAGGTAACATTGTTACCAAATATAATATCAAACGCATTGAGCTAAAAGAACAAGGAGTTTCTACATTAAAACCACGTAAAATATGGTTTGACGATACGATTCAACGACTCAATGTGGATGGGCGAGGAGAATTACTAGGTGAATTTAGAGGAGAAGATCGACTCTTGGTTATTACCCAAAAAGGATATGCCAAGACGATTGTTCCCGAAATGACCTTGCATTTTAGTGCTGATATGGTTGTTCTGGAAAAATGGAAACCAAAAAAACCAATATCTGCTGTTTATTGGGATGGAGAAAAAGAACGATATTATGTAAAACGTTTTCTTATTGAAAATCCAGAACGTGAAGAAAATTTTATTTCAGAACATCCAAAATCATTTCTTGAAGTCGTTTCAACGGATTATTTGCCAATGGCCGAAATAGTATTCAGTAAATTAAGAGGAAAAGATCAGCGCCCTAATGAAAAACTAAATTTAGAAGAATTCATTGCTGTTAAAGGGTTAAAAGCACTTGGAAATCAATTGACTACACACAAGGTGAAACAGATTAATTTATTAGAATCCTTGCCATATGATGAACCAGAACCTACTCCGGCTGAAGAAATAGAGGTCGTTGAGGAAGAAAATGTTTCATCATCTGATACTCCTAATACTGAATCAGATGGTATTATAAATACAAAAGATGATGACCAGCCAACTTTATTTTAAGTACATGTGATAGATATCAGAATCTTTTCATGAGTTTAAAATAAAATGTAAACCGCAAGGAAAACGTTTATAAAAGATGTATTGATGAAGGCAATGCCCATCCCTATTCGGAAAATTGTGAGTTAAATGGCTTGCTTTTTTACTCTACAGGATTATCCGATAGCACTGGTCTTAAGGTAAGTCAGTTTCAATAGATTTTATCAATTTACACATTAACCGGATTATGTTTTTTTGACATATTTAGTGAGAATTACAATATGTTGACCATTAACACGACCTTCGATATGCTCTGGATTATCATAAACCAATGCTATATTACGGACAGCAGTACCTCTTTTAGCTATAAAGCTAGCACCTTTTACAGCTAAATCTTTTATTAATACTACTGCATCGCCAGCCTCTAGGGTTGCGCCATTAACATCTATGTGTTTCACCATATCATCTGGATCATCCCCTTCTCCGGTAGCCTGAGCCCATGCCAGAGTATCTTCATCCAGATATAGCATATCTAATAAATCTTGTGGCCAACTTTCTGATATTAAGCGGGTAAGCATTCTCCATGCCATCACCTGCACAGCGGGTACTTCACTCCACATATTATCATTAAGACAGCGCCAGTGATTAGGGTCTGTTTTATCAGGATCTTCAATTTGTTCAAGACAGGTTTCAGAAATTAGAATATGAGCATCTATTCCTGTCCCCGGAGATTTTGGCACTGTATAGACCTTTAGATTATCTGTTTCTCCGGATAATTCGCACACAGATCCGCTACGTTTTTTTAATTCTCTTTCTAGACTCATTGTATTAGCATTTGTACCTACTTTCTGTCTTAAATTACCAAGCTAATGGCTTAAATTTTCGTGTCACTTATTTTACTTTTTTTACGCAATTTAAAGTTTAAAAACTCTATAAATAAGGAGAATGCTATGGTAAAGTATAGGTACCCCTTAGGTATTGTACCTACCTCACTATCAAGTATTTGTAAATGAGCCAAATGTGCTGCTTCTGCAATTAACATAAACCCTATAAGGATTAAAAATGAAAGTCCAAGAATTTGAACAGATGGATGCTTATTTACAAAACGACCCACCGGAGTAGCAAATAACATCATGATTACTACAGATATGACTACCGCAATAATCATTAATATTAAAGCATCATTAGGATCCTCACTAAGACCATTGGTCATACCCACAGCAGTAAGAATAGAATCAAAAGAAAACACCACATTGATTAACGTAATTTGTACAATGGCATTAGATAATGTAGAGGAGCTTTTTGCTTTTAACTCTTTTTCTTCCTCTCCTTTTTCGTCTACTTTTTCATGAATTTCGTGTACACTTTTGTACAACAAAAAAATTCCTCCACCAAATAGAATTAGCGCTTGTCCACTAATTCCGGCCTGTATCCAAGGTAAATTAATATGCCAAAAAGGAGCTTCCATGGCGACCAACAATGAGATACCAAATAATAAAACAATCCGCATGACCATGGCGAGCACCAAACCAATATTAGTAGCTCTTTTTTGTTGATTTTCTGGCAGCTTGCTAGATGCGATAGAAATAAAAATTATATTATCGATTCCCAATACAATTTCTAAAAAAGTTAAGGTTAATAAAGCGACCCATGCGTCTGCTGATGAAAAAATTTCAAACATTATTTTATTTTTTTGGCGGTTCCTCGTTGTTTATTGGCAGCACCTACTAATCCGTATTCAAAGGTGTAGGTGTTTTTGTCTGTAGTTAAGATCTTCATGTGTATCGCTTTTTCTTCGGCCATACTCTTTGGATGTAGTTTTTGTACAATATATTCACAATTATTAATCCAGCGAATTTTTGCAGTATCGCTTTTTCCTCTAAAATAATCTATCTCAATATTACCATTCCTAACAAAAGTAGTCTTTGCAAGCTCACCATCGAGAAAGGTTTCAAATTCGAAAGTACCCGTATGATAATTTGTACAATCACGATCTTGTTGATAACAACCAACAATACAAAAGGCGATGAATACTACGAAAGCTATTGGCTTCATATACATTATAAAACTTAATAGCGAAAATAATTCTATTTACAGAAAGTTTATAATAAGGATAGGAAAAGTTGTTAAGATTTTTTCATCTGATAACTATCAAAACTACCATCGGTATAAAAAATAACGATACGATCAATGACCTCATTTGTAGATAATGATTTTGAAACCTTTTCTAGCGGTGTACTCTCTTGTTTATTAATGCTGTTTTCGATAGCAGGCTGTGAAAATAAATCATTCTCTGTTTCAGAAACAGAAGTAGGCGATTGTTGCAAATTGAGATAAGCTTCAACTTTTTTTTCTGTTGAGACATTATTTTCAGATTTGGGGAATGTTCCTTTTTCATACAATAACCATTGTAAATCTACATCGGTATACGCTTCGGTTATTTTCATCACAAAATCTAGGCTGGGTTTGTTTCTTCCACTTAGGATATGAGAAATAGAAGAGCGACCAACACCCATATAATCTGCAAAGGATGAAGCCGACACGGCATAATAATCCATGATTATTTGTATTCTTTTTCCAAAATCTTTATTGTTTACCATTGTAAACTAATTTAATTCCTTTAATTAATTACAAAGGTAAACAAATATGCGAGATAATACTGTTTACAATTGTAAATATGCATGTAATTAACATGAATTAAAACTCTAGTTAACTCACTTTAAATAACTGAAATATAATTAATTGTAAAATTAAATATATATTTATTAAATACTTGTTAATAATCAAAATACATTTGGAAACAAAGTGTTTAATACTGTTTACTTTGTTAAACAATATTGAAATTTGGATTGTTTACAATTGTAACCTCCCACTGAGTTTACAGTTGTAACATTTACTTTTTTGTTATGATTACTCAGTAAACTATAGTAATTTCGTTCTTTACAATTCTATATATGAACGTTAATACTTTACAAAGCATATTCACGAAGTATAAAGAGGATTCTTTATCCGGACGTTATATTTCTCCGGAGTATATTGCTCCTCTTCTAAATGAATTATCTTCTAAAATTGAAATTAAGCAAATAGGAACTTCAGAAAACAATGTACCAATCCATTGTATCAAAATTGGTCATGGAGCTAAGAAATTGTTATTCTGGTCACAAATGCATGGTAATGAAAGCACGACCACAAAGGCGCTGTTTGATCTTCTAAACGTTCTTACTGATCCTTTGAATAATTTTAAAAATGATATCTTGAATGCATGTACTTTGTTCATAATTCCTATGTTGAGCCCAGATGGGGCTAAGTTCTATACCAGGCTTAATTATAATAAAGTTGATCTTAATAGAGATGCACAACATAAAACACAGAAGGAAAGTGTTGTTTTGAGTGACCTAATTAATGAAATAAAACCTCATTTTGCTTTCAATCTTCACGGGCAACGTACGATTTTTAGTGCCGGAGAAACAAATCAACCAGCTACGGTGTCTTTTCTATCTCCTGCAGGAGATAAGGAGCGCTCTGTAACCTCTTGCAGGAAAGTAACTATGGAAATTATAGCTGAAATGAATACAATACTTCAAAAAGTAATACCTAATCGAGTAGGTCGATATGATGATGGTTTCAATATTAATTGTGTTGGAGATACTTTAGCAAATCAAGGAATACCAACTATTTTATTCGAAGCAGGACATCATCCACATGATTATGAACGTGATATCACCAGGGAATATATTTTCTATGCTTTGATTACTTCAATTAATTACATAGCAAAAACTAAGATTACCGGAGAACGCTATAAAAATTACTTTTTAATTCCCGAAAATGCGAAGTGTTTTTATGATCTAATTATAAGAGACGTGATTTTAGATGGAAAAAATGTTGATATAGCGATTCAATACACAGAAGAATTGGTGGGGAATACTGTGAAATTCATACCAAAAGTTATTAAAATTGATGATTTGAAAAAAAATTATGGACATAGAGAAATAATCGGCAAAAAAAGAGCGATTTACAACGAAAACGTTACAGTAGAGATAGTTCCAGAGATTGAGTTGTTAAAATTTCGCCTAGACTCTGAATTATTCTCAGTAGAATTGGTAAAAAGGTGAAATAAAATACATGAAAACTTTATTTTTCTGTTATTTTTGCAATGTAAATAAATCGGGAAAATAATACGAATTACTATGGCAAAATTTAAATTAGACGAAGTTGATCATCAAATTTTGGATATGTTGATTGAAAACACTCGTACTCCTTTTACGGATATTGCAAAGAAATTATTGATTTCTGCAGGTACCGTACATGTACGTGTTAAAAAAATGGAAGAAGCAGGTATTATTGAAGGGTCTTCACTAACACTAGATTACAGAAAATTAGGATATTCATTTATAGCCTATGTTGGAATTTATCTGCAAAACACATCACAAACCAAATTTGTTTTACAAAGGATTAACGAAATACCTTATGTAACCGTAGCGCATATCACTACAGGAAAATTTAATATTTTTTGCAAAGTAAGAGCAAAAGATACTAACCATGCCAAAGACATCATTTTTATGCTTGATGATATTGATGGGGTGTATCGTACAGAAACTATGATTTCGTTAGAAGAGAGTATTAATGATAAAAAACGCTTGATGCATTCTATTTTTCAGGAGATGTAAAGGGTACTTATCATAATAATATCAAGCCCTTTTGGAAAATCTAAGAGGGCTTTATTATTTATAAAATCTAGTAGACAATAGTATGACAGCCGTATTTTTGTTTATAAGATAGTTTATTAACCATTAACCAGTTTACCACCACACAACATGGCTAGAAAACCAAAAATCGAACGTTTTAATGAAAATGTTCTAGCAAAGTATCAAATATACAACAGTATATTGATTACATTACCTTTTGATACTGTTACCAATACAGGAGTTTTATTACCACTTTTCAAAGAAGTATGTGAAAATGGTTACGAACAATACAAAAACCCTACAGAAATTGTAGAGAGTTTTTTTAACTCATATCAGAATAACCTGTCAGAAAAAGAGCAACATGATCTTTTATTTCGGTTTATTCAATATATAGAGCGACAGGTTGTACTGTTTGATGCTATAGAAGATGCTGCTTTTCCTGTGGTTAATAATATGGATGGTCGCGGTACACTTAGAAGTATTAAAGAAGAAGCGCAGGCCAAAGGACAGCTCGACGAGCTTAAGGAATATTTGAGACGTTTTAAGATCCGGCCAACCCTTACAGCGCATCCAACTCAGTTTTATCCCGGGACCGTGTTAGGGATTATCCATGACCTAGATGATGCTATCCATAACAATGATCTATCCAGAATAAAAAAATTATTAGCTCAATTGGGTAAAACCGCTTTCTTCAAAAAAGAAAAACCAACTCCATATGATGAGGCAGTAAGCTTGATCTGGTATCTCGAAAATGTATTTTATCAAGCCGCAGGAAAAATCTATACCTATGTACAACAAAACATTTTTGAAGGCGAAGATTTGGATAATGACCTCATTAATTTAGGATTCTGGCCAGGAGGAGATCGGGATGGTAATCCGTTTGTAACTACTGAGACAACACTCAAAGTAGCCAAAAGACTCCGAAAAACCATTTTGATCAATTATTATCGGGATATTCGTGAACTCAAACGCAGAATTACATTTGGCAACCTTCAAGAAAAGATCACAGTGCTTGAAAATGCATTATATGAAAATTTCTACTATGCAAAAACAGCAGAACCACTATCTGTAGAAACTTTGATGAGTGGCCTTTTAGCGATTAGAGAAGAATTGATATCAGAGCATCAGTCGTTGTTTCTCGAAGATCTTCAGGAATTAATCAATAGAGTAAAAATCTTTGGATTTCATTTTGGCACCCTTGATATTCGACAAGATTCCAGAGTGCATCATAAAGTACTTACCGATGTGGTTAATAAAACTAATGAATTAGGATTAAATATTTTTCCAGAGAATTACATGTTTTTATCAGAAGAAGAGCAAATTGATGTCCTTTCTGAAGTATCCGGAAAATTAGATCCTTCGATATTTGATGAAGATATTACACGTGCTACGTTAGAATCTATGTATGCTATAAAAACTATTCAGGAAAAAAACGGAGAGCGAGCAGCCAATCGTTACATCATAAGTAATAACGGTAATGCGCTAAATGTTATGGAAACCTTTGCGATGATCAGATTGTGTGACTGGGAGTTTCCTACAGTGGATGTTATTCCACTATTTGAGACCGTTCCAGATTTGCAAGTAGCGCATACGGTTATGGAATCTCTGTACAGTAACCCTATATATATGGAACATCTAAAACAGCGAGGTATGAAGCAAACCATCATGCTTGGTTTTTCTGATGGTACAAAAGATGGAGGATATCTTATGGCAAATTGGGGAATTTTTAAGGCCAAAGAGGCATTAACTGAAATTTCCAGAAAATATGATATAAAAGTAGTGTTTTTTGATGGTCGAGGAGGACCACCAGCACGAGGTGGTGGTAATACCAATCAATTCTATGCATCATTAGGACCTACTATCGAAGATGAAGAAATTCAAATCACAGTGCAAGGACAAACTATTAGTTCTAATTTTGGTACTCAAGACTCTTGTCAATACAATCTTGAGCAATTATTAGGCGCAGGAGTAGAAAATGAACTAACAGCCAATGATAGTAATCTTTTTTCTGCTGCAAATAAGCAAACCATGCAAGAACTTGCCGATATTAGCTATCAAACTTATGTAGATTTTAAAAATCATCCCAAGTTTCTTCCGTATCTAGAGCATATGAGTACTTTGAAATACTACGGAAAAGCGAATATTGGTAGCCGACCCTCTAAACGAAGTACAAGTGATACGCTTGATTTTGGAGATTTACGAGCAATACCATTTGTAGGGAGTTGGAGTCAGCTAAAACAAAATGTTCCCGGATTTTATGGCGTAGGTACTGCATTAAAAGTATTTGAAGATCGTGGAGAATTTGATAAAATAAAGACACTCTACAGCGAATCTGCATTTTTTAGAACGTTAATAGGAAATAGTATGATGAGCCTTACCAAATCATTTTTTCAGCTAACAGCATACATGAAAGAAAATGAAGAGTATGGTGCTTTTTGGGATATCATACACAATGAGTATCAATTAACTAAGGAATTATTACTTAAACTTACAGGGTATTCAGAATTAATGCAAAATGAACCTGCAGGCAGAGCATCTATTGATGTTAGAGAAAACATAGTATTACCATTGTTAACCATACAACAATATGCTCTTAAAAAAATTCAGGAACTCAGTATATCTAAAAATAATGATTCCGATGTACTAGAGGTATATGAGAAGATGGTAACACGCTCATTATTTGGTAATATTAACGCCAGTCGTAATTCGGCATGATGTTATAAAGTACTGTTAAGAATGGTATTTAATGAGGTAGGAATTATTAAATTTCTGCCTCAATTTATTTTTAAAAGACATCGTATGCTATCACAAGTACAAGAAGCAGAGTTTAATTCCTATTACGGAATATATATAGCAAAGGCAGAACAACCCAATATTGTAGAAGGGCTTCAACATAGTAAACAAGAGTTTATTGATTTTGTTACCGCTATTCCTGCTGAAAAATGGACCTATGCATATGCAGAAGGAAAATGGACAATAGCCGAGGTATTGCAGCATATCATTGATACCGAACGTATTTTTGCATATCGAGCTTTGCGTTTTGCACGTAATGACAAAACACCAATCATGGGATTTGAGCAGGATAATTATGTGCCAAATTCTAATGCAAATCAGTATAGTATAAAAGCGATGATCTCTGATTTTGAAGCCACGCGTAATAATTCAATCTCTTTATTTAAAAGCTTCACACCAGAAATGTTGACTAGAATAGGAGAGGCGAGTGGTAGTCCGATGAGTGCAAGAGCAGCAGGATATATACTTACAGGACATCAAAAACATCATTTTGAGGTGATTCAAGAACGGTATTTATAATTTTCTGGACTTCATGCTTTGCAAAATGCTGACTAAGAAGTCAAGAGTATCTACTATGCCATCAAATGCATTGCTTATTTTATCAAAAAAATTAAAAGACAGCTATAATGAAACTTCAATTTGAGCTATTAGAAGACGACTATTTAATTCATCAACTATATGTCGCTTCAAATACTAAGATGATTCAAAACAAGAGAAGAAAAGCTACGCTATTATCAGCTTGTATATATTTGATCATGGGAGTTCATCTGTTTTTCTTTGAAGGATTAAAATCGGGTGGTATCCTGTTATTTTTGATTGCGGTACTTTGGTTTTTTGTATATCCAATATTTTCTAAATGGCGATTTAAGAAATTTAATCAAAAGTACGTCCGATCGCTCTTAAAAAAACCTGACCAAACAAAACGGCATTATTATTTAGAACCAGATTTTATACAGATCTTAAAAACAGAAAAAATAGACGGGCAAGAGACCGTTTTGCAAGAAAGTAATATTAATAGCACAGAATTAGATAAACTGGTAGAACTAGAAAATCAATATCTTCTTGGTGTCAAATCCAATCATTATATCGTAATTCCTAAAAGAGCTATACAGGATAAAGAAACCTTTCATACCCTTATGGCATCCTATAATCTAAAACATGTTAATGAATTGAATTGGGAATGGTAAATTTCATTTGATAATTTAGGTTCTAATGCTTGAGATTTAGTTCAATAACTCATAATCTAGCTTTATTGACATCTTTTTAGACCACCATGGAGTTGCTTACCAAGAATTAATCAAATGTTTAACGGTAGCAATATCCAACTCATGACCTCCCTGATGCATTAAAAATTCTATTTGAGGAAGTATTTGTTGTACTCGTTTTTTTTCGGCTTCTACTTTTTCTATTTCAAAATAAGGATCTTTTTCGCCAAGAATATGCACAATTTTTGTTTTGGCAGATAAAAATGTAAAATCATCACTGTGCAACTCTTTCGGAAAACCTCCGGAGACCATCAACAAGGCATCACAATCAATATTGCGACTTGCAATCCATCGACTGGCAATACTAACGCCTTGCGAATAGCCTAAAATTATAAAACTTACATGATTAGGTATTTTTTCTTCAGCAATTACGGCATCGATGTACCGAAGCACATTTTTGGTCTCACCATAGGTATTTTCTTTTGTTAACCAACTGGCGCCAACTCTTCTGTAATCTTCTCCTTTATAATATTTTGAAGGTGCTTGTGGTGCAATAAAATAATTATCATCTTTATTTAAACTCTCAAATAATCTAATAAAATATCGACTAAGATATCCTATACCGTGAAAAACTAGCCAAACATTTTTTGTTTTGTTGGTTAACTCATTTAGAGTATCATAGGTGTTCACAGATTGATATACTACTTCTTTTTGCATAGTGTATTTGGGTTTTATAACTGAAACCATTCTTCTACAATTGGCCACAAGATATCTTGATTTTTTTTTCTAAAAAAATCAAAATGACCAATAGTTTTTAGATTATATTCAGAAGGAATGATATGTTTTCTGGTTACATCGGCATTGCAGTATACGCGATCCCCTAAAATATCCACCGATTTTTTTGGAGCAAACACATCATCTTCAATACTCACAAGGAGCATGGGTGCTTTTATATCCTGATAATGACTATTTGCTTGGCTTTTGGCTAGATGTAACATAGAGTCCGGATGTAATAAATAGGTTATCCAATCCTTGGCAGCTTTTGTGGTAATAGGTCTTCCTAATCCAAACCAACCAGAAGGATAATAGTCTAGCATGGCAGTTGTGAGTGGTACAAAAATCTTAAAATTCAGATAAATAAGAAATTGCATTTTTAATTTGAAATGTTTGTAAAACCCAAATTGAGAAGCAATCATAAGATACCTGTCATAATACTGGTATGCATCGCTAAACCCAAGGCTGTTTCCTCCAAAACTATGGCCAATCATATATTGTTTATTGTTAGGAAATTCATCTTTGACATATCGAGAAACTGCTTTAAAATCAGATGCCCATGAGAAAAAACCATGTGTTTTTAAAGACTGTATACTTTTTGACATAGAAGACCCAATCCCTCGATAATCAAAAGTAAAAACATTACAACCTTTATTTGCCAAATATTTTGCCATGCTGAAATAGTATTTTTGTGGTACAGCCACAGCTGGAGCAAAAACTATAGTTATATTGTTTGGAGTTACCGGTACAAATTCATGTATAGCAATAGGATAATTGTCAAAAGAATGAATAGTATATGATTCCATTTTTTATTGATTTTGCGTTTTTATTTGAGCGTCAAAAAAGGAGATAATCGTATTGAAATATTGATCTCGAGAAGAAGATTTTGGTATTTGTGCATGTTTTGTATTAGAAATCACATGCACCTCAGATGGGATAGGGATTGCTTTGCTAAAAAGCGTTCCGGCATTATCTTTTATTAATTCGTCATTATCGAGATAGATAAAGAGTACTTCTTTTAGACTATGAGCATCTTTAATCCTATCGATCATACAAATTTTCTTTTTGAGTCTTGGATTAAGAAATCCCATGACTTTCAAAACGATATTAGCCATTGGAAACTTTATCCAAAATTCTTCAAGAGTATTTGCAGCACTTTCTACAATTGCAAATTCATAATTATGATCTTCGGCAAAAGCAATAGTTGCCCATTGTCCACCCAGCGATATTCCTAAATACCCTAATGGAACCTCTGGAAATATATCTTCTGCGACTTTTCCGGCAGCAATGATATCTTTGTGGTATAAAAAATTACCGACCTCACTTTCTCCAAACCCATTGATATCAAAGATCAAAACATTATAGCCGTTATTTCTTAGAATATCTGTATATCCATTTTTTAAATAAAATCCTTTGGCTTCTTTTCCCATAGGATGCCCTAAAACAATAGTTGCTTTAGCTTTGCTGCATCTAGAACTAGCATATAATCCTTTTAGCAACGCTCCAGAATTACTTTGGAATGATAGTTCAGTCCAATCAATTTTATCTTTTTCGGTCATAGGATTTTTCCATTTGACCATAAATTTTCCGAAAAAAGGTTTTTTTATTAGTTTAAAAAATAATTTCATGAGTTAATTAATATTATTTTTTCCATCCTAGAGATAGCATTATTTAAATATTTAGAATCATCATATACCTGCATTAATAAAATACCACCTTCAATATCTTGTACTATTTGCTCTGCAAGCATCAGGGACTCTTCTGTGTCATAGTTGGATTCGAGCATTAGTTGTATTCCTAAAATAAAATCCTGAAAAAACAACCGAATCTCTTTTTTGTATATTGGATCAAGATGTATAGTTTCTAAGGCCGTGTTAGCCATTATACATCCACCTGTAGAGGTTCTGAAAATACTATTAAGAAGCAGTTTGATTTTAATAACCTTTTCAGTGATATCTAATGTTTCACTTTTTATAATTTTGAAATAGTTGTGTCTAAAATAACTATGCACCGTGGCAAGTACTTCCCTGATTAATGCTTCTTTATTACTGAAATAATAGTAAAAATGTGATTTTTGTATACCACAAACTTTAGATAGCTCGCTCATGCTGCTATTTTGCACACCACGCATTCTCAATATCGGAATTACTTTTTTTAAGACTTCTTCTTTCGATGTTTTAATCTTTGGCATTTTATTGAACGTTCGTTAAAATATTTAACGAATATAGTTAGAATTTTTAAGAGTCATTGTTTATTTTTACTGAAAATCTAAAAGCTGATGCATTCTAAACAAGAAGAAATACTCAAAGCGTGTGAACAAATGTGCCCTAATACACTTATGGAAACTCTAGATATATCTTTTTCTGAGGTAGGAGAAGACTATTTAATTGCCAAGATGCCTGTATCACCAAAAGTGCATCAACCCGATGGAGTATTACATGGTGGTGCTATGGTGGCGTTGGCAGAGAGTGTGGGTAGTGCCGCATCCTATATTTTTCTTAATTCTAAAGATTTTTTTATACGCGGTTTAGAGATCTCTGCAAATCATGTTAAGAGTGTGAAGGAAGGTTACGTATATGCAAAAGCGAAAGTTGTACATAATGGCAGAACCACGCAACTTTGGGATATTAAAATTCGGGATGAAGAAGAAAATTTAGTTTCTATAGTGAAACTAACCACTATTGCACTTCCAAAATCCAAATAGCATGAATGCCAGTGATGCGTATGAAAAAATTCAAAACCAATGGGATCAAAAGCTTCCTTTTGTTGTTTACAATGCGCCTGATTCTGACAGATTGGCGATGTTTTTTCAGAATAATGATATTATGTATTCGGTTGAAGAGTATTCAGATTCTGGGTTTATCTTTGCTCCGTTTGATACTGCCCAAAAAACGATACTTTTTCCGTACTCAAAAAGTAAATTTTATAGTACTTCTATACCAAATCATGAAGATATTGGGCAGCGGCAAATTGAGACTACACCTCAAACTACAGAAGATTTAACTGTAAAAACAGAGCATATCAGACTCGTCGAAAAAGGAATTCGGGCAATACAATCGGGAGTTATTAAAAAAGTTGTTTTGTCTCGCAAAGAAAAAATTAAAAAAGAAGAGAGTATCAATCCATTGTTGTTGTTTCAGCGATTAATAGACAAATATGCAAAAGCTTTTGTTTATTTATGGTTTCATCCCAAAGTAGGTATGTGGATAGGCGCTACACCCGAAATACTATTGCACAGTAGTAATCAGACATTTTTTACGATGGCACTTGCAGGAACACAGCCATATCAAGGAAGTAAAACTCCAGTTTGGGAAGATAAAGAAGTGGAAGAACAAGGAATTGTAACTGATTTTATTGTGAATGAATTATCACTGATTTCAAGTACGATACATACATCAGCAACTTATACACATAGAGCAGGAACTTTGTTGCATTTGCGAACTGATATCAAAGGAGAATTAAAATCACAGCAATCAGGGCTAGAAGATATAATTAAAATATTGCATCCCACACCTGCAGTTGGAGGTGTTCCTAAGCAAAAAGCAAAATCCTTTATTTTAAAGAATGAAGGGTATGATCGAAAATTTTACACTGGTTTTTTGGGCGAACTTAATATTAATGTTGAAGAAAAAGTGGTGTCGAATTTGTATGTTAACCTTCGATGTATGGAATTAAAAGAAAAAGAAGCTACTCTTTATATTGGAGGCGGGATAACTAAAGATTCAGACCCTGGTAAAGAGTGGGAGGAAACCGTAAAAAAGACAGCTACGATGAAAAGTGTCTTGTTTTAAAATACTACTAAAACGTTGGTGTAAGTTGAGTTGATATTGTAATTTAGCAACTCAAATGAAGAAACATTTACATTCCAAAATTCCTTTAGCACAAACCATTGTTACCTTATGTGAAGCAAAAGGTATTCATCATATCGTTATATCTCCCGGATCTCGTAATGCTCCGCTCACCATTGGATTTAGTGAACACCCAGAAATGAATTGCTACAGTATCGTCGATGAGCGATGCGCTGCATTTTTTGCCTTAGGAATTGCACAACAAATTCAAAAACCAGTAGCACTAGTCTGTACCTCGGGTAGTGCTCTGCTAAATTATTATCCGGCAATCTCTGAGGCATTCTACAGTGATATCCCCTTGGCGATCTTGAGTGCTGATCGCCCTATTGAAAGAATAGATATTGGTGACGGACAAACAATTCGTCAAAAAAATGTGTTTGCGAACCATATTTTGTATTCTGCAAACTTATATTCTGAAGTTGTTGCAGAAAAAGAAATACAAGATCCAAAAATTCTTCAGAAACAAAGAGAAGCTCAAAAGCATAATGAGAGAGAAATTAACCTTGCTCTTAATGCAGCTATAGAGAAAAAAGGCCCTGTACATATTAATGTGCCTTTTTATGAACCTTTGTACTATACGATTGAGAATGCTACGGTTTTTCCTAAAAATATACCGATAGAATATCCGCAGTATCATATTTCTGATGATTTACTTAATGAAATGATTAGCGATTGGAATCAGGCTACACGCAAAATGATACTGATCGGGGTCAATTTTCCAGAAAAAGTTGCCCAGCAATGGATTAATCATTTTGCAGGAGACCCATCGGTTTTGGTTCTTACAGAAACTACATCAAATATCTATCATACATCGCATATTAACTGTATAGATCAATTAATAAGTGCGCTAACCAAAGAAGAGTTTGAAAATTTACAACCAGATATTCTTTTAACTATCGGTGGGATGGTAGTTTCTAAAAGAATTAAAGCTTTTTTGAGAGCATATCAACCAAAATCGCATTGGCATATCGATGAGAAAAAAGCATTTGATACTTATTTTTGTCTTACAGAGCATATACGATTATCACCAAATTTATTTTTCTCAGATTTCTTACCAAAAACACATCATGTAGAAAGTATATATAAATCTACTTGGATTGGAGTAAGAGATCAAAGACGAATACAACATACTGCATATCTAGACCAAGTCTCATTTACCGATCTCAAGGTGTTTGAAATTATATTTAACACCATCCCTGATCAACAAATGATACAATTAAGCAATAGCTCTACCATTCGTTATGCACAGTTGTTTTCGTTGCGTCCAACCCATAAAGTATTTTGCAATCGAGGGACTAGTGGTATTGATGGCAGTACATCTACAGCCATTGGTGCAGCTTTGGTTTCAAAAATCCCAACAACACTAATCACAGGTGATCTTAGTTTCTTTTATGACAGTAATGCACTCTGGAACATGTATATTCCTTCAAACTTTAAAATTATACTAATAAATAATGGAGGGGGAGGAATTTTTAGGATTTTACCAGGTAAAGATGAAAGTGAAAATTTTGGTCGATATTTTGAGACCAAACATAATCTTACCGCAAAGCAATTATGTGAAATGTATGCTATATCCTATAACTCTGTAAATAATTTAAATGAAGCTGTTACACAAATTCAAAATATATATAACAAAGAGCATACACCACAATTACTAGAAATTTTTACGCCTAGAACAGAGAATGATAGTGCTTTGATCGACTATTTTAAGTATTTCATCTAAATCCAATACTAGAAAACAATTTTTGTACTTATAATTCCATTATAAATATTCTATATTTGAGAAACTATTGAAATTAACTTAAATTTAAAACATTATCATCTTATGAGTAAGAGAGACGAATTAATCACTAAGTATGCTTCTGATATCAAAGACAAAATTGGTCAGACACCAGATATGGATCTTTTAACCAAAGTTACAATTGGCTGTGGACCTTCAATTTATAATGCTGATGCTGCTACAGTATCTGGAGGTGATCAAAAAGAATTAGATACCGTAAAGAAAAACTTCTTAATTAAAAAATTAGGGCTTTCTGATGGGCCAAAATTAGATGAGGCCATTGCTTCTGTAATTGAGAAATATGGCAAATCTAACCGTAACAAATATAGAGCTGTTGTTTACTATCTTTTGACAAAGCATTTTGGAAAAGAATCTGTGTACAAATAGTATCATTATATTACAATAAAATAAAGGTGTATGTGTAAAGCATACACCTTTATTATTGGCACCGCCAAAGGGTATAATACCCCGCGGCTTGTCTCGAAATTAAAAGTTCGTTTCATACTAATGCCTTGCGGGCTTGCCCCGAGGTCGTTTACTGAGATCCTGTGTATACATTAAAAAATTTCTGCCTTTGCAGGAACGGCAGGTTTGAGTCGCAGCACATTGCCTTACTACTATGCTAAAACGCTAAAAATTTCAGTTTTTTTGTATGTACAATTCCCAAAACAACGTTCTAATGCATAAATCAGGTCAAATACAGCTGACTAGAAGATTAAAAAAGTATCTTTGCAAAAAATTAAAAAATGCTTAAGCTAGGTACATATAATACGTTAGAGGTTGTAAGAGAAAGAGATCAGGGCATTTATCTGTGTGATGATGATGGGAATGAAGTTTTATTACCCAATAAATATGTTCCAGAACAGTTTATGATACGAGATGCTATCAAAGTATTTGTATATTTAGATAGTTCAGAACGTATCGTAGCTACTACGCTAGAGCCTTATGTTACCGTAAACTCTTTTGCTTACTTAAAATGCACGAGTGTATCTGATATTGGAGCTTTTTTGGATTGGGGATTAGAAAAAGATCTTTTTGTTCCTTTTAAGGAGCAGGCTTCAAAAATGAGAAAAGGAAGCTGGTATCTAATCTATGCATATCTCGATGAAAAAACAGATCGATTGGTAGCTTCAAGTAAGACCAACGCCTTTGTTGATAACTCTTTGGTATTATTATCTGCATATGATGAAGTCGATCTTATCGCTTCTCATCCTTCTCCACAAGGCTGGAATATGATAGTAAATCAAAAACATCTCGGACTCGTATATGCTGATGAAATTTTTCAGAAGATAACTCCGGGGGATCAGCTAAAAGGATTTGTGAAAAAAGTTCGCCACGATGGAAAAATAGATCTTACACTTCAAAAACATGGATATAGAGGTATAGAGCCAAATGCACAACAAATTCTCAAAGAATTAGAAGCTAATGGAGGGTTTATTGATTTGAATGACAAATCCAATCCAGATGATATAAAAGAAGTTTTCCAACTGAGTAAGAAAAGCTTTAAAAAGGCTATTGGCACACTCTATAAATCCAGGAAAATTGCAATAGAAGAAAGTGGTATTCGCCTTTTGGAGTAAAGAATTTCGGGATAATTCAAGTAGCATTTAAAATCTCGCTGTGTCTACTTTGAGTCACGATAATCAAGTAAAGAAAACATATACATTAAATGAGGCTGTATGAAATGTTTTCTCAATACACTGATCTTCGTATTGGATGAAATCTATTGATATAGGAATCAGCCTCTTGATAAGCAGTATTGCGTATTCCATGAGTTTTATGTTGACTATTGATAGTACTTCTTCCAGAAAAGGAAAATCCAGTAGTACTGGTTTTAGGTTTAGACACGTTGATGCTGTAGCTAGGTTGTACAAATTTATTTTGTGGTATATACATCAATGGAGGGTTGTTTTTTTCAAAAAATTGCTCTCGTAAATCAATAGCCAGATTTACTTCGAGTAATGTATACGTATCTGTTGCCAATTCTTCTTCGTGTATTGTTAATGGAGCGCTTAGTTGTTCCCATGCCACAGCGATGAAGTTCGTTTTTTGCTCTTGCCCAAAGGACAGCATACTAATGTACCCGAAAAGCAGTGTCAGAAATATTTTCATCGTGTAAATATATTGTCAAATCATGGCATATCAAAATAGTTGCTTAAAAATATGGAGCAATACCTATGAGGGAACTGACATATATAATAATTAGTTAACAGTACTATTTTCATTGCCTTATCGTTTATCTGTCTATTATTTCTTAACAAAAACTATGTTGTATTTTAAATTGTTTGAAGTTCAAGTGATTTACAAGGTATATTTTATAGCAGTTATGTATAATTATAGTATTTTTGAAAGTATAAAATAGGATGAATAATGAGTTCAATACATTGGAAAACTGCCAAGGAATACGAAGATATTACATATAAGAAGTCAGATGGAGTAGCACGTATCGCATTCAACAGACCTGATGTAAGAAATGCATTTAGACCACATACGACAAGTGAGCTTTATGATGCTTTTTATGATGCACAAGAAGATACTTCAATCGGGGTAATTTTACTTGCTGCCGAAGGTCCTTCTACAAAAGATGGCGTATATAGTTTTTGTAGTGGTGGTGATCAAAAAGCAAGAGGGCATCAGGGCTATGTAGGAGAAGATGGGAGACACCGGCTAAATATTCTTGAGGTTCAGCGTCTTATTCGATTTATGCCTAAGGTTGTAATTGCAGTAGTACCTGGTTGGGCAGTAGGAGGAGGGCACAGTCTACATGTTGTTTGTGATCTCACGCTGGCGAGTAAAGAACATGCTATATTTAAACAGACAGATGCCGATGTCACTAGTTTTGATGGGGGGTATGGATCTGCTTACCTTGCTAAAATGGTTGGTCAAAAAAAGGCACGTGAAATATTCTTTTTAGGAAGAAATTATTCTGCGCAAGAAGCATATGAAATGGGTATGGTAAATGCTGTAATCCCACATAGTGATTTAGAAGAAACAGCCTATGAATGGGCACAGGAGATTCTTGCAAAATCACCTACATCGATTAAAATGTTGAAATTTGCAATGAATCTTACAGATGATGGTATGGTTGGTCAACAAGTTTTTGCTGGAGAAGCAACTCGATTAGCCTACATGACAGAAGAAGCAAAAGAAGGTAGGAATGCATTTTTAGAAAAGCGAAAACCGGATTTCAAAAATATAAAATGGATTCCTTAAACATATACAAGAGGCGCTTATCGCAGTTTTTACCACATTGATTATCAAAATGTTTTCAACATGTTCTAACTAGATAGTTTAATGTGTTTAGTACTTTTTGGGTATCCTCTTAATTTTTATATTATGGACAAAAAAGAAGAAGAATTATTATCGATGCACTATCAGATGGAAAAAACTGATATTAAACAGCAGGGTCTGGAGGATCGTCTTATTTCTATTTCTGAGGATTTAAAGAAAAGTAAGAACATCAGAAATTTTTACTTTGGTTTTATTATCGTATTGATAGTGCTAATTGCAGTTGGGGGGGTCTATTGGACTCAAGACAATACAAAGAATCTTTCTGAAGATTCTAATAAAATGCAGCAACTTCAATTACTCAACGATTCACTGCAAAAAGAAGTAGTTAAGCTCAAAACTAACATGTATACTAATGATAATGGAGCGTATACTAACGCAGATTCGACAAAAGTGTATGCAGAAGGATCATTAGGTCGGTATGCAGATGCTTTCAGAAATAATAGTGAATTTTCTAATGATACCTTAAACAGTTCTAAGTTAAAGTTTGAGAGGCAGTATTGTTATGTCAACAAAGCCTATGAAAGTAATGATGTACTTTTTATCGAGGTAGATTTTATAGAATATTACTACGGAAAAAAGGCGGTAAAAAAAGCCAAAGAATATGGAGAAGCTGAGTATGATATTGACAAAAAAGGAGATACATTATATTATCTGTATAAAAATTATTATATTAATAACCAAAATCCTGATACCAGGGTTTTAGAAATTGATGACAGAGCCAGGGTGAGGATTGATAATCTCAATCAAATTTCTAAAGGTTTTCCGCTAAAGGCTTTCCAAAAAATTATTGCTAGTAAGCCCATTTTAATTTTGGAAACTAATAACGGTATTGTGTATAAGATAACCCAACAGAAACTCCCTTAGCGGTAATGATTTATATCTTAGAATAACTAACAACCCCCGTAATACCCCAAAAATGAAAGTTATTAAAGATGAGGATCTTCTATCACTACATTTTCAGATAGAAAAGGCTGAAATAAAACAAAAGAAACTTGAAGATCTTTTGAATGTAGAGTCAGAGAAACTCAAAAGAAGTAAAAAATCGAATAGACTATTTGGATCATTTACATTAGCCCTTTTTCTGCTGGCTATCTTTCTAGTTGCCAACTCATTCTATTTTAGTAAGAACGCCTCAAAGAATTATCAGAGCGATGAACTTTCTTTAATTTTAGAAGAATTTGAAACGGCTAAGGAAGAATTAGATAAGCTAAAAGAAGAAAATGCTAAATTTACTGAAATTCAGGCTTTATATCTATATAGAAATTTAATCAACAAAGACACCATATATTCTGTTCAGGTAAAGGCTTTTAGTGATAATAGGATTGCATCAATATCTGATAAGTTCACAAATGCGTTGATTTATGATAATGCTTCTGTATATAAGTTAAGCCTAGGTGTTTTTGAGACACTAGCTGAAGCACAGGAGTTTCGAAAAATCTTAATGCAATCTGGCTTTGATAAAAAGATTTTTGTTATTTCTTATAAAGAAGGAAAACGATTAAGAATTGAAGATTTCTATTAAGTCAGTTCAAGTGTAGAACACATCAATATTATCTTAATTCCGGAAACTCAGTCGGCTTTACTTCATTCATTATTTCGTAAACTTTTTCAAAGATATCTTCAACCGATGGTTTGCTAAAATAATCACCATCGGTACCAAAAGCTGGTCTGTGAGGTTGTGCACTCATCGTTTGCGGTTTACTATCCAGATGATGATATATATTTTGTTGATCAATGAGTTTATGCAATATGTATCCGGTTGCTCCACCAGGAACATCCTCATCAATGATTAGTAGTCGATTTGTTTTAGCAACACTTTTGACAATATCATGATTCAAATCAAAGGGAATTAAAGATTGTACATCAATTACTTCGGCATTGATTCCTGTAGATAATAATTCTTTTGCAGCTTGTTCAACTAGCCTTAGTGTGGATCCATAAGATACCAAGGTAATATCGGTTCCTTCTTTAACAGTTTCGACAACACCTATTGGAGTTCTAATTTCTGAAATGTTTGAAGGCATTTTTTCTTTTAAACGATATCCGTTAAGGCATTCTATAACAACAGCTGGCTCATCACTATCTAATAATGTATTATAAAAACCAGCAGCTTTGGTCATATTACGTGGTACAAGAATGTAGATCCCTCTCAATAGATGAATTAATCCTCCCATTTGAGATCCTGAATGCCATATTCCTTCTAACCTATGTCCTCTCGTTCTGACAATTAAAGGAGCTTTTTGCTTCGCAAATGTTCTGTAGCGCAATGTTGCTAAATCATCACTTAACCCTTGAATACAGTACAATATGTAATCCAAATATTGAATTTCTGCAATGGGTCGTAGTCCTCTCATAGCCATTCCAATGCCTTGCCCGATTATGGTAGCTTCGCGAATTCCTGCATCAGAAATTCTAATTTCGCCATATTTTTCTTGCAGACCTTCCAGCCCTTGATTAACATCTCCAATTTTACCACTATCTTCACCAAAAATTAAAGCTTCAGGCACTCTATCGAATATTTCATCAAAATTATCTCTGATAATTACTCTCCCATCAACAAGTTCTGCATTCTCATGATATTGAGGTTTCACTTCTTTAACATTAATTGCTTTAGTCTCAAACTCACTATATAGATGATCACTGTACTTAGGCTGGATTTTATTAATATAACCGTTTACCCATTTTTGTAGCGCAGATTTCTCTGCAAAGGTCTCTTTGGTAAGTAAGCGTAATGTTTTTCGGGTTGTTTCGAGAATATCTCTACGAATTGGTTCTTCTTTGGTAGAGAGTGTTTTAATAAGGGGTGATATGAAACTCTTATTTATACTTTTACTCTCTACAGCCTTTAGTGTGTCTAGTGCTTCCTTTTGTTCAGATTTTATTTCAGAGATATAGGCATTCCAAGCTTCATTTTTTCCTTTTCTAACCTCTTTTTTGGCATTTTTTTCAATATCCAGCAGCTCTTCTACTGTTGCTACATTATGATCTATAATCCACTCTTTGAATTTTTTGATACAATCATATTCACGTTCCCAGTTTAATCGTTCTTCACTTTTGTATCGCTCATGAGATCCAGAAGTAGAGTGTCCCTGAGGCTGTGTTAATTCTTTTACATGAATAATAACTGGTATATGCTTTTCTCTGGCCAGCTCCTCGGCTGATTCGTAGGCATTTGTTAATGCAGGATAGTCCCAACCATTTACCTTAATAATTTCATAGCCTTCATGATTTTCATCTCGTCTAAACCCTTCTAAAATTAAGGAAATATCTTCTTTTGTAGTTTGGTGTTTTGCATGTACAGAAATACCATACTCATCATCCCAAATACTGATCACCATAGGTACCTGTAATACACCAGCTGCGTTTATGGTTTCCCAGAATAAACCTTCACTTGTGCTCGCATTTCCTATAGTTCCCCAGGCTACTTCATTTCCATTAATTGAAAAATTATTAGTTTTAGAAACACTTTTTTCATTGCGATATACTTTTGAAGCTTGTGCAAGACCCAGTAATCTGGGCATTTGACCTGCAGTGGGTGATATGTCTGAGCTTGAATTTTTTTGCTGAGTAAGATTTTTCCAGCTTCCATCATCATTAAGACTATGCGTAGCGAAATGTCCTCCCATTTGCCTGCCTGCGGCAAAGGGCTCTTTATTGATATCAGTATGAGCATATAATCCTGCAAAAAACTGAGCTACGGTATACTGATCAATAGCCATCATAAACGTTTGGTCCCTGTAGTATCCTGACCTAAAATCTCCATTACGAAACACTCTAGCCATTGCAAGTTGAGGGAGTTCTTTGCCTCCTCCAAAAATCCCAAACTTCGATTTTCCGGTAAGTACTTCGCGTCTTCCCAATAAACTACATTCTCTACTTACTAATGCGATCTTATAATCCTTAAGTATTTGTTTTCTGTATTCTTCGAATGATATATTAGATGTAGTCACAGATTCAGATTGCATACGAACGATGTTTTTAGATTTGCAAATTTAGTTAAAAAACAAGTAAATTGCAAAGGAAGAACTCTTAAATGTATTGGGAATAATGCAGTAAAAACCTCAATTTGTTGATGATTTTACTTTTTTAGATGGTATTTTAAGTTTTGGTTAACAAAAGCTCAAAATTTTCACATTTATCAAGCGTTATGTTTTTATTGAGGAAATTGTATCTAATAGCTGGAAAGTGCCATTTGAAATCAATACCATTCTCTAGTGAAAAGCCTAATCAATGTTTCGGGACTTAGCGTGATGATAAATCGAATTTGTTCTTCGTAATTGGGTTGCGAAATTTCCCAACCTTTGTTAGAAACAACAGGGAAGAAGAGCTCAAAATAATCAGCTACCAGACTTAATCTGACTCCGGCATTATATACAAACTTTGCAGAGATACCTTTGTTTTTAACTAAACCAACATCGCCATAGGCAAAGATCCAGTTCCAAATATTAGTATTTGTGTTAAAAGTAGTGATCCATTGGTTGGCAAATGGGTAGTCGAGTTGAGATTTAAAACCTCCTTCGGCGGGAATAATTTGTTGACTTACCAAACCGGTATCTTCACTTCGTCCTAGATAATTATAGTCAAATAAATAATCCGTAGGTCTATCTAGAGCAAAACTAAAAAAGTCCCCATCTTTTTCGGTATCATTAAAGAGAAATGTACCTGCAAACAAACGTAAATTTACTTGGCGATTATTAAGAAATATTTTCCTGTAATTAATAGTGGTGGATAGCTTACCAAAATTCTTCGATAATTGGTAGTCTACAGTATAGCCTAAGAAATCAAGTAAATTAAAGTCTGAATACTGATATCTTGCATTAAATACATTGTAATCTGGAGTTACTACCGGATCAATTTCATCCCTTTCTCTAAAAACATTAATGTTTCTAAGAGTCAATCGCTGTCTTTCGTTTGACCTAAGATCTCTAGGTCTGAAATCAAAATTTACAGAAGAAGACAATCGTCTAAATAATAGATCAGGAGCATAACTAAACATACTTCCATTTATACCATAACGCATTTGATAAAGACCATAATCTGCAAGTTGATGTCTGTAAGAGAACGAAGATGAACCCAATAACTTTTTAGACTTCAAACCATACGCTGGCGATACATTGTATTCAAAATTTCTTTTTAAAATTGTTTTGTTATAAAATTTTGAAGCAATTGTAAATCCATCGTACACATTAAACTCAAACTCTGGGATAAAAAATATCTGCCCGAACCTTGGATCTTCTATATCTTGTAATAATCTAAACTGTAAGGGTTTGTTAAATATCCATTTTAGATTCCTATAATTATTGCGTCGATTTATTTCTGGTATTTTTTGATCATAATCTAAGACCAGTTTGCTAATATCTTTATTAGCAATCATCACTTTTTTTGTTCCAGAAATATCGGTTACCCAGGTTTTTGAAACAACATCTTTTTTACGCAAGCCATACAAAGAGACTGGCATTGCACTATTTCCGTTATTTTTGATAGTAACTTCGATAGAATCTTTTCGTTTTTTTACTGATTTAATCTTGAAGTCTAATTTTTCGTTAGTCTTAACATAGTCTTCAAAAAACCATTCAATATTTTTGGGCGATTGTGAAGTAAGAATATCTTTATAGTCTTTTGATGATGTAAGTTTTAAAACGTTTTTTGTATAAAAGTCTTTAATACTTTGGGGAATAATATTATCATCATCGAAGTAATCTTCCAGATATTTAAATCCAACTCCAGCTTTATACGCATTGGCTATATTTTTATTAAACTTAACTAATTCGTCCTGAGGCGTAGATAATGGTTGATCCAGAAATAATCTCGCCATATTTTTATATCCAAGAAAGTACTGGTCATTGAAGTCTAAATCTGCAATATGAAACCACCGAACGCCTATTACTTTACTCAATTTACCGATGATTTTCATATCTGGATAATATTTTTCTGTATAAGACATCATTAAGTAGATGTGTATAGCATCCCTTATCCAGGTATCATATCTTGGGTTTATCAATAAGGTTTTTTCAAGATAATTTTCTGTAATCGTTTTGAGTTGTTTAATTTCATATTGAAAACCGTCAGGAAAAGGTCTTAAAATATCCGGTAATTGATTTAACCCATATACAGGATTATTTTTATAATCACTTTCAGAAATCAGAATTTTCTCAAAAGGGTATGGACCAAGTTCATCTTGTAGAAAACCTGTAATTCTATCAATAGCAACAGATTTCATTTCGGGTAATAGATCATTATCGTCTATATTACTTATAAATTCTATACGATTAGATGAAAAGCTATAAAATGATGGCTGCTTTTGTATGTATAAATTGATTTGGTTCCTATTATCTCCTGTGAGTTGAACTGTTTTACTTTCTTGCTTTACTTTCGATAATTGTTCAATTTCTTTTTGTGTTAGATCACTTACAATATGATAGGCTTCGGGAAACGTAATGTTAATCTCATAATTTGCCAAAGGTGCATATAAGTCATCTAAATTTTTATGACTGTAAACGTTCCATTTGGTATCATATACCGCAGGATTTATGTACCAGTATTTAAGTCTGAAATCGCCATTAGGATCATACCCGTATCGCGTAAACTTACTACTCGGGATTTTCACTTTATATTGTAAAAGAAACGTTTCACTGTCACCAGGGTAAATAGGTTCTGATGGTTTAATCCACATAATGTCTGAAACTCCATCATGACGACCCCAATGTAAAGCTTCTGAAGTATTATCGGTTATATTTTGAATTATAGTCACCCCACGTTCATAATCTTTAGCATAGTAGAATCGTTTCAAAAAATCTTCAGAAAATCTTTCTCCAAGCGATGTGGTTTTTTTAGAAAAACTATTGGCCCAATCATGAAAGAGTATTTTATCTAATGTATCTTTTGATGTATTTGTATACGTAATTTCCTGCTTAATTGTAAGCACTTTTTTTTCTACATCGAGGTCTGCATTAATAATAATGCCATGCTGTGCCGATACAGCGGATAGTAAAAAAAATACAACGATATGAAAAGATATTTTTAGCCTACTCAATTTATAAATTCATATTATGTGTGAAAAATGTAATGTTATATTGCTGCATATCTCCTCATTGATTATATAGCAGAGGATGTATTTTTGTTATACTATACTTTGATTTATATGTATGTACGATAGTAATGACTGGTTTAATTGTAATACGTTTCAGAAATTCGGACTTAAATTATATTCTCCATAAAACTTATCTAAAATGGAAAGAACTTCATCAGGTGTATCTACTACATGTATAAGATCTAGATCACCAGGGCTAATATTCCCGAATTTTTCGAGTAATGTACTTTTTACCCAGTCGATAAGTCCTCCCCAAAACTCTGTGCTTACGAGGATAATTGGGAATTTTGCTATTTTTTTAGTCTGGATTAATGTCATCGCTTCAAATAATTCGTCTAGCGTTCCAAATCCTCCTGGCATAACAACAAATCCTTGAGAATATTTTACAAACATTACTTTTCTTACAAAGAAATAATCAAAATCTAAGCTTTTATCACTGTCTATGTAGGGATTATCATGTTGTTCAAAAGGTAGATCTATATTTAGACCTACAGAAGTTCCACCACCTAGATGTGCGCCTTTATTACCAGCTTCCATGATTCCTGGTCCACCACCTGTGATGACTCCATATCCATGATCTACAATTTTTTTGGCTGTATCTACTGCTAATTGATAGTATTTATTATCGGTTTTGGTACGAGCTGATCCAAAAATAGAGACACAGGGACCAATTTTACTCATTTTTTCGAATCCATTAACGAATTCACCCATGATTTTGAAGATTGCCCAAGAATCATTAGTTTTTATACCATTCCATCCTTTATGGTGTTGTTCTTTTCTCATAAATAATACGATTTTATTTTAAATGCTTAATTCTTTCTTTAAAAATTGAGCAGTATAACTCTTTTTATCTTTTATAATTTCTTCTGGAGTCCCTTTGGCTACTACCTGTCCTCCGTTTTTACCTCCTTCATAGCCAATATCAACTATATAATCTGCCATTTTTACTACATCTAGATTATGCTCGATAATTAAAACGGTATTTCCTTTGTCTACTAAGGTATTCAATACATTCATTAACACGCGTATGTCTTCAAAATGAAGTCCGGTAGTGGGTTCATCGAGAATATAAAATGTATTACCGGTATCTCTTTTAGACAATTCTGAAGCCAACTTAATCCGTTGTGCTTCGCCTCCTGATAAGGTAGTGGATTGTTGACCTAAGGTAATGTAACCAAGCCCTACGTTTTGAATGGTTTTTAATTTTCTGAAAATCTTCGGAATTTGATCAAAGAATGTACATGCCTCATTGATAGTCATCTCCAGCACATCCGAAATTGATTTTCCTTTGTATCTGATTTCTAATGTTTCCCTGTTAAATCGTTTACCCTGACAGGTTTCGCACTCAACATACACATCGGGTAGGAAATTCATTTCGATTACTCGTAGACCACCTCCTTTACAGGTTTCACATCTTCCGCCTTGTACATTGAAGCTAAATCGCCCGGGTTTATATCCCCGAATCATGGCTTCGGGAGTTTTTGCAAATAAGCTTCTTATTTCAGAAAAAACACCAGTATATGTAGCTGGATTGGATCTTGGCGTGCGACCAATAGGAGATTGATTGATGTCAATTACTTTATCAGCATGCTCTAAACCTTTTATGCTTTTATATGGCATTGGTTTTTTAACACCATTAAAATAGTATGCATTAAGAATAGGGTAGAGCGTTTCATTTATTAGTGTAGATTTACCACTACCAGAAACCCCGGTAACTGCAATCATTTTCCCTAAAGGAATATCGATTGAAACATTTTTTAGGTTATTTCCTGTAGCGCCTTTTAATGCTATTTTTTTTCCGTTTCCTTTTCTGCGTTTTTTAGGAACCTCTATTTGTTTTTTACCACTTAAGTAATCAGCGGTAAGCGTATTATATGTTCTTAATTCTTTTGGAGTGCCCTCGCTAATAATTTCTCCGCCATGTTTTCCTGCCAGTGGGCCAATGTCGATTACATGATCTGCTCGCTCGATCATATCTTTATCATGTTCTACAACAATAACCGAATTGCCAATATCTCGTAACTGAATAAGGGAGCTAATCAATTTTTCGTTATCTCTTTGATGCAAACCAATACTAGGCTCATCGAGAATATACAATACTCCAACCAATTGAGAACCAATCTGAGTGGCTAGTCTTATACGTTGTGCTTCTCCTCCGGATAATGATTTACTACTTCGGTTTAATGAAAGATAGGTGAGTCCTACATCTATCAAAAACTGTAATCTAGCATTGATTTCTTTTAATATCTCTCCCGAAATTTGTTTTTGTTTTTTACTTAAATGTTTAGACAAATCCTTAAACCAGTTCGAAAGTTCTATAATATCCATTGCAGCTAATTCTGCAATATTTTTTTCATGTACTTTGAAGTACAGCGATTCTTTCCGTAATCTTGTTCCATCGCATTCTGGACACTCAATATTATCCATAAAGTCCCGAGCCCATCGTTTTAGTGATGTAGAATCGTTGTTCGTATATGTATTTTCTATAAAAGTAGCAATACCTTCAAAGTCAATTTTATACTCACGTGTAACACCAAGAGATTTGCTGTTGATGCTAAATTTCTCTTTTCCTCCATATAAAATAACGTGTAATGCTTCTTTAGGAATTTTTTTTATAGGGTCACTTAGCTTAAAGCCATATCGTTGCGCAATTAATTCGAGCTGTTTAAATATCCAATTGTTCTTTTGTGGTCCCTGTGGTTCTAGTCCACCACTTTTAATGGATTTAGAATCATCGGGTATAATTTTTTTTATGTTTACTTCGTAAAGGTTTCCAATTCCATTACATTTTGGACATGCACCTTTAGGGGAGTTAAAAGAAAAGTTATTAGGTTCTGGATTTGGATATGAAATTCCGCTTGACGGGCACATTAAATTTCTACTAAAAAAACGAACTTCCTGAGACTCTTGTTCTATGATCATCAATACATTGTCACCATGATACATGGCTGTATTAATGGTTTCCATGAGGCGTTTAGAATTTTCCTGATCTTCTTTTACTAATACACGATCAATGACAATCTCAATATCGTGTGTTTTGTATCGATCCAATTTCATGCCTTTGGTAATGTCTTTTATCTCTCCATCTGTACGTACTTTTACAAAGCCTTGCTTTGCAATTTGTTCAAAGAGCTCACGATAGTGGCCTTTCCTGGATCTTACAACAGGAGCCAGAATATTTATTTTTTTACCATTAAAATCTTTTAGGATTAAATTCTTGATTTGCTCATCGCTATAGCTTACCATTTTTTCTCCGGTATTATAGCTATACGCATCACTTCCTCTAGAAAAAAGCAATCGAAGGAAATCATAAATTTCGGTAATTGTGCCTACGGTACTGCGAGGACTTTTACTTGTTGTTTTTTGTTCAATGGCTATTACGGGTGATAAACCATCTATTTTATCCACATCTGGTCGTTCGAGACCACCTAAAAACTGTCGTGCATATGCAGAAAATGTTTCAATGTATCGGCGTTGTCCTTCTGCATATATCGTATCAAAAGCTAATGAAGATTTACCAGATCCCGATAAGCCTGTAATTACTACTAGTTTTTCTCTTGGAATAGTAACATCGATATTCTTTAAGTTATGAACTCGTGCTCCTAAAACCTCTATATTATCTTCTGATACCACCATAAAATTTTAACCAAGATTGCAAATGTAGGTATTTGATAGCATTTTGAGAAATAGGTGTAGTCTCCTTTTATCAAAAATTAGATTTATTTTTTTGATTAAAAAATTGTAGGGATAATATATAATAGTTTATCCATCTTTTTCCAACTTCTTTTTTTCGAGTTCTTCTATCATATTCAAAGCATTTTTATTATCTGGATCGAGTGCATATGCTTTTTTGTAATTCTCTATTGCCAAATCTAATTCACCAAGCATCTTACTGGCTTCGGCATAACTATCATAGACATTAGAACTATTAGGATACAATTTTGTGTTTATTTTGGCTATTTGTTGTGCTAATGGAATATTGCTTTCTTGCATTGCAATTGTATAGCTTAATTGATTAATGGTGGATTCTTGAACTATAGGATCATTAGGGTTGGTAGTCATACGATCTTGATAGGCGCTAAGAGCAGCATCAAAATTATTGGCTACAAGAAATTCTAAAGGGAATTTTTCATCCTCATTTATTCTTTCTAATATCGTTAATGTTTTGTGCGTATGCGGGTTCAACACCAAAATATCTATAGTATTAGCTTCTGTATTTTGCTTAAATTGAATAATTCGATCATCATCCTTACTAATGAATGTACTATCAGAGATTTTAAAGAATTCTATGGCTTCTCCACCAAGATTCTTTTTATAAAGCCGATTTCCTTGATGATATATTTCTGTATATCGGTTTACATCCAGGCGATAGCGACCACTAAGTTTTTTTAATGCCGTTGCTTTTTTGTCTAATTTTGTATAGACCGGTACAAAATCTGTCCATTCATAGGCTATGGCGACCGATTTTATAAGTTCATTAATAAAATCTGGGTGATTAGAGTTGGTAAGTACAACAACACCATACCCTTTATTTTTGTGTGCCATAAGCTCGCTAGAAAATCCTTCATCCCAGCCCCCGTGACCAAAGTAAGTTTGATTCTTACGTTTGTTTAGAAAAATCCCTAATCCTACATATTCTTCAACAAAGGGAGTAAGCATTTTGTTTGCCATTTGCTGTGATACGACTACTGTGTTTTCTCCGCGTAACGCATCTTGTATATTTACAGCAAATTTTGCCAGGTCTTCTGCAGTGGTCCATAAACCGGCGGCTGCCATTTCGGGATATGTATGTCTTTTTCCTCTAGTCATCTCTCCATTGGGTAAATATCCCGTAGCTGCCATTTTCAGTTGCTTTTCAGAAAGCGGTTGGTCATAGGTACTATTATTCATTGCTAAAGGGTTGAGTACTAACTGATCCATTAATTCGGGAAAAGATTTCTTTTCAATATCAATCATCATTTGTTGCAGTATGGTGTATCCTCCTCCTGAATATCGAAAACTTTCTTCAGGTGTTTTATCCACAAAAATAGGATCAGAGTTTGCAGGTGGTACACCATTAAGAACCTCGATAAGAGTAGGAACCTTAAGATCTGGACTATATCCCCAAAATCCATGTACGGTTAATCCTCCAGAATGATTGAGCAGGTGTTTTAACGCTACTTTTTTTTCTGCTGTAAATTCACTATCAGGCAATTTCCAGGAGTGTAAATATGTATTGATATCTTCATCCAAATCCATTTTATTTTGCTCAACCATTTTTAGTGCACCATAGGCAGCGACGGGTTTACTTATCGACCCTGCCTGAAACAATGTTTGCTTAGTAACAGGTTCCTGAGTTTCTTTGTCTACAACACCATACGTTTTTACCCATTCGATCTTATGATTATTAATAACGGCAAGACTTACCCCGGGGACTCCGTAATGTTTCATGCGTTCTTCTATGGTCCATGTAGCGTCTCCTTCAAAATAAACCGTTGGTATCAGACGTGTTTCTACCATTTTGATTTTGTCGGGAGTTTCAATTACAACGTTTGGCGTTTTTTTACAAGAAATTAGTATACTAATAGTAAATGCGAGAATGAATAGTTTTTTCATTGTAAAGTGATATATGAGATTTGATTGATGTACAATTTTTAAATATAAATATTAATTAATAGAAGAAGTTTGACTATCATGAGATTTATAAAATATTTAACCTGCCAAATCCAAGTTTGTAGATATACATTTTCATACTAAGAACCACAAATTGAAGGTATTATCATTTCTGCAGTTTAAATCATGGATTAATTTGTATCTTGATAAGCTATTTGTTCTGAAGAAATTTAAAATACTCTTTTGGTGATGTTTCTAAGGATTTATGTCTAAGTATTATGGGATATATTAAAGATTCTACTTTCTATCAAGATGCCATACAAGAGATGCGATTTGACTGTGGCACCTACTATTTATTTGATACTTTTATTGTGTCAGAGATTGACGAAGGTATAGTGTTTACATGGGACGATCACGCTAAGCCTATTGTTGAGGAGCTGAGCGAATTGTACGATCAAAAGGGTGATAATTTGGTCTTGATATCCAACCGTGTACATTCATATTCGGTAAAACCAAGTGACTGGATTAAATTTTTTAAAAGTGAATATAAGCTCAAAGGATATGCTATTGTAAGCTATTCGCGAAAGGGCATTATTGCTTCACTGGTAGAAAAACTCTTTATGAGAAGCAGTTTTCAGAGTTTTGGAAATCTAGAAGAGGCTATTGTTTGGGCCAAGGCACTTACAAAACCTCAAGACGTTACCTCTCCAAATGATAAAAGTGCTTAGGTACAGTTATCTTTGCTTCGGCTCTGCATAATCCAAAAGTAAAGATGTACTCGATACTCCTGCCTCAGGCAGATATAGCGAGATTTGAATGCTCTGAGGCTTGCCACGAAATCTTAAAGTCTTTTATTAGAATACTTTTTGGGCTTCCCCAGGGGTTGTTTGTTTTCGATACGTAAGAGGTAATGTTACATTTTGATTGCATTGCCATTTAGAGTATTTGAGTTAAGAAATTGATGTTTCACATTAATAGCATGATTTCTTATGTGCTACTTTTACTATAGTTTACTAATTTAGAGCTACATGTCAAAAAAAACTACACTACGCTTAGTCATATATATGGTTGTGCTTTTCCTTATATACTGGGTTATTTACTTTATAGTTTTATTTCAAGTTAAGAAAGCATTTCAAGATATAAATGAAAAAGATACTCAATTCGTGTATCAAGATTTATCGGTAAGTTTACTTCAAAGATCTGTAATTATTACAGGTATCGATTTCTCGAAAGGTAAAAAGATAAATATTAATGCACAATCAGTAGAACTTTTGGGAATTGACCCCATAGAATTCATCAAGGATCATAAAATCAACGTTTCATCTTTAGTATTAGACACACCTGAAATAGTAATTAACCCTAATGTATCGGCATCAAAAAACAAGAATACTACTAAGGAAACGAATGCTTTAGATCTATATATTTCTGAAAGTATTATCAAAAATGGTAGTTTTAAAATTATACATAAAGATTCGACGCTCATAGTTTCAGAAGGTAGACATATAGAAGGATTGATAAGTGAATTCATACTGAATAAGGAAACAGAAGCTAACACAATTCCTTTTGATGCTTCTGATTTTGAGTTTACTGTTGATTCTTTGGTGTTACCTGTTGACCCTTACCATAAATTGTCAGCCCATACAGCATTATTGTCACGCGATGTATTTGAAATTAGACGGCTTCATGTTTTACCACTTTTGAGTAAAGATAAATTTCATCAAAGCATCACCACAGAACGCGATTATATGAATCTGAAAGGCAAGTTGCTAAAGGTTAAAGCACCGCTATTATCAAACAGACACAATAACACTCACTTTTCTTCAGGAATGATAACTTTGGATCAGTTTTATTTTGATATATATCGTGATAAGAGAATCGCAGATGATACGACTATAAAACCCTTGTACAGTTCAATGCTACGAGAATTGGATACAAAAATAACTATCGATTCTATAGCTATTTCTAATAGTACTATTGTGTATACCGAACATCCAGATAGCGATGCCGATGCCGGGGTGCTAGAATTTCATAATATCACTCTCCATAGTGGGGTGCTAAGTAACGTTGCCACTGCAAAACCTGTGCGTATCAAAATAGATGCTTCTTTTATGAATCAGGCACCTATGCAGGTTGAATGGCGTTTTGATGTAGCCGATTCTTCTGATGCTTTTAATATCAATGGTTCTTTTAAAAACATACAGGCCAGCTCACTTAATTCTTTTCTCACACCTGTTATGCAAGTAAAATCAATGGGAGCATTGGATAGGCTTTATTTTAATTTTGATGGGAACCGCAAAGATGCCACAGGCGCTATGCATTTGTCTTTTAATCGATTTGACATCAGCATCTATGATCAGGAAACAAAAAAGATAAAGTCATTTTTGAGTACTATTGCTAATATGATTATTGGTGGACAAGAAGATAATGGTATGCAAAAAAAGGAAGGAATCTCTGTTGAGCGAGATCCTACAAAATCATTCTGGAATTACTTTTGGTTGTGTATCCGCAATGGGTTATTTGATATTATTATTTAGTGTATCTGGGGCTTTGAGTGCTTCTTCAGATCACAGTGTGGGGCTTCGAGTGTCTCAGCCCACTGTGATGTCCCGAACCCTGAGGCTCTCGAAGGGTGAGGTTCTCGAAGAGTGAGGTTCTCGAAGGGTTACTCAGCCCTTAAAAATAATCCTAATTAATTATCCTAGTCTTAAAAAATGAAACTATGTTGTGTTACCCTTGTAACTTATTGATTTTAATTAATGACTTACATATATGAAGGGTTACATGTATATTCTAAAATGCAATGACGGAAGCTATTATACCGGTAGTACTAAGTACTTGCAAAAGAGACTTCAACAACATCAAAACGGCGAAGGTGCTAATCATACTAAAAAGCGATTGCCAGTCAAGCTATTATATTATGAGCAATATAACCGTATCGATACCGCCTTTTATAGAGAAAAACAAGTGCAGGGCTGGTCTCGTGCAAAGAAAGAAGCATTGATGCGTGGGGATTTGGATGCTCTACCTGGTTTATCTATGGCGTATCGTGATATTGGGGCTTCGAGTGCCTCAGCCCACAGTGATGTCCCGAACCCTGAGGCGCTCGAAGGGTGAGGTTCTCGAAGAGTGAGGTTCTCGAAGGGATAGTTCTATCTTCAAAAATAATCCTAATTAATTACTCCCAGTCTTAAAAAATGAAACTATGATGTGTTATCCTTGCAGATTATTAATTTTTAAAACTAATATATGTCAAAAGAAAATTATGACGCAAAGTTAGCCGTATTAAACGCATTACCACAAGAAGAGGTAAAAGCACCAACTACTCCTGTAGATACTATAGTGCAAGAATCAGAAAACCTATTCATTTGGGCACAAGAGGATAAGAAAGTATTATTGGGAAAAGGTTTAGATTGGAATCGATTTATTCTTGACCTACCCATTCGTACGGGTGCATGCCGATATGCACAGGCGGTTTGGATGAAAGAACGCTATAGCCAAGAAGAAGCTGCAAAAACATGGAAACAAGAAGCGCCAAAGGCGTATGACTTTAGAAATGATCTATTGGCAGATCTGAGATTTGCATTTAGAAAACGTACCGACCTGTTAGCTCGCGTGCGTACTATAAGCGATGGAGAAGGGGATGCCGATATGATTCAGGATCTTATGGATATTAGTGTGCTGGGAAAGGCCAATACCGATGAGCTGGAAGATGTCAATTATGATTTTGCGCGTCTCGACCTTGCTGCACAACAATCAGATGGTCTGGCTGAATTGCTTGCCAAAGCCAATGGTGCTATGCTGGATAACTCTAAAGCAAAGGAAATTAGAGACCGAGCATACACACACCTCAAAGAAGCAATGGATGAAGTACGTGATACAGGTAAGTATGCCTTTAGAAAAGACCCCGAACGTTTTAAAGGCTATATCAGCAGATATAAACGTAGGTAAGTCTTTGTAATTACTAACCTGCGCATAGAGTTGGGGTGTCTGCGCGCCGCAGATGATTCTCCCTACCGCGCAGGTTTGTTTTATAGTTGCGCAGGCGAGGTAGCGTATACCGCAGATCGATAAAAGTGACGCGCAGAGAGGTTACTACCTCGCGCAGATGCCGTTTGATGTGCCGCTGGTCGGTATTAGGTCGTGGTGAAGTGATTTTTGTGACCGATGAAAGATATCTTTTTGTGGCTACTTAGTAAATAAATACTGACATTTTTTGATTTAGTACAAAATGGTAATTTAATTATACATTTTTAATGATTAGCCTAATTAGTTTGTTCTCGTTATTTACTTAGCGCTTTCAATATTCGATCCTCATTTATTACAATATCTCGAAATAAAACGTGTGGAAATTCCTTGTATTTTGATGTTTTAAAAGCCTCTGTAATATTTAATAAAGTAGAAGCTGTGATTAGCGATAAATTCATTTCAGTATCCATTTCGCAATCAGTTACAAAATCATCACTAAATTCAGGTGCAATAAGTAGAATTTTTACAATTCGTAAGTTGTTTTTGAGAGCTAGATTTTGATAAGATTTTAATTGTCTAGAAACAGAACTAAATTTGTTGTAACCTTTTTCTTTACTAGTTTTACATTCTACAATGATTATTTCTTCGTTGTCAAGGTTTAAGAGAATATCCATCATATCCTTTTTGTTGTTTAGCCTATTTTTAAAAGCCTCATCAACATTAAATCCTAAACTTTTAAAAATAACTTTGGTCAGCTCCTCAAACTTTAGACCGAGTTCACTTTCTTTTACTGTAATTCCGTTTTCTTTTAGCATGTTGAGATTTCGATAAGCAACATTCTCGAAATTCTCTAAATATAGATTCTCAACATCTTTGTAATGTTCAAGAATATTTAAAATATCATCGCCACGTTGCTTGATTCCGTTGTCTCTAATAAATTTGGTTAAATCTGGTTTAATTATCAAGTCTAAAATATCTCTTGGTTTGATATTGTAATCAAGCAAAAAATCAGCTTTTAAAACATATTCTTCTTGAAATTCAAATTGCTCTTTAATCTGTTTGTTAAATTTTGGAAGAGATTGATTTAATTCAGATAGTAATTTATCAAAACCGTCTAAAGAGATACCAACTTTTTCGTCACGCTCAACATTTTCAAAGTGTTCAATTAGACTACTGATTTTGTCTTCTAGAACACTTCCCTTAAGATTTGAAATATTTAAGCCTTTTTCACAAAGTTCATTTAATGTCTTTTTCTTTTCTGTTAATGTACTTCCTTGCTTGTAAATATCTTCCAAAAGTAAACTTGTAAAAGAAACTCCTTCTTTGATTATTTCTTCAATTTTTTGAGAATAAGTTAGTTTTCTGTCAATATTATGTTCTCTACTAATTTGATTGATTATTGGCTCTCTTAAAAGTTTTAAAGTTCTACGATAGAATTTTTCCGCTACTTCTTTTTCTCTTACTCTACGTAACATTCTAACGATTTCATCCGCTACGTAAATCGTATTTTCTTTATTTGAGAAGAAAATGACACCAATATTTTTTAAACCTTTTATTACTTCTTGAATATCTATTTTTTTAATTGGTAAAATCGAATAGTTGATTAATTTTACTTCTTCTTGAGATAATCCTAATTGTCTTGAAAGTGTAAGAATTATTGACAATTCATCTGAAGTTATTTTGGCATCTCTATTGTTCTCAACATCATTTTGATATGCTCTATGCAAACAAGCCTTGTAAATTTTGTAATCTCTTTTTCGTGTTGCACTCAATTCCGATTTGTCATTTTCAAAATCAACATTTAAGATGTTAATTCGGCTTTTCAAACGTTTGATTTCTGTATCATACAATCTTGAAAACCAATCTCGTTTCATTATACAATTCCCATCACGAATAATGATGTCAATTAAAATGTCTAATTGTGATGTAATTTCTTGAAATTCGCACTTTATGTGCTCTTGAAATTCGCCTGCTGTTAGTGCAAAAATTTTGGTGATATTTTGATTATCAACTGATTTCAAACCTTTATCAGACGAGCTCAAAATCTTGTCGATTTCCTTTCTATTTTTTGGATTTTTTGATATTATGTTGTCTATAATTTTGATGAATGAATTTTTTTCTATCGAACCAAGCTTATCCAAAATATTTTCTAATTTCATACAGGTTGATTTTTTGTATTGTTGTTTCTTTAGTGTGTGAGTAATAATTTTAAAAATACAAGCGCTCAAATCTGTCCAAAATAAGCAGTATTAATATCTATTTATAGATTCACGATGCTAATGATACTCAGTGTATTTTCTAAGCTAATATATTCCCATTTTTCTAACATGCTGATATGGTAATCCGTAAGAAAAGATGATAGTTTTTTCGTATAGCTATTCTTTAGTAATATTTATAGTTATACACAAAAACAAACAGCCAATGATAAATCATTACTAATTATCTTTATCATATTCGATACTAATCAAACAGTGAGAAGAATAATTTGGAACTGATCTGATAAATGTATAGTCGGGCTTCGAGTTCCTCAGCCCACTGTAATGCCCGAACCCTGAGGTTCTCGAAGGGTGAGGCTCTCGAAGAGTGAGGCTACTGTAAATGAAAGCATAATTATGAGTTAAAACACCGTTAAACGCTTTTGTATTCTTGTAATACGATAGGGCTATACTTATATTATGCTATGGAAAAAATATTAGTCGTAGGTGCAACAGGCACCACAGGAAATAAAATCATTAGTATATTGAATAATGATACCAATTTTGAACCCATTGCCATGGTACGCAAAGAAGAGCAGCAAGCAAATTTTAAAAAACAAGGAGTACAATCGGTTATAGCAGATCTCACAAATGATGTATCCCATACAACAGTAGGCGTAGATAAAGTGATTTTTGCAGCAGGTTCAAAAGGAAAAGCTCTTGACGCAGTAGATCGTAAAGGAGCTATGAAGATTATTGATGCTTCTAAAAAGAATAAAGTCAAAAAGCTGGTCATGTTAAGTTCTATCGGAGCGGATACTCCACAACAATCAGATAAACTACAGGATTATCTACAAGCAAAGCACGATGCAGATATGTATCTGGCTAATAGTGGACTGGATTTTACTATAGTACGACCAGGAACACTAAACGACGAGACACCTACAGGCAAAATAAGACTTAGTAAAAGTTTGGACACTAAGCAAGGCGAAATACCCAGAGGAGACGTAGCCAAGGTATTGGTACATAGCCTTAAAGATGCTATTGCAAAACGCGAGGTGTTTGAAATACTTAATGGAGAACACCAAATTGAAAATGCACTCGACACAGTGCAAACGTCTTAATATATTTTTACACTTTTATTATTGGATCATACAATGATTTAGATCACAAAAATATACTCCAAAAAAAGTGATTTGTTTTGGTATGACGTCAAAGCAAATCACTTTTTTTGACTTAAATCTATCTTTCATCTTATCGTGAATAGCATATTATTTTGATACCGTATTTGAATATGGTTTTCTTCTTACCTAGCGGGTTAAAACAAATAACACTAATTTTCTAATATTTACAATTGTGGGGAAATCTCACCTAAAAGTGTGTAAAATATTCACACTTTTTTATACCCTCATTTTTTAAATCCCTGTAATTCAATACGGTCTAAAAAGGGCATTGCTATTGCTTAGTCAATAGAGGAAATAAAAAAACTTATGAAGGGATCACAATTTTTTAAGACTACTGCGACATCTACAACTATACAACATTATAGTAATTGTTTAAAAAATTACATTATAAATGCATCATCATCTTTTATTTTAATAGGAACATTTTTATTGTTATTTGGAGCTGCATCATTATTTTACTTTTTACAGCCTTATTTTGAAGAAATTCACTTAGAAAAAATGAATACCCCGTGGGGAATTCCTTTGATGATAGTAGGCTTATCATTATTAGCAATAAAAATAAGTTTTATAGTATACATTCTCACCCTGTATTTACGCTATAAAGTTATAAATCCACTATCTGATGAACAATTACCACTATGTACTGTCATTGTACCTGCATACAATGAAGGAGAATTAGTATATAAAACCTTGTTGAGTTTAGTAGAAAGTGATTATCCTAAAGAAAAATTACAGATTATTTCTATCGATGATGGAAGTCAGGATAATACCTGGCAATGGATGAAGAAAGCTAAAGAGGAGTTGGGAGATCGAGTTTCGATTTATCAGCAGCCCGAAAACAGAGGGAAGAGACATGCGCTTTATCGAGGATTTAATCTGGCTACAGGAGATGTATTTATAACTGTGGATAGTGACTCTATAGTCAAAAAAGATACACTACGTATTATGGCTTCTCCTTTCGTAGTGAATAAAGATTGTGGGGCGGTAGCAGGAAATGTTCGTGTTTTGAACAGAGACAAAGGATTGATCCCCCGTATGCTTAATGTAAGTTTTGCTTTTAGTTTTGAATTTATACGTTCTGCACAAAGCAAATTAGGTTCTGTGTTATGTACACCAGGAGCTTTGTCTGCATATCGAAAAGAGGCTGTTTTTAATTGCCTTGAAACATGGATTAGTCAAACGTTCATGGGACAAGTTTCAAAAATTGGTGAAGATCGTGCCATGACCAATATGATATTAAAGCAAGGGTATAAAGTGCTGTTTCAACGTGAAGCTTATGTGTACACCAATATTCCTGAGCGTTACAAAAACTTATATAAGATGTTTATTCGTTGGGAGAGAAGTAATATTCGAGAGAATATTGCAATGAGCAAATTTGCTTTCAAAAACTTCAGAAACGGTGCAAAAAATGGAACCAGAATATTATTACTAAATCAATGGCTGAAAATGGTAATGGCATATCCGGCAATGTTAGTCATGATATTCTTTATCTGTACATACCCATTATTGTTTCTTAGTTCAACATTAGTAAGTATACTGGTATTTTCGAGTATGCAGGCATTCTTTTATGCAAAAAAACACAGTATTGCAGAAGCACTTTGGGCATATCCCTACAGTATTTTTTATGCATTTACTTTGTTCTGGATCACTCCGTATGCTATTGCCACAGCGGGTAGAAGTGGTTGGTTGACACGTGATTTGAGTAAAAAAGAGCTCAAAGAACAGCAAGTTGCTCCTGCAATACAACACGAGGAACAAGTAGTTGTTGCTGTCTCATCGTATACTATTGCAAAAGCTAGCTAGTATTTTTGGTATAGCTTTTAAAACCTATAAAATTCCAAAAAGATTCTTCTTCTTGTAGCGCCAGAATTGAAGATTTTAGAATCAAGATCCAAAAGAGTCTTAGTTTCTTTGTATCCGAGTGATCTTAATGTTGATACTTTGATGGTTCTGTGCCGGGTAAGTAGTTCATTACATCTAGAGTATAGAATACTTATACAGTTTATTAGATCGATTAAGTTTTAGGATTCAAAAAACCTGATCTTCTATCTTAAATACATGGTATTGTACCAAATCGAGTATAGTTAACCTACAATTATCCAAGTCTGGCAACGCCGAAATGGAGGTTACACAAGGCAGAATTAATCGTAAAGATTAAAAATAGTTGTATTGTTGCACTATCAAGAACATACAATATGGCAAAAAAAGGAAAGGAAAAGAATACTCAAAACAAAGCGAAGCATACCAAACTGATGAATCGTAAAAAGAATAAAATCAGAAAAGAGAAAGAGGCCAGGGCAGCCCGCTTAAAAGCATTAGTGCAAAAAATAAACCAACAAGACGATACGAAAACTTCTGAAGAATAAATCAATTTCAAAAAAAGGTGTCCTTTTGAGACACCTTCTTTAAATCAATTTATTCTTCAGGAATTATATCACGCTAAATCGCTTAATTTCTGTACCTTGATCAGACACGATATGGATTAAATAAGAACCTACTCTAAGGTCAGAAGCATCCAATTGATAGTTATTACTTCCTGTTTTCAAGGTGTTCAAGTCTATTCTCTTGACCACTCTACCTTGCATATCAAGAATTTTTACACGTATCTGTGAATTTTTAATTGATTCAATATTTAGATTAAGAACACCAGTACTTAATGGGTTCGGATAGACACGTGCAGTCGTGTTATTGATTGCCAGGTTGGTAGTTAAACGTGTAGATCTACATCCGGCAGATGTAGGTTCCCAGAACCAAGTGCTAATCACAGGGTTATAACCTGGGTTATCATGCTCACAGATATAGTTGGTTCCGCTATATGATACAATATCACCAGTATAGTATTGGGTGCCCGCAGCCCATGCGCTACAGGTACCGCCACCGGTATCACCACCGTCACAACTTTTTGAAGTCGGATCCCAGAACCATGTGCTGATCACTGGGTCATAACCCGGATTGTCATTTACACAGATATACCTGTTTCCATTATACGTTACGATATTACCTACATAATATTGAGTGCCTGCTGACCAGGTCGTACAAGAACCTGATCCACCGCCACCTCCGCCACCGCTTCCGCCATTCAATTTAGTGTCAATTGTATTGAGCAAAGAGATGGCAGGATTAGCGTGATCTTGGTCAATGGCCCAGATCATGATACCACCAATTTTTTCATTTAAAGCGAGCTGAACTTTATCTTCAATCAATTTTTTTGCATTGTAACCATAACCGTTTGACTGATCACAAGTATTATTATTGGAATACACTTTATTTGGAGCACTAGCATCTGCAGCTACAATATCTTTGTAAGCCATAGATCCACCACTAGAGTTCCAACCATAAAAAGGAAGGCCCAATTGAAGCCTGGAACTAGATACCCCACGACCCTGCCAGTAATTAATGGAACTGGCAGCAAAAGCGTATGTTGAATGATGTATTCGGGGGCTGGCATCATATGCCATAATGTGAATGTCATCGAGATACTGGAAAGCAGCAGATGAGAAGTACTGACCACGATAAGCTGATGCAGGAACTGCCGTAGAAAGTTCTAAGTTTTTTGAAGGATGTGTATTCATCTTAGCTCTAAGTGATGCCAATAGATCAACATACAATCTTTGACTGCTGGCACTTGGATATTCCCAATCTATATCAATACCGTCGAGGTCATATTGCACCACGATGTTGTACAGATTGTTAACAAAGTTTGTTTTTGATCTCCCTTGTGACACCAAATTAAACGCTTCCGGATTACTATCAGCAGCACAAGCACCAGACTGATTGGCATAGCTGCACGGAAACCAACCTCCAACTGCGAGAATAGCCTTAGCACCTTTAGAATGCGCTATAGACACCATGGTACTAAGATAACTACCGTCTATAGCATTCAATTTGCCATCTAGATCAGGATGAATGGTTGCAAATGAATAAATAACATGTGTTAGTTTTGAAGCCTGGTCTGCGGTGAGTTGAGCACGCCAGCTTTGTATGTAGCCAACTCTCTTCTGCGCATGAGTTGGCATGGTCAACATCAACGTGATTAAAAAAAGTAGTGGGTAACTGTAGTATGATTTTCTCATAATATAAGGTTTTAAGAGTTAATATTAATTTTTTAAGTAATAGCGTACTCAAATTAGTGAGTTCTAGCGTATATACTTTATTTTAAAAATAATGAACTACATCCAAAACAACTTTTTTTTTAGCTCAACGGTTGGGGTTTGTTGCTTAACTGTGAATTTTAGAAGAAGTAGTTAGCGATTTTAAACTCGAATTATGTATTGGCTTTTACAGATAGTAGTATGCTTATCAGAATATTTGATAGGAAAGTTAGCAATAGCCGAACTTACAATGCTAAAACTCAGAAAATATGATGTGTAACATCAGCCGAAAATTACATATTAAAGTTTGAAATTCTAAAGGTATAATACAGGTTTAAAAATATGCTCTACTCCCAATCCGTGGTATAGCAGGAGTAGAGCAGAAGTTAGTTATTCTTCTTCTTCAGATGGAGCTGTTGTGACGAGAGTGCTTTTTTCATTAGTATCGAGTATCTCCAGGGATTCTTCTGATTGGTCAACGCTTTTAATTTGTTCTGTTATAGAAAAATCTTCAGAGGTATTAGCAGTGTCTATTGTTTCAATAGCTTCTTGTAATACTTCCGTTTCGTCTATTGTTACAGGAGTAGAATCCTTTAGAGTAGTAAACCTCTCTAACTTCTCCATTTCACCTTCTTCTCCAGAGAAGTAAGGAAAAACATCCATAATTGGTGACTCTGCAATAGCGGGTACAGTATAGTCGCCCATCGTGCCTTTCATCATTTGATTCGTGTTATCAAATGCTTCTTTAACATCGTTGGCTTGTACTAACAGATACATATTCGATTTTCTTTCTTTACCACTTTCTTCATCATAGGCAATTAAAGAAACCTTAGACTTAAACCATCGATCTGAGTTTTCGAAAGGATGTATTTCTGCATAGTTTGCTACTTTTATATTAGTAATTTTAAATTCATCACTAATATAAGCAGACATCTCTTCATTGATTCTGGATTCGGCTTCTGTATAGGATATTGCATCTATCAAATACGGCTCTGTAGTCATTTTCTGGGCTCCAGATTCATCTCTTTTTCTATATTTTACTTTACACTCATACCAAGTTGCACTCATAGTTTATCATTTTTATAGGTCGCCAAATATAACCGATAGCGAATGCTATTATTGTGATTAGTTTAAATAGATATTCACAAATTTTCAGCACAATGAATTACATATTTGAAAGTCAGAGTTTTATTATTATATGGTATGATAATAAGGAATTTCGAAAACCTCAATTCTCATTTTAAGCCGAAGAGTAAGGTACTCGATAGATGAGTTGATCAAGGTGTGAGTTACATGAAGGGTGAGGCTCTCAAAGGCTTAAGTACTCATGAGGTTAGGTATTCAAAGCGTAAAGTTTTCGAAGGATTGGGTACACGAGGGGTGAGGTATTCAAAGTGTAAAGTTTTCGAAGGATTGGGTACACGAGGGGTGAGGCTCTCGAACCCCCGAGGTCTATACTTTATCTATCGTATGAATTTTCACTTCTTCTTGTTTTCCTTTTAATAGTACACTGCCTAAAAATGTAGATGATAAGCTAGCATTAGTTTTTAGATCCTTTAGCAATTTTTCTGAAATGAGAAGCAATACCTCATAGGTATTACATTCTGCTTGAATACGAGCCGATGTATTAATCACATCGCCGTGATACGCTATTTCTTTTTTGATAACACCTACTTCAGTCACCATTAACGCTCCACCATGCAGTCCGGCCTTAAATTCGGGTACGATACCATACTTATCCAGATAATATTTTGATTTGTTATGTTTTATCTGTTGAAAGGCAAAAAACAGATCCACACAATTATTATTAGCTAATCCTTTTTTATAAGGCCAGCTCAAAACCGCTTCGTCACCTACATACTGATAGATTTCTGCATCGTATTTTGGCACCACTTCGTTGAGGTCATAAAAGCAATCTTGTATGAATTGGCTGTATTTAAAATGCCCTAAATTCTCGGCGATAGTCGTAGAATCTTTTAGGTCTAAAAACATAAAAATGCGTTTCTCTTCTTGCGGGGTTTTATATTTACCCATTAGCATTTTCAGGAAAACTCCTTTTCCGAATTTTTCGATGGCAATTTTTATAAATGTAAAGACAAAGGAGACCAAGATGATATACAAAACAGTGGCCCAGAATGATTTGTCTTCTTTCCACCAACCACGATCAGTATTTAAAGCAATATTATAAAGTGTAGAAAAGAGTTCTAAAACTATAGTAAAAACAGCAATAGTGAATACAAAATATAACAGAGTACGAATGATAATATCGTAAACCATTAGTAGTTTGTTGGATGAATAGGTATCAAAAAAGAAATCTATTGTTGCATATAAAATCCCTATCAAAACACCAATAGTCAGATGTGCAATTACAGCCTTAAGAACACCGCTATTTCCTCTGAATTCTTCAATTACGGTAATACCAACTTCTTCGTCTATTCCATAATACCTCAATATGGCATACACACTCATAGCAACAGACCAAAAAAGAATAGATTGCCATAGCTGCTGCAGGTATAATTTTAAATCACGATTCATGAGCTTTATTATTGAGGATAATAATTTTTAACTTATGAACTCATCTTGAATAATTCTTTTATTTGCAAAATTCACATTTTTCACCCTAATTTTACCATTTTTTTCAAGGTAGCTAAGGCTATGCTAAAAAAACGACTTCATTATGGCATAAAAGCAAAACTTTTCGGCCTAAAACAACTACTCAAGATGAGTTCAATGTTAAAAAAGTGTTTGCACTCCATTTTTTAAATTATATAGTGTAGTGATCTCTTTATCGGTTAAACTTCGATTATAGATAGAAAGCTCATCCATTAATCCAATATATCCTAATCCTAAATATATATTTGATACTTCTAGATCCCATGTAAAAGGTGTTGCTATATCAGACCGCGTACCTTTTAGCTCACCATTAAGATACAGAGAAGCTGTTCCTTTTTTTGTATTTAGATTTGAAAAATTAATAAGAATGTGAGTCCACACGTCTTTACCAAATGGTGGATTCTTTACTCCCGTTAGTTTTTTAATAAACAGAGGGTTTTCATTATCAGGACCCTTTGGATTTGGGTTCCATACCGAACGATCACCGATTACTCCCAATCTGAAATCTCTTGGGTTTTCTTTAGTAAAATCTACCCAAATAGAGGCGTCGTTATAACTTACATCAGTAATCTGTATTGGATCACAATAACCAGGTTTTAGATCTGTAGCTGGATCTAATTTTAGCCAAAATGAAATTGAACCGTTCCAATCGTTGGTATTGTAATTAATGTTGCCTTTGCTTGGATAATAGATGTTTCCCTTACTACTTTCTGTAAAAAGTAAGCCATTGCCATAACGTCCTTTTCCGTTTTCAATACGAATTTCAGGTTTATGTAAGCCAACTCGAGCAGAATCCCGGGCTTTGCGATTTGGTACCGTATACAAATGTGGATCACCCAACGCAAAATCGGCATCAATTCCTTTGTCAAAAGATGCATAAAATGTAAGCGCGGCTTTTAGATCAACCTTACTGTTATCAGTTTGGCTATAACTAAACGAAGTAGAAAATAGAATACTACTAAAAAATATAAGAAGACTTGTTTTTTTGTATATAATCATGATGTAGTTTTTTTGAGCATTAAAGATAAAATATTATAGTGGTATCTCTACAGTGTAGCACACAATAAAACTTTCTATTATGTTGCTACTGTAACTTTCACCTTTAATTAATGTATGGTATCAAATCATTTAGTATTTTTATAAGACTAACTTAAATTTACTATGCTATGAAAACTATAAGTACAATTTTTGATGACCCCAAGACGACACCAGAATTAGAAAGCACTTTTCAAACAATTAAAGAAGAACTAGGAGCTCCTTTTGTGCCCAACTTTTTTCAAATATGGGGTGATGCTCCTATGGCATTGCAAGGTATAGTACCAGCGATGAAATATATTCTTGGTAGTGGTGTACTCGATCGTAGGTTAAAAGAAATGATTATGGTTGCCATATCTTCGCTAAAGCAGTGTAATTATTGTGAAACAGCACATCAGGTATTTTGTTATAGCATGGGAGCGCTTCCAGAACAAATAGAATCTTTGGTTAATCATCACACATTACCAGACTCTGATGACCCAAAAGATAAAGCTGCTATAGATTTTGCAATACAACTGGCCAAAAAACCAAATTCATCGGATAAAGAGGATTTTAAACGTCTAAAAACTCTTGGATATTCTAAATCAGAAATTCTTGAAATAATTGCAATGTCTGGGATGGCTGTTTTTTATAGTCACCTCGCAGATGCTACAAAAATTAATATTGATGATGGATTTACTGCTGCGCTTTCTAAAACAGAAACTTCATCATCATAATCATATTTCAAATCAACAACCTCGGAGCAAGCTCACAAGGTGTGTTTCCGAAATATTTTTTGTTATCAAGACATGCCCTAGCGTAATTAAACCCTCTATGAGGGATTAAAAAGGATTAAATGCTGTAACCCTTCGTAAAATAGTATTTCACAAAAGATTGCATAGTGTAATACTGATATTTCTGCATCGATTTTATATAGAAGAATATTCGTATACTTGTTTTTTAAGAATATATATTTAACATGATATGCTACAAGTCCTATGATCTACAAAATCTTTATTGCTAGTATTGCTATACTAATATCGCAATCTATAAACGCCCAAGATTATATAGATCTGGTCAAAGTTAATTACGGCAATATCTTTAATGCCGGTTTTGAGAACAGTAATGCTCAAACTAATATTATAATTTTAGACGTAGCAGTAACATTACCTATTACACTTAATGAGCGGACAGCTTTTATAACAGGAGTGGATTATGTTCAGCATGGATTAGACTTAGTTCCTAATGGAGCGAAGGTCAGTCTCAATACAGTTACTCTAAAGGCAGGACTAAACATTAAACATAGCAACAAATGGTCGGGGACTTATTTGTTTTTGCCAAAAATTGCTAGTCAGGATTTGCATACTGATGGTGATCATTTCTTTTTTGGTGGAGTTGCTTTACTAAAATACCAAAAGAATGAACGTATGCAGTACCGATTTGGTGCATATGTCTCGAGCGAAGGGTTTGGTACGCTCATGACTCCTATTCTTGGACTGTATTATATTAGTGAAGATACAAAATGGGAAGTTTCTGCAAGTTTGCCAATCAATGCAGATATAAATCACCGTTTTAACAAAGCTCTGGCTGTTGGTTTTGGATTTATGGCTTTTGTGAGAACATTTAGTCTAGAACGAGAAGAAAATACAACAGAATTATATACACAAATGTCTAATATCGAGTTTGGACCTTATCTACAACATAGTTTCATGGATCATCATATACTGGTACGCTTACAGACGGGATATTCTTCAGCTTCGTATGAAGTTTTTGCTGAAGGGGATACGCTACCAATTCGTGTTTCTGCGTTTGAGTTTGGTGATGATCGTGTTTTACGAAACCCTGAAATGATGGGCAACCTATTTGTAAGATTGGGAGCTACTTACCGCTTTCATTTAGATAAAAAGAAAGAAAAGTAAGAATATCTCTCAAGAGAATCTAAGTTTTATTAGTGATTTACTAAACGTGTATCTACTTTTTTGAATCTAGGGTTATTTTAATCTTGGCAACCAACGTTTGAAAATCCTGAGTAGCTAATGCCGTAAAGGGATTAGCTCCTTCTATCCAATTATAAGCAATCTGGAACGTGTTGTTTTTATCTATTCTGTATTGTATACCACTCGATAAGGTTCTGTATGGATTCGTCTCTAAATCGGTACTTCCTGAAACTTCGGTCCTTGCAGCGTATGTGAAATCAATAAACAAAAACTGATTTTGTTTAATCCAGCTTTCGAGTATTTTACGCAACGGGTAGGCACTCAATTGCAGGCCTAATTTTGCAAATAATACATTTTCATTTCCGCCTAAATATCCCAAACCTACATTGTGATTATGTGTAAATTGAAGTACTTTACCAAAGTTAGTATTTTCATCAGGAAAAAGTTGATTGATATTTAGAAACGAAAAAGTACTTCTTTTTGCCCTCGAAAATGTTACTCCCACATGAGCCTGAAAACTGTTTTCTTTTACGATTTTGTTGTATGAATTCTTGAGACTTCCACTTATGATGAATCTCGAGGCCTCAACTACAGGTATACTATTACCATATGGGTTTTGTAAATTTCTATTTGGGATAACAAATCCTTTGGTAAAAGTAAGACCGTATTGTCGTATATCCTGTTCTTTTTCGATTAAGGTATTCTTTTGAACTTCACCGGTAATGCCAATGACAAGATTTGATTTTTCAAAATTAAGTCCAAACGCTACAAACGAGTTGAGCAACCACGAATCTGAAATCGTGTCATTACCAGGAAAAGTAGCACTTATTTGTCCCGGTCTATTTCTGGTAAATGCATTATCAGAAGATTCTGCAATCTTAAATGTAAAATAAGGAGGAACATTTTCTAGTACCCCAGAATCTTGTTGCGCGTGTATTTGGATATGCATACACAAAACGACTAATATAATGACAATACTAAGCGGCTTCATATGCTTTTTGAATTAGGTTGATAACATCTTTTATCGTTTTTGACTGTTTAACTGATGCCAGGGATACACCGGGTGAAGTTGCTGCAGGCTTGTAATCCTTAAGAATATTAGCAAGCACCAAATTACAAATAGCTTTTAAACCACTTGATCCATCTCTAAAGTTTTTGCTCATTCCTAGATTTTGCAATAAAGTAGATTCTTTCTGAAAAGGTGCGGTTTGATTTGTATAATCTTTTAGAAAATAGTGGAGTTGATTGAATATAACCATATCGATTTTGAAATCTGCTTCAATCTCCTGTACAATTTTAGATAATGTAATTAAGGTTCTATTGTTATTAGTTTGCCCAATGATTTGTTTCAAAGTACTCACCAAAAATTGTGCCTCCTCATCGGTAACTTCAAATTCAATTTTCATTAGATGTGCGTTTTGTTTTCATAACATCAAAGTTAGGCAATTGTTATGTCCATAACATACCCAATGGGGAGTATCTTTTGTAGTTTTTTATTGAAGTATTTCTGTTTTGATTTTTGGACCAGGAGTCTAATCTAATGATAACAAATAAAGCACGCTATATAACAGGTAATTAGCTAATTTATAACCGTTAAAAACCCCACGCCTTACCCGTTAAATTCTTGATATTGAATAGAAAACCGTATTTTGCTTTTAGGATGTTAAAAACTTGTTTTTACTATTTCAGTAAATTGTGATTTCTTTGCCAAGGGAAAAATTATAACATTGGAACATCAAGATAAAGAAAAAATTAAGGTATATACACGCTATAACTTTTTTAACAAAACATATTGTGTATTCAAAGGAGTACCGCTTCGCGAAATTAGAAAAAGAAAACCTAATTATAGAAGCGAATCGGGAAGCACATATTATTATACAAAATATGGAATCTATCGGCTATCGAATCACTGGGGGCGAGCAGCAAAATGTCAATGGCGTTTAGTTTCTGATTTTCCGGCAGAAATTGATGATTTACGATTGGGATACGCAGCGTGGTCAGATTTTAGAGAAAATTTAGATTCAGATGTTGATGCCTATTATATTGCTGTTGATTTTGATGCCAAAAAAGTGAGCTATATGCATAAGGACAACCCTAATTATGACCAGGTTGCTGTGCTGCGTTCAGCCGATGCTACGCGAAAACTTATCAAACAAATTAAAAATCTTCTAGAAACTCATAAGTGGGCAAAATACTATGATTATGATGATTTAGATGAATTTAGAGAAGAGGTAGTTATACGATTGATTAATAGCAACATTTCTTTGAATGAATTGCGAAGGGAATTGGCAAAGTGAAAACAATTGCATACACTCCTAGATTTGTAACTTAATCTTATACTGTATGTTAATGTATATAAATTACTATTTATCAATACTTTATTCATTCTTATTTTTTCGTTTCCGAAGTATGTGAATGAGTAGAAAGATAGGTCCCACCAAAAAAACAATAAGAAAAAGAAGTAAGATAATCTGCCATGGGCCAATCGTAGTAAGCATAGGATAGTATTTCTTCAAATATAAAAGAATAATCCCAATTGTAACTTAACTGTATGTATTGATTCAATTCAAATATTTTCTTATATTTGACTAATAAACGAAAATAGTCAAAAAATACAAATGAGCCCTACAAAACAAAAATTGCTGACAACCGCAAGTAAAACTTTTGGCAAATATGGTTTCTACAAAACGTCTATGGATGAAATTGCAAAATCTGCCAGAAAAGCCAAAGGTTCTTTGTACTATCATTTTAGCAGTAAAGAATTACTTTTTCGCGAAGTAGTACAGTCTGAGCTTATGTTCTTAAAACAAGAATTAGTATCCATTTTTGAAGATCAACATGTGGATAGCCGAGATGTAATAAGCGCATATATGACCAAGCGCATGATGATTATGAATATTTCAATTAATTATCAGGAAACCTTACGTCCTGAGTTTTATGAGTTCTACGAATTCTTAAATGATGTGATTTTGGAGATGGATCAATGGGAAAAACAACAAATCACAAAAATACTGAATAGAGGAGTGGCTAATAATGAGCTTGAGCTTCCTGGTGATGTATCAGTATACGCAGAGATGTTACTTATATTTTTGAAAGGACTAGAGACACCATTATTCTTGAAAGGCCAATACGATCGATTGATATCAAATTTTGATAACCTTATCGGAATAGTAATTAAAGGTATTTCTAAAGTGTAGTAATTAACTTATAAAAATAAAAAAAATGAAGAGGTTAAAATATTTATTGGTGTACACGCTACCCCTTACAGTCTATTTTTCATTTAATACTACCGGGGTCATGACTTTTATCCCCTTTATTGTATTTTTTGGTTTTGTGCCTTTACTTGAACTATTCTTAAAACCGGATGCCACTAATTTTGATAAAGAAACTACTATTGCAGAAAAGAATAATCCGCTTTACGATTGGGTAATGTATCTATCACTGCCTGTTCAGGTAGGAATGCTTATTTATTTTCTGTTTGTAATACAAGGGACTCCGTTTGGAACTGTAGAATTTTTTGGAAGAGTATCTGCCATGGGATTGATGTGTGGAGTAATGGGCATTAATGTAGGTCATGAGTTGGGACATAGACATGATAGAGCAGAACAATTTATCGGAGAACTGTTGTTACTAACATCATTAGATACTCACTTTTTACCCTATCATAATGGAGGACATCATCGTGATGTTGCGACACCTAATGATGCTGCTACGGCAAAAAAGAATCAAATCATATTCTTTTTTTGGATCACCTCACATTTTGGTAGCTATTTTAAGGCCTGGACCTTAGAGAAAGAACGGTTATTGCAAGAAGGAAAATCACCATTAACTTTTCAAAACCGAATGATCGTATATTCTCTAGCTAATGTAGCCTTGTTAGCACTAATTTTTTACTTTTTTGGTACTCATGTGTTAATAGCTTTTATAACTGCAGCTATATTGGGGATTATATTACTAGAAACGGTGAATTATATTGAGCACTATGGTCTTACCAGAAAAAAAACAGAAGCAGGAACATATGAGCGTGTAAAACATCATCACTCCTGGAATTCAGATCATCCAATAGGCCGTTTATTACTGTTCAACCTTTCCAGACATTCTGACCACCATTACAATGGAAGTAAAAAATATGCGGTGCTAAAATCTGTGCCTCAAAGCCCACAGATGCCAACTGGTTATCCAGGTATGATGGTATTAGCCTTGTTTCAACCGTTATGGTTTATATTAATGAATAAGAAGCTAAAAATGATTCAAAAACAGGAGGCATAATTGCATTATAATGTACTTTTAGACATTATGAATAACTTGTCAGCTACATATTATCTATCGTTTGTCGAAGTTATTACTAGTTGATTAAGATCAAAAATCCCATTCCTAAAAAGATTAATTTTGAAATAAATATTTAGTCGCAGACCACTTAAATGTAATTTTTTGAAAATTAAGAAGTTATAGTAATATTTAAAAGTATACTGGTATAAAGATTTATAATTAGCCGTTTAATGATTTTACTTTTCTAAAAATTAAATTAGATTTGTAAATCAACAAATATTCTTACACATGAAAAATATTCTTTTAGTACTTACAGTTATTTTGGTTTCGAGTTTTACAAGTACGATCGATAATAAGGTAGTTGAGCTCGAAGTTACTTACAATGGTCAATCTGATAAAGCATATTATTTTACAAATAAAGAGACCGAGAAAGTAATGGAATTTACTTTTGTTAGTAAAAAGGCTGTTTCTAAATATGACCTTAATGAAAAAAAATATGTAGGTAAAACATTTTTGATTACCTATGAGATTGATCCGATCGAAGTGATCAATAAAGATTCTAAGAAGGAAGTAGAGGTTAAGCAATACAAGCAAAGGCTTATCTTATTAGATATTAAAGAAACTGAAAATGCACCAGTAAAAAATTAGTACGGTATTGCAATGAAATCAAAGAGGTAGTATGCATTGTATACTACCTTTTTTTATGCTCCTTAGACTCGTCTCTAACAAAAAAATAGTATTCTTGAGCTGAGGCTAAACCTCTTTTTTTATGGGGCTTATACCTAGTGCTATTTTTCTTTCAACATTTTTTCTGTAAGCTTTGTGTAAGTTTTTTTATTTAATTTTTTTAGATACTCAGTACGTTAAAAATTTGTAACAGTTGTCTCTTTTCTGATAGTTCTCATTATCTTTTTATTGAATATCCGTTTTTAATCATAATCCTGTAATTCCAGCAATTACAAGTCTATCGAAGAGCTTCTCTTCGAAA
>CANLYR010000025.1 GCA_947495425.1 uncultured Aquimarina sp.
TCTTCTTACAACTATCGAAAATCATTCAAAAAATAAACAAATTGAAATTAGCGTAGCTATTTTCTGAAAGTGCCTTAACTGTAAAGAATTAAACATATTATAATAGCCCTAAATAATATGATTAGTTTTCATCCTATCTGTGGATAGCATGACCTGATGCTCCAGGCAAATCCTTTAAAAAATCCATTACAATTCTAAAAGTTAATCTAAATTTTGTGTAAAATAGCCCCATATTTTTATTTTAAATTATTAATAAACAAATATACTATTCAAACAGGTCTTTGTCAATAATTTTAAAGTCTTTTAGACATAATTTTAAATTTTATCGACCATTGACACAAAAACCTATTAATGAGATAGTTCCATTATAATATGATTATGATTTTGTACAAGGATAATGGGGTAATTTCCCCCAATACACTACTACTTTTTTAATCAAATTTTCACTTATTTTTCATTACATACATTTAAAAAATGTAATAAAAATCACCTGTTAATTGCATTACTACAGGCAGAAGGCAATTGTTTCAAAAAAGATTTTAAAGCCTTTATATCAATTGTTAAAATACCGTAAAATATCTTCATACACTCTTTTTTATAAATTATTAAAAATAAAGTCTGTATTAATTCAAAAAACTTTAAAATTAAATCTTTGAAAAACAACAAATATTAATTATTCCTTGAAGTTAGATATGCCTCAAATTATTAAAAATTGTAAAATAATAGCAATTCTCAAATATCTATTTATGAGATTTACCTTTCAAATTGGAAATATTATAATTTGAAGATCACTTCTTTGTTATTGAATTAATAATACCCATATAAATACCCAATACATTTATCTATGAATGGCATTGCTGCTTGCAGCCGGTAGCTGTCTTAAAAATGTCATAAAAACTTTCAAATCAATAAATAATATACCGTAAAATAATTTCATAATTGTTTGATTTATAATTTCTTATACAAAGATAATTACGAATGTTTCCCAAATAAAAAAATTAACATTCAGGATAGCAAACTTTAGATATATCCTCTTTTAAAATCGACATAGAGTAATAAAATAATTTAGCCATGTTAATTTACGAAGAAATATCCTACATATAAAATTAATTTTTAGGGGGTATTTCCCCTGATTTTGTGAAAATTTATTTTTCATGCTCTCCACTAATTCATTGAATCATAAAAAAACTAAGAAAAAATATATTGAGGAAGATTCAGGATATTGATAGTCAATTGGAGTTGATTTCTTATGTTGATAAAATAAAAAAGATTGAAAAGAACCTCGGGATAAGCCCAAGAGGCATTTGTAAGAAACTGATTTTTGATTTTGAATCTTTAGGCGGCCTCGAACCATTGAAATCTCCCCGTGTCTGCCTTAGGTAGGAATATCAAGAAAATCACATTCATAACGGTTCGATTTTGACTTTCAACTCTCGCAACAAAGCAACCTTGCATTTTGCACACCATCTAATTAACGTGATCATATAAAAAATAGACTAATACTTATCTATTACAAGTATCAATAATCAGACAAAAAGAGAGGTACTAACCAAGAATTAGTACCTCCCTTTTAATTTAATATATTAATTAAATATAAATTTTGCCTTTTTTCACTTATTACTTGCGCATTGCGTAAGTAGATGCACTAGGAAGATCTTTTAAGAATTTCACTACAGCATTAAGATTAAGGCTCTGAAAAGTAAAAATTGAATTCATATATTTTTTTTTAATTGTTACTAGATAAAATTAGTCTCTCAATATCAAATAATCAATAAAATTGTTAAAAATGTGAATTTTATTTGCCATACAGATATTTTTATCTGTTAAAACCCTAAGCAAGAGACTATTTTATTTTTTTTTGTAATCTTTTTATTACAAAACAACATAACTAACACGTATTCTGCCTTTTAGTAAATACGGTAAAACCGTAAATGCTAAAATTATGTTAATGAAATTTTATGAAAAAACGCAGATTTTCAAAAATAGCTATGGAATATTTAAATATTTATGTGTTTGTAAAGAAACCTTCCATTTTGGATTTTTCATTACATAATTAACAATTAATGGAATCATTTTTTCGCGCACACTCCATTCGGGTTGTAGGTATAATATACAGGTATCAGAAACTTTGGCTGCTTGCTCTTCGGCAAAAGCAAAATCGCTTTTATTATAGATAATGCATTTTAACTCATCCGACAGGTCATAAATTTCTTCTTTAGGTAATTTTATTTTTTTTGGAGATAAACATATCCAATCCCATTCTCCTGTTAATTGATAAGCACCAGAAGTTTCAATATGAGTCTGAACTCCTTTATTTTTAAACCCTTTTGTAAGTAATGTCATATCCCAGGTTAAAGGTTCTCCACCGGTTACTACTACAACATCGCTATAACTCGAAGCATTTTTTACGATGTCGCTCGTCGCTGTTGGAGGGTGTACATCTGCATTCCAGCTCTCTTTTACATCACACCAATGGCAGCCAACATCACAACCTCCTATTCTAACAAAATACGCGGCAGTACCTTTGTGATATCCTTCTCCCTGAATTGTATAAAACTCTTCCATTAAAGGAAGCATTTCTCCCTTGTTTACTAATTTTCGTATACTCTCTTGCATAAGTGTGCAAAGGTAAGTAATCCGATTTACGAATTACAAATTCTGAATTACGATTTTAGACAAGTATGGAGAAAATAAAATAGGTTGGACGTAACAGAAAACCAATGCCAAACCATATTGATCTTAAAACATGTATAAATTCCTTTTTTTCAGGAAATATATCTATTCTTTTCTATTACACATATATAGAACATAAACTCCGATTTTAACCTATAAGAATTACTAACTACTGTACAGCAATACATTCAATCTCAATTTTGGCACCTACAGCGAGTCCTTTGGCAGCAAAAGTAGTGCGCGCAGGTTTTTGAGGAAAGTACGTTTTATATACTTCATTAAAAGCTGAGAAATCCTCGATATCAGCCAAAATCACAGTACACTTAACCACATTATTCATTCCCATATTGTGATGTTCTAATACTGCTTTTATATTCTCTAGCGTTTGCTTAGTTTCAGCTTTTATACCACCTGCAACTAGTTTTCTGGTTGTATGATTCATACCTATCTGACCTGATAAAAAAAATAAATTACCTACTTGAACAGCATCAGAAAAAGGAGTTCCAGATTTTTTAGGTTCATGCGTTTTATGAAAAATCAAAGTTTCAACAGCGTTTGAAGCCCCTTTGCTACAGCCAACCAAAACCATGCTAATGCATAAAAATAAAACAGTGTACTTCATAACCAAAAAATAAAATTAGTGTTGTTTATCAATAGTTCAACATTAAAATTAAGCTATAATTTCGATAGAAAAGTTAAGATCGCTATTTTTATCAAAAATTATATTAGTTATGAGTGACAATCAGGCATTTCTTGATCACATAAACGAAGGGTACAAAACCAAAGGTGATTTTTTAACTATGGGAGCAGCCATAAATAATGGCGAAACAATAACAAATGCCCATGTAAAAATACCTTTGAAGACGTTAAACCGTCATGGACTTATTGCAGGAGCTACTGGTACTGGTAAAACAAAAACGCTACAAGTACTGGCAGAAAACTTAAGTGAACAAGGAATACCCGTACTTTTAATGGATATCAAAGGAGACCTTAGTGGTATAGCAGCAGCTAGTCCTGGTCATCCAAAAATTGATGAACGTCACAAAAAAATAGGCATCCCATTTGAGGCTAAAGATTTTCCTGTTGAGATTTTAACACTTTCTGATCAAGATGGGGTTAGACTTCGTGCAACAGTGAGTGAGTTTGGTCCTGTATTATTATCTCGAATTCTAGATGTTACTGAAACACAAGCAGGCATCATTTCTATTATTTTTAAATATTGCGATGACAACAAGCTCCCGTTATTAGATTTGAAGGATTTAAAAAAAGTGCTACAGTTTTCAACTCAAGAAGGAAAAAAAGAGTTAGAAAAAGACTATGGAAGGATCTCCACTGCTTCTACAGGATCTATTCTTCGTAAAATTATTGAATTAGAGCAACAAGGTGCAGATCTTTTTTTTGGAGAAAAATCTTTTGAAGTTAATGATCTATGTCGTGTTGATGAGAATGGAAGAGGTATAATCAATATTATTCGATTAACCGACATACAAGACAAGCCTAAGTTGTTTTCGACATTTATGTTAAGCTTACTAGCAGAAATTTACAGCACTTTTCCTGAACAAGGAGATAGTGGAAGACCAGAATTAGTAATTTTCCTTGATGAAGCACATTTAATTTTCAAACAAGCTTCTAATGCCTTAATGGATCAGATTGAAAGCATTGTAAAATTAATTCGATCAAAAGGCGTCGGGTTGTACTTCGTTACTCAAAACCCAACAGATGTCCCCGATGGAGTTTTGAGTCAGCTTGGGTTAAAGGTACAACATGCACTTAGAGCATTTACCGCAAAAGATCGTAAGGCCATAAAACTTACTGCAGAAAACTATCCAGAATCACCTTTTTATGACACTAAAGAGATACTGACATCTTTGGGAATTGGAGAAGCTCTAATATCTGCGCTTGATGAAAAGGGACGTCCAACACCTCTTGCAGCGACAATGCTAAGGGCACCTATGAGCAGAATGGACATATTAAAAGATAAAGAGCTTGAAGCACTATTGAAGCAATCAAAGCTAGCTCCAAAGTATAATGAAGAAATTGATAGGGAAAGCGCTTATGAACTTTTAGGAGAAAAAATAGAAAAAGCTGAAGCTGAAGAGGCCAAGGCCGCTGCCAAAAAAGAAAGAGAAAAACTAAACAAAAGTACATCGCGCTCAGGTTCAAGAAGCAGGAGAACCAGTAGTACAGAGAAAGCAGTCATAAAAGTACTAACCAGTGCTACTTTTATTAGAGGAGCCTTGGGCGTACTAAATAAGCTATTAAAATAAGTTTAAAGGCTAAAGTTATATGCAGATGCAATAATTTACGTTTACAATAGTATGTTAAACTTTTTAATTGAAGAACTATGAATATTCGAATATTACAAACACTTGTAATTACATCCCTTGTGCTAAGCTGCCAGAAAGAAACAAAACAAGATCCTTTTGAGATCAGCAATAACAGAATAGGTCTTCTAACCAACGAAATTCAGGTAAAACAACTGGATTCTTTATTTACTAATGATTCTATTGTAAAAAAATCAATAGGAAATCAGTTTTCAACTAGCGGAAACGAAATAGAGATTTATGAAAAAGGCGGAGCTAAACTTTTGGTTCTAGAAGCCAGAAAAGAATTAGACCCAACTGCTACAATAGAAAACATACAAGTTATAGATTCTAGGTACAAAACACCATCTGGATTGTCTGCTAAGAGTACATATAAAGATATTAAGGATCATTACTCCATCACCAAAATTAACAATACACTTAGTACTGCTGTAATTTTTGTAGATAGCATTCAAGCTTATTTTGCAATAGACAAAAAAGAGTTACCGCAAAAGTTTCAGTCTGCCACTGATATAAAAATTGAAACTACTGATATTCCTGAAACTGCAAAGATCAAGCACTTTTGGATTCGTTGGGATTCTAATGAATAAGACTTTATGAATAAGAAATATTGCATTCAAAAATCACCTTTTATTGTTCCTACTACCGATGGGAAACTAATTGAAGAACATTTTGGTAAAGCCACTGATGGTAATTCTAATATTAGTATTGCCCATATGGTGGCACCTGCTGGTTGGAGCGAACCTTTTCAAACCCCAGATTTTGAAGAATACACCTATATTATACGAGGTAAAAAACAATTTATAATCGAAGGAGAAAAAATAATTTTAGAAGCTGGGCAATCTATTAAAATAGAAAAAAACATGAGAATTCAATATTCTAATCCATTTGATAAAGAATGTGAGTATCTTGCCATTTGTCTTCCTGCATTTACTATGGAAGCTGTACATCGCGAAGATGAATGAAAGAAAAATTTAAAAAATATCTACCGTTTTTAATTGGAAAATACATCCATTTTTTATTCTTTTTTTTCCCAAAGAAAGCAGTACACAAAGCTTATGTTTTATTTTGTACACCTCAAAAGGGAGGAATTCTACCAGAACAAGAAGATTTTCTGGAAGATGCAGAGGATGAAATTATACGCATAGAGGATATAGAAATTCAGACATACAGATGGGAAAGCCTAGGAGAAACAATACTACTGGTTCACGGCTGGGAAAGTAATACGCACCGATGGAAAGGTCTTATTCAAAAATTACATAAAAAAGGATATAATATTATCGCATTTGATGCACCAGCCCATGGAAATTCTTCGGGCAAAATCTTGAATGTACCTTTATATACAAAATGTCTTCAAAAAATTGTTGAATTATATAGACCTAACCATATTATGGGGCACTCTGTGGGCGGCATGACTACCATATTTCATCAATATACATATCCAAATTCAGAAATAGATAAACTAATAGTATTGGCACCTCCCGGAGAATTGGCCAGAATCATGAAGGGATACCAAGAAATATTAAAACTATCTCCAAAATTTATGAAAGCCTTGGATCAATATTTTAAAATGAAACATGGATACTTTTTTAAAGAATTCTCTGTAGCTAAATTTGCAAAAAAACTCACGCATAAAGGGCTATTGATTCATGATAAAAATGATGATATCGCACCCTATTCTGAAGCAGTAGCCATTAGCAAAACTTGGAATGGTGTTGAATTTGTAACTACAGAAAATTATGGGCATTCTTTATTTTTTGAAGAGGTAGACAATATGATTATTGATTTTTTGAAAGATTAATTTTTATGACCACCTTTGCATCGTGGAAAACTCTAAACACACCAGACTTAATAAATACCTTAGTGAAGTAGGATATTGCTCTCGCCGTGAAGCTGATAAATTAATCGATCAAGGTCGTGTGACTATCAATGGCAAAATACCTGAAATGGGCTCCAAAGTTGCTTCAAATGATGTTGTGCGCGTTGATGGTGAATTAATTCATGAACCCAAAGAAGAGCATGTTTACCTTGCCTTTAACAAGCCTGTTGGAATTGTTTGTACTACAGCACAAAACGAAAAAGATAATATTGTAGATTTTATTAATTATCCCAAACGTATTTTCCCAATTGGGCGACTAGACAAACCTAGTGAAGGGCTTATTTTTTTAACTAGTGATGGTGACATCGTCAACAAAATTTTAAGAGCCAGAAACAATCACGAAAAAGAATATGTAGTTAGAGTAAATAAGTTAATCAATCCTCAGTTTATAAAACGAATGCGTAACGGAATCCCAATACTGGATACCATTACTCGAAAATGTGAAGTAGAGCAAATAAACAAATACACTTTTAGAATTATATTGACACAAGGGCTTAATCGTCAAATTCGTAGAATGTGTGAATATTTAGGCTACGAAGTAGTTACCCTCAAAAGGGTTCGAATTATGAATGTTACACTAGATGTTCCTGTCGGCAAATGGAGATTTCTCACAGAACAAGAATTGAAAGTGATTAAATCCGATGTTGGAGACTCAAGTAAAACCGAAGAAGCCTCGGTAATAGAAAACACAAAACCAAAACATCGCAATACGGGTTCTACATCTTTTAGCCATTCGAAAAAAGATAGACTACATAACTCATCTAATAAACAAAGGATTTCTAAATCAGGCGATAAAAAGCGAAGAGATCGAAGAAGCTAGTTGCTCGCTGTTAATTATATATTAATTCCTTACACTAAGATGCATTCATTTTTCTAAAATAAGTACATTACTTAGAAATCAATTTTCAAAATTATGAGTAATTCTCTCTCTCCATTTCATCTTGCCATCCCTGTCAACGATTTACAAAAAGCAAGACGTTTTTATAACGAAACCTTAGAACTCGATGAAGGTCGTAGTAGCGATCATTGGGTAGATTTTAATTTTTTTGGGCATCAACTAGTAATTCATTACAAGGCAAAGTCGGATTCGGCCAGTAGCCATACTAACGCTGTAGATGGTAAGGATGTTCCTGTACCTCATTTTGGAATTATATTAGCATGGCAAGTTTGGCAAGATTTTGCAAAAAAACTTTCACAAAAAAAAGTTGAATTTGTCATTGCTCCATACATTAGATTCGAAGGCGAAGTTGGAGAACAAGCTACAATGTTCTTTTATGACCCATGTGGTAACGCTTTAGAGTTTAAATCTTTTAAAGACATGTCTCAGGTTTTCGCAAAATAACATTTCTGTTTTTTTCAATTTTAATAAGGCAACAAAGTAGGGTTTAGCCATATAATTATGACTGTTAACACTTTTTTTATTATCTTGAGAATCAATTCTCAACTAATAATAACAACCATCAAACACTCTATTTATGAAAAATGTTAGACTAACAACCTACGTTTTATTTCTATTATTGGCTATCAGTTGCGGTGTCCCTCAAGCTAAGTACGACCAACTAAAAGAAGAAAATGAGAAATTAAAAAAAGAAATTACAGAATGTAAATTCACTCCTGCACAAATCCTTGACCAGGCAACAACATATTATGATGAGCAAGACTACACAAAGAGTAGAGAACGGCTTAAAGTTCTGATAGCGAAATATGCTAATTCGAATGAAGGTAAAAAAGGCAAAGGCTTACTGAGAAAAGTCGAGGGTGATATATTAAAAAGTGCTAGAGCAAATGTCGATGATAAAGATCAGGGTAAAGATAAAAATCCTGAAAAAGAAGAAAGCAAAAACAAAGAAAAAGATAAAAAAGCGCTTTCTAAAATGAAAAAGAAATATGACATCAACGATGATGTTACTTGGTATACTGATAAATCTTCTACCAAATTAGGTACAAAAAATTATATCCAAGCGTATGTAGGCAAAAAAGAAAAAAAACCTTGGTTAGGATTATCTATCAATTATTTCTCAAAAAAGAAATGGTTATTTATAGAACGAATAGAAGTTATTGTTGATGGCAAAACTTTTGAAATAGAAGAAGACTCCCCAGGAGAATTTAAATCAAAAGAAGAGTCTGGCGGAAAAAGAGAATGGCTGGATCGTGTAGTAAAGAAAAAAGACATACAATTAATAACCAAAATGGCTTCTGGCAAAGCTGCTATGATAAAATTTGTAGGTAAAGACGATATTTATAAAAGAACCATAAGTAAAACTGAGAAAAAAGCATTGCAAAATGTACTCGATGCATTTGTAGCTCTAGGTGGGAAACTGTAGGCAAATATTTATGCTAGAAGAAGAAAGTTATAGTTAACTATGTAAAATGATAGCCTTTTAACTTAGACAATCGTTAAAAAAAGTGAATTTAAATAATTACATCCGTCTTTGTTAAAGGTATACTAAAAAATCTCACTATATTCCAATCCCAGAAAAAAATGAAAAAGAAAAATGGAATTTACAAGCCCTTTAGTCTACGGAGTACCTTTATTTTTAGCATTAATACTAGTAGAACTTACCTACAGTAAAAAACATGACCATGATCATAAGGATCTTTACAACTGGAAAGATTTATCTGCCAGTTTAACCATGGGTGTTGGTTCTGCTATACTAGGGCCTTTAATCAAGACCGTCTTTTCTATCGTATTGTTTTATTATGTTTATGAATTTTTTAATCCCGAGATAGATGGCGTTCGCACCAATATTATGGGTTGGAAATCCTTTGGATATGCATGGTATGTCTGGCTTTTATGTCAACTAGCAGACGATTTTACATATTATTGGTTTCATCGACAAAATCATATGGTAAGAGCACTTTGGGCCGCACATATTGTACATCATTCTTCTGATAACTTCAATTTAGGAACAGCAGTGCGTAATGGATGGTTTACATTACTCTATAAACCATTATTTTATATGTGGCTACCAGCTATAGGATTTCCACCAGAAATGGTTATAGTTTGCTTAGGAATCGAAGCATTATGGCAGTTTCAATTGCATTCTGTGTATGTGCCAAAAATGGGAATTATTGAAAAAGTTTTTAATACACATACAATGCATCAGGTGCACCATGCCAAAAATGTAGAGTATATGGATAAAAATCATGGAGGGTTCCTTAATATATTTGATAAAATATTTGGAACCTGGAAAGAACTAGATGATGATATAGATGTACAATATGGAGTAACCCATGCCCCCAACTCATATAATCCATGGGTGATACTTACACATGAATACAAAGACATCTGGAATGACACTAAAAAGTCCAAAAATTGGTATCACAAGTTTATGTATATTTTTGGTCCTCCGGGTTGGAGTCACGATGGTAGCACACTCACAGTAAAACAGATGCAACGCGAGCTTGAACTAGAAAAGCAAAGAGCTTAACTTTAGCTACATCATGTATATAATTTATCGAAAGTTTTACTATGAATTACCGTAAAGTTATAGATCTACAGCGTCAGTTTTTTAACACTAATGCCACAAAAAATATCTCTTTTAGAGTTAAAGAACTGAAGCATTTGAAGCATGTTTTGAAAAAAAACGAAGCATTATTATATGAATCCATCTACAAAGATTTCAAAAAATCTGAATTTGAAACGTATACGACAGAGCTATCTATAATCTATAATGAAATTGATCTGGCATTAGTAAAAGTCAAAAAATGGTCTAAGAAAAAGAAAGCCTCGACAGGATTAGCCAATTTGCCTGGTAAGAGCTATATAATCCCGGAACCTTATGGTACAGTTTTAGTTATAGGAGCCTGGAACTATCCTTACCAACTATCCTTATGCCCCGCAATAGCAGCTATAGCAGCTGGTTGTACTGTAGTACTAAAACCTAGTGAAGTTCCTTCTCATACAGCTGCAACAATGGCCAAACTTATCAATCAAAATTTTGGCCCTGGCTTTTTCAAAGTAATTGAAGGTGGCGTTCAAGAAACAACCGAAATATTGACTGTTAAGTTTGATAAAATATTCTTTACAGGCAGTGTCGCTGTTGGCAAGATTATCTATGAAGCCGCAGCAAAACACCTAACTCCGGTTACGCTGGAATTAGGAGGAAAAAGCCCTGCTATCATTACAAATGATGTCAATATAGACATGACCGCCAAACGATTGGTATGGGGTAAATTTCTGAATGCGGGACAAACATGCATTGCTCCCGACTATGTTTTGGTTGCTTCAGATATAAAAGATGAATTGTTATCTGCTGTTAAAAAATATATCGAAAAAGCAGCATATCATGTAGACAATCAAAATTATACGCAAATCATTAATGACAAGAATTTTGATCGCATAGAAAATTTAATCGAAAAAGATAAAGTATATATTGGTGGTGACTGTAAAAAAGAAGAACGAGTAATTACTCCTACTGTATTAGTAAATGTTGAATTTTCAGACAAAGTAATGCAGGAAGAGATTTTTGGCCCGATACTACCTGTACTTACATTCGACACCATTGAAGAAGCTATAAAAAAAGTGAATAGCTTATCTAAGCCCTTATCCTTCTATATCTTCACTAAGAGTAAATCTATTAAAAATAAGGTGCTCAACGAAATCTCCTTTGGTGGTGGTGCTGTGAATGATACACTCATGCATTTTACAGAACATACGCTTCCTTTTGGCGGAGTCGGCAATAGTGGAATCGGTAACTACCATGGAAAATTTGGTTTCGATACATTTTCACATTATAAAGGTATACTACAAAAACCATTTTGGATAGAACCCAATCTAAAATATCCTCCGTATAGCGCTACAAAGCTAAAATGGCTAAAGAGAATTCTGGGATAAGTCAGAATCATGTAACTAACTGTGTAAAAAAACAAAATCTCTAAACTTTTGTTAAACGCAAGATTCTTATACATTTTTAGCTAAAAATAACGTATTTTAAACATTATAATTCACTGAAAACCTGTGTGTTAAAATGAAATTTCCTTTTTCATTCTGTCAAAACACACTGGTGTAGAAAATAGTAATATTCACTTTTAAAACTTAAAATCATGAAAAAAATTGAACGTCTAAAACAATTAAATTACACAAAATTAGATCGTAAAGAAACAATGCAAATTACTGGAGGATGCCCTACAGGACCTTCTTGTTCACAGATTAGAAGTAGTTGTGCTAGCCGTTGCGGTAATGACTATAACTCATGCTTCTATTCGTGTGTTAGTAATGCAAACTGTCCTGTGTGATAAAAATTTCATCGAGATGATGAATCTTTAATTAGTAACAAAATCCATATCTTATAATAAGTTATGGGTTTTTTGTTTTTTTTGCCGCTAAGCTTTCATCTTAAAATTTTGCCCCTCCAAAAGTTTTAAAATATACTGCTCTACTTTGTTACTATCCCAAATAGATTCAATATTATCCATTTGCATTACCTTCTGCATAATAGCAGCTTGTTGATCTCCAATATCTAATGCTTCAGAATAGGGGCGATGACTAAAAGTAACTCTAGAATACAATGGCAGCCATTTATCAGGATACTTCTCTGAAAATTGTTTTTCAATTTTTTTTTGCAAAAGAAAATTAGAATCTGCCGTTTTACTACTCATCTCTATAAAATTGCGATACGATAGCTCAGCAATGGCATCAGCATTTGGTTTACGAGATTCTTGGTAAGTTTCAAAAATATGCTGCCAATTCTCATCGCCTTCACGTTCTATAATTTCATCAAGAATAGAAATATCTTCAAATCCAGCATTCATGCCTTGACCATAAAAGGGTACTATCGCATGAGCAGAATCACCTACCAAAGCTACTTTATCCCAATATGTCCAAGGGTAACACTTCATTGTCACCAAAGCACTAGTAGGGTTATCTTTAAAGTCGTCGACCAATGTTGGCATTAATTTTATGGTATCCGGGAAATATTCTTCCCAAAACCTCATCACATTATCACTGGTTAATTCTTCGAAAGAATTTTTGCCTTCGTGAGGCATGAATAAGGTACACGTAAAACTGCCATCAAGATTAGGTAATGCGATAAGCATAAACTTACCTCGAGGCCATATATGAAGTGAGTTTTTATCTAACTTATGGGTACCGTCGGGGTTTGCAGGAATCCCAAGTTCTTTATATCCTGTATCCAAAAAATCTTGCGAATAGTCAAATCTGCTCCTTCGTTGCATCTTATGTCGTACTCTCGAAAAGGCACCATCACAGCCAAAAATCATATCATACTGATACTCCTGCCATTCACTTTTTTCGGTTTCACCAGTATAGATTTTCGCTTCAGGCAAACTAACATCCCAAACTTTTTCGTTAAACTTAAAAATCACTCCTGCTTCTTCGGCAAGCGAAATCATTTCCTTATTAAGAATTCCTCTAGGTATTGAAGAGATAGCTTCTCCTTCTTTACCGTAGTATTGGTAATATTCGGGTGCTCCTTTAATATGAATACTACGCTTATTCATTGGGATTGCTAATGTTCTAACCACATCACCAATCCCGATATTGTCAAGCGTTTTCCATCCGCGCACAGACATAGCAAGATTGATAGAACGCCCGCTAAATTCTATGGTTCTAATATCGGGTCTTCGATCAAATACAGTAACTTGATAATTGCGTTTTCTTAGATATAGTGCTAAAAGAGAACCAACAAGACCGCTACCTACAATAGCTATATTTTTTGTTTGCATAAATTAAATACTATAATAACCTGTCAGAATATAATGTAGAACTCAATGAGAATCCGAGTTTTAATGATTCTACAGGTAAGCTACTGATAGTAGACAGTCGCATATGCAAACATTAAAACCTTCGGTAAATGTAATAAATATTGATGAATTATCCTTTTACAGCCTTAATTGCAAATAAGAGCGGGTACAATGTATCTTTGGTTTTAAACATTCCGTTTTCTTTTTCGATTAAGTTGGGAAATATTTCATAAGGTGATTCGTCATATTCTTCTAAATATTCAATTGTCAATCCTGCTTTAGAAAGAGAAGAAATCACTTCTCCTAATCCATGGTTCCAACCATATTCTTTGCTTATCATAGATGCATCAGTATCAGCATAAGTGCCTTCATATTCTTCGTAAATCACTTCTTTCTGATGATAACCATAGGTAAGCTCAGGTTGTTCTTTTAAATAGTCAAACATCCAAACGATAGGATGAAATTCTACCATATAAAAAATTCCTCCAGATTTTAATCGTTCTGCTATGCTTTGAGCCCAAGGTGTTAAATCAGGCAACCAACCAATAACTCCATAGCTGGTATACACGATATCATATTGATCATTAATATGTTGCGAAATATCCAGAACATTGCAGCATACAAATCGTGCATCCTGTTGTAATTCGGTATTCAACTCTTGGGCTAATTTTATTGCCTCTTCAGAAATATCTACTCCTGTACACAGGGCTCCCATCCTACTCCAACTTAGCGTATCTTGTCCAAAATGACATTGAAGATGCAGTAGTGATTTACCTGAAACGTCGCCCAAGGCTTCGAGTTCAAAACTTTTTAGAGAAGTTTCTCCTTTTTTAAACCCTTCTACACCATAAAAATCACTTTTGGCATGTACTCCTACCTTTTTATTCCAGGTTTGCTTATTGGTTTCAAAATAGTTGTGAAATTCTTTTGACATGATTTATCTTTAAGTAACTTGCTTTGAAAGATAAAATATTTTTACTTCATGAATCATTTTACCAAACAAAATCTATTAGATTTCCCTTCACGGTATAGAGCAAATTTGATCAATAGTTGTACGGGGTATAAATCTAGCAATCTTTTGGCGACTAAAAACAACCGGGGAATTACTAATGTTGCCATTTTTAATTCGATTATTCACATTGGTAGTAACCCACCCATGTTGGGCTTTATTTTAAGACCAACTACGGTATCCAGAGGCACCTTTAATAATCTTAAAGAAACTGGCTTTTTTACTGTAAATCAAGTTCACAAAGATATGATCGCAGATGCGCATCATACCGCAGCCAAATATGAGGATGACATTTCAGAATTTGACAAAACAAACCTTCAGGAAGAATACCACGATGATTTTTATCCTCCATATGTCAAAAACAGTCCCATACAATTAGGTTGTAAATACATAAACGAATACTTGATCGAGGAAAATGATACCATTTTGGTGATTGGAGCTATTGAGCACATCTACATTGACAAAGAAATTATACATGCCGATGGCTGGGTACAACTCGACAAAGCCGAAGCAATATCGTGTATTGGATTGGATGGGTACGCCTTGCCTACATTATTAGATAGATTTCAATATGCAAAACCAGATCAGGAAACTAAATCATTACTAAAAAATTAATAAACCCCATTAAAATTCAGAATCTCGCCTTAGCTTGCTTTAATTTTATAAAAACCTTAAGAGTTCGAGCACTTTTACGTATTGCAAACTGGGTTTTTATTGTCTAATTTTAGAGAATGAAAATTACAAATCAGCAACTGCGTGAAATTCCAGATTTCACTAATGTCCCTGATGATCAACTCCATTGGTTACTTGAAAAGTCGCACTGCCAAAACTACAAAGTTGGTGAGTTCATTTTTCAAAAAGGAGACCCAATTGATCAGTTGCTCATTATTATTACAGGTGAGGTTCAAATAAAAATTGAACAAAATGGACAGTATAAACTCGTAGGGCAAATCTCAAAAAACAGCATTGCAGGATTGCTTCCGTTTTCTAGAGCCAGCTCTGCTCTAGGGTATGGAGAAGTAGTGGAAGATACCGAAATTCTAGCGCTGGAGAAATCTTTTTTCAGAGAAATGATCGCTGAACATTATGAACTTACCGAAGGATTGGTTCATAATATGACCTCTAGAGTGCGAGAATTTACCAAAAGCAATGTTCAGGCTGAAAAAATGATGGCTTTAGGTAAATTATCAGCGGGTCTGGCTCATGAGCTTAATAATCCTGCTTCTGCTATGCTGCGCAGCGCAAAAGGGCTAAAAGACCATCTTAGCAATGTCCCTGAAAAATTTAAACGAATTATTTCTATACGAGCTTCAAAAGAAGAAGTAGACACAATAAATCATGTGCTTTTTGATAAAATAAGCAATCGCCCAGAAAACAAGATGACACTTATTGAGCGCAATGAAAAAGAAGATGAATTAGAAGAATGGTTAGAAAATCATGGGGTCAATAATGCCTATGAGCTTACAGAAACACTGCTCGATTTTTGCATGGGTATTCCTGCTATGGAAGAAATTCATGATGCAACAGGTGATCAAAACTTTCCACATGCTATAGAATGGATAGAAAATGTGCTGGCTACGGAAAAAATGGTAGATGAGATTGAAGAAGCTTCTGATCGAATTTCAAACCTTGTGCAATCAATTAAGAGCTATACCCATATGGATCGTGCCCCCGAAAAAACAACCACAGATATCCATATCGGAATCAAAAGCACGCTCACCATGCTTACTCATAAATTAAAACAGAAAAATATTTCCGTAGAAAAAGACTTTCAGGAAAATTTACCTAAACCCAAAATATTTGTCAGCGAAATCAATCAAGTATGGACCAATATTATCGACAATGCTATTGATGCGATGGAGCAATCGGGAATATTAACCATTAAAACTGCACAAGATCGTAATTTTGTAAAAATTGATATTACGGATAATGGAGAAGGAATTCCTAACGAAGATATACATCACATTTTTGATCCTTTTTTCACAACCAAAAGTATCGGTAAAGGAACAGGAATGGGGTTGGAGGTTGTACAAAGAATTATTAATCAACATCATGGAGATATTAAAGTAACTTCCGAAAAAGGAAAAACTACATTTACTATTTGTTTACCTATAAATTAAGCGATACTATCATGAAAAATATAACGGATATAAGAGGCACATTTCAGTTGCATAATGGAGTTGAAATGCCCTACTTGGGATTAGGCGTATACCTGGCCGATAATGACAAAGAAGTAATCAATGCCGTTCAATGGGCGCTCGACGCAGGGTATCGCCATATCGATACTGCTAGTGTATACAAAAATGAAGAAGGCGTAGGACTTGCAATACAAAACTCATCGATAGCAAGAGAAGACATTTTTGTGGTAAGTAAAGTTTGGAATGCTGATCAAGGATATGATACTACGATAAAAGCTTTTGAAGATAGCCTTGATCGACTGCAATTGGACTATCTGGATCTATATCTGGTGCATTGGCCTGTGCAAGGTAAATATACTGACACCTGGAAAGCACTAGAGGAATTATATAACAAAAAGCGAATACGAGCAATTGGGGTAAGTAATTTTTTGCAGCATCATCTAGAAGACCTAATGAGCCATACAAACATAGTACCAATGGTCAATCAGATGGAATTTCATCCGCATTTAGTACAACAAGATTTAATTGACTTCTGTGATCAGCATAATATCATATACGAGGCATGGTCACCGATGATGCAGGGTAAAATTTTCGAACTATCAATACTCGATGATATCGCAAAAAAATATAATAAAACGGTGGCACAGATTGTACTTCGATGGAATTTGCAAAAAGGGGTGGTTACGATTCCAAAATCTGTAAAAAAGAAACGAATTATATCAAATGCAGGACTATTTGATTTTGAATTGGCAAAAGAAGATATAGCGTATATTGATGGCTTAGACAAAAATCAACGTATCGGGCCTGACCCTGACCATATTAATTTTTAGATAATGAAAAAACCAATCCTATTTGCTCTGGATGATGATCCGCAAGTACTACGTGCGATAAGTAGAGACTTAAAAGCTGAATATCGTAAGGAATACAGAATTATGAATACCGATTCTGCACAAGATGCTTTGGAAGCTTTAGTAGATCTCAAAAAGAAAAACGAAGTAGTAGCTTTATTTTTGGTAGATCAACGCATGCCAGAGATGCTGGGTGTAGAATTTTTAACTGAAGCAAAAAAACACTATCCAGAAGCAAAAAAAGTATTATTAACAGCATACTCAGATACCGATGCTGCTATCAAAGCTATTAACGACGTACAATTAGACTATTATCTTACCAAACCCTGGAATCCACCTGAAGAAAAACTATACCCAACCCTAACTGATTTACTTAATGCGTGGCAACTTAATTTTCAGCCTGAATTTGATGGGATCAAGGTACTGGGGTATCAATTTTCTCCAAAGTCTCATGACATCAAAGATTTTTTATCGGCAAACTTATTTCCTTTTCAGTGGTTGGATGTAGAAACCAGTGACAAAGCCAAAGAAATTATAGCGCTCTATGATTTAAAGCCCTCAGACATGCCTGTGATTTCATTACAAAATGGGGAATGCTTTAAAAATCCAGAGATTGTTGAACTTGCTACCGCTTTGGGTCTTAATGCGCATCCCAAAGACAACCTATATGATGTCGTTATCATCGGCGCTGGTCCCTCGGGACTTGCCGCAGCCGTTTATGGAGGTTCTGAAGGCTTAAAGACCTTGCTTATCGAAAAGCATGCTCCGGGCGGACAGGCCGGTACCAGTTCGAGAATAGAAAATTATTTAGGATTTCCTAATGGATTAAGCGGACAAGAATTAACACATCGTGCAATCACACAGGCTAAACGTTTTGGTATTGAATTTTTGTCTCCCCAGGAGGTTACTTCTATTGCAGAAAAAGATGGATACAAAATGATTACTCTTGGCAACAACACATGCATTAGTACCAAAAGCATTGTCATTACCACTGGTGTTAACTATAGAAAACTAGAAGCCGAAGGTATTGAGCATTATACGGGTGCCGGCATTTATTATGGTTCTTCAATGACCGAAGCCCAGGCATGTCTCAATAAAGAGGTGTTTATTGTTGGCGGAGGCAATTCTGCAGGTCAATCTGCAGTGTATTTATCAAAATTTGCTAAAAACGTCTATATCACCGTTCGTAAAAAAGATTTAACCAGTAGTATGTCTAGCTATCTTATCGATCAGATTGATGCTATAGATAACATTACATTACTAGGACATACAAACATTACTAAAGCGTCTGGAGAAAATGAACGGCTTACCGAATTAGAACTGACCAACAGCCAAAACTCAGAAAGTAAAACAGTACCCGCAGACGCTTTATTTATTTTTATCGGTGCAAGACCGTATACAGATTGGGTAACGCTGGATATAATTAAAAATGAAAGAGGGTTTATAGAAACTGGTAGGGATCTTACGCGCTATGATGACTTTAAAAAAGTTTGGAAAAAAGAAAGAGAACCTTTTTTACTAGAAACCTGTAGCCCGGGTATATTTGCATCGGGCGATGTACGCGCTGGTGCCATGAATCGTGTAGCTTCAGCTGTTGGCGAAGGCGCTATGGCTATAAAATTTGTACATGAATATTTAGCTGAAATTTAATTCGTTGATATCCCTTTTTCATTGGATATTTACTGTAGAGCAACAAAGAGCATGAAACTACGTACTAAAATATGTGAACACTTAGAAAATTTTGACTCAAATCACATCAAAAAAAGTACAGCATATGAGTGTGCAGAATGCATAAAAAGTGGAGATTCCTGGGTACACCTTAGAACGTGTCAGGAATGCGGCATTACGCTTTGCTGCGACTCTTCTCCTAACAAACATGCGAGCAATCATCATACATCGCATAAACACCCTGTTGTAATCTCTGCAGAGCCTAATGAAAATTGGGCGTGGTGTTATGCACATAAATCATTTGTAAAATACTAATCTAATTATTATAAAATCATCAAAGGTAAACTCATGAAAAAAATACTTGTATTAGCGTCAATATTAGCATTATCACTAAACAGTATTGCTCAGGACAAAAACAATTGGAAGCTTATTTATCATAATGATAAAAACGGGCAACCTCTTGAAGGAAAAATCGAAACCCTGGTTAAAGCTGTTAGAGTGGGCGAAAAAGTAAGAATATACTGGACATCTCATAGAAAAAATGATAAAACCAAAAAAGTAGAGCACTTTGCTGACGCCAAATTCTTGACTGTTTTAAGTGATACTATAGTCTTTGCTCAGATAGCTCCTATTATTGGTCAGACACCTAACTATGATGCACAAATGATAAAACTAAAAGAAAATCTCGAGTGGTCATTAATAGCGGCGAGTAATGGTAAATCTGATACGATGATGCGCAACATAATTACCGGAGAAATATTAGGTCATGGTCAAGGCTCTTTTGCTATTAAGTGGTATATAAAACAATAAATTCATATTCTATTTTATGTTTACATGATATCAAAAACAAGTATTAAATGAAAATTTGCGTAGCACAAATACAATCTTTTAAAGGAAATATTAAAAAGAATATTGATGCGCATAAAAAATTAATAGAACTTGCTATTTCTCAAAACGCAGACTTCATTGCTTTTCCTGAGTTATCTATAACCGGCTACGAGCCAGAATTAGCAGAAAATTTATCTATATATCAAGATGATAGTGTTCTTGATGACTTTCAAGAAATAAGTGATATCAACTAAATAACTATTGGTGTTGGGATGCCGACAAAAAATAATGCGGACACGCTAATTAACATGATTATATTTCAGCCTAAAAAAACAAGAGTATGCTATTCTAAACAATATTTGCATTCAGACGAATATCCATATTTTTCTAAAGGATCCTCACAAACTTATATGACAATAAATAAAAAAAAGATTGCTCCAGCCATTTGCTATGAATCAATGCTAATTGAGCATGTTGAACATGCTTTTAATAACGGAGCTGAAATTTATGTAGCTAGTGTAGCAAAATCTACTGAGGACGTTAAAAAAGCAATGAAATACTATCCAAAAATAGCCAATAAGTTTTCAATACCAGTATTAATGGTAAATTGTGTTGGTTTTTGTGATAATTTTGAAAGTGTCGGTACAACATCAATATGGAATAATAAAGAAACCCTGATTGGACAACTAAATAATAAATCTGAAGGGATATTAATTTTTAATACTGATACACAAAAAGTAGCTAAACTACTCCTCTGAGATAAAAGTTTATCACATTCTTTCTATAACTGGATATTATAAATGAATTGGTTTAAATTATAGCAATTATTATTTAAAAATATCTTCATCGCTATCAAAATTTTTAAATTCCAGCGGATTATTACTAAAGTCCAGAATAAACATAGTTTGTTGTTCTCCTTTTTTGCCTTTATACCTTTTTTGAGGTTTAATAATAAAGTCTATTTGATGTTTTTCTAATCTTTCTTTTAAATCATTAAAAGTAGCATGGCCTACAATGCAACCAAAATGTGGAACAGGTACTTTAAGACCTTCTACTTTTCCGCAGTAGTCCAGCTCAGGAATTTCATCAGAAACATGAGCAGATAATTGATGTCCAAAAAAATCAAAATCAACCCAATCTTTTGTTTGTCTTCCTAATGTACATCCTAAAATTGTATGATAGAATTTGATCGTGTTTTTAATATCTTTTACTTTGAATGCAAGATGAAATTTACAACACATAGCTTTTAATACCCTTTTTTTAATGATACACTGTTTAATAGTGCTTCTTTATTCAAAAAACGTCTATAATTCTCTACTATTTGTTCTATAGCAGTCTCCACATTGGTCAAACTTGCTACATGTGGAGTTATTTTAATTTTGGGATGATCCCAAAATGGATGTTCCTTTTGCAAAGGTTCTGTTACAAAAACATCCAAAAATGCTCCAGAAAGCATTTCAGCATCAAGCTGATTTATCAAATCTTTATCTACCAAATGTTCACCACGACCCACATTGATAAGAAAACAATTCTTGGGTAATTTTTGAAAAACACTTGTATTTAAAATTCCTTCTGTTTTATCAGTTAAAGGCAATAGGTTAATTAAAAAATCAGAATCGTCTAAAAACGTATTGAATTCATTTTCGCTATGATAACTTTCCACCTTTGAAATTTCTTTTTTAGAATTACTCCAACCTTTTACCCTAAAACCAATTTGAGCAAATTTTTTAGCAACATAGCCCCCAATACTTCCCAAACCCAAAATAGAAATAGTTGTATTATCGATAGACCTATACTCATGTTGTTGCCATATCCCAGATGATTGTTGCGATACATACGTCCTTATATTTTTTAGTTCAGACAAAACAATAGTGATTAAAAACTCCCACATATCATTTGATAGATTCTGATCAACTATACGTGTTATGATACTTTCTTTATTTATATGTTGTGAATTTATGATATGATCAATAGAAGCTCCAACAGACTGAATAACTTTAATATTAGGAAACTGTTCGAACACGTTTTTATGTGGTTTCCAACAGATCACAAAGTCTACAGCTTCTTTATCCTTTACATGTGGATATACTTCAATGGTTGTTCTGGGTAATTTTGCACTCAAAGCCTTCTTCCAGGGTTTCACATTCTTATTCTCAAAGATTAATACGATGCTCATGTCTTCAAAATTTTAAGTAAAATTATATTCAAATTAGAACATATAAAAATTGAATGCTTACTATTTTTTTATATTTACAGTTGAAATAACTTTTTTATGAGCAATTAAAATTGATTCAATGTTAGATACTATAGACAGACAACTTATCGATAATTTAAAAGACAATTCGAGACTGTCTTTTGCTGATTTAGGAAGAAAAATAAATTTATCCCCATCGGCAGTTAGAGAAAGAGTGCAAAAGCTGGAAGCGATCGGAGTAATTCAAAAATATACTATTCAATTAGATCACAAAAAACTTGGGGATGATTTAGAAGCTTTTGTAATGTTAAAAGTTTTTCCTGGTCAACTCAGACATATTCTTAAGATTATAAACAGCTTTCAAGAGATAAAAGAAGCCCATAGAATAACAGGTAGCCAAAATATACATTTAAAAGTTGTTGTGAAAAATCAATTAAACTTACAAGAATTATTAGATAAATTAATGGTTTTTAGTGATACGAACACATTTCTTATTTTATCTAAAGTTTAGTTTTAATAATTCCTTATAAAAAGATAGTAGCAATTAGGTTAGTGGTACGACTATCAAAGACTTCTTTCAAAATTTATAATACACAACCGCTTAAAAGTGAAGACTAGATACATTAAAAGTATATCTATTTAATTATTTTTGAAATTAATACCGAAACCATATGCATAATGACGACTTGATACTTACTCAAATTTACAAAAATATGGTGTTTACTACTGATGAAACCACATTTATCAACAGTAAATTTGAAAATATAGTCTTGAAAAAAGGAGATGTTGTTTTAAATGCTGGTGAAATGGTAACGCATCAATATTATATTGTTGATGGATGTCTTCGTACCTATTTTATAGACCTTTCTGGAAAAGAACATACCGTACAGTTTGCTATCAAAGATTGGTGGATTAGCGATTATACTGCTTTTTTTGCTCAGAAGAATGCCATTTTAACAATTGAGTGTATTCAGAATGCTAATCTGTATAAGATTTCTAAAAACAGTATGGATGAGATTTATAGTGCGTTTCCAAAAATAGAAACCTATTTCAGAAAAAAAATGGAAAAGTCATTTGCCAGTTTTCAACATAGAATTCTATCAAATCTTGCAAAACCCGCAAAAGAGCGCTATCTCGATTTTATTACAACATACCCTCACATTGAGCCGCTTGTCAAAAACTATCATATTGCCTCATATCTAGGGATAACGACCGAGAGTTTAAGCAGAATTAGAAAAGAATTATAGTAGTAAGTAGCTAAATACGTACTAATATTAATTTTTAACTATCTCATATTATGAATTTTATAAAAATTATTACTGTCTGTTCGAGCGCAGTCGAGAACTATTCGTCTACAAAAAACAGGTTTCGACTGCGCTCAACCAGACATTTTCAAGATATTTCAATTAAAATATAAGTAACTATCTACTGACCTCTAAAGAATTAATCACAACCTAGGGTATTCGTTATTGATAAAAGTGACAGCAACCAGATTAATTATCATACATCAATTTTTTTAAGGAAACTGTACTATACTTTTGCTTTCACGTAATTAATAAAACAAACATCATGAAAAAATTAATCATTTCGGTTTTCACGATCGCTCTATTTGCTTCTTGCGGAAACAAAAAAGAAAATAATAAAGTTGAAGAGCAAACCGCTACCAAAGCAGTAGAAGAAGCACCAAAAGCAAAAAAAGTTCTTTTTGTCTTAACCAGCCATGCAGAATTAGGGGATACTGGTGTTAAAACTGGGTTTTGGGTTGAAGAATTTGCTACTCCTTATTATATCCTGAAAGATAAAGGGGTTGAGATCACACTGGCTTCCCCAAAAGGAGGACAACCCCCAATTGATCCTAAAAGTGAGCTTGCAGATTTTCAGACAGCATCTACCAAAAGGTTTAATGCTGATAAAGAAACGCAAGCGATTTTATCCAAAACGCTAAAACTAGACGCAGTAAATCAAGCAGATTATGATGCCATATTTTATCCAGGAGGTCACGGACCCTTATGGGATCTTGCAGAAAGTAAGACCTCTATCGCACTTATCGAGGCATTCTATACAAATAATAAGCCTGTTGCTGCTGTTTGTCATGCACCTGCTGTATTTAAGAATACAAAAAATACAGATGGCACATCTCTGGTAAGCGATAAAAAAGTAACCGGTTTTACCAATACCGAAGAAGCTGCAGTACAATTAACAGATGTGGTTCCATTTTTGGTAGAAGATATGCTGAAAGAAAATGGAGGTGTATATTCCAAAGGAGAAGATTGGAGTCCTTATGCAGTTGAAGATGGCCTATTAATCACCGGACAAAATCCAGCTTCAGCAGAATTAGTTGCAGAAATGTTACTTAAGCGCTTACAGTAAAAACAAACCTTCTTAAGAAGTTTAGATTATACAGCGATTTGGGTGAAGGCTCAGATCGCTTTTTTTATTATACTCCTGTAGAGTTTTTCAGAAAACAAATACATTCTTTTGCTCTGGTAAAGGAATAACATTAAAGCCGTTTAATTCCTTTTTTTGTTTGAATCTCAAAAAACATCTTACCAATTTTAATATCTTTAGTTTGTGTAAACTGTAACTAGAAAATAAAACAACAGATGAACCGCGTAAAACAAATCGCTAATCGATTCGAAGAAGTTCTTTTAAACGGTACCTGGGTAGCCAATACAAATTATAAAGACCAATTATCAAATATTACTTGGAAACAGGCTACAACCAAAATAGGATCTTTAAACACAATCGCTGCACTTACCTTTCACATCAATTATTATATCGCCGGAGTATTGCAAGTGTTTGAAGGAGGTTCCCTCGAGATTAGAGATAAATATAGCTTTGACCTCCCTCCTATCCAATCAAAAGAAGATTGGGAACAATTACAAAATACAATGTGGAATAATACTCAAAAATTCGCCGAAGCTGTTGCTCGCATGCCAGATGAACAAATAGATGATATTTTTGTAGACAAAAAATATGGAAGTTATCTAAGAAACATCGAAGGCATGATCGAACATAGCTATTACCATTTGGGACAGATTACATTGATTAAAAAAATGCTCCTCGAATCAGAAAAGATGGATTAACTAGTATATTAGTATCAATTAGTCACTATATCTCATGAGAAATATAATAAAACTACTCCTTTTTGCTATATGTGTAAGTACATTTTCTTATGCACAACAAGCGTATCAGTATACTGAACCTAAGAGAGGTACAGACGGGTGGAAAACTAGCACTCTAGCTTCACAAAAGGTTGACTCCACATTGATTTACAAATTCTTTGATCAATTTCAGCATGCAAAACATAAAATTCACAGCATTCTATTTGCAAAAAATGATACCCTTATCGTCGAAGAATATTATGATAACCATACTATAGATACACAACACGATCTTAGATCGGTAACAAAAAGCATACGTGCTATTTTATTAGGAATTGCCATTGAGAAGGGATTTATCGATAGTGTTAACGATCCCATATCAAAATACCTTAAAAACCCAGTACCGGTCAAAAATCTAGACGAGCGGAAAAACGACATTACAATTAAGCACCTCATAACCATGTCAACGGGACTTGATTGCAATGATTGGGACAAAAAATCTAAAGGACAAGAAGACAGAGTGTATAAAAAGAAAGATTGGATTCAATATACGCTAGACTTACCTATGATAAACGATCCGGGAGCGGTTTCAAACTACTGTTCAATGGGTGTACTTTTACTAGCAGAAATCATAAGTCAGGCTTCAGGAATGCCCATCGATACATTTGCCAAAAAGTTTCTATTTGATACATTAGGCATTGCCAATCTAAGTTGGGGGCATACGTCTGACAAAGAAGTAATTTCTTCAGGAAAAAGACTACACCTCACCTCACGGGATTTAGCTAAAATCGGGCTATTGATGCTTAATAACGGTACATGGAATGATAAACAAGTTGTGCCAGCAACATGGATTGAGGAAGCTACTACACCAAAAACAAAAATCACAGGAATCGATTATGGCTATTTATGGTGGACGATCCCATTCAAGATTGAAGATAAGATGATGATGGCTAAAGTAGCCACCGGAAATGGCGGACAATACATCATGATTTTCCCAGAATCAAATATCGTAGCCATCTTCACGGGGGGTGCATACAATTCACAAGACGATAAATTGCCTTTTGCGATAATGACAAGGGTTTTACTCCCAACCTTCGTAACCAGAAAAGAATAAAAGAAGTATTACCCATCATGCATTATGATATTTTTCAAACTAAAATTAGTCAATTCGAGTACTTTTAGTTCACCCAGAGATGGAGGTTGGTTTACATGCATCTCAGGTTGATGATGTTTTGGTAAATATTCTAGTAAAATAATGTAAGTGCACTACAGTGCCCTTTGTGAAAATAGCTTTGAAATCTTTGATACAATCAGTATTATTTATGAGTTTATCGAAAGACATACAAAAAACACTCTTGCCCATTTTACGTATTCCCAAAGAGGAATACTAGGAATAGTGATGTAGATTAATATCCTTAAAAGGAACATTTGTATACAAGTGTATATATTTCTATGTTAGCCATAATTCGATGAAATTTGGATTTGATTCGATTTTGGTGTATTTTTACATCAAATAATAAAATTATGTCAAGACAAAGCATATCCTTTACAAAACCAAACGATGAATGGTTAAAAACTCAAGTGGATAGTAAAGAATACTCGAGTAAAAGCGAACTTGTCAATGATCTGATTAGACAAGCTAGAAAACAACAGATTCAAATTGACTGGATTAGTACTAAACTTGAGAAAGCTGAAAATAGTGGTTTTTCTAATGATAGTAAGGAACAAATTTTAGCTCAATCCAAGTCTTTACTGAATGATTAAATATCGATTGAGCAATGAAGCTAAAAACGACTTGATTCGGATTCATTATTACGGAGTTAAAAAATTTGGAATAATTCAAGCAGATAAATATTTCGATTCATTTTTTGAATATTTCGATATTATCGCACAACAACCTTTTTCATTTGAGTCAGTTGATTATATAAAAAAAGGATATAGACGTTGTGTTTGTGGTATGGATAGCATTTATTTCAAAATGAATGAAAATATTGTGGAAATAATGGCTATTGTGGGAAAGCAAGATTTGAATGAAAAACTATGAGTTGAATTAATAAAAAACTGTGGTCAACATCATATCCTAAGAAACGAAATTAATTACCCAGAATATGAAATTCGTAGTCATATGGATTATTGCATGTTCAACTTTCGGTTGCCGACCGAAGAAATAAAAAATTGAACGGCAATATGAATTACCTGTTGAACTAAAAAATAAATACTGACTTACTTGACAACCTTGTAGAAAAAATAAATACTTGAACTATGCTTAAAGTCGCAGGATTCACAAATATATTAATTGCTTTTGCTCATATAATCGGACTACTGTGGCCATCACTAATGTTTGAACTAACCGGAATAGGGAAAGAAATGGAAGACCTTGCCGCAATTCATTATTCGCTCCCCTATTTAATAACAGTATTCGTAGCTATTATTTTTTTAATTTTTGGGCTTTACGGACTTTCAGCAGCTAAAAAAATTAAAGAGCTTCCAAGGTTAAAAACCGGAATATTTATAATAGCCGCAATATATATCATTCGTGGTATATCTGGTCTTTCTTTTGATTTAACAATACGGCCTGCAAATTCTACAGCAATGGTAATTTATTCGCTAATTGCACTAATTATTGGTCTATTGTTTCTATTTGGCGGATTGAGAACATGGAGAACAAAAATGAAACCCTAATGGTATCATGAAAACAATTACTTGGAAACTACATCTAAAATCTGATCCAAAATCAGTCTTTAACCTACTCAGTTCATCTGAAGGGAGAAGCAAATTCTGGTGCGAAAATGCAGTTGAAAAAGATAATATCATTCAATTTTTATTCCCTAATGGCCAAACCTATGATAGCAAGATAATAAAGACTGTCCCTAACAAAGAATTTCATTTGGACTATTTTAATAGTTTAGTGAAGTTCATTTTAATTCGCACAGAACATGGTGGAACTGATCTTACGCTAAGTAATATAAATGTATCTGAAAAGGACTTTTGTGAGATAAATGCAGGATGGGTTTCTGTGCTTATGAACCTTAAAGCAACAGCAGATTTTCAATGTGATTTGAGAAATCATAATCCCAAAAAAACCTGGGATCAAGGCTATGCAAATAATTAATAAAAGAACGTGCTTTAATTACAATAACTGCTGTATACAATTAATCAATTAACACATACCTTGCAGGCAAGAGTAAATAAATCTGAAGTTAAAAAGTAATACATGGAACAAATAAAAATAATATTCTTTGCCCTATGCTCTTTTTTTGGAATCGAAGATGGCAAAATTGCTGCTGATAAAACTACAGTAACCGTATTTCCTGAAAATAAAAAAATTGAAATCATTCAAGAAAAACTATTTACTGTTATTCAGACAGAAAAGGATAGTACATTTGTAGTAGAACAGTGGGATAAACTATTACATCGAGAAGAAAGAAAAACCTCTTGGTCAAAAGAATTAGACAGTTTTACTGTCAAAAACTTAAGTCTTACATCTGTGAAGAATACAATACAACCACACATAACACTTGTCTATTCAAATGAAAAAGAGTTACGAAATATGGGAATTTGGTATGATGCAGAAAAAAATCAATTTTCTATCAATCATATTCCAAGGCATAATATTAATACCAAGGACGGAAAATTAATTGGTAAGTATTGGTTTTTTAATGGAGATAAGACATTTGGCTTTATAATAGAACCTTTTTTGCAAATGCCCGAGCAATATCAGAAATTTAAGAAGCCGCTAGACGAACTATTAAAGGTGAATAAAAAAGAATAGGATTGTTTAGAAAATCAATGATCTAGGCCCTACTTTCTATCTGCAATAGTGTAGTATCCTAAGTATGTAACTATGCTTTAAACGACGTATTTGAGGTCTTAGAAAGAATTCTAATGCTAAAACGGTGGGCTAAAGAAAAGGTATAAAACCAGCTCATAAACCAGACCAGCCCGTGACGACAAACCATCGTTGATCAAAGCAAGTAACTTTTGTCACACATCACAACTTCTATTGTTTCATTATAAACAACCTCAACAAAGCAGGTGTGTTATAAATAAAACAACATGAATAGATTTAGTAAAGGAATTACCTATTCCTATCATAGAAACATCGGTTGGCAAGACCGAACCATCCGAACGATTGTAGGGATTCTTGCAGTCATTGCTGCAATTTATTTTTACAAAACCAATATGCTGGCATCAATTTTATTGAGTGTTTTGGCCGTTGCACAATTTGGCACCGTGCTGTCTGCGCGTTGCATTATGTGCTATTTTGCAAACCAGTGCACCATTGATAGCAAAGAAAAAAAAGCGCTTGAGGCCAAAACCATTCCTTACGAACATTCTAAAAACTAAATAACATGAATAACATCATAAAAACATCCCATACCCTAAACTCAACACCCGAAAAAGTATGGGAAACTATCAGAAAAGGATCAGGAGTACATGATTGGCTTTCGATCATTACGTCTTGTCAATTAGAAGGCAACAAGCGAATTTGTGCTACCGAACAAGGCCATTTAAAAGAGACTATTTTAAAAATAGACGACGACAACAAAATTTTTAAGTATGCCATTGATGAACAACCGCTATTGCCAATACACAATGTAGTAGCAACGATGCAGGTACATTCAAAAAACAATAGTACAGAACTTACCTGGGATATACACTTTGATATTGAAGACGACAGCCAATTGCAAGGAGTAGAACAAGCTATTCATAGCCTGTACCAAGACGGTGCAGCTGGACTTGAAAAAATATCCCAATGAAAAAACAGCATATAGCACCAATTTTAATACTGACCCTTTTGCTTAGCTATACTACAAGAGCTCAAGACACAATGAAACACATAGGTTTTGCGACGACATTCATTTCAGATTTTAAAAGTTACCGTATGGACATTCAGGCGGCAGGGATTGCAACGATCCCTGTAGCAACAATATCCGAAAAATCCACTTTATATATTGAGTATGCCTATACCGCTGGAGGCGAAAACAGAAATGGAAAGATGACGCTAGCACTAAACCCCAATACCAATAGATTTGAAGGGGATTGGAAAACAGTTGCCGATAATGGAAATGCATACCAAGGCGATTTATATTTTGAGTTTAAGGATAATGGGCAAGCAGATGGCTTTTATCACTATGGTGGAATCAATTATAAAATAACGATATTTAAAGAATGAAAACTGTCAATCCTTTTAGTCAATCCGATTATTCAGATCAAAAAGATGTAGAGTTGATTGATTTGGCTATGCATGGAAATCGAGATAGTCTGAGCCAGCTTATTGAAAGACATCAGCAATATATCTACAATATCGCTCTAAAAATGGTAAATAATGTTACCGATGCAGAGGATATTACCCAAGAAATACTTATAAAACTAGTGACCAACCTTTCTAAATTCGACGCTTCTAAAGGTAGGTTTAGAACATGGTTATATCGCATCACGTTCAACCACTTTTTGAACACAAAAAAACAGAAGTACGAAAAATTGGTCACGAGTTTTGATGTCTTTTTTAGCTATATTGAAGAAACTCCAGAGGTTGAGTTAACGCTCATTGAAGAGAAAGAATTGCAACAGGAAATTGAAGAGAGCAAAGTTTCCTGTATGGCTGGTATGTTGATGTGCCTTGATAGAGAACAAAGATTGATTTATATCGTAGGTGAGCTTTTTGAAATTGATCATAATTTGGGTAGCGAGATTTTTGAAATAAGTCCTGCCAATTTTAGACAAAAACTGACACGGGCGCGGAAAGACCTGTATCAGTGGATGCATAACAAATGTGGACTTGTCAATACAGAAAACCCATGCAGGTGCCCAAAAAAGACAAAAGGGTTTATCGCAAACGGTTGGATACAACAAGGTGAAATGAAATGGCATAGCGATTACCAACAAAAGATCGTAGATTTCTCTGAACGCAAATTAGAAAAAACTTTATTGACTGTAGATGAAATCTATGCCAGACTTTATAAAGAACATCCCTTTAAAATATCGCAAAACACAAAAAATATTGTGGAAAAAATAATCAATAACGACGATCTAAACACTACATTTCGTTTGAACAAATGAACAGAAAATATGAGGCAATTATTGTAAGACAGTAGCCGATCTTTAGGCATTCGTTGCATAACGCTTTTCGTTTTTCAAAAACATCTCGATACACGCTACTACCTCACGCACTCGATGAGACGTGGCATGTTGATTCTATATACCAATCTGATGAAGTATATTACCATTTTGGATGCTCTTTTCGATAGGAATAGAAGAAAATGGTACTTAAATCAGACTCAATAGTGCTATCAAGGACCATTTACCACGAATATAGAATTGACCAGCAGGTAGTATATCATTATATAGTGTTAAGTCAGCTCTTAACATTACTTTATCATTTATTAGTGTAATAACACTTGTGCTCTTGCGACATATACGATATGATTAAGGAGTTTAAAGAATTTTCGACCGAGGCAATACTAAGAACAGGAAATGAAGAGGTATTAGTCCCTTACACTAAATCAGAGTTACTTGGATTATATACCTTTATTTGGTCGAAAACGGATCAGGTTGTTCTAGAAATTGACGGTATAATAACCAAAATCGCAAAAGATACTATTGTAGTCCTTACTCCCAATCAATATTTTAAATTTATAAGTGGCGCTGATCTGATTGTATATCAATTTAATCGTGAATTTTATTGTATCAAGGATCATGATAAAGAAGTAAGCTGTATGGGCGTACTTTTTTATGGCAATAGTGCAACCCCCATCATACATTTAGAAACCAAAGAGAGCAATAAACTAGATACCTTACATCAGGTTTTTTTAGAAGAATTAGATACAGTTGATACTATACAGGCAGAGATGTTACGTATGCTCATGGCTCGTTTTATTATCACGACTACTCGATTAATAAAGCAACAGAGTGCACATAATACACAAGAAGATCAGGTAGATTTGGTTCGAGAATTTAATGCTTTGGTTGAATTTAATTTTAGACAAGAACATGCTGTAGGGTTTTATGCTGAGAAATTATTTAAATCCCCAAAGACACTCTCGAATAATTTTGCTAAATTTGAAAAAAGCCCACTACAGATCATTCATGATCGCATAATATTAGAAGCCAAACGCCTACTTATTTATACGGATAAGACTGCCAAAGAGATTGCATACGAACTTGGGTTTGATGATGCTTCTCACCTAAGCAGAATGTTTAAAAAACATACGTCTTTTTCACCTTCAGAATTCAAAAAACAATTAAAACCAAAGATCGAAATGATGTATTAAGATATAGCGCTCCCAGTGTTTACCTACTGTTTTAACAATTTTGCAATATCATATGAAAATAACCACCGAAACATATTCGGATTAAAATACAAAGAGATGCGAACTTCTACACACAATATCAAATTAGCACTTTTAAGTTTCTTATTTTTTACCATGACAATAAGCCATGGGCAAGTAAAATTAGAAACGATATATCTTAATGCTAACAACAGCGAAGAGCTTGTATATACCAATAACTTCAGCACCTTAAACAATGAGCTAATTGCAGAAGATGTACTTAATTTCAGAATGAAAATAAAAAGCGCCAAACAAGATAATGACTATTTAATATTTCTTTCAGACAACAGTGCGCTTGAAGTTTTGACAGCAAATTATTTGAAAACTATTCGTAAAGGGGCAAACCGAAGTAGTAATGCTAAAGCTTTTGAAGCGTTCTTACGAGATCGGCTTCCTGAATTGATCTTGCAATTCACAAAAGATAATAACCTCGAAGATTTGTATGCAATCTCAAGAAAAAACACTTTTAATGGTAAAATTGATGCTTTACCGAGCGTACTTTAAATTTATGTTATTTTTTTCTTAAATTCGGGGAATTAATAAATTACCCCTGTTAATGAAAAAAAAATTACCTCTGTTACTTCGAGTCACTTTAGCCGTTATCTTGATTCAAACCCTGATATTTAAATTTACTGCACACCCCGATAGTGTTTATATTTTTAAAAAAGTTGGCCTAGAGCCTTATGGGCGTATCGTTACCGGGATTATAGAACTCATTTCCGGAATTTTACTCTTTATCCCAAAAACCATTTGGATTGGAGCAATGCTAACATTAGGTACGATTAGCGGAGCTATCATGATGCATTTAACCCGATTAGGCATAGAAGTTAATGATGACGGGGGAACACTATTTATTACTGCTGTTGTCACTTTTGCATTAAGTGCTACCATTCTTTGGACAAAAAGAAGGGAAGTCAACTTTTTCTAAATAATACATCTTTTATATCGCTAATTATCTTTCTAATGATTTTGCATATAACCTAATTATGCAATAGAGTTTCGTGATGAGGGTTAAACCCGTTTTATGTATTAAAAAATTTATTACAGCTTGTAATCGCTGCAAAACCTATCGTTATACTACATTTTCAAATTTCATCATAACGGTGCTATGCTAAAATTCGTAAAATGTCAGGTTTTATTGCGTTTCCAACCCTCATAACGAAGTTCTAATACATAAAACGGGTTGAAAACCAAGTATTTTTTTTCGCATTCGGGAACTATTGACATGCGCTCGGGAAAAACTACCATTTATTTAGCACGATTAGTGACGCATCTTTGTAGTGTACTTATAAAAACACTATAAAATGGAAACTAACAATACATCAATTTTTAATCTCATTGAGATTTTCCGTCAGGGAAAGAAACAAATCATAAATTCTATCAATCCTAAAACACATTGTGAACAAAAGAGTATTCACGATTTTTATTGTGATGCCGAAAAACCTTTTGTAGGAAAGTAACAAAGATAACCCGAAATCAATTCGGGAACTTTTGACAAGCGTTCGGGAAAAACGAACATATTATCCTCTATAATTTCATCACACCTTTGTATCAGAAATTAGAATTGATAATAACTAATCTTAAAAAAAAATTAAAAATAACACTAAAATATTTAAAATTATGAGCACATTTAATGTACCAACAAGAGAAGAAGTAAGCGCTAATAACCAAGCGATATTTGACAACCTTACTAAAGCCTTAGGCTTTGTTCCTAACCTGTATGCTACGTATGCATATAGTGACACTGCTTTAGAAAACTATTTAAATTTTTCTAATGCAAAGACTTCACTATCCGCAAAAGAGAAAGAGGTAGTAAATCTTGCCGTTAGCCAGGTAAACGAATGTATTTACTGTTTATCGGCACATACTGCAATAGGAAAGATGAATGGTTTTGATGACAACCAAATATTAGAACTTAGAGCTGGCTATGCTTCTTTTGACACAAAGCTTGATGCGCTAGCAAAATTAGCTAAGAATATCACCGAAAACAGAGGAAAAACCGACCAAAATGTAATCGAAAATTTCTTTACAGCGGGATATACAAAAGCAAATTTAATTGATACGATTGCATTGGTAGGAGATAAAACGATCTCTAACTACATACATAGTACGACTCAGGTACCTGTAGATTTTCCGGTGGCACAACCACTAGAAACTAAAGCCGTATACTAATATACGTAACCACAAAAGATAGTTACCCCTATTATTTGCACATTCCTAAAGGGTAAGAAAAATAGCGCTTTCTCTTTAGGAAACTTTTTAAAAACTATTAAATCATTACATAAATATCAACATCATGAAAAAGTTAATTACAGTATTCACATTTATTTTAGCCATTACTTTTACTGCACAAGCACAAGAAGTAAAAACAGTTTCTTTAGAACAAACTAAAGGTGAGTTTACTCAAAAAGAAGTAAAGTTATCTGAAGGAAGTTATATTTTCAATATCATAAATAATCAGGCAGGAACCGATGTAGGATTTGTATTAGTACCAGAAGGAAAAGACGCTACCGATGCCAAAAATCACATTAAAGAAGCTTATGTAACCAAAGTAGTCGAGGAAGGAAAATCAGAAAAATCCAATACGGTTACCTTACAAAAAGGAACGTACACATATTTCTGTCCCTTGAATAAAACTCCTCAGTATACATTAATTGTAGAGTAGTACTTTCTAAACAGATATTAGCCACAAGGCCTGTAAGAGAAAATCTTATAGGCTTTTGCTTTATATTAATTACATTTTTTTAATTACATACGTAACTACTCCCCAGATGGTTAACGTATTTTCTTTTGTGACTGTTATGGGTTCGTAGTCATCATTTTCGGGCATTAGAACAATCGTATCCCCTTTTATTTTTAAACGTTTTACGGTAAATTCTCCATCAATAAAGCAAACTGCAATTTTATGATTTTCGGGTGCGATGCTTCTATCTATCACTATCAAATCACCATTATCAAGCCCAGCTCCGATCATAGAATCCCCACGTACTCTAGCATAAAAAGTAGCCTCTTTATTCTTGATTAACGTTTCATCTAGGCTGATACGTTTTTCTTTAAAATCATCTGCTGGTGAAGGAAATCCTGCAGCAATTCCTTCTTCTATAAATGGAAGTTCAGTTTGATCAGTATCTGAATGCTGATAAAATTCTAATGTATTCTTTTTTTCTGACTGCAAAATTATTTTACTTCTATAATGTCATTAATATTAGTGGTATACCTGGGAGAAAGATGCTCTTGCCGCATTTTCCAGGTTCGATCCAGATCTTGATTTGCTATTTTAATTTTGTTTCCATATTTAGTATTAAGAACATCCATCGCCTTCATTAACGGAGCATGTTTTGGATTCTCATTAGAGAATAAATGTAACTGTTTACGATTTGTAGGAATTAATTCTGAAACAATAACACCTGCTCTTTTATATTTTATACCGGGTTTAAAGAGTGTTTCTACAGCTTGTATAGCATAATTAGTAATCACTAATGTAGAATCTGTTGCATACGGCAATGGTATTGCTATACTGCCGCGGTGTTGGGGGCTATCCTTTTTATGCCTATCACTTCTAAGCATTATAATAACCATGTTGCAACTACTGTGTTGTTTTCGCAATTTTTCTGCACAGCTCCCCGCAAAAGTTGATATGCGTTCTTTGATATTATCAATATCAGAGAATGTATACTCAAAACTTCTGGTTGTGGCAATCACTTTTTTATTTTTATCATAATCTTCTAACTCAAGAGTAGGCTTTCCTTCCAGATCTTTCTTTAGACGTAATCCGATAATTGCCAGATTACTTTTCACCCAGGCATCAGAGAGTTGTGTAAACTCAAAAGCTGTTTTTACATTCTTGACAAGCAATCTTTTGGCATTGCCCCGCCCTATGCCCCAAACTGCCTCTATCTCCATCCATCGCAATGCTTTAATTCTTTTTTCATCAGAATCAATCAAATATACGCCTCCTGTTTCTTTATTAAATTTTTTGGCAATTTTATTAGCAACTTTGGCCAATGCTTTAGTTGGCGCTATACCTATACTTATAGGAATGCCTGTCCATTGTAGTACAGTATCTCGTATTTGTTTTCCGTAAGCATCAAAATTATAATTTTCAAATCCTTCAAATTTTAAAAAAGCTTCATCGATACTATATACCTCAACATCGGGAGTAAATCGAAACAAAGTATTCATGACTCTATTACTCATATCGCCATAGAGTGGATAATTGGACGAAAATACATGAATTCCATTCTCTTTAAAAAACTGTTTGTATTTGAATGCAGGAGCACCCATAGGCAAACCAAGTGTTTTTGCTTCATTACTACGCGATATCACACAGCCATCATTATTGGATAAAATGGCTATCGGTTTTTCTCGTAGCTGCGGCTGAAAAGCACGCTCACAAGAAGCATAAAAATTATTACAATCGACCAATGCAAACATGCCATAAAGTTACACCAAAAATGTACACACTTTTAAAATTTTGTTAAAAACATAAAATGAAATTAATATGAATTATGAAGCTATCTTCTTTTCTATACTTTTGTGAAAACTAATCTATTATGAAGTATCTAATTTCTATTACTATCCTATCATTATTATGTTTGGCCTGCAAAACTGAGGTTAAAAAAGAAAATACGTATGAAGAGGATATGGAAGTAAGAAATCCAGAACCTATTACAGACAATAATCCACAGAAAATGGCTACCACAGCAGAAGCTATAGCATTTGCAAATGGATTCGAAAACTGGAACAACGTAAAAGAAATAACGTTTACTTTTAATGTAGATGAAGATACTACACATTTTGAACGTACATGGAACTGGCAACCTAAGAAACACATAGTAACGTTAACGTCTAAAAAAGATACAATTACCTACAACCGAACTCAAATAGATACTACAGTGCTTAAGATTGATCAAGGTTTTATTAATGATAAATATTGGTTATTGGCTCCTTTTAATTTGGTATGGGATGCGGCTAGTTTTACCTCAGAACATCAGGTAAAAGCAATTGCTCCGATAAGCAATACAGAGATGCAAAAACTTACTATTGTATATAAAAGTGAAGGAGGATATACGCCCGGTGATGCCTATGATTTTTATTTTGAAGGAGATTTTATCATTAAAGAATGGGTTTTTAGAAAACAAAATGCCGAACAACCTTCTTTAATTACTTCTTGGGAAGATTATAATACGTATAACGGAATCAAGATTGCCAAAACTCATAAACGTAATGAAGGCGACTGGACACTACATTTCACAGGAATTGAAGTAATTACTGAGTAAACAATCTCTGGACAAGCCTAAGCGGTATTCTGTAAAAAAATTCTTAACGTTTCGAGGTTGACCTCGATGCATTCAAATCTCGCTGTGTCTGCCTGAGGCAGGATTATAGAGTAAAAGATAATTATTTAGTTAAGATACCTTTCTTTAGTATTTGTCCGAACGCATACATATCTTCAAAAGAACAGTAAAACGGAGCTGGAGCCAGTCGAATTACGTTCGGTTCTCTCCAATCGGTAATCACTCCATTTTTCATTAAATAATCAAACAACTTTTTGCCTTCGCCGTGTAAAAAAACTGAAAGTTGCGTGCCACGCTCTGCTTGATTAGAAGGAGTTATAATTTCAAAAGTGCTATCCACCTCTGCATCAATCTCTTTTAGAACGAACTCTAGATATGATACTATTAGATCTCGTTTTTTGATCAATGCATCCATTCCTACTTCATTAAACAAATCCAAAGATGCCAAATATGGTGCTATGGCTAAGATTGGAGCATTACTTACCTGCCAGGCATCTGCATTTGGCATAGGCTCAAATTCTGGTTTCATAAGAAACCTGGTTTCTTTACTGGTCCCCCACCAACCTTCAAATCTTGGCATATCTGTTTGGCTATGAAATCGTTCGTGTATAAAACATCCAGAGGCATTTCCTGGTCCACTATTCATATATTTATAGCTACACCATGCTGCAAAATCTACATCCCAATCATGCAGTGCCAGCTTAATATTTCCTGCGGCATGGGCAAGATCCCAGCCAACAAAAGCGCCTACATCATGACCTGCTTTTGTTATGGTTTTCATATCAAAAACCTGACCTGTATAATAGTTCACCCCACCGATTAAAATCAAGGCACATTCCTCTCCTACTTCTTCAATGACGTCAAGAATATCTGCTGTTCTAAAATTATGTTCTCCTTTCCGTTTTTTGATTTCTACAATGGCATCTTTTGGATTGTAACCATGAAAACGAACTTGGCTCTGCAACATATATTGATCGCTAGGAAACGCTTTTTCCTCACAAATAATCTTGTAGCGTTTTCCCTGCGGCCGGTAAAAAGAAACCATTAATAGATGAAGGTTGACCGTTAGGGTATTCATCACAGTCACTTCTGCTGGTTTTGCTCCTACAATCTTACTAAGAGGATTTGCGAATCGCTCGTGATAATCCCACCAGGGTTTCTCTGCATAAAAATGACCTTCTACTGCTAATGCAGACCAATCATTCATCACTTCATTTACATATTCTTGAGCATTTTTGGGTTGAAGTCCAAGGGAATTCCCTGTAAAGTAAATTACGGGCTTGTCATTAACTTTAGGAAAAAGAAAATGATCTCTATAGGCTCTTAATTCATCTTGATGATCAAGTTTTTGAGCAAATTCTCTGGTGTTATCAAATTGCATTCGTAGCGTTTTACTCAAAAATACAGATTAGAAATGATAGAAAAGAATATCTAGTGTACAAAGTTTTTTTAGCTTTGCAAAAAAGGTAATACAATGCACTTTATCCCAGAAGCACTAGACGATTATGTGGTACAACACTCTGAAAAAGAACCAGAATTACTTCGGCAATTAACAAGAGAAACCTACCAGAAAATACTGCAACCTCGTATGCTAAGTGGTCCTTATCAAGGTCGTGTATTAAGCATGCTATCCAAAATTATACGTCCGAAAATTATTCTTGAAATCGGAACTTATACTGGATATTCTGCTTTATGTCTTGCCGAAGGAATGCAAAAAGATGGTGAATTACATACTATTGACATTAATGAAGAGTTAGAAAACTTTCAGAGAAAATATTTTGATCTTTCTCCATTTGGAGATCAGATTCATCAATATGTAGGTGATGCCACTCACATTATTCCTGATTTTGATATGAAATTTGACTTGGTCTTTATTGATGCCGATAAACCAAATTATCCGACATATTTTGAATTAATCATCGGTAAAATGAATCCTGGCGGTATTATTTTATCTGATAATGTATTATGGAGTGGTAAAGTAATTGAAAAAATTAAAGACGAGGACACGGCTACAAAAGCACTTATAGTATATAATAAACTCTTGGTTGATGACAAAAGAATAGAAACAGTTGTCCTACCGATACGTGATGGTCTAACGATTAGCAGAGTCAAAACCCCCTCTGCCTAAAAAGGCATCTCCCCCTAGAAGGGGGAGAAACTAACTTTTTATTTCAAATTAATCAGATAGCCATATCTCTGATAATTAAAACTTATTGAACCGCTTTAAGCGCATCAATATTGCCATAGCCAAATTTTCTATTGCGATTAGGATAAAACTCTCCTGCTCTTCTTAATTTATCCAGTACCTGGTCTCTAGACATGTTGGGATTGCGAGCCCATACTAGTGCTGCTATACCTGCTGTAGTAGCAGTAGCTACAGATGATCCTCCTACAACATTTCTATCATTTGTATTAAAACCAACTACCGGAACTGTTCTATCATTATCTGATGCTCTTTGCATTACGATCGTAAAATCAATTTGTCGTCCGCTGTGACAATTACTACAACGATTATACCCGTTGTCTTTAATTCCGGTTACCGCTACGACTTCAGACATGCTTGCCGGAAAAATAACCGGATACCAGTTTGTAAAACCAGTGGATGTTCCTCCTGCGGCAATAATTAATTTTCCTTTGCTATTCGCATATCGTACCGCATCTTTAATACTACCTATTGACCATAAATACCCTATAGACATAGAAATGATACGTACGTCACTACGATCTCCTAATTGTCTTAACGCATTACTAACTCCTCTACGTTCTCTGGAGCTTTCTAATAAAACATCTCCGGTTCCTCTGTAAGCAACTAAGTTAGCATTGTATGCCACACCTACCGGCATACCATCATCATTACGAGGTGAAACCATTGCAGACGCCATCGATGTTCCATGACCACATTGATCACTATCTGCACCATCAAATGTTCCGAAACGTTGCACTGATCGTCCTGTAGATACTCCATCATTAAAACCACTACCTAAAAGATTTTGGCTGGATGATATCCCTGTATCGATTAAACCTATTGTAATACCGGATCCTGTACTGTAGCCCCAAGCCTGAGGCACCTTATGAATATCAAAACTCCATGGCAACCATGCATTTGGAGATATCACTCTATAATCCTGAGTATTAATATTAATACCCCCTGTCTCACAACCAAATGACTTTTCTTCTACATTGGTATTCTCACTTAATATAAAAGATTCATATCCTAGAGGATCCAGATAACGAATTTGATCTGTAGATTTTAATGCTTCAATAGTTTCAATATTTGATATTTCTACATCTATAGCATTAAGAATATCATAGTCGTATACAATGTCGTTTGATTTTGCTCCTCCTTCAAAAGACCGAACTGTATTGATTACATTGGATTTAGCATCAATCAATCCAGACGATTTTTCTATTGAAAAGCTTTCGCCTTTGTCACCAAAACCAATACTTAAAATACCGCCTCCACGCATTACAGCGCTATATAAAATAGTAGTAGGAACATTTTTCCAGATTATATCTCCGTCTTTCTTAAGTGTAGTTTCAATAAATTCGTTTATTTCTTGAACAGAAAGTATGTTTTGTGATGTTGGAGTATTTGCATTTGGATCTACACTGTCATTAGGATCATCTTTTGAACAAGAAAATACAAGAAAAAGCCCAAAAGCGAAAAGAGTAATTTTTTTCATTTTGAATACGTTTTATGAGTTTGTGTGTAAAATTTTAATAAATGACGGCTTCATAAAAAGCATTAAAAATTATCATTTATCTAATTTTGAAACTAATATATTAAATATTATTCAAATATTTAATGTTTTTAATGAAATAATCACAATAAAACAACGCTATTATGCTTGCATAGCACTATGCTTTAGGTTGAAATTTCTCCGAAACCCTTTTAAACATTGAGCTATGCTCTAAACCAAAAAGTTTTTATATTACTGCTAAAAAAGAATCAATTTTTTATTGAATATTTAAAATTTGGAAAGAAAATTGATGAAATCAAAAAAATGAAATGTGATTTATAGATTGCGCTTGATTGGCCCGGTAATTTCGTCAACATCATTTTTTACCTGATCAATTTCTTTTTTTATATCTGAAGATATAGAGGTAGGTATATCGGTGTCAATACCGTGTTTTTCTGCACTTTTAGTGATTTCGGTTTTGATGTCATTAGTTGCATCTTTTACGATACGCATTCCTTTACCTAAGCCACGAGCAATTTCTGGGATTTTGTCTGCCCCAAAGACCATCACTAGTATAAAGACTATGAAGGCAATTTCTGTTCCGCTAATAAATAAAGGTAGTGCAACCATATACATACAAATATATAGAATATCTATAAAACAAAAGCCATCCCAGTGTACTGAGATGACTTTATTTATGAAAATTTTATTTTTTATCTATTGACCTTTGACTTTATTCTTAAACTCTTGAAACTTCCCATTTCTTTTTCGCTTAGGCCAGCTATTATTTGATGTATCTATATCTGCTGTTTCTTCGTTAGGATCAACTATTATTTTAGAAATTGCTTTTTCTGATGATAATGCTTTTTTTACTTTATTATCATTTTTGCGCCAGATTTCTGCAGGATACGTTATGGTTTCTGAGGTACCATCTTCATACGTATATTCAACAATCAAAGGCATAACCAATCCTCCTGGTTTTTCAAAGGTTACTTCATAAAAGAATTTAGGATTCTTCATTCTTGCGCGCTCATCTTCAGAAAAATTGTCCATCAAATATTCCTTTAAAGTAGCTGCATCTTCTATTAAACCATCATTTCCTTTAATTCTCGTATAATCTTTACTTCCTTCTTCTACCATAATGACTAAATCAGAAGGATTTGCAAACCTTAATCTTCTATCCTTGGCAGCAAACTTTTGTGCCTCTAGGGTTGGAACTTTGGATACTACGAATTTTTTTACTTCGCTTACTCCTATATCTGTATAATCTGTAGTGTAGAACCATCCTCTCCAAAACCAATCTAGATCAACTGCAGAAGCATCCTCCATAGTTCTGAAAAAATCTTCTGGTGTTGGGTGTTTAAACATCCATCGTTGTGAGTAGGTTCTAAACGAATAGTCAAAAAGTTCCCGCCCCATTACGGTCTCTCTAAGGATATTTAACCCGGTTGCAGGTTTTGCATATGCATTTGGGCCAAATTGATGAATATTATTAGACTGTGTCATTATGGGCGAGAGCTTACTCTGGTTTCCGCTCATATACGGTACTATTTTTTTTGCTGGCCCGCGGCGAGAAGGATATGTTTTATCTTTTCCCAGTGCTTTAGGATACCATTCTCCAAAATCTTGTTCTGCTACATACTGTACAAAGGTATTTAATCCTTCATCCATCCATGTCCACTGTCGCTCATCGCTATTTACAATCATAGGAAAAAAGTTATGACCGACCTCATGAATGATAACACTCATCATCCCATATTTAACTCTATCCGAATAGGTACCATCTGGATCAGGTCTCCCATAATTCCAGCAAATCATTGGATACTCCATCCCTTGATTTTTTGCGTGTACAGAAATAGCTTTGTGATATGGATAATCAAAAGTCATTCTACTATATGATTTTAATGTACTGGCAACAGCTTTTGTAGACCAATCTTCCCAAAGAGGATTACCTTCTTTTGGGTACATAGATACTGCCATGATATCTTTACCACCAATTTTAACAGCCATCATATCCCATAAAAATCTTCTTGAGGTAGCAAATCCGAAATCACGAACATTCTCGGCTTTTAGTTTCCAGGTTGTCTTATCTTTAGAAAAGCTCTTTTCTTTGGCTACTGCTTCGTCTTGAGTAACAATCATTACAGGTTCATCATATGATTTTTTGGCTTTTTCGTAGCGACTCATCATATCTTCGGTAAATATATCTTTTCTATTGAGTAATACGCCTGTACCATCCAAAATATGATCTGCAGGAACTGTAATATTAACTTCAAAGTTACCAAATGGTAAAGCAAATTCTCCTCGACCCCAGAATTGATGATTCTGCCAACCTTCTACATCATTATATACAGCCATACGAGGATAGAACTGCGCAATAACATAGGCTCTATTACCATCTTCGAATTCTTCATATCCTGATCTTCCTCGTCCATTAACATGATCATTTATATTATACCACCAATCGATAGAAAAGGTGAATTTACCTCCAGGCTCTAAATCCTTTGGCATCTCTACCCGCATCATTGTTCTATTGATTGTGTATTGTAAAGGTTTTCCGCTGCTATTTTTTACAGCTGTAATATTAAATCCGCCATCAAATGGTTCTGAGAGGTAATTCGTTAAGAATCCCTTTGGAGTACTTGCAAGGTCAATACCGCTTCCTTGTATAAGGGGTGTTTTTGAATCCTTTGCTCGCATATTCTGATCTAATTGCACCCAAAGAAACTCTAATTTGTCTGGAGAATTATTGGTATATGTGATAGTTTCTTTGCCTGTAAGTTTTTTGTTCTCGTCATCAAGTTCTATATCCATGATATAATCTGCTTGCTGCTGATAATATGCTGATCCAGGAGCTCCAGAAGCTGTTCTATACATATTTGGAGTAGCAAACTCATCATACAATTGCTTAAACTTATTTTGATTTGTATGTCCCAATTCTCTGGTATTATTAGCACCTTGCTGATTTTGAGCTTGTGCAAAAATCCCCAACATAGTAAAAGTCACTGACAGGACTAAACGTATTTTTTTCATTTAAATGATTTTGAGTTAAGTGTATTGCCCTACAAAGTAATTGTTTTTTAAAAATTTATTGATTTATTCACTAAATTTTAACATCCCTTCACTTCTACCTTTTTCCAGAATTAAACTCTTACGTTGTGTTTCTTTTTTAACATGAATAATATTTTGTTGTTCCTCAAAAAGATCCATTAAAATTTCATTTGAAACTTTTACGGTTTTTAAAGAAGCAATATTTTCTATCTCCAAATAACAAATAATGAGATCATCTTCATATTCTTTCCCCAAAAAAATAAAAGATGTTTCTTTATCATCGACAAGAAATACTAATTTTTGTTTAAGATATTTCTTTATATATGTATCCACGTTTGAGGTTTCTTTGTCAGGGTCTAGCATGATCGCATCGTTATACCTTTTTCTCAATACTTCTTCTAAATCATCTATAAAAATTCTAGAAATTACCTGCAACGATTGTTCTTCCTCGTTGTAATCGACTTGCGTAACACTCACATAAAACTTGTGCACTATAAAAGAACTAAGAGAAAATATTAAGGAAACCAGAAAAAGTATTACTATTTTTTTCATATTGGAATATTTGTAAAGCCCTAAAAATACTTAATTTTGATGTGTTGAATTAAAAAATCGTGCCAAAGTTGAGCGTATAGTATAATCCATAACCTAGGAGTAAACTCACGAGGTATGTTTCTGAAACATTTTTTTATCGGGGCAAGCCTCAGCATTAAACCTTTTATGAGGGATAAAATCTTAATCTATTTCTTTATGGATTTTATAGATGATTGCTTTTTGTTTAAAAAACTCTAACAAAGTAAGTCTCTTAGAACTCTCTAAAAGATTTTTGAAATAGTCATCTTCTGCACAGTAGTACATGAAATCTGACACCAAATCCTTTGGAATCTTCAGCATCTGAGTGAAAAACGGGGTGTTAAATGCTATTTCCCCTTTTTGTACTATTTTATCCAGGTCTTCTATAGCTTTGATTCGTTTCAGTTTTTTTAGTTTTCCGTTTAGATAATTTATTGGCAAGTCTAAAACCCCTGATTTTGCTGTATAAATTCTTCTTTCAATTTGAGTGGGTTGAGGTTTATCTCTAAAAGGAAGGTCTAGAATTCGATTATCTACATAGGGTAGTAATTCGACTACATTAATATCAGTGTCGAGATATCCTGAAAGTTCAATATTACTAATTTTTACTTGTTCTAATTGTTCTAATGTAGGAAATAAAACAACTGTTACGCTTTCTTTTTGAAGCTGATTCTGGCTTACCACAATAGATCTGGTTTCATACTGAATGGATGAGAAAACAATTGAATCTCCTACAGCTGCTGGTAGTCGAAAAAATCCTTCTTCATCGTTTGTAGTACCTATTGCTTTGGTATAATTTACAATATTAATCGCGTACCCTTGTAGAGCCTCTGCCAGAATTCTCCCCTTTAGCACCTCAGATTGCGCAAAAGTTTGTAGCGAAATAGTTATAAAAAGATAAAGTAATAATCTAGTCATATGTAGTGCCTTTGATCATCAATCTATATGATTACACACAAAGATGATAATAACAAAGACTACAAAATGATTAAAGTATTACAATGCGCTTGTGTAGACCTGCAACTATTGTTCTCGATATAATTTACTTTGAAATACCAAAAACTGAATGAGATCTAATTCTTTTCCTTCTTCAAAATATGCATTATTGAGTCCGTTATCCTCGGCAAAAAATATAAAATCATTAATTTGATCTATTTCTAGGGCTAAGAAATCCTTAAAAAATTGATCATTATACATATTTCTAACTCTTACATCAATATCAGGAGCATGTTTTTTCTTTTTGGCTTTCTCTTTTTCGTTGAATACTACTTTAAAAAGATTGACAAAGTTGAGCCCGTTGATAAATATTTCTTCTGGTAAAGCTACATTTTCTGGAGTTGTCATCGTATCCGGTGTAAAATTATAATCGGCATCATTAATCTTATCCGATGTTTGTTTTGAAACTGTTCCTAGTCCACTTTCGGCAAAACCTATCTTTGAGACATCAACCTTTACATTTCCTAATAAGTCATAAGGTGTAACAACGACTTCATCTAATTGATTTACAGATTCATTTAGAAAAATGTTTAACTTTTTACTTTTCACCACTCCTTTATCAACCAACACGATGAAATGTTGATATTGCATAGCAACAACTTCTAATCTATCATTAATACCTGCATTAATTCTAAAAGCGCCATCCTTATTACTAATCGTACCCTTACTAGTACTACGGTTATAGATAACCACGCCTTCTACATCATCTCCTATAGGGGCACTAATCTTTCCATCAATCATTACTCTAGAGGTAATTTGTGAAAAAGACAGGCTTACTATAAGACACATAAAGGCTAGGGATAGTCGTATTTTCATAACTCGAATTTTTTTTGAAGATACTACATTTTTCAATATAGCCAGAAAGCTTCTACTTAAGAAAACGTTAAACTACCTTTAATAAAATAGTTCTAGAACCTACCTCATTTTTGATTCTTAGAGCAAAATTATGTAGGTCATTAATGTATAGTAATTTAGCCTAAAAATATCTTCTCAGAAGATTTCTATATAATAAATCGTTGCGTTACCTTTACAAAAAAAATCGATGGTAAACTGTATAATTGCGAGTACTTCTACACTATACGGAACTCAACCCTTGGCATATTTATATGAAGCGCTGACAGCCTTATATTCAAATACCGATGAGATCTTGTTTATTCCTTATGCCCGTCCTGGCGGAATCTCACATGATGAATATGCCATAGGGGTAAATAATATCTTTAAAAAGATTGACAAAAAAATAATGAGCATTCATATGTTTTCAGACCCTATTGAAGCTTTGAACAATGCTAAAGGCATCTATACTGGAGGTGGAAATACATTTCTACTGGTAAATCAATTGTATCGAAATGGGGTTTTAGAACCTTTAAAAGAAGCTATTCTTGCTGGAACACCCTATTTGGGAACAAGTGCAGGGAGTAATATTTGCGGTTTAGATATGAAGACCACCAATGATATGCCTATCATATATCCTCCTAACTTTAAAACGCTGGGAATCGTGCCTTTTAATATAAACGCACACTATCTTGATCCTGATCCAAATTCTACACACAAAGGAGAAACTAGAGAGACCAGAATCAAAGAATTCCATACACTAAATTCACAACCCGTGGTTGGGTTAAGAGAAGGAAGCTGGCTACGAGTTAATAGCAAAGAAATTGTATTACAAGGTGAATTAACAGCTAGAATTTTTGAACAAAACAAAACCCCATACGAAATAGCTTCAGAAAGCACATTATCAAAATTAAACTAGCTTCAATATTGTGGATTATCAAAAAATACTGGATGTCATAAAATCTGAATGTTCTTCTATGCAATGTACAGGAGAAGTAGCCTCTTATATCCCTGAGTTGGCTAAAATAAATCCAGAAAAATTTGGTATGCATTTGCACTGCATCAATTCTGGGCATTATAGTTTTGGAGATAACGAAGAACGATTTTCTATACAAAGTATTTCGAAAGTATTTGCGCTTACCAGAGCGATGACATTATTAGGAGACGACTTGTTTAATCGTGTGGATGTAGAACCTTCGGGAGACCCATTTAATTCTTTGGTTCAATTAGAATATGAACACGGAATCCCTAGAAATCCTTTTATAAATGCTGGTGCATTAGTAATTTCTGATGTTTTAATTTCTGAATTAGACACACCAAAAGAAGACTTTTTAAATTTTATCCAGAAAATCACTAATAATCCTAGTATAGCTATAAATCAAACTGTTTTTGATTCTGAAAAAAAATATAGTCATCGTAATGCTGCGCTACTAAATTTGATGAAATCATTTGGTAATATTAAAAATGATATCGAAACCGTTTTAGATTTCTATATATACCAATGTGCTGTAGAAATGTCTTGTAAGGAATTATCTACTGCCTTTATGATCTATGCTAACGGCGGAAAAAAGTTAATCGAGAACACTCAGATATTGACTCCCAAAAAAGTAAAACGTATTAATGCAATCATGCAGACGTGTGGTTTTTATGACGAAGCCGGAGAATTCAGTTTTAGAGTAGGATTACCCGGAAAAAGTGGTGTTGGTGGTGGAATTGCAGCAGTACATCCGGGACAATATACGGTAACCGTTTGGAGTCCCCCATTAAACCCCAAAGGAAATTCTGAGTTGGGAATGTATGCTTTGGAACGATTGACAACTTTGACGGGATTATCGATATTTTGAAATTAATTAGTGCTTTCGTAAATCAATAGATGAGGATGAAGTACATTTTTTATATAACTTGCACTAAAAGAAAACAGATAGTTCTTTACAAATAGTAAAATCATAAATGGATGGACAACCCTATTGAACAACAACGAGAACATTTTGAAAACATCTCTGAGAAATATTTTAATGCTAGAAAATCTACTAACCATCTGTATCTAAAAAAATTAATGTGGCAGTTTTTCTTCAGGGATAAAACCGAGTTGAAAAACAAGAATCTCTCAGTTTTAGAACCTATGTGTGGTTATTCTGAGGGAAAATCTATTTTAGAAGCTAACATAGGTATTCTTGGTTCATATGAAGGCTTTGATTACAGTTCAATACTAATAAATAAGGTTAAACAAAATAACAAGGATCTCAATGTATATGTTAAAGATGTATCAACGTTTAGAAGTGAAAAAAAATTTGATATCATTATAATAATTGGTGGATTGCATCACGTCCCCTCAATGTGCGAAGAAGTAGTTCAAAACTTGAGAAACAATCTCAATGAACAAGGGGCGTTTATCGTTCTTGAACCAACTCATAATAATATTATTTTTAGAAAAATCCGTGAGCGCATCTATAATAAGAATACTTTATTTGATGAGGAAACTGAGCAAGCTTTCACGTTGAAGGAACTAAACAATTTATTTCTAAATAATGGTTATACTTTAGTTGACCAGATATATCCGGGCTTACTATCATACATATTATTTTATAATCCAGATGCTTTTCCTTTTTTAAATATAGGCGGCAAAGGCTTAGTGAAATTAGTATTTAAAATAGATTCATTATTCTTCAGAAATTATTTTGGCAAAAAGCTTTCCTTTGCTACACTAAGTATGTATACTTTGGATTAAGTATTGGTATCTGTCTTTTTCTTTACCAAGTAAAGTGGTCTAGACTTAGTTTCGTTAAATATACGAGAAACATACTCACCAATAATAGACAAAATAAGTAATTGTATCCCGCCTAATATTAAAATAGTAATTAAAATGGAAGTCCAACCTTCTACATTTAATCCGTTAAAATAATTGCCGATTATGAAAAGTGCATAAACTATACCTGTTACAAAAAAGATAAGTCCCAAGTATAGTGAGATTCTTAACGGCTTGGACGACATAGTAGTAACACCATTAATAGCCAATTTTATCATCTTTTTTAATGTATAGGAAGACTTTCCAGAAAATCTGGGATTGGCTTTATACTTAATAATACACTGATTAAAACCAATCCAACTCACTAACCCTCTAGTAAAACGATCATGTTCTTTGATACTTAAAAAAGCATCTACAGTCTCTCTACTCATTAATCTAAAATCAGCACCAAAAGGTTCTACTCTAACATCAGATAGTTTATTGATAAAAATATAAAACCATTTTGAAGTGATTTTTTTAAAAAGCGAAGTAGAAGCATCATCGAGCCTTCTTGTATTTACAATATCATATCCTTCTTCATATTTTTTAATCAATTCAGGAATCACATTTGGAGGATGTTGTAAATCTGCATCCAAAGTAACTATGATATCGCCGGATGATTTTTCTAAGCCAGCGAGTAAGGCTATTTGATGTCCAAAATTTCTTGATAGAGAGATCCCCCGCACATAATCATAATCGAGTGATTTTTTTTCTATCTCATGATATGTATTATCTTTACTACCGTCATCAATAAAAATAACTTCACAAGTAAAATGAAAAGAATCAATAACCTTCTTTAATTCATTAAAAAGCTCTTCGATATTACTTTCCTCATTGTAACAGGGTATGACTATAGATAGTTTCATTAAGTATCAATAAGTATCATTAGTTGTTTCCTTTTTTAATTTCTTGTATCAATCCTGATAAATAGACTTTATTAACATTATGTCCTAATTTTTTTGCTTTTATAGCATCATTCAAAGCATCTAAATTTCTGTTCATTCTAAAACGACATAACGAGCGTATAAAATAATAATTACCATCATCTCCTTTTTGAGCAATAGCCTTATCCATAAATTTATTGGCTTTCGGATAATCCTTAGCCATTAGACTGCTATGCCCTATGAGATAATTTGGGAAAGGGTTATCAGGTGTAAGCTTACTTAGCACCAATGCATCCATAATAGCTTTATCATATTTTTTAAGCTTAAAGTATGTTAAAGCTCTTTCTTTTAGGTAATCTGGATGATCAGGAAAAAAAAATAACAATCTATCTAAATCAGGAATTAAAGAATCTAATTTGTTCATTTTCTTATACAAGGCCGTTCTATTGATGTATGCGCGTTTATAAGACGGGTTTATCGATATAGCTTTGGTCACGTGAAATAAAGCACTATCATATTGTTTTCTATTGAAATAAACCTTACCTATATTACTATGGGCCAAATAATAATTTGAATCTATTCCTATCGCTTTTTTATAATAAGAAAACGCAGTATCTATTTGGTTCTTATTTCTATAATAAAAACCTAAACTGTTATGTGCATACTGATTTTCTGGATTCACTTCCACTGCTTGAGTCCACACTGTTTTAGAATTTTTAAAAACAGAAATTCGATTAAAGGATAAGATTGCATAAGAAATCGAAAAATATGAAACTAATACCAAAAACAAGATATTGGTTGAAAGTATTTTTTTAGAATAAGATAATATCCAATATAGTAATAACGAAAAACCTATTACTGCCAAATAACTATAACGATCTGCCATAAAAGAATCTCTCAAATGAAAAAAGGAAAATGCTAAACCAAGACTTAAAAACCCTATAAGCCATAAAAAGCCAAATCTAAACACTTTATCCCTAAAAGAAATAATTACTCCAGTAATTAGTAATCCAACAACAACTAACATATTAAAAAAAGAAATATTCAATTTATCAGTGGGATAAGGATAAGAAAATGACAATTCAAACGGAAATAAAAAGTTATAGCTATAAGCTGAGATAGTTTTTACCAACAAACCAGCCTTTTCATCGAATGAAACGCTTCTATCTACAATACTTGGCCCTCCGGTTTTTGTAATTTCTATGGTTATTAAACCTAAAATTAATGCTACAACCGCCCAACATAATATTTCTACTATGAATCTTTTATTCCAAAAGAAATCAAATTTCATCATACGGATAAGTACAAGACCCACCGGAAACAAAATAGCCTGTTCTTTCGTCAAAAAAGCAAATATAAAACAAACTAAAACAGGAATTAATCTATACTTTTCAAAATCATGCTCTATATATTTCAAATAAAACATATATCCTAAAAACATAAAGAAAACAGCATTTCTAAAAATAACAGAAATCCAACCAATGGTTTCAACCTGCATTGGATGTATTGCAAAGAACAAAACCACAATTGTAATGAGTAACTTATCCTGAAAGATATTGTTAAAAATTTTAAACAATAAAAATACATTTAGAAAATGCACCAATAATGCACATATCTTGAAGGCAGTTGCATTTTTACCAAATAAGTAATATAAAAATGAGTGATAAACCTCTCCCAATGGAGAATATTGTCCTCCTTGAAGTGTCGTAAATATGTTTATTACGGATTCCCAAGAAAAATTAATTACATTTTCATTCTCATATATATACCAATTATCATCGTATGTAAAAAATTCAGAGGTATTGAAAACTGGACTAAAAACAATTAAGGTAACAATGAGTATACTTAATAAAATCTTCTGTGAACTAGTATCTTGTATAATTTTTTCATAGTTCATCAAAAAATTTTTTGTCTTCATAAAAGTATATTTTCTTGTAAATATAATAAAATATGGGAGGTTTAATCAGAACATACATCTCATGGATATTTTGTGAAAAATTAAATATTGTAGGTATTATTAAGTATTGACTCTACAATTTAAAAGAAATAAGAATATAAAAAAACCACACTATACTTTTTTACGTAAGTAAGTATATAAATTCAAAAATATGAATATATAACCAGTGCTAAAAATACATCACATAAAAAATGCCCAATCAAAAATGATAAGGCATTGAGCGGGAGACCAGGTTCGAACTGGCGACATTCAGCTTGGAAGGCTGACGCTCTACCAACTGAGCTACTCCCGCAAGTGTGACGGCAAATGTAATAAGTTTTAATTTAATAAGAACAAAAAATAAAACAAAAATAAAAGTATTAACAGGTAATCAAATTACGTGAAAACCGTATTTAATCGTCAAAAATTGCGTTTAATCCGAAAAAAAATGTATTTTTGTTAATAAAGTTATAAACATTTTTAAAATATATGTATTATTACTAATAATTTATCGTGCACCTATTATTTATTGGTTGCCTATAGCCCCAAAATTAGTTTTTTGCGAAAATACTATTATTAAAGAAATAAGAAATTCCCATATACTATGAACTTAAGAATTACCCTAATTCTACTTCTTTTCTTGAATTTCAGTAGCCTACTTTCCCAAGTAAAGATAGGAGACGATCCTAGTATTATAGATTCCTCTTCACTTTTAGAACTTCAAAGTGCAGATAAAGTATTTGTAATCACAAGGGTTAGTGACAGCCAAATGAATGCGATTGTACCATTAACAGGTGCAATGGTCTATAATACTGATCAAAACTGCGTATTCCAGTACAATGGTTCAAGTTGGCAATCTTTATGTATTGCTTCTGAAACTATCACTTTTATAATAGATAATAATGATGGTTCATTTACGTATACAAATGAAAGTAATATAGCTGTTACAATAAATAAAGCGCAACTTGCTGATAATGGTGATGGAACTTACACTTTTGACAATGGAAATACTATTTCCGGACCTATTAATTTTGTAGGTACAGACAACCAACAAATTTCATTAAACACCACCACCAATGAATTAACTTTGGAAAATGGGGGCAGTGTTGATTTATCCATATATGTTGAAACATTAACTACTATTATTGAAAACACAAATGGTACCTTTACCTATACTGATGAAGATGGATCAACTACTACTATCGATGTATCTAACCTGGAAACCCTAACCACGATCGCACTCAATGCCGATAATGCCAGTATCGATTATGTTGATGAAGACGGATCAACGACGAACCTGAATCTAACAAACATTGTTCAGAATCTTGAAACGTTGACTACCATTGTAGCCAATGCAGATGGCACCTTTACCTATACTGATGAAGATGGATCTACAACTACTATTGACGTTGCTGGATTAGAAACGCTTACTACGATCGCGCTTAATGCTGATAATGCAAGTATTGATTATGTGGATGAAGACGGATCAACAACGAATCTGAATCTAACAAACATTGTTCAAAATCTAGAAACGTTGACTACCATTGTAGCCAATGCAGATGGAACCTTTACCTATACTGACGAAGATGGATCAACTACTAATATCGATGTAGCTGGATTAGAAACCCTTACTACGATCGCGCTTAATGCTGATAATGCAAGTATTGATTATGTGGATGAAGACGGATCAACAACGAATCTGAATCTAACAAACATTGTTCAGAATCTTGAGACGTTGACTACTATTGTAGCCAATGCTGATGGCACCTTTACCTATACCGATGAAGATGGATCAACTACTAATATCGATGTAGCTGGATTAGAAACCCTAACCACCATAGCACTCAATGCTGATAATGCAAGTATCGATTATGTGGATGAGGATGGATCTACAACGAATCTGAATCTAACAAACATTGTTCAGAATCTAGAAACGTTGACTACCATTGTAGCCAATGCAGATGGAACCTTTACCTATACCGACGAAGATGGATCAACAACTACTATTGATGTAGCTGGATTAGAAACCCTTACTACGATCGCACTTAATGCTGATAATGCCAGTATCGATTATGTGGATGAAGACGGATCAACAACGAATCTGAATCTAACAAACATTGTTCAGAATCTTGAGACGTTGACTACTATTGTAGCCAATGCTGATGGTACCTTTACCTATACCGATGAAGATGGATCAACTACTACTATTGATGTAGCTGGATTAGAAACCCTTACTACGATCGCACTAAATGCTGATAATGCAAGTATTGATTATGTGGATGAAGACGGATCAACAACGAATCTGAATCTAACAAACATTGTTCAGAATCTTGAGACGTTGACTACTATTGTAGCCAATGCTGATGGCACCTTTACCTATACCGATGAAGATGGATCAACTACTAATATCGATGTAGCTGGATTAGAAACCCTAACCACCATAGCACTCAATGCTGATAATGCCAGTATCGATTATGTGGATGAAGACGGATCAACGACGAATCTGAACCTGACTAATATCGTAGCGAATCTAGAAACGTTGACTACCATTGTAGCCAATGCGGATGGTACCTTTACCTATACCGATGAAGATGGATCAACTACTACTATTGATGTAGCTGGATTAGAAACCCTTACTACGATCGCACTTAATGCTGATAATGCAAGTATTGATTATGTGGATGAAGACGGATCAACAACGAATCTGAATCTAACAAACATTGTTCAGAATCTTGAGACGTTGACTACCATTGTAGCCAATGCAGATGGTACCTTTACCTATACTGATGAAGATGGATCTACAACTACTATTGATGTAGCTGGATTAGAAACCCTTACTACGATCGCACTAAATGCTGATAATGCAAGTATTGATTATGTGGATGAAGACGGATCAACAACGAATTTGAATCTAACAAACATTGTTCAGAATCTAGAAACGTTGACTACCATTGTAGCCAATGCAGATGGTACCTTTACCTATACTGATGAAGATGGATCTACAACTACTATTGATGTAGCTGGATTAGAAACCCTTACTACGATCGCACTAAATGCTGATAATGCAAGTATTGATTATGTGGATGAAGACGGATCAACAACGAATTTGAATCTAACAAACATTGTTCAGAATCTAGAAACGTTGACTACCATTGTAGCCAATGCAGATGGAACCTTTACCTATACTGACGAAGATGGATCAACTACTACTATTGATGTAGCTGGATTAGAAACCCTTACTACGATCGCACTTAATGCTGATAATGCAAGTATTGATTATGTGGATGAAGACGGATCAACAACGAATCTGAATCTAACAAACATTGTTCAGAATCTTGAGACGTTGACTACTATTGTAGCCAATGCTGATGGCACCTTTACCTATACCGATGAAGATGGATCAACCACTACTATTGATGTAGCTGGATTAGAAACCCTAACCACCATAGCACTCAATGCTGATAATGCAAGTATCGATTATGTGGATGAGGATGGATCTACAACGAATCTGAATCTAACAAACATTGTTCAGAATCTAGAAACGTTGACTACCATTGTAGCCAATGCGGATGGTACCTTTACCTATACCGACGAAGATGGATCAACCACTACTATTGATGTAGCTGGATTAGAAACCCTTACTACGATCGCACTAAATGCTGATAATGCCAGTATCGATTATATCGATGAGGATGGATCAACGACGAATCTAAACCTGACTACCATTGTTCAAAATCTAGAAACGTTGACTACCATTGTAGCCAATGCAGATGGTACCTTTACCTATACTGATGAAGATGGATCTACAACTACTATTGATGTAGCTGGATTAGAAACCCTTACCACGATCGCACTTAATGCTGATAATGCCAGTATCGATTATGTCGATGAAGATGGATCTACAACGAATCTAAACCTGACTACCATTGTTCAAAATCTAGAAACGTTGACTACCATTGTAGCCAATGCAGATGGAACCTTTACCTATACTGATGAAGATGGATCTACAACTACTATTGATGTTGCTGGATTAGAAACGCTTACTACCATAGCACTCAATGCCGATAATGCCAGTATCGATTATGTGGATGAAGACGGATCAACGACGAATCTGAACCTGACTAATATCGTAGCGAATCTAGAAACGTTGACTACCATTGTAGCCAATGCTGATGGCACCTTTACCTATACCGATGAAGATGGATCAACTACTACTATTGATGTAGCTGGATTAGAAACCCTAACCACCATAGCACTCAATGCTGATAATGCAAGTATCGATTATGTGGATGAGGATGGATCTACAACGAATCTGAACCTGACCAATATCGTAGCGAATCTAGAAACGTTAACGACAATTATAAATAATACAAACGGAACCATTACCTATACTGATGAAGATGGATCGACAACTAACTTAATTCTAATCAGTGCAGATCCTCAAAATGATATTACGGCAGGATCAGATGGAGGACTTTATGTTGATGTTTCTTCAGTAGCAATTGCAGAAACATTAACTACGATCGCGCTTAATGCCGATAATGCCAGTATCGATTATGTGGATGAAGACGGATCAACAACGAATCTGAATCTAACAAACATTGTTCAGAATCTAGAAACGTTGACTACTATTGTAGCCAATGCAGATGGAACCTTTACCTATACTGACGAAGATGGATCAACCACTACTATTGATGTAGCTGGATTAGAAACCCTTACCACCATAGCACTAAATGCTGATAATGCCAGTATCGATTATATCGATGAGGATGGATCAACGACGAATCTAAACCTGACCAATATCGTAGCGAATCTGGAAACGTTGACTACCATTGTAGCCAATGCAGATGGTACCTTTACCTATACCGATGAAGATGGATCAACTACTAATATCGATGTAGCTGGATTAGAAACCCTAACCACCATAGCACTCAATGCTGATAATGCAAGTATCGATTATGTGGATGAGGATGGATCTACAACGAATCTGAATCTAACAAACATTGTTCAGAATCTAGAAACGTTGACTACTATTGTAGCCAATGCAGATGGAACCTTTACCTATACTGACGAAGATGGATCAACCACTACTATTGATGTAGCTGGATTAGAAACCCTTACCACCATAGCACTAAATGCTGATAATGCCAGTATCGATTATATCGATGAGGATGGATCAACGACGAATCTAAACCTGACCAATATCGTAGCGAATCTGGAAACGTTGACTACCATTGTAGCCAATGCGGATGGTACCTTTACCTATACCGATGAAGATGGATCAACTACTACTATTGATGTTGCTGGATTAGAAACCCTTACTACGATCGCACTAAATGCTGATAATGCAAGTATTGATTATGTGGATGAAGACGGATCAACAACGAATCTGAATCTAACAAACATTGTTCAGAATCTTGAGACGTTGACTACTATTGTAGCTAATGCTGATGGAACCTTTACCTATACCGATGAAGATGGATCAACTACTACTATTGATGTAGCTGGATTAGAAACGCTTACCACCATAGCACTAAATGCTGATAATGCCAGTATCGATTATGTGGATGAAGACGGATCTACAACGAATCTAAACCTGACTACCATTGTTCAGAATCTAGAAACGTTGACTACTATTGTAGCTAATGCTGATGGCACCTTTACCTATACCGACGAAGATGGATCAACTACTACTATTGATGTAGCTGGATTAGAAACCCTAACCACCATAGCACTCAATGCCGATAATGCCAGTATCGATTATGTGGATGAAGATGGATCAACAACGAATCTGAATCTAACAAACATTGTTCAGAATCTAGAAACGTTGACTACCATTGTAGCCAATGCAGATGGAACCTTTACCTATACCGATGAAGATGGATCAACTACAAATATTGATGTAGCTGGATTAGAAACCCTAACTACGATCGCACTCAATGCTGATAATGCCAGTATCGATTATGTGGATGAGGATGGATCAACAACAAATCTGAACCTGACCAATATCGTAGC
>CANLYR010000026.1 GCA_947495425.1 uncultured Aquimarina sp.
TTTAATGATGGGAGTTATGAGGTGATGCTACGTTTTGAACTGTTCAAGAAGTACAACAGGATGCTAACACCACGTTTCTTTTAATTTTAAAATCATTTTCGAGAGTATGCCTTACATTGAAATTCAGTATTAACTTTCGTATTTACGGAAATCTTAATTTTAAGTTTATAGATAGATTACAAAGACACCATTATGATTATAAGAAAATATGCTACCCTACTATTTCTAAGTATACTTGTATCTGGCACTATCTTTTCGCAAGATAAACAGCTCGCTAAGGCTGATGAAAACTTTAATCGTTTTGCTTTTGTAGATGCTCGAAAAATATATCAAAAAGTAGCAGAGAGTGGGTATTCTTCTGCTGACTTATTTAAAAAATTAGGAGATTCATATTATTTTAATGCAGAACTTGATCAAGCTGTTACCTGGTATGAAAAATTGATAAATATGTATATGGAAGAAGTATCATCAGAATATATATTTAGATATTCGCAATGTCTAAAAAATGTTAAGCGGTATGATGATGCAGATAAAATGATGGAAAAGTTTAATCAATTGTCTGCCGATGATCAGCGTGCTGAGTTTTTTATGAATACCCGTGATTATCTTAATTTTATAGAATTACAGTCGGGTAAATTTAGATTGCTTAAACTTACCACAAACTCTAAATATTCAGATTATGCTCCAAGTTTTAACAATCAAGGAAAATTAGTATTTGCATCCTCTAGAGGGGTAGGGACCATGAGCAAAACTGTACACGAATGGAATGAAATGCCTTTCTTAGATCTATTTTCGTCAGAAATTATAAAAGGTAACGGAATATTAAAAACACCTACAAAAATAAAGGGTAAGATCAATACTAAATTTCATGAATCTTCGACTTCTTTTAGCAAAGATGGAGCAACGGTTTACTTCACTAGAAATAATTACACAAAAAAACGATTAGGTAAAAATGCAGAAGGGAATATTCTATTAAAGATTTATAGAGCCAAATTAGTTGAAGATACATGGAAAGAAATAGAAGAATTACCATTTAATAGTGATGAATATTCTGTAGCTCACCCTACACTAAGTGCAGATGGTAAGAAATTATATTTTGCCAGTGATATGCCTGATAGTAGAGGTCTTTCTGATTTATATGTAATTGATATTAATGATGATGGTACTTTTGGGCAGCCAAAAAATCTAGGGGATCAGATTAATACTGAAGGGAGAGAGACTTTTCCTTACATTAGTGATTCAGGGCGTTTATACTTTGCTAGCGATGGTCATATTGGATTAGGAGGATTGGATATTTTTGTTGCAGTTCCTGAAGAAAACGGGTTTTCAATTCCTTATAATGTAGGAAAACCAGTAAATGGTTCTACAGACGATTTTACTTTTGTATTAAATGAGGATACTAAGATTGGATATTTTGCAAGCAATAGGGCAGGAGGAAAAGGAAATGATGATATTTATAGTTTTAAGCAGACAGACGATCTCATCACTGAATGTAGACAATATGTAACAGGAGTGATCACTGACGCTGCTTCAAAAAATAAATTGACAGCGGCAGAAGTGATTTTGATGGATGAGAATAATAACGAATTACATCGTACTATAACCGATGCTAGCGGAATGTACAAATTTGATCTCGAATGTGATACTTCTTATCTTGTGAGAGCTACTAAAATTGAATATAAACCAACTGAGGTTATACTTACCGCCAACAATGTATTAGAGTACAAACATGATTTAGCATTAAAGCTAACCAAAGGTGGATTAGCAGGTATAGAAGTGAAACCAGGTGATGATCTGGCTAAATTATTAGGGTTGCAAACTATCTATTTTGATCTTAATGCGTCTTTTATACGCCCTGATGCAGAAGTAGAATTGCAAAAGATTATAGCTGCTTTGCAACAATACCCAGAGTTAAAAATAGACGTAAGATCTCATACTGATAGCAGGGCAGGTGATGAATATAATATGAACCTGAGTGAACGACGAGCAAAAAGTACCATGGAGTATATTACTGAGAAGGGTAAGATTGATATATCGCGTGTCACTGGAAAAGGATATGGCGAAACTGCTCTGGTAAATAAGTGCGCTAATGCAATAGATTGTAGTAATGAAGAACACCAACTGAATCGACGAAGCGAATTTATCGTGATAAAGTAGGATAACAGTATGATTTACAATTTATAACAATTTTTTAAAATTATGGTTTTAACGTAATTTTTATGTGGTATTTAATTTAATAATTTAACAAATTGTAGCTATATTTAGTATAAAATTTTATAGCTGTTTTACTGAAGTAATTCTTGAATATTAAATTACTTATTTTCTTTGTTATTATAGACTTAATGTTAAGTAAGTATAATAGTCATGCTAAGTAAAATTTCGTTTATATATAAAGTGTAGCGAATGTGCATTATAAAATTAATATAGATTTAATAAAGTCATTACTATAATTAAATGGCTTATTAAAAAATTAAATAACCCTGCAATTGTAAAACTTTGGCGAGCCAACAAAAGCAGGGCTTAGATAACAATTAATAATTAAATTAATCATTATGACAGGATTTTTATTTCTTTGCTTTAGAAATCATTTCTTGTATTATCTCAATAAATGCAAAAAGTATCTTTCTACACAAGAGATTCTATCCCTAGATTCACACCTTTTTCGCAGATCGAAATATAAGAATTTAAAATTATTTTTTACGGAATTCCGTAAGGTTTTTAGCATTTTATTAACATTTAGTGTTAGCGTTTCGCCAAAGCTTTTTTATCGCGACTATGCCTTATCTCGTTTTAATGAATTGATTTACAGTATTTTTTTAGTAAGGGTCATCCAGATATTGTACCAAAAGATATCAAACCATATGATTACGATTTTTAACTATGAAAAGAAAAAATTAAAACTACTACAATTTGTGTAGGTGTTTTTAAAGAAGCATTTTGACGATGTGTTTACTTAAACCTCCTGTTGTTAGGGGTAATTTCGGGAGGTTTTTTTTAGTAGATGTATTGTTGAAAGAAAACAAGTAGTACTTTTAATCTTCAGATATAGTACTACTGATTCAAAAATGTTGTATCAGATCATATAACATTAAAATAGTTTCAAAAACTGCTTGATTTTATTAATTAGGCAGTTTTTTATTACACAGATATCATTGATGTTTTTATATTTTTGCAGTTATGGTAGATATAAAGCTTGTAGAATATTTAGAGTCATTTCTAACACCAAGGCGATTAGGGTTATATGAAAAGATTTTAAATAAAAGAACAAATCATTTTACTGTTGCTATCGAAGATGTATATCAATTGCATAATACCAGTGCGGTTATACGAAGCTGTGATGTATTTGGGGTTCAAAATGTGCACGTTATAGAAGAAGTAAATATAAAACGTATTGATCGTGAAATTGCTATGGGAGCACAGAAATGGGTCGATGTAAATCGATATCCAACTACAAAAGATTGTTTGACAACATTAAAAAGCAAAGGATATCAAATCGTAGCAACCACACCCCATGATAATTCTATGGTCTTACAAGAGTTTGATGTAATGAAACCTTCTGCTTTTTTCTTCGGTAGAGAACAACAAGGGTTGAGTGATACCGTATTAGAGTCTGCAGATTGTATACTACATATTCCTATGGTAGGTTTTACAGAAAGCCTTAATATATCAGTTTCTGCGGCTATAATATTACAACATGTTACTTCGCAATTAAGAAAAACTAATATTCAGTGGGAATTGTCAGAAGTTGAGAAATTATATAAGAGAATGGAATGGGCAAAGAAAGCGATTAAGAGTCATGAGCAAATTATTGCACGGTATCATGAAAATGATTAGCGTATTATTAATTTTTATTGATAACGATAAATTAAAAATTTAGGTTTTTTGGTATAGTGGTAGGGTTGGGTTGTAAATCTAATAGTACAATTATTTCCTGTCTAAAACTTTATATTCTTCATAACATTCACTTATAGCATCTAATATTTGAAGATCATTTGCAAACCTGATAAAGTCTACAGAATAATTACAATTTCTGAGAATTTCATCGATATCCAAACGATCAATTTGTAGTAGTGCCATCAAAGTAGCTCTATCAAATTTTGTTTCAAGAAGGTTTCTGATTTCATCATCTTTCTTCATTTTACGCAATTTCTTCAACTCTTTTGATCGTTTACTGAATATATTATACAAAAAGTCGGCAGGATTAAAAATAGCTCCAAGAACTTTATTGACAGCTCCGGGTTGTCTACTTCCTCCTTCATAGCCAGAGTTTAGTCCTGCAATACTGTATCGGTAATTATTATATATAGGAATTCTTTTAACATCAATTTCTACATACCCAGTTAATTGTACGTCGGCAACTACAACTTCTTCAAGGGCAATTCCCAGTTCGGTCATTTTAATTTTTACATCTCCAAATTTTACCCAATCATTAGTGACTCTTATACGTAGCGGTTTGTATCCGATATAACTAAAATATAGTGTATCATTAACTTTTGCCTGAATAGAAAAACCACCGTCATTATCAGTGATGGTACCAATCACCTGGCTAAGATTGACGATATGAACGTTTTCGAGTGTTCTTTCTGTGGCCGCATTTAATACGTTTCCTGATATCGAACCAGAAGTTGTATCTGGGGTATCCTCTTGGGCATAAGTTGTTATGCCGGTAATGAATAGTATGTAAAGTAAAATTCTCTTCATGTACTAAAATATGACGTTCAATTTTAAATAAGATAACATAAAAATCGAGCCAGAAATCACATTACTTTGTTAAACTATGATCACGAGGTAGTTAGTTTATCTGCGATTACTACGTTTTCTTCGATCTCTGCTACGATTTCCACTATCCCTATCTTCTTTTTTATCAAAACGACCTCTGCCTTTTGGCTTAAAACCTTCGCTTCTGCGTTTACCTTTATAACCACCACCGTCGCGACGACGTTTTCCTCCTCTGCGGCCAGAATCTTTAGAAATCTCTACATTAACTTTTCTTCCTTCCATTTTGAAATCTTCAAAAATAGAAAGGACTTTTTCTTGATGTTCTGATGCGGTATTAAAGAAAGAAAAACTTTCTTTAACGTCAACCCGGCTTAGAGCGTCTCTACCCAAATCTAATACTTCTTTCAAAAAGTCTTTTAGGGTCATCCAATCATATCCGTCTTTTTCTCCTACATTGATAAAATAACGGGTTGTGCCGTCACTATTGCGAGAATCACCATCTCTATCACGACTGGAAACGCTTAAATCCCTGGATTTTTTGTAATAGTTATAAAAACGTGAGAATTCTACAGAAAAAAACTTTTTAATTAGCTCTTCTTTAGTAAATTCTTCTAATACTTCATTTATCGAGGGAAGATATTTATCAATTTCGTGATTTATCTCTGCTTTCTTTATATCACTAGCTAGATGGAACAATTGTATTTGACAAATTTCTTCACCACTAGGTATTTCTTTTTCTTCGAATTTCTTTTTTATGATTCGCTCAACAGATTTAATTTTTCTAATTTCACTTTTAGAAACAATTACCATAGACACACCGCTTTTTCCGGCACGTCCTGTTCTTCCACTCCTATGCGTGTAGGTTTCAATTTCGTCTGGTAATTGGTAATTAATCACATGGGTGATATCATTTACATCGATACCACGAGCAGCGACATCGGTAGCAACGAGCATTTGTATTTGGCGATTTCTAAAACTTTTCATCACCAGATCACGTTGATTTTGACTTAAATCTCCATGTAAAGCTGCAGCGTTATACCCATCACCGATAAGGTTTTCTGCCACTTTTTGAGTGTCTCGCTTTGTACGACAAAATATTACAGAAAAAATATCGGGATTTGCATCTGATAATCTTTTTAGCGCTGCATATCGATCCCGAGAGTTTACTACATAATACTCGTGTGAGACATTTTCTGATCCGGTATTTTTATGTCCTACAGTAATTTCTACAGGCTCATGCATAAAACGTTTGGCAATAGTCGAAACTTCTCTTGGCATTGTTGCAGAAAACAACCAGGTATTTTTATCTTTTGGGGTGTGAGATAAAATAGCATTTATGTCCTCATAGAATCCCATATTTAGCATTTCATCGGCTTCATCAAGTATACAGTAACCAATATTGCTGATATCAACCATTTTACGATTTATCATATCTTGCATACGTCCTGGGGTAGCAACAATAATCTGGGCACCACGCTTAATTTCCTTGGATTGATCCATAATACTGGCACCACCATAAATAGCTACAGTACGTAAATCAGGAATGAACTTAGAATAATTTTTGAGTTCGTTGGTAATTTGTAAACATAGTTCACGAGTAGGAGATAAAATTAATCCTTGTGTGATTCTACTTTTGCTATCTATTTTTTCGATTAACGGAAAACCAAAAGCAGCTGTTTTTCCTGTTCCGGTTTGTGCTAGAGCAACAATATCTGTGTCTTCTTCAAGTAAAATTGGAATTGCCTTTTCTTGTACCTCACTAGGAGTTTCAAACCCCATATCATTTACTGCCTTAATAATGGCTTCACCCAGGCCTAATTCTTCAAATTTGTTCATATAAATAAAAATAAGCCGCAAAGGTACGGTTTATTATCCGTCTATATACAATAACGATATACTTATTATGGTGTTGCAATTATAAAGCTATAGGCTGAAAATCAGGGATCAGGAACTTGATGCTATAGTTGCTATGTCTTATTTGTAATCGCTGCTTTATTTAATAACTTCGATTTCAAAAAGCTTATCCCAGTTTTTGCCAGTAACAAAAAGTTGTTTGGTGTCTTTTTTAAATGCAATACCATTCAAAACGTCTAGATCCTGATGCTGACTAACTCTTTCTCGTAACCCAGAAAGATCAATAACTGCCTCTAAGGCGCCATTTTTTGGGTTGATTACAGCTATTCCGTCTTTTTGCCAGGTATTGGCATAGATTTTTCCTTCAATCCATTCGAGTTCATTAAATTTTGATTTCACACCCTTATTGGTGACTACCTGAATGTATTGTAGCTCTGCTAGTGTGTTGGAATCCAGCATCCAAATTTTTTCGGTACCATCACTTTTATAAATGTGATTTCCGTCATTGCATAGTCCCCATCCTTCTTTACTTTTATTGTATGCAAAACTCTCTATTTTGTTTAATGTTTTTGTGTCGTAAACGAACCCTTCTTTGGATAGCCAGGTGAGTTGAAATATTTTGTCATTGAGAATAGTGATTCCTTCTGCAAAATAGGCATTATCAATTTCTTTTTTTAAGAACACTTCGCCAGTTTTATAATTCGTTTTTCTAAGGGAAGACATCCCTTTTTTTCCTGTGCTTTCATATAGAGTGTCTCCGGCAAACTCTAACCCCTGAGTAAATGCTTTTTGATCATGAGGATATTCGGCAATAATTTTATATGAATATAATTTTGGGGATTGATTGTTGAGTAATGTTATTTTTTTTGTGATTGTATCTACATTTCCATCATAAAATACCTGCGCTTTTAGGATGTGTTTTCCTAGAGATTCATCATCTATCTTTTCTTGTAGGCTGAAATTTGCTTCTGAAACTATTTGCCTATCTCCCAGTAGGTAGGTTACCGAGTCGATTTTGATATTTTGATCATTTTTTATATTCGCTTTTACTGTTTCACCAAGCTTAAATATCTTTTGATTATTCTCTGTTAGTATTGAGAAATATTTTTTTTTATTTTTCTGATTGCTTCCACAAGCAAAAATGAATATGCTTAATATAATGATGGCGAAGGAGTTATAGATCTTCATTTTTGTAATTTAATTTAGAGCAAGATATTTATTTTAATTGGGTTTAAAAAATCGTTGTTTTATATACTAAAGATTGTATCTTTGCGTCGGCAAGTCCTACACAACTAGCTCCTGTTGAATCCTCCAGGGCGGGAACGCAGCAAAGGTAGACGGTTGTAGCAGTGTGATGTAGGTAGCTTGCCTTTTTTTGTGCCTTATTGTGATTAGAATCTCGGTGTTTTTGAGATATTTATACACTCAATCCTCGAGAAACTTACTTCGATTAAAATTTCGTTTCCTTTTCATAATTCGAAAATCATAATTGTATATTTGCCATCATGAGTTCAGATCAAAATTCGATGGTTATTTTAATTACCGGAGGTTCTTCGGGAATAGGAAAATCTATAGGTGCATATCTTACAGAAAAAGGGTATATTGTATATGGTACAAGTCGTAATCCTGAACGATTTACAAATTTTCAGCCATTTGAACTCCTTCAATTGGATGTGGCGGATACAAAAAGTATAGCATTAGCTATCCAAACAATCGAAAAGAAACATGGGCGATTAGATGTCTTGGTGAATAATGCAGGAGCAGGTATTACTGGCCCAATAGAAGAGATTCCTGAAGAGGAAATAAGAAAAAATTTCACTACAAATTATTTTGGACCAGTTAATGTGACCAAGGCTGTTTTACCGCTAATGCGAAAACAAGGTGGTGGCTTGGTTATTAATATAACATCTATAGCAGGGTATATGGGGTTGCCTTATCGCGGTATTTACAGTGCTTCTAAAGCGGCCTTAGAAATCACTACCGAGGCATGGAGGATGGAGCTAAAAAGATTTAATATAGAAATGACAAATGTAGCTCCGGGTGATTTTGCCACAAATATAGCTGCAGGTCGTTATCACGCACCGGTACTAGATGATTCTCCGTACGAAAAGCCATATGGAGATATCTTGAAGTTAATGGATGACCATGTAGACTCGGGTAATGATCCTTTAGAAATGGCAAGAGCAGTATTTAGGATCATTACAACTAAAAACCCAAGAGTACGATACAAAGTAGGAGCATTTATGCAGAAATTTTCAATTGTTTTAAAAAGAATTTTGCCTGGGAAAGTGTATGAAAAATTACTGATGAATCACTATAAGTTATAATTTAATGTACGCTAAGAGTTAAAATCTTTAAATTCAATTAACGAAAGATCCTGTTAATCCACAACGATTATTTTTATATTCGTAGCCTATAAGAAAAACATAAAATTTAAACACAACCATATGAAATTTTTTATTGATACTGCAAACCTTGATCAAATTAAAGAAGCCCAGGATCTTGGTGTTCTTGATGGGGTTACTACAAATCCATCTCTAATGGCAAAAGAAGGTATCACCGGCAAAGAAAATATTATTGATCACTACAAAAAAATATGTGATATAGTTACAGGAGATGTAAGTGCAGAGGTTATTTCTACAGCGTATGACGGCATAATTGAAGAAGGTGAAGAATTAGCAAAACTACATGATCAGATTATCGTAAAAGTACCCATGATAAAAGATGGGGTGAAAGCGATCAAATACTTTAGCGACAAAGGTATCAAAACAAATTGTACATTGGTTTTTTCAGCAGGGCAGGCGCTATTAGCTGCAAAAGCAGGTGCCACATATGTTTCTCCTTTTATTGGAAGGTTAGATGATATTTCTACAGATGGCCTTAATCTTATTGCTGAGATTAGGTTAATATACGATAATTATGGATTTGATACTCAAATTTTGGCAGCTTCAGTACGACACACAATGCATGTAATTGATTGTGCTAAGATTGGTGCTGATGTGATGACAGGTCCTCTTTCTTCTATAGAAGGATTACTTAAGCATCCATTAACAGATATAGGTCTCGAGAAATTTTTAGCAGATTATAAAAAAGGAAATTAGATACCACGCATAATATCCTTCTAAAAAAGCAATTTTTGATCATAAAAAATTGCTTTTTTACTTGAAAATAAAGATTTATATAAGTTAAGGCTAGTTTCGATATTCTAAAATCTTTACCTTTTGAATGCCTCTTGGACTTTCTTATAAGTTCATTAGTCTTGCAAACTTGCTGCCTTTGTGTACTTCATAAGTTGTTTTTCAAAAACAGAAGAAAATAGATCCGTATTGGCATTGATTATTTTACCATCTTTATCGACAAGGATAACCTTGTTTCGATTATGAATTACGAGCTCTTCAGAAGAACATTTAGGGTACTTAAATTCATATTCATAGTTTAGGTTGTAATGATGTCTTTTTATTGTTTTTAACCAATTTTTTGTTTGTTGATCATCTGTATTAATAGCGATGAAATCAATATTTGGATAGCGTGCACCTAAATAAGAGGCTTTTGTATGAGCTCTTGTATAATGATCTTTTCTATCCATTGACCAAAAATAGAATGCAGTGATTGAATTGTTATAAAGAGAAGAGAGTTTTATTGTTTCACCTTTTGAAGTAATAAGTTGTTGCTCTGGTAAAGTATTGTTTGGTCTTAATTTGGCAATTGCTTTAGAAAGTTTTCTTAATTCTCTTTGAGATTTTTTGTTCGAACTAAGTGACAAGTAATGTGTGAGAACTTTATTAGCTTCTATATTATTTTTGCTATCCAATATAAAATTAGTGGTAACCCTTCTAAACAAGTTGTTCTTGATATAAGGATGTTGTACTATGCTATCAATTAAATCTAACTTATAAATTGTGTTTTCTGTCTTGTTTTTGTAGGGTATATATTCATTGGCATCATTAGTTAATGATGCATTGGTAAAGTAATAGTTTAAAAACCTATTGTATGCATATAATCTTTTGAGTTCGTTATCATTAAAATTTATGCCATTTCTGTAATCAAAGAATGAGTTTGGTAGCTCTTTTGATACATCGAGACCGGCAATCCCATAGCGACTATTAAAATATAACTCGTGCCTAGTGTAGTAATCAAATATCACACTTGCTTGGGTTATTTTTTTTGCTAAACTACTTAACTCGTATTTATCAGTTAGTTTTTGATATGCTTTTAATTTTGGTTTGAGTAGTGAATCTTGATCTTTTTTAAAATATAAAGGTGATAACCTAAGCCCAGATCTTCGTAATTTTTCTCGCTCAGCCTCATTTTGTAGATATATATCGATCAGAAAATTATTTTTTCTGGCACCATCACCAGTAAAGACTAAAGATTCGTCAAACTCTATGGTATTTAACCTTAGCATTATACTATCTCCTTTTTCTAAAAGTACAGTCTGATTTTCGGGATTATGCTTAAAAAAGTATATACCATCCTCTATATTTTCAATTTTATATATAAACCGATTGTTTTCATCTAATTGTATAGTGTCTTTGTTTCCGTTACTATCAGAAAGTATGACGTAATTTGTATTTGGATTTACAATTTCACCTCCTAAATAAGTATGTTCGCGAATGATTTTATCAGAAGAATCACAACTGCATAAGCAATACGAAACAAAGATGGTTTGGATAGTGTATTTTAAAAATCGAAATTGCATGTATTTGTCCTATTTTATAGATAACTAAATGATAAAGTTCAAAAAATCTTCAATTGATCAGGAAACAACTATTTTTTGCCAGAATCAAAAAAGTTTAAGCACTTCAATCAAAAATAAAAGGAATCATCCTCTACGGTTGTTAATTATCCGTTAATTATAAAAACACATTCTGTAATACATTAGCAGACTCACAAGTTTTATGTCTTACACAATTAATGTATTCAGAAAATGATAGAATACGTCACTTCTCGAAGTATAGTTTTAAATTAACGGTATATTGTTTCAGGTTCTGAATCGATTTTTCTACTTTTGCGGCAAATTCAATTTTACATTTTTTAAACTATGCTATCAGTTTCTAATCTCTCTGTTCAATTTGGTAAACGAGTTCTTTTTGATGAAGTAAATACAGCTTTTACTCAAGGTAATTGTTATGGTATCATAGGAGCCAATGGTGCCGGGAAATCTACATTTCTAAAAATCCTATCAGGTGCAATAGAACCTACTTCGGGTCATGTACATTTAGAACCAGGTAAGCGAATGTCTGTTTTAGAGCAGAATCATTACGCATATGATGACTATACGGTTTTAGAAACTGTTATTATGGGTAATAAACCTCTATACAAAATAAAAAAAGAAATTGATGCGTTGTATGCCGATTATACTGATGAGAATGCAGAAAAAATAGGGGAACTTCAGGTACAGTTTGAAGAAATGAATGGTTGGAATGCTGATAGTGATGCAGCTACGATGCTTTCTAATTTAGGAATTAAAGAAGACTTACACTATACTCAAATGTCTGATCTGGATACAAAACAAAGGGTGCGAGTTCTTATTGCACAATGTTTGTTTGGTAAACCAGATGTATTAATTATGGATGAGCCTACAAATGATCTTGATTATGAAACTATTTCTTGGTTAGAGCATTTTTTGGCTAATTATGATAATACGGTGATTGTCGTATCGCACGACCGTCACTTTTTGGATGCTGTTTGTACACATATCTCAGACATTGATTTTGGTAAAATGAATCAATATAGTGGTAACTATACATTTTGGTATGAATCTTCTCAATTAGCGGCCAGACAAAGAGCACAACAAAATAAGAAAGCAGAAGAAAAAAAGAAAGAATTGCAAGAGTTTATTGCGCGATTTAGTGCTAACGTCGCAAAATCTAAGCAGGCAACTTCTCGTAAAAAAATGATTGAAAAGCTTAATATAGAAGATATTAAGCCCTCTAGTCGTCGATACCCAGCAATAATTTTTGAAAGAGAAAGAGAAGCAGGTGATCAAATTCTTAATGTAGAAGGATTAGCTGCGAGCCTAGATGGAGAGGTTTTATTTGAAGATATAGATGTTAATTTGGCAAAAGGTGATAAAGTTGTTGTTTTTTCTAAAGACTCAAGAGCAACAACGGCATTTTATCAAATACTAAACAATAAACAAAAAGCAGATGCTGGTAAATTTGCCTGGGGAATTACAACAACGCAATCTTATCTGCCAGCTGATAATAGTGAATATTTCCAGAATGACCTGACGCTTGTGGATTGGTTACGTCAATGGGCAACTACCGAAGAAGAACGCGAAGAAGTTTTTTTGAGAGGATTTCTGGGGAAAATGATTTTTAGTGGCGAAGAAGCACTTAAAAAATCCAATGTACTCTCAGGTGGAGAAAAAGTACGTTGTATGTTATCAAAAATGATGATGACAAGAGCTAATGTAGTAATGCTAGATGAACCTACGAATCACTTGGATTTAGAATCTATTACCGCATTTAATAACTCGCTCAAAAAATTTAAAGGAACAGTTCTCTTTACGACTCATGATCACGAGTTTGCACAAACGGTAGGTAATCGGGTGATAGAGTTAACACCAAATGGAGTTATTGATCGTTATGCAACATTTGATGAATATATGAGAGATCCTAAGGTAAAAGAGCTTCGAGAGAAACTGTACGCAGTAAATGCATAAATGAAAATAAATGATCGATAAAAAAGCCTACTTTATGTAGGTTTTTTTGTTTAATCTATTAAGATTTTATGAAATCGTAGCCCACAACCTTTTGTTATATTTCTTAAGGATGAATTTGTATTGGTTTTAATCATTATTATATTGATTTTGCACTAATCATAATGAAAACAAAGTATTCATACACGATGAATGTTAAATTTGTTAAATTTGGTTAAAGATTATTTGTAAATATTGTTAAATAAAAGTTATCTTGCGCCACCTCGTGCATATTTTATATTATTAATTAGAAACATAATAGGTAATGTAGCACACTTCGCCCCAGAAGTATAAGAGCTTAACTAAACTGATAAACAATGGCTATTGATAAATAGTTACAGTTAGAATGTGTAGAAAATTACAATCAATATTGTTTAGAAAAATTACCATTATTTTTTTTCTGAATTTAACCATATTTTCTTTTGCTCAGTGTAAGACTACTGAAAAAAGTACTCCACAAGATGAGTTACCAACAGCATCAATTAAATCAATTGTGAGCGATACGACTGCATCAAAATTTAACAGTGACAAATCAATGGAGCTTCATGTTAAAAAAACAAGTAAACAAGGAGATCCAGCATTTCATTTAGAGTACACAGTTTACAATACAAAAACTAAAGCTATTGTAAAACAAGGTTCTTTTAGAGGAACTGCTATTGATTGGAATGATAATACTTCATTAAAGCTTACTCCATATGTTGGTATGGAACAAAAACCAAGTTCAGACAATCCAGAGGAAGTCCTCGGTAACAATACTCACACTCAATTAATAATAATAATAAATTTAAATAACTAAGTATGATACGCAAACTTTACTTTAAAAAATTGCTCGTATTGGCTTTTCTAGCATTAATTGTAACAGCTTGTCAAAACAAGACTGAACAAAGTGCAATAGAGATGAAGCCAGTAGAAGCTTTACAAACAAAAAAAACAAAAAAAGATTACACTAAGAAAAAAGGGATCGAGTTGATGGCTGAGTATGTAGCTAACATCATGAAACCTATTGATGCAGAAGAATCTACATATAAAGATGGATATATGATGACTGAGCATCAAAAAGCGATTAAAAATGCACCTAGGAATAAAAGTGCAAGCATTATCAAATTTGCAGAGCGTGGACCGGTTAATGTACCAGGTAGAATACGTGGTGTAGTGGTTGCCCCGGATGATGTTAATACCTGGTATGCAGGTACTGTAGGTGGGGGACTTTGGGTGACCAGAGATGCAGGAACTACTTGGGAAAACCTTACAGATTATAAAGTGCCAAGCCTTTCAACATCCACAGTTGCGATAAGCAAAGGAGATCCTAATACAATATATGTAGGTACGGGTGAGCCTTTTGGTAATCTAGATGCTATAGGAGGTATTGGTATCCTTAAGTCTATTAACGGAGGACGTAGTTGGGAATATCTTAATAACACCAAAGATTTTGGAGGAGTTGGTCGTTTAGCAATACATCCAAGTGATCCTAATAAACTAATTGTTGCTGCTAATAATGGAATTTATGTGACCAGTGATGGTGGTGCTACCTGGAGAAATACCTATGATGGAGGAAACGTGCAAGATTTAAACTTTGCACCTGGTTGTGCAATTTTGTATGCTGGTGTGCAAAATGTTGGGGTTATCAAAAGTACGAATGGAGGATATAACTGGAAATTAGTATTAGATAGAAACGATTACAACGCTGAACATGCACGTTTTGAGTTGGATGTGTCTCCAGCCAATTCTGATAAAGTTTTTGTAGGGGTGTATACTCCATCAGGAAATGCAACTACAGCAGTAAATACCGATTTCTATGTGACAGATGATGCAGGGGAAACATTTACACTACTAGCTTATGATGGAGAACCAGCAACTGGAAACTTAGTTACTGGTCAAGGATGGTATGATAACCTTTTGATGGCACATCCGTATAATGAGAATATTTTTTATGCCGGTGGTGTAGTAACGTATAGAGTAGAAGTTTCTGGTAAGCCACTAACATACACGTATCAGCCAATAGCTGCGGGTTATAATGGTGAATTAAACAATTATGTACATGTAGATCAACATGGTTTGACTTATATCCCAAGCGAAGGTAAAGAGAAAAAGTTCAAGTTGATTCTTTCTAACGATGGAGGAGTTTATCATACAGATTACCTCACTGATCCAGGAACAACGCTTAATGATTGGTCACAAGCTGCAGTAGGACTTAATTGCACACAATTCTATGGAGCAGATAAGCGTAATGGAGTACAGGATTATACTGCCGGAGCTCAAGATAATGGTACTTGGATATCTTTTACGGGTGATAGTGCTAATGATGAAACTGAGTATAACTTTATTATAGGTGGAGACGGTTTTGAAGTACTTTGGAATTATAACGATCCAAATAAGTTTATAGGAGGATCACAATTTAACGGTTTTGCCCGTTTTGTTAATGGAAGCGGATTCAATGCAAGACATGGTGAATCAGGATCAGGTACTTCACCTTTTTACTCAAAAATTACCAATTCAAATAATAATCCTGATGTTGTCTTTAGTCCTTCGATTAGTGGAGTTTGGCGATCTACAAATTTTGCAGAATCTTGGAGTTTAACACCTATACCAGCTAATTTCTCTGTTGGAGCATCAAGTGCATTAGATGTTGCTGTATCTACAGCCGATCCTGATGTTGTTTGGGCAGGTAACGCAATGACAGAAACTGGAAGCTATGTGATGCATGTTTCTACTGATAATGGAATTTCTTATCAGCCAACTACTATATTTGCAGATCCTAGAGATGATAAAGCACATAATTTATTTATATCTGGTGTAGAAACATCATCAACAAATGCTAATAGAGCATATGTTTTATTTTCTGGACAAGGAGCAGCTAAAGTTTTAAAAACTGAAGATTTAGGACAAACCTGGGAAGATATTTCTGGTTTTTCAACCGGAGAAGAAAGAGGTTTTCCTGATGTAGCAATCCACAGTTTAGTTGAAATGCCTTTTAACGAAAATATGTTATGGGTAGGAACTGATATTGGAGTTTTTCAAACCTTAGATGGAGGTAAAAACTGGGCATTGCTTGGTGGATTACCAGCATTCTCTGTTTGGCAAATGAAAATAGTTAATAATGAAGTAGTAATGGCTACGCATGGTAGAGGCGTTTGGACTGCAGAACTTGAAGAATTAGCAGGATATGAGCCACCATCGTATTTTACTCTCCCTACGCTGATTAGTGCAACTCAAGAATCTGTAGAAGGACAAGACGCTGTTATAAACTACATTCAAACAAATGAAAATGCAGATGCAATTGTAGTTTATGTTGATGGAGAAGAAGTAGCGCAAATCACAGATAATATTGATCAAGGAGTTGAGTATGTTTATACTATAAATGATTTAAAAGAGGGATCGCACTCTGTTGGCTTAGAAGCTATAGATAGTGAAGGAAACGCTTCAACAATGGCTATAAGAGAATTTGATATTATTAATTTTTCTGATCCAGCAGCACTTGTATCTGTTGATACATTTGAAGCCAAAGATGTATACACTTTTGGAAACGAATTCGTGATAGATAATCTTGCTGGTACGGTTAGTAAGCAAGTACTTAACAACGCAGAACACCCATATGCTAATGGAGCTGAATATAGTACAGTTTTAAAACATCCAGTATTGGTTTCTGCAGCAAATGCAAACTTCACATATCAGGATGCTGCTATTGTTGAACCTGGTCCAGCACCAGGACGATATTATGACATTGTAACGATAGAAGCTTCTTCTGATCTAGAAAATTGGGTTCAGTTAGATATATATGATGCATCAAGATTTACAGAGTGGACTGAAGCCTACAATGCAGGTTCTGGTATTACTGATGAATTATTTAAAGAACAAACTATCAATTTATTAGACTTTTTTGAAGAAGGTGATGTAATCGCTATGCGTTTTAGATTAGTAACTGATGGAGGTGTAACGTCCTATGGTTGGGCAATACGCTCAATTAATGAAGGACAGCAAGTAGCTAGAGATGAAGAGGAAGAAGTTGACGAAGAACCAGTAGTGTCTCTTGGTAATACAACAGCTCCAACTATATATCCTACAGCATCTCTAGGAGCTGATTTTAGAATATCTTCTCCGTATACAATTAATAATGCCGTTATAGAAGTATATAGTTTAGCAGGTACACTCGTGTATTCTAAAACAATAGACGTGCTTGACAAATCTGAACAATCATTGCCTTTAGATCTTAGGTCAGGGATGTATCTTGCTTCAATTAGAGGAAAGAACGTAACTAAAAAAGCATTGAGGATTATAGTTTTATAATTATATCTGATTACAAAAAAAAAGAGATTTAAATAAAAACTGCTAGTGAAAACTAGCAGTTTTTTTGTTGCCCCATATGATGATTATTTTATCAAACCTTCAAATTTTAAGAACATATAATTTTTTATTGAAGACTCCAGCGTTTCTTTACTTTCTTTGAAAAAAACATTGTCAGTGATGAGTTGCATGATAAAAAATTCATCTAATTTTATTAGTAAATCTACAGACACAGACTTGAATAATTTATTTTCTATTCCTATATAATAGAACTCTTTAAGGTCTTCGAGTAAACCAAATAAAAAATCTTTTATTATTTTCCACGCTTTTGGATAATGCAGTTGTAATTGTTTTAAGAAATTTGCTGATATGTCTTTGGCACCTTCAGCTAAAATTTTAGCAAGCGTTTTATAATGATAGTCTAATGATAAAATTTCGCTACTAATTTCATCTTTATATGTTTTCAAATTTGTAACTCTTACTTCTGTTATGTACTCAAAAATCTCTTCTTTGGTTGTAAAGTATTGATAAATAGTAGACTTGCTTTTATTCATCAAAGCGGCCAAATCATCCATAGTTAGAACTCCCAGATCTTTATTTTTCAGTTTTGGAAGTATACCTTGAGTCCATAATTCTACCTTTTTATTCTTCTCTTTTCGATTTTTGAGTATAGATTTTCTTCCCATACTTGATAATTTATTAAAATCAAACTATATTTGATAATATAGTTTGATTTTGTTTTATACTTTAATTCAAAATTAATCATTTATTATAGGATATATGCTAATAAAAACATGAGTATAGAAAAAGAATATGACTATATAATTATTGGTAGTGGTTTTGGGGGCTCTGTAAGCGCGCTACGACTTTCTGAAAAAGGATATAAAGTTCTAGTCATCGAAAAAGGGAAATGGTATAAACCACAAGATTTTCCGAAATCAAACTGGAACCTTAAGAAATGGTTGTGGATGCCATTTTTTAGTTGGTTTGGTATTATGAAAATGTCCTTTTTTAGACATTTGGTTGTTATTTCTGGAACCGGTGTAGGAGGAGGATCATTAGTGTATGCTAATACATTACCTGTACCAAAAAAAGAGTTTTTTACTTCTGGCAGTTGGAGTAAGCTTACAGATTGGCAAACAGAATTAGCACCATTTTATCAAACTGCATTGCAGATGCTGGGAGCACAGAAAAACCCAACCTTTTTTGATGGTGATAAAGCACTTAGGGTATTGGCTTCTGAGATGAATATAAAAGAAAATTTTGAAGCTACTGATGTAGCTGTGTTTTTTGGCAAACCCAATGAAACGGTTTCAGATCCATATTTTGGAGGAAAAGGTCCTGATCGTACAGGATGCAATTATTGTGGAGGATGTATGACAGGCTGTAGGGTAGGAGCAAAAAATACGTTGGATACAAACTATTTGTATTTAGCTCAACAATTAGGAGCAGAGATACTAGCAGAACACGAGGTGTACGATGTAATTCCTAATGATCAGGGCTACGAAATAAAATTTAAGTCTTCTACACACTTTTTTAAGGCAAAAAAATCTATAAAGACAAAGGGAGTTGTTTTTTCTGGCGGTGTACTGGGTACCATAAAATTATTATTAAAACTAAAACAAAAATCGTTACCAAAAATTTCTGATCGCTTGGGATGTGATATCCGAACAAACAACGAAAGCCTTATTAGTGTTACTAATCTAGATGGTAAAAAAGACTTGTCTAAAGGAGTGGCAATAGGGTCTATTCTCAATACAGATGAACATAGTCATGTCGAGATCGTAAGGTATGCTAAGGGTTCAGGGTTTTGGCGATTATCACACTTGCCATTAACCCATGGGAAAAATACAATCGTGAGAGTGGTAAAAATGATCACAAGTTTTATTAAACATCCACTGTCTTATATCAAATTATATACAATTAAGGATTGGGGGAAAAGTACTGTTGTTTTACTTTTTATGCAAACCTTAGACAGCACACTGAAGTTTAAACGGAATAGTTTGGGAGTTATGAACACTTCGGTCGCCGAAGGGAAGAAGCCATCAGCTTTTATTTCTCAGTCTTTGGGTTTAGCAAAGCGTTATGCAAAGCTACTTAAAGGAAAAGAAACCGTTTTTGCATTAGAACCGCTTGCGGGGATCCCCTCAACAGCTCATATTCTTGGTGGAGCAGTGATGGGAGTCAACCCTTCAGAAGGTGTTATTGATAAAAACAATAAAGTTTTTGGTTACGATAATATGTTTGTTTGTGATGGATCAATGATATCTGCCAACCCTGGTGTAAATCCTTCTTTATCTATTACTGCAATTTCTGAAAGAGCAATGAGTCTTATTGCTGAGAAAAAAGCTTAATCTTGTGAAGCGCTCTGAAAGTAACGATATATAAGATACCCTCCGTATCCTATAAATAGTAATGTTAACATGGACCTAAATCCCCATTCTTCTTCCGTCTGTAAACGATTATAAAGGCGCAATCCTCCAAATAGTACTAAAGCAATACCAATCATTAAATCCCATTTTTTTCGAGGAGTTTTGTTTTCGTTTTCCATAATTTTATGACAAACTTTTTTCGATGATAGGAATTGCATCTTCTACATCAGTTTTCTTGACAAAAAGCTGGATATGATGCGGTATTCCGCCACCAAAACCAGCCATCATACCAGATTTCATGTCATCTCTTGTCACCGAATTAATACCTCGATCCTGAAGCAATGTTTGTAAAAACTGGATGTTAATGAGACTGCCTGTGTATACTCTTTCGTAATTACTTTCGGGAAACATAAAATATTTGATTTATTAATAGTTGCGTTTCTAAATGTTCATAAAATCTTTAAGCATTTGAAGAGAATCTGGTTTACAGTATAACGTTTAAATTTACAACAACCTTGATATCGCTCGTTGAATACTACTTACTTTTTATGATGTTTTAAAAGCATTCCATTCATTTAATGCTAAAGGTTATGTGGTTTTTAGAAGTTCAACATTCACTTATGCATTAATATATTTACTATTCCAAATGGCAGTATTGAAGTTTTTACCCAACGCAAATCCATAGAATAATACAACAGCCGCTACTGATTTAAACATAAAGAAAAAAACCATAATAAATGTTGATGTGTTACTTTCTTTACTAAATAAGCCATCAGGAACCATAAAAGTAAGTAAAACACTAACTAAAAAAGTAAGAAAAAGCAAATTTTCGAAACTTTTGAAAAACCACATCGAGAATTTACGAAGCGGATGCAAGTCGTTCCCCCATTTATGAACAAGATAAAAATAATCATTTCCCATAGGTGCAAAAAGCAATGGGTCATCAGCATTTTCTAATTTAAATAATTTTGATGGTGCTATAATTTTAAACCCTTTGAGTTCGCTATGATGTTTGTTTTCTAATTCCTTAATAGCAGAGAACGCTGTTTCCGGAAGCTTACCTTTGAAATATTTAGTATCTAAAAAACGAAGTCTATAGGTGATACATATTTTTTTGATTTGATCCAGATGATATATTTTATGTGTGTCTAGCTGGTCAAAGTCGAAAGAATTCGTAACGTTTTTACTAGAAGCATTCAAATTTTTGATAATATGGGTTTTACGCGCTTCATCTTTTCTAAAGATTTCTTGCACCTGATCTTGCCATGTAGCATGATCAAATTCTTTTGCACGTAGTCTCTCTAGCTTTTTTTCAATATTTGTTCTAGGTAATACCATTTTATTTTCTTTTTCATTAGCATCACTAAATTAGCGATTTAGGATTGGCTTTACAACATATTAGAGAAAGGATTAGGTTTTCCTATTCATATTTTAACTATTGTTGAAATAAAATAGGGAAGTGATATGTATTAATATTGAAAAAGTAAAACAAAATGAATATTAAAAACTAGATCAAGGAGTTTACTAGTTAGTATACTTTTTTTAATGTTTGAAGTCATTGAGGTCTACTAATAATAATCCCTGTATTATTTTTGATTTTTTTTAGATAATCTACCAGCGGCAATTTTGAAATCACTACTTCACCCACTGTTGAAGCATGTAGTAAATGAATTCGACCGTCCTCTTCTTTTGTGGCTATTCCCGTATGGGTGATGTCTAATCCTTTAATTGAAGTTGTTAATGCAATGATATCACCAGAGATAATTAAATTTTCGTTGGCTCTAATTTGATCTTTTGGCAGGATGCAAAATGATAATTGACTTATACTTGCCTCAGATTTTTTAATACCTTCAAAATTCTTATCCTCTGTAAGAAAAGGATAAAGATCTCTGTGGGTACTCATAAAATTAATGTCTTTGGCAACATCTTTGCCACCAACTTCTCCAGTTATATTCTGAAGTATTCCTTTTTGTTCATTATCAGAAATCCATTCAGAAAAATAATGTAATCGTGAGGCATACCCATCTAAGGTTCCGTTTTTGTACCGTACTTTTTCAAGATATTGGGTATAGGTTTCAAAATCACTCTTGTTATTTCTGAGCATTAAGCTTAGCACCAAGACGTTTTCTACAAAAGTAGTACAATCCAGCCCTTGCAGGTTAATCACCAGAGATTCTTTTGGTCCGATCTCTAGTGTTTTAGGAACATAAGGAGTGCCTAAAAAAGTTTTTCCAACAGCTACTATAGTTTCACCAAACGCTTTGGTAGGCGAGTATGCACTCTTGAGCTTTAAAATCTTATCTTCAAAAACCTCTCTGTCTTTTACAGAACAAGTGATTTCTTGCGCAGTGATGTTATTCGCAATAAAGAAAAAAAGAAGGATGAAGATTTTAGTGTTCATATAATACAGATATTTTTTGTATTCTTTCAAATATAAACTTTATAACACAATATTTTATAAAAAAAGCAACCAAGAGAAATTCTGGTTGCTTTTCATAACAGAATAATTATATTCTAAATTATTGTAGACTGCCCTACGTGTATATTTTCGAAATTGATATTCGAATCTTCAGGATTTAATATATAATCGGCAATAAAGTCTCCTACTTTTTCTGTAGTTAAAGGATTACTACTATTTAAATCTGGTGTGGTAAGATTTAGCTCTAGTGCTTTTTCTACAGCGTCTCTTATTGCAGTAGCTTCACCTAATAAATCAAAATGCTCTAATAGCATAGCTGCAGACAATATAGCAGCAATTGGGTTTGCGATCCCTTTTCCGGTTGCCTGAGGGTATGAACCATGAATGGGCTCAAACATGCAACAGGTATCTCCTACAGAGGCAGATGCTAATAAGCCAATGGATCCTCCAATAACGCTAGCTTCATCAGAAATGATGTCTCCAAACATATTTTCGGTTAAAATAACGTCAAATTGACTTGGGTTTAAAATCATTTGCATCGCTGCATTATCGACAAATAAGAAATCCAGCGTAATATCACTATACTCCTTTGCAATTTCGGTAACAACTTTTCTCCATAAACGAGAAGATTCTAATACATTTGCTTTGTCAACTAATGTTAACTTTTTTCTTCGTTTTTGAGCAGCTTTAAAGGCTAAATGTGTAATACGTTCAATTTCTGCTTTTGAATATTCACAAAGATCTGACGCTACGGTACCATCTGCACTTAATTCCTTTTTTCCGAAATAAATACCTCCGGTTAGTTCTCGATAAATAGAAATATCGGTACCTTCTATAATCTCAGGTTTAAGAGGTGATTTATCTATAAGTGTAGTATAGGCTTTTACAGGTCTTATGTTGGCGTAGAGGCCAAGTTCTTTGCGTAATTTTAATAATCCTTGCTCAGGACGTACTGGTGCGCTCGGATCATTATCATACTTTGGATCTCCAATAGCTCCAAATAAAACAGCATCAGTATTTGCGCAGAGTTCTAATGTTTTGTCTGGTAAAGGATTTCCTGTTTTATCTATAGCTATGGCGCCTACCAGAGCTTCTTTGAAGATAAAGGAGTGGTCAAAACCATGAGCAACAGCTTCTAGAGCCTTTATGGCCTGAGCAGTGACTTCTGGACCGATACCGTCTCCTGATAATACTGCAATGTCTAGTTTCATAACTTTCTTCTTTTTGTGACACTAAACGCGTCGAAGTGTTTCGTTTATTATTATGTGTTTACAGGTTTCGACAAGCTTAGCCTAACCATTTAATTTTATACTCTTGATATTTCAAATTTTTCTATTTCCGCCTTGTTACTAATTAAAAAATCAATATCATCATATCCATTAATAAGGCAGGTTTTTTTATAGGTGTTGATTTCAAACCCTGATTGGGCTCCTGTACTTAGTATAGTTATTTTTTCAGCTTCAAGATTTACTTCAATCTGGGTATTTGGATCTTTCTCAATTTCATGAAATAATTCTTGTAAATATTCGGGAGAAACCTGAACTGGTAGTACACCATTGTTTAGTGCATTTCCTTTGAAAATATCAGCAAAAAAGCTAGAAATAACGACTTTGAATCCATAATCATGTATAGCCCATGCTGCATGCTCTCTACTAGACCCGCAACCAAAATTATTTCCTGCGACAAGAATTTTTCCTTTATAGGTTTCATTATTGAGTACAAAATCTTCTATCCTATTTCCATCTAAATCAAAACGCCAATCTCTAAACAAATTCTCTCCAAATCCTTCTCTGGTTGTAGCTTTTAGAAACCTGGCAGGTATAATTTGATCGGTATCTACATTTTTAATTTCAAGAGGGACCGCCGAGGATGTTAGTTTTTTGAAGCTATCCATGGTTAATTCATTTGTTTTGTAAAGTCAATAATTTTTCCTTCTATTGCAGTTGCAGCAGCCATAAGTGGGCTTGCCAGTATTGTTCTTGATCCTCTTCCCTGACGGCCTTCAAAATTTCTATTAGAAGTAGAAACACAATATTCTCCTTCGGGGATTTTGTCATCATTCATAGCCAAACAGGCTGAACAACCGGGTTGACGTAACTTAAATCCTGCTTCTTCAAAAACGTCTTTTAGACCTTCTTCTATTATCTGCTCAGCTACTTGTTGAGAACCGGGAACGAACCAAGCGGTTACATTATCCGCTTTTTTCTTGCCTTTTACATAATTGGCGGCAACTCTAAAATCTTCAATTCTACTATTTGTGCAACTACCAATAAAAACGTAGTTTATGGGGTGATTGATTAGTGACTGTCCTTTTTTGAAATTCATGTAATCCAGAGATTTCTCAAAAGTAGGATTATCTTTTACTGGGATATGATCCGAAATTTTAATTCCCATACCTGGATTAGTTCCAAAAGTGATCATGGGCTCAATATCTGAAGCATCAAAATTATATTCTTTATCAAAAGTAGCGTCCTGATCTGTAGGAAGTGTTTTCCAATAGGCTACTTTCTTTTCAAATTCATCTCCTTTGGGAGCAAATTTTCTTCCCTGGATATAGTCAAAAGTAGTTTGGTCTGGGGCAATCATACCGCCACGAGCTCCCATTTCAATACTCATATTGCATACGGTCATACGACCTTCCATCGACATCTCTTCAAACACATTACCGGCATATTCACAAAAATACCCGGTACCCGAATTTGTTCCTAGTTTAGAAATTACATAAAGAATTACATCTTTAGGTAGCACTCCGGCCTTTAAAGTTCCGTTAACGTTCACACGTAAACTTTTTGGTTTTTGAAGTAGTAAACTTTGGCTTGCAAAAACTTGAGCAACCTGACTGGTACCTATTCCAAAAGCAATAGTGCCAAAGGCTCCATGTGTAGAGGTATGACTATCACCACATACCATGGTCATACCAGGTTGGGTAATGCCTAATTCGGGTGCCATTACATGTACAATGCCATTGTATTTATGACCGAGACCGTATAAGGTTATATTATTTTTTTTACAGTTTGTGGTCAGTTGTGCTAATTGATTTCTGGATAATGCATCTTTTACAGGTAAATGTTGATTTTCTGTAGGTGTATTGTGATCGGCTGTAGCAACAATTTGATCAGGTCTAAAAATAGGAATACCACGTTGTTCTAATTCTGCAAATGCTTGCGGACTCGTAACTTCGTGGATCAGATGCTTATCGATATACAATATTTGTGGGCCGTCTTTAATTTCTTTGACGACATGTGCATCCCAAACTTTATCAAATAAGGTTTTTTTCATTAATTTATTTTAAATGTAATCTTAATCTCATCTAGTGCAGTTGAAATAGCAACTATTTTGTAATCTCAAATTTTACTTTTATCTCGACTGCTCCAGAAATTGATACGTTTTATATTTCTAAGGTTAGGCGACAGATGCAGCCATTACCTTCGTGTTTTTCATGATTTGATGTATATCTTCATCCAACACTTCTTTTTTTCTGTCTGCAAAATTTAAAAATTCTTTATAAACATCATCGAGTTGTAGTTTGGTTAGTTCATAACCTACTTTTTTTGCACGATACGCTAGAGCAGCTCTACCGCTTCGCGCAGTAAGTACAATAGCCGATTCTGTTACACCCACCTCTGCAGGATCAATAATTTCGTAAGTCTCACGGTTTTTGATCACACCATCTTGATGTATTCCTGAGCTGTGTGCGAACGCATTGGCGCCAACTATAGCTTTATTGGGTTGTACCATCATGCCCATATGATCAGAAACCATTTGGCTGGTTTCGTATAGTAATCTAGAATTGATATCGGTATTAAGATCAAGATAGGGGTGTTGTTTCATAATCATCACAACTTCTTCTAGCGAAGTGTTTCCTGCACGCTCACCTATACCGTTGATAGTACATTCGATTTGTCGAGCACCATGAATTGCTCCAGAAATAGAATTGGCGGTTGCTAAACCTAAATCGTTATGGCAGTGGCAAGAAATAATAACATCATCAATTCCTTTAACATTTTCCTTTAAATATTTGATTTTGGCACCGTATTCTTCTGGTAGGCAATACCCCGTAGTATCTGGAATATTAAGAACAGTCGCCCCGGCTTTGATCATAGCCTCACAAACTCGTGCTAAAAACTCATTGTCGGTACGCCCGGCATCCTCTGCATAAAACTCTACATCTTCAACAAAAGATTTTGCATATTTTACTGCGGCAATACCTCGTTCGATCACCTTATCTTGTGTAGAATTGAATTTATATTTGATATGAGACTCTGAAGTTCCTATCCCTGTATGTATTCTGGGCTTTTTTGCATATTTAAGTGCCTCAGCAGCGACTTTAATATCATTTACTACAGCTCTGGTTAATCCACAAACTGTTGCGTTTTTTACAATTTTTGCTATTTCGTTTACCGACTTAAAATCCCCGGGGCTCGAAACCGGAAACCCTGCTTCTATAACATCGACACCCAACAAGTCTAGTTGTCTTGCTATGACTAATTTTTGTTCTGTATTAAGCTTACAACCAGGGACCTGCTCACCATCTCTCAGGGTTGTATCGAATATTTGTACTTTATTATTATTCATAAGGATTTCGTGAATTACGAAGTTACTCTTTACTCAAAAATGACATCTTTTTAAAATATTCTTAACAGATGTTTCTTAAATCTCTTACGAATTTATATTTTGGCAATTCAAAAGGGAAGTATTAGGTGGTTGGTTTTACAACGCTAAACTATTTTTATAAAAACGTAAGTCCTTTTAAATCAAATAATTAAAGTGTAATTTCTTACAATGACTACTGATCAAAAAGATCCTTTATTTGTTTTGTTAAAGTCGCTTTCAAAATCTGAAAAACGCCAATTTAAAGTGTATGTAGGCAGGTTAGGTGTAAATACGGACTCAAAGTTTCTGGCACTTTTTAATCATATAGATAAAAGTGATACTTTGGATGAAGATCTTATCGTGAAAAAGGGAATTGTAAAAAAACAACAACTTTCTAATCTTAAAGCGCATTTATACAAACAAATACTAATCAGCCTTCGGTTAAGTCCGTTGCATCAAAATATTAGATCTAGTATACGTGAACAGCTTGATTTTGCATCAATTTTGTACCATAAAGGTTTATATAAGCAAAGCTTAAAAATTTTAGAAAAAGCTAAATCTCTGGCAAAAGAAAATGAAGAACACAATATTGCTTATGAAATTGTAGAGCTCGAAAAGATTATCGAAACGCAATACATAACACGAAGTATTAATAGCAGAGCAGATGAATTGACAATAGAAGCTAAAATGCTTAGCATGAAAAATGTATTGACGAGTAAATTGTCAAACCTGTCGCTACAATTGTATGGTCTTATGCTCAAAAGTGGTTATGTAAGAAATGATAAGGAGCATACTGTAATCACTGACTATTTTCATAGTAAATTACCAAAATATGAGTGGAACATGTTGGGATTTAGAGAAAAGCTCTGGTTATATAAGGCTCATTTATGGTACAGTTTTATTATTCAGGATTTTTTATCGTGTTATAAATATTCAAAAAAATGGGTCGATCTTTTTTATGAAAATCCTAAAATGATGATTCTTAATCCGGTCTTTTTTTTAAGAGGAAATCATTATCTATTAGAGTCTTTATTTTTGATTAAAGATAGAACCCAGTTGCAGTCGACCTTATTGCAATTTGAAGAAACCATTGCTGATGAAACTTTTCCAAAAGATGATAATATCGAAGTATTATCGTTTCAGTTTATCTACAATAATAAATTGAATGTTCATTTTCTGGAAGGTAGTTTTGCTGAAGGTGAATATCTGGTCGAAGAGATATTAGGAGGAATTGAAGAATTTAGGAATCGAATTGATGACCATCATATTATGGTATTGTATTACAAGATTGGATGTCTCTATTTCGGAATGGCAAATCATCGAAAATGTATAGAATATCTTACCAAAATCATCAACAATAGATCTTTGAAGATGAGAGAAGATTTAATGTGCTTCTCGAGAGTACTAAGTTTGGTAGCTCACTATGAAGCAGGGATGGATTATCATCTTGAAAGTCAGCTAAAAGAAACGTATAGATTCTTAATCAAAATGAACGACCTGCACGAAGTACAGAAAGAGATGATTAAGTTTCTTAAAAATTTAGGGGACATTTACCCTCATCAAATAAAAGATGAGTTTAAAAAACTACATTCAACCCTAAAAAAGTATGAAGACCATCCCTATGAGAAAAGATCCTTTTTATATTTGGATATTCTATCTTGGCTAGAAAGTAATATCCAGGGCAGGCCGGTAGCAGATATTATAAAAGAGAAATCAAAAAAACTGGTTCGATAATATTTTGCTAATGAAAAACAATCATCACCTACTCAATATTCTGGAGTTAAACCTAGCCATGTTACTAATTAGTACTTCTGGTGCATTAGGACGATATATAGAGATGCCTGTTCCTGTAATTATTGGTTTTAGAGCATTATTTGCAGGACTATTATTGTATGCCTTTTGTATGTGGAAAGGCATCTCATTCAAAACAAGTAGTAAAGATCGACCTACAATTATTCTGAGTGGTATTTTGATGGGATTGCATTGGATAACGTATTTCTATGCTTTGAAGCTATCCAATGTTGCCATAGGCATGCTATCCATATTTACCTATCCTGTGATTACGGCCTTACTAGAACCAATAGTACTCAAAACAAAGTTTCAAAAAGTACACTTGTTACTAGCGCTGTTAGTTTTGATAGGAATTTATTTTTTGGTTCCGGATTTGGATTTTAGCAATTCGTATACCAAAGCAGTAATCTTTGGGGTAATCTCTGCGTTGTGTTATTCCTTACGAAATCTCATCATGAAAACTAAAGTGGCTGATTATCATGGATCTGTATTAATGTGGTATCAATTAGTAGTGGTTACTATTTGTCTATCTCCGTTTTTAGTAATCATGGATAGTTCAGGGATTAAAGACCAATGGTTACCAACCTTAACTTTAGCATTATTAACAACAGCTATTGGTCACACCTTATTTTTGGCTAGCTTTAAGCGATTCTCGATCACAACGGCTAGCATTATTAGTAGTATTCAGCCGGTTTATGGTATTATTATAGGGATAATTTTTTTAGGAGAAATTCCTGCAATTTCTACGGTATTAGGTGGTTTTTTGATTCTTACCTCAGTTGTAATTGAAAGTGTACGGGTGTACAAATAATTCAATTTTTTAGCTTAAAAATTCCACTATTTTAACCCGTTTTATGCATTAGAATTTCGTTATGAAAGTTGGAAACGCAATAAAACCTGACATTTTACAAATTTTAGCATAGCATACCGTTATGGTGAAATTTGAAAATGTAGTATAGCGATAGGTTTTGCGGTGATTACAAGTTGTAATAGATTTTCTAAAGCATAAAACGGGTTTAATTGTCATTAAATCATTCAAAAGCATTAAAAGATATGGAAAAAGATGAAATGAGTTTTTTTGTACTACCTCATAAAAACTAGTAAGCCTTACAGAAATGTGAGGCTTTTTTTAGTGGCAACTATTCCAGATGGGATCTGATGGAGGAGGAGCGATAATAGTAAGAGGTTCTTTTTTTACTGGATGAACAAAGCTTAGTTTTCTTGCATGCAGGTGGATACTACCATCTTTATTACTGCGATTAGCTCCATATTTTAAATCTCCTTTGATCACAGACCCAATGCTAGAAAGTTGTGATCGTATCTGATGATGACGCCCGGTGTGCAGATCAATTTCTAGAAGAGCATAGTGATCTAGTTTTTTAATCACTTTGTAGTCTAAAATAGCTTTTTTACTATCCGGAATCTCATTTGTATGCGCATAGGATTTATTCTGTTTTGGATTACGTTTTAACCAATGTGTTAACGTGTCTTCTTTTTTAGGAGGTTGGTTCTTTACAACAGCCCAGTAGGTTTTTTTTGCTTCCTTGTCAGCAAATAGCTTGTTGAGTCGTGGTAATGCTTTACTAGTTCTGGCAAATACTACAATACCACTTGTGGGTCTATCTAATCGATGCACTACGCCTAGATATACTGCTCCTGGTTTATTGTATTTTTCTGCAATATATTCTTTGACTATTTCGCTTAATGGTGTGTCACCGGTTTTGTCACCCTGTACAATATCACAAGGTCGTTTATTGACAATAATGATATGATTGTCTTCATAAAGGACTTGAAGATTATTTTTATTTGAAAGATAATTAAGCATCTTGGATTATTGGATAAGTTGGATCATTGGATTGATTAGATTTATGGATTACTAATTTATTTCAATGTTGATTTGAATTTCGAGGTCATTTTCACAATAGCATTTAATTCATTTAATAAAGAATCCAGTTTCTTCTTATCTATAAACTTTAAATCAAATGAAATAAGCAATTGTGTTTCGATTTCATAAGCTGAACCTAAAGTAATTGGAAGAAATCTTGAAAAATCTTTATTTGATTTTCTTGATGAACCTTCAGCTATATTAGAAGGAATTGAAACAGCCGCTCTTCGTAATTGGTTAGTTAATCCAAAATTTTCAGTTTCAGGAAATTTTGAAGTTATAGCATAAATTTTAGAGCAAAACTTTCTACTCTTTTTCCATATTTCTAAATCCTTAAATCTATGCATATATCTTTATATCTAATCAATCTCGTAATCTAAAGATCCAGAGATCTAATCAATACTGCTCATCATCATTAGGGAAATCAACAGCTTTTACATCAGTAACATATTTTTTAAATGCATTTGTCATATCTGTATATAAATCCAAATAACGTCTTAAAAAACGTGGATTAAATTCGTGAGTCATGCCAAGCATATCATGCGTTACCAAAACCTGCCCGTCTACACCATTTCCTGCCCCAATACCAATAATAGGGATTGTGAGGCTATCTGCAACTTCTTTGGCCAGTTTGGCAGGAACTTTTTCTAATACAATTGCAAAACATCCTATTTTTTCTAGCATCAAAGCATCTTCTTTTAATTTTTGAGCTTCTTCTTCTTCTTTTGCTCTAACGGTATAGGTTCCGAATTTATAGATGGATTGTGGTGTTAATCCAAGGTGTCCCATTACAGGGATACCGGCATTAAGTATTCTTTTGATAGATTCTTTTATTTCTTTTCCTCCTTCCATTTTTACAGCATGTCCGCCAGACTCTTTCATAATACGAATAGCAGAGCGTAATGCTTCTTTTGGATCACTTTGATAACTTCCGAAAGGAATATCTACAACGATAAGTGCACGGTCTATGGCTCTAATAACAGACGACGCATGATAAATCATTTGGTCCAGAGTAATGGGTAAGGTAGTTTCATGACCCGCCATTACATTAGAGGCAGAGTCGCCAACAAGAATGACATCTACTCCAGCACCATCTACAATTTTGGCCATGGTATAATCATAAGCAGTTAACATGGAGATTTTTTCTCCGTTAGCTTTCATTTCAACCAACGATTTTACCGTAACTCGTTTGTAATCTTTTTTTGCTGTAGACATTTTGTGTTAGTTTTTAGTACTGTAAAAGTAAGCATTTAGCCATATCGTAACAAGCAGATATTCTATTTGGGCTACTATTTTTTTACTGAATGCAGATTAATAGATAAGCTAGATCAAAAAATATGTAATTGGAGTTATTTGTTTTTAATCATTAGTGCTCAAAATTTTTCTTGCCCAATTTGTCGCTTTGCTGAAGGAACGAAAAACTTCAAATTTTTTATTGTAAAACTCGCCTTCAAATTTTGCATTGTTCATGCCGTTATCGGTGCTAACTATAATACCAATTCCAATTAAATTGTCAATTTTGGAAGCTTCTTTATAGATTAGAGGATCTACAGAATATGAAAATGTTCGATTTGAGAGATAAACAGTTAATTTGTTTTTAAAATGTTTATCAATTACTTTTTCTAATTCATTAATATATTGGGGAACGACAATCTCACCTTCACGAATTTGTTTTATAATTAGGTTTTCTATAACAAATATTTCACAATAATCTAAATCATAATGATAAAATTTACTCATAATGGTTGGCTTTAAATGGTTGTTATTCTAAAAATAATACCTATATATGTATAAACAAAGTTTTAGCTTTTTTAAAAACTTTAGTTTCCTAAAAAAAATGTTATGAGTGGATTATCTTTATTTAATTTTATATTATTCTTAACCTGTGCAGGTGTTTATTCACAAAAAGATGTAGCTAAAGACGACCTGCCTCGTTATAAAGATGAAGTAAAACAAACTATTTTAGAGTTTTTTGAGGGGTTTCATTCTGGTGATACTATCAAAATGAAAAAAACAATGGATTATAATATAGCGATGCAAACGATTACAAAAACAAAATCAGGTGGTAAAAAAGCAGTCAAGACAGATGTAAATCAATTTTTAAAGGCTATTAAGACCAGGTCTAAAGGGCAGCGTTGGGACGAAAGACTGTTATTATTCAAGATTGAGGCAGATGCAACAATTGCAACAGCATGGACTCCCTATGAATTTTATCTCAACGATACTTTTAGTCATTGTGGAGTTAATATTTTTCAATTATATAATGACGGAAAATCCTGGAAGATTATGGCCCTTGCAGATACACGTGATAGGGAAGGGTGTAAATAAGTTTCAGTTTTTTAGAATTGTTAGATTAGTTTCTCTCCCTTTGGGAGAGATGTCCGAAGTACAGAGAGGGCTTAACAATCACTCAAACTTACCTTAACAGCTAAACCACCTTCGCTGGTTTCTTTATATTTGGTATTCATATCCTGTGCAGTTTCCCACATAGTTTCTATTACTTTATCCAGAGGTACCTTTGCATTTGCGGCATCAGTGTCTAGCGCCATTTCGCAGGCATTAATAGCTTTTATGGCTCCCATGGCGTTTCTTTCTATACAGGGGATTTGTACTAAACCTCCAATGGGGTCACAAGTTAGGCCTAAATGATGTTCCATAGCAATTTCACTCGCCATTAGTACTTGTGCTGGTGTGCCTCCCATCAGTTCGGTTAACGCTCCGGCTGCCATCGCAGACGAAACCCCGATTTCGGCCTGACATCCACCCATAGCAGCAGATATTGTCGCTCCTTTTTTAAATAAACTGCCAATTTCTCCGGCAACCAACATAAATTTTTTTACGTCTTCAAAATTAGCATCATGATTTTCAATAACCATATAATACATCATTACCGCAGGGATTACACCGGCACTACCATTAGTTGGAGCGGTTACAACTCTGCCCAAAGATGCATTAACTTCGTTTACAGCCAGAGCAAAGCAAGAAACCCATTTGAGTATCTGACGAAATTTCACTTCAGTATTTCTAATGGCTTCAATCCATTCTGTTGGATTTTTATATGCAGTATCACCAATTAATTTCTTATGCGTATCAAAAGCTCTACGCCTTACATTAAGCCCGCCAGGTAATGTACCTTCTGTATGACAACCAGTATACATAGACGCTAACATAACATTCCAGACCTGAGCTATTCTTTCATCAATTTCAACATCGCTTCTTAAGGAACGTTCATTTTCTAGAACGATTTCAGATACGTTCTTATTTTTAGCGTTACAATATTCTAATAGATCTGTTGCTTTTTGAATAGGTAATGGAAAATCTTGAAATTTTTCAAGTTTTTTTTCTTTTCTTTTGCGTTCTTCTTTTACAACAAATCCACCGCCAATAGAATAGAAAGAAGAAGATATCTTCTTGCCATTTTTCAGTGTAGCATGAAAAGTCATGCCATTGGGGTGAAATTCTTTAAACTCTTTGTTAAAAATAATCTGTGACAAAGGGTCAAACGATACTAATAATTCATTGTTGAAATTAAGTTCTTTTGACGCTTTTATAGTATCAATAATGGTTGTGATTTTCGATACATCAATAGTTTGAGGATCATATCCACATAAGCCTAAAATTACGGCTATATCGGTAGCATGCCCTTTTCCTGTTAAAGATAATGAACCGTAAAGATCTATGGTGATAGCGGAGACAGACTCAAAGTTGTTTTTTTCTTTTAATTCAGAAATCCATCTGCGTCCAGCACGCCATGGACCTAATGTGTGTGAGCTAGAAGGTCCTACACCTATCTTTAACATATCAAAAATACTGATACACTCCATAATTCGTAAATATTGAAACTATTTAGGGGGTAAATATAGTTTTTTGACAATAAATAAACTTCTTTTTTAAAGAATAGTTAGTCTTGGCAAGTATTTTTGTTAAAAGCCTTGATTATAAGTGTATTGTGCATGCTAAGCATATTGTGGTGACATCCTGTCATGTAGACGGTAATGGCATAATCATTGACTTAACAGCAATAAATTAGTACGAACAATAGTATAATAATTAAATATAAAGATGAGTAAAATAATAGGAATAGACTTAGGGACAACCAACTCTTGTGTTTCTGTAATGGAAGGTAATGAGCCTGTAGTGATCCCTAATGCTGAAGGTAAAAGAACAACTCCTTCTGTAATTGCTTTTGTAGAAGGTGGAGAAATTAAAGTAGGTGATCCTGCAAAGCGTCAGGCAGTTACTAATCCAACAAAAACTATATCTTCTATCAAGCGATTTATGGGAAACAAATTCTCTGAATCTGCTAAAGAAGCAAAAAGAGCAGCTTATAAAGTTGTAAAAGGAGATAACGATACGCCACGAGTGGATATCGATGGACGTTTGTATACACCTCAAGAGTTATCTGCAATGACCCTTCAAAAAATGAAGAAAACGGCAGAAGATTATCTAGGTCAGGATGTAACCAGAGCCGTAATAACAGTACCGGCTTACTTTAATGATGCACAACGTCAGGCAACTAAAGAAGCAGGAGAGATTGCCGGTCTTACAGTAGAGCGTATTATTAATGAGCCTACTGCAGCTGCATTAGCGTATGGACTTGACAAAAAAGGTACCGATCAAAAAATTGTTGTGTTTGATTTTGGTGGGGGTACGCATGATGTATCTATCTTAGAATTAGGAGATGGTGTATTTGAAGTATTATCTACAGATGGAGATACACACTTGGGTGGTGATGATGTCGATCAAAAAATTATTGATTGGTTGGCAGAAGAATTTAAGGCAGACGAAAATATGGATCTTCGTGAAGATCCTATGGCATTACAACGTCTTAAGGAAGCTGCAGAAAAAGCGAAGATAGAATTATCATCTTCTCCACAAACTGAAATAAATTTACCTTATGTTACGGCAACTGCTAGCGGACCTAAACACTTGGTAAGAACATTATCTAAAGCCAAATTTGATCAATTAATTGATGATTTAGTAAAGCGTACAGTTGAGCCATGTCGTACAGCACTTAAAGCTGCTGGTTTATCGACTAGCGATATTGATGAAATTATCTTAGTAGGTGGATCTACTCGTATTCCTGCAGTACAGGAAGCTGTAGAAAAATTCTTTGGTAAATCACCAAGTAAAGGGGTCAACCCTGATGAAGTTGTAGCCGTTGGGGCAGCAATTCAAGGAGGGGTGTTAACAGGAGATGTTAAAGATGTATTGTTATTAGATGTTACTCCATTATCTCTTGGTATTGAGACCATGGGTAATGTAATGACTAAGCTTATTGAAGCAAATACAACTATCCCAACCAAGAAATCGCAAGTATTCTCTACGGCTGCAGATAATCAGCCATCTGTTGAGATTCATGTATTGCAAGGAGAGCGTCCTATGGCAGCAGATAACAAAACGATCGGTCGTTTTCACTTAGATGGTATTCCACCAGCACAAAGAGGAACACCACAGATCGAAGTAACTTTTGATATTGATGCCAATGGTATTATTAAAGTATCTGCTACCGATAAAGCAACAAATAAATCTCAGGATATTCGTATCGAAGCTTCTTCAGGATTAACAGAAGAAGAAATCACGAAAATGAAGCAAGAAGCTGAAGCTAACGCTGAAGCAGATAAAGCTGCAAAAGAGACTGCTGATAAATTGAATGAAGCTGATGGAATGATTTTTCAAACTGAAAAGCAGTTAACTGAGTTTGGAGATAAGATCTCTGAGGATAAGAAAAAACCAGTAGAAGAAGCTTTGGAAGAACTGAAGAAAGCATATGAATCTAAAGATCTTGCTGTAATCCAACCTGCTCTAGATAAACTCAATGAAGCATGGAAAGTTGCTAGTGAAGAGATGTATAAAGCTCAAGCAGAAGCACAACAAAGTGGACAACCTAGTCCTGAGGCAGGAGCAGAACAACCTACAGGAAATTCTGAAGGAAGCGATGTAGAAGATGTTGACTTTGAAGAAGTGAAGTAATTTGATTTACGAAGTACGAGTATAGAAGTACGAAGTTTAAATTTTATATTAAAAACGCAGATAATTTTATAGTTATCTGCGTTTTTTTATTTAATTCTTTTTAAAGCCTCTTTTTGTGATAAAGGTTTTAGCTTCGCTTTAGAAACAAATTTTGCTACTGCTTTAGGGTTTACTTTTGAATACTCACGTAATGCCCAACCAATGGCTTTTCTGATAAAAAACTCATTAGAAGATTTATGTTCTTCACAAAGCTCAAATAATAGTTTCTCATCTGTTTTATCTTTGTATCCCAGTTGAAATAAAATAGCACTTCGGTTTAGCCACATAATTTCTGAAGAAGAGAATTTTTTTATAACGATAGGTATTTGATCAGGAAATTGAAATAGATAATTGCCTAAAATATGCTTGGCAATGAAATCTACAGAATCCCACCAGGAATTAGTAATAATTAGCTTTTCAATAAAATCAATATCAGAAACTTTATATTTCTTTTTGAGAAAACAATCTCCCAATTCTATAGCACAATAGTGTAGTTCTCGCTGAGGCTTTTTGTATAATATATTAACTATCTCTATTACATTATTTCTGGTTAATTCAGTTTTAAAATCATTGATGGTTTCTTTTAGTAGTCGCTTTCTTATAGGAGCTTTTATTCCATACAAGGGGAAGAGGTTTTTTAAATAGGCTTCCATTTTTACTGCTTCTTCAGGATTAGCATGCTTTTCGAATTTTGAAATTAAAGTAGAAACAAATTCCATTTCTCATTCAATATTAAAAACCAATAGCAGTATCATCGCCACGTCTATCGGCACCACCTTCTAGAGTACCATCAGGTAGCACAAGGATGCCATCTACTTTGCCAATAATTTTAGAGGTTTCTTCATCAGTTTTGTAGCCTTTTTGTCTTAGATTTTCTAATAAAACAGCATCAAATGAATTGGGTTCAAATACAACAACATCGGGTAACCATTGATGATGAAAACGAGGAGCGTTAACCGCATCTTGCATAGTCATTCCAAACTCATGTACATTAAGTATCGTTTGTAATACCGAAGTAATGATGGTTGAACCTCCCGGGGTGCCTACAGACATCCATAATTTTCCATCTTTTTCAACAAGAGTTGGTGTCATGGAGCTTAGCATTCTTTTTTCGGGAGCTATAGCATTGGCTTCTGCACCAATAAGACCAAACATATTAGGCACACCAGGTTTGGCACTAAAATCATCCATTTCGTTGTTGAGAAAAGTACCAATTTCTGGCACATATAACTTTGATCCATAAGCCCCATTGAGTGTAATCGTTGTAGAAATAGCATTACCAAATTGATCAACAATAGAATAATGGGTAGTTTCATCACTTTCATACCCAGGGATAAGACCACAATTGATGTCAGCTGATCGAGTAGCTTTTCCAAAACTAAAATCAGACATTCGATCAGAAAGATAGGATTCGCCGATTAAAGTATCGATAGGTATTTCAACAAAATCGGGATCTCCAAGATAATAACTGCGATCCGCATAAGCTCTTCGCTCTGCTTCAGTAAGTACCTGAATCGTTTTCATTTGGTTATGACCAAATTCTGAAAGATCATAAGGCGCTATCATTTTCATGATTTGAGCAAGACACACTCCGCCACTAGAGGGAGGAGACATAGAAATAACCGAAAGTCCTTTGTACTCAAACCGAATGGGCTCGCGCCATTTTGCCTCATATTTAGAGAGGTCTTCCATGGTTATTATTCCACCATTAGATTGTATGCGTTCTACTATTTTTTTTCCGGTTTCACCTTCATAAAATTCGACGCTACCATTTTTAATGATCCGTTCTAAAGTTTCGGCCAGTTTCGTATTTTTTATAGTATCTCCAACGTTGTATGTATTCGAAAAAAGAATACTGTCTTTGTTAACTTCGAGAAAAAGTTCACTAAAATACTCAAAACGTTTTTTTTGCTTTTCGGTAATCACAAAACCACGATTTGCTAATTCGACTACAGGGTTCAAAATCTCTTCTATAGGCAGTGTGCCAAATTTTTTGTGTACGGCAAAAATTCCAGCAATGGTTCCTGGTACACCTATAGCCAAGGCTCCAACCTGACTTTTTTCAGGTATAGCATTTCCGTTTTCATCCAAATACATGTCTTTATGGGCTGCCAGAGGTGCTTTTTCTCGATAATCTAGCGCTCCGGTCTCTCCATTAGTTTTGCGATATACCATAAAACCACCCCCACCAAGGCTTCCTGCAAAAGGATAGGTTACAGCGAGTGCCATTTCGGTAGCAACCATTGCATCAAAAGCATTACCTCCTTGTTGCATAATTGCAGATCCAATTGCAGAAGCTTCTGCTCTGGCAGAAACCACCATGGCTTTCTGTGCAATAACTCCTTGCACAGGTTTTTTAGTTTCTACGGCCTGATCAGTATTTGTTTTGCATGATAGAATAGTGAGGGCTAGCGAGAGATAAAAAATATATTTCATGGGAATAAACAATTAAAGTTTTTTCATTTCATTTTTGGTGAATAATTGAATTTCTTTAAAAAAAGAACGGAATTCTTGGTCAAAATCGGTATAGTATTCTTCTAGTTCTACAACAGCAAGATCCATTTTAGATTTATTTTTTGTTCTTCGGTTCATGCCCGACAAAACGGTGCCAATACCTGAGATTGATGCATAATTTAATAGCCAGTTATCCTGAACCATATATGGAAGGAATTGCTGAATACGTTTTGGTAAAATCGTGTAATACTCCTGTAGCAGCTTATAAAACCTGATGGTATAATCTTCTAAAGGTACATCAGAATATTCTTGCCAATTGGCTGCCAAAAAATGATCATAAAGGATGTCTACAATTACTGAGCTGTAATGTCCATATTTTGAAAATAATCTCGAAGTACTTTTTTTAACAATAGCGTGAGTATCTGTATACGAATCGATTTTACGATGTAAGGTAATGCCTTTGCTTACGCGATCTGGATATTCTAGATACTTTTTCCCTTTGACCGAATCAGCAATAAAATTACCTATTTTGAGCTCCGGATCCTCACCGGATAGATAAATATGAGCTAAAAAATTCATGGTGTTAAAATACGAGTTTTTTAATGATGTATGCTACTTTATGTTGTTTATAGTGCAATTATTGTAGTTAGTACAAAAAATATGTTTGTTGTGTCATGAAATTTTATATTTAAAAAAATATACAGCATTTATGAAACCTACGATTTGTCTCAATTTTCATAATTTTAGATCTAAATGTACTCAATTTGCAGATGTATTTTCATCGTTGATTGTTAGTGGTATTCATAAATTTATGATCGTTACTTTTCTGGTGTTATTTTTATTGTGTTCATGTGATCGAGAAAGAGAAAGTTCAGATTTTACTGCTGTGGGAACATTTACAAATGGAGTTGAAGGCCCTGCTACCGATGATTTAGGAAATATTTATGCCGTAAATTATCAAAGAGAAGGTACTATAGGAAAAGTTACGCCAGACGGAATTGCTTCTGTTTTTCTGGAGCTTCCTACCGGAAGTATAGGTAATGGAATACGATTTGGTAGTAAAGGCGCAATGTATATTGCAGATTATAAGAAACACAATATTCTGAAGGTTGATATGGAAACTAAAAAGATTGAAGTTTTTGCACACCAACCACAAGCAAATCAACCCAACGATATTGCGATAGGAAACAATGGCGTTTTATATGCAAGTGATCCCAATTGGTCTAATGAAACAGGTAGTATTTGGAAAATAACAAAAGAAAACGGTTTCGAACGTTTAGAAGCTAATATGGGTACTACTAATGGGATTGAGGTTAGTACCTATAAAAATAGATTGTTTGTAAATGAATCCGTTCAAAGAAAAGTGTGGGTATATGATATAGCGGGCGATGGTACTGTAACCAATAAAAAGTTATTCTATTCTTTTGATGACTATGGGTTAGATGGAATGCGGTGTGATGATAAAGGAAATCTTTATATATGTCGCTATGATAAAGGTACGGTTGCCGTTTTGTCTAATAAAGGAGTACTTTTAAAAGAATTCACACTTCAAGGGAAAAAACCAACAAATATAACGTTTAGTACTGATTTTAAATTATTTTATGTAACTGTTTCAGACCGAGGTAATATTGAAGTCGTAAAAAATACACTATACGCAATGTAAAACTCAAAAAGACTATTTTCTTTTCAAAATTTTATATAGCATTACATTGTAGCAGTTCATCGTATCTTGTACATTTGTTCAAAATTGAAATAAATCAAATACGATATATGACACTGATCAAATCAATATCAGGAATTAGAGGTACCATAGGGGGATCTGTTGGAGACAATCTTACTCCTGTAGATGCTGTAAAATTTGCTTCAGCTTATGGGAGTTGGCTTAAGAAAGAAACGAATAAAGAACACCCAACCGTTGTTGTTGGTCGTGATGCTCGTATTTCTGGTGCTATGATACAACAATTAGTAATGAATAGCTTAGTAGGTTTAGGAATTCATGTTATTGACTTAGGGCTCTCTACTACACCAACGGTAGAAATTGCTGTACCGATTGAAAAAGCAGATGGCGGTATAATTTTAACAGCCAGTCATAACCCAAAACAATGGAATGCCTTAAAACTTCTTAATTCTAAAGGAGAGTTTTTGAATGCCGAGAACGGAAAAAAGATTCTGGATTTAGCAGAAAACGATGACTATACCTTTGCTGAAGTTGATGATTTAGGAAGTATTACTGCTAATGACACCTACATCGATAAACACATAGAAGAAGTACTCAACTTATCATTGGTAAATCCAGAAATAGTAAAAGATGCAGGTTTTAAGGTAGTAGTAGATGCTGTAAACTCAACTGGGGGAATTGCAATACCAAGGCTTCTTAGAAAAATGGGAGTAGAGGTAGTAGAGTTATATTGTGACCCCACTGGTCATTTCCCTCATAACCCAGAACCGCTTAAGGAGCATTTAACCGATTTATCAGCGTTGGTGGTTAAAGAGAAAGCAGATTTTGGTCTTACGGTCGATCCTGATGTAGATCGATTAGCGTTTATGAGTGAAGATGGAGAAATGTTTGGGGAAGAATATACACTGGTAGCTTGTGCAGATTTCGTACTGGGTAAAACCCCAGGAAATACAGTTTCCAATTTGTCGTCAAGCAGAGCGTTGCGCGATGTAACCCAGAAGCATCATGGCACCTATGAAGCAAGTGCCGTAGGAGAAGTGAATGTGGTTTCTACAATGAAAGCAAATAAGGCTGTTATTGGAGGTGAAGGCAATGGAGGAATTATTTACCCAGAATCACATTATGGTAGGGATTCCCTGGTAGGAGTTGCGTTATTTCTTACGCATCTGGCAGAGAAAAAATGTACAGTAAGTGAATTGCGCAATAGTTACCCATCATATTTTATGAGTAAGAACAAGGTGCAATTAACGCCTGGATTGGATGTCGATGGTATTTTGAAAGGATTTCATAAAAAGCATGAGTCGCAAGAAGTCTCTATTGTTGATGGCGTAAAAGTTGATTTCGATGATTGCTGGGTTCATTTGCGAAAAAGTAACACAGAACCTATTATACGTATTTATACCGAAGCGCTTAGTCAGGAAAAAGCTGATCAATTGGCAGAAGATACCATTAAAACTTTAAAGGAAATAGCAGGAATCTAACCGCTTTAAAAATATATACCTCCGTGAACTCAAAACCACGAAAATCAAATAGATTTACGTGGTTTTTTGTGTCACTATATACTTTCTCACTTTTGACTCCTAATTTTTAACCCAGACACTACGCTTCAGCATCAAAATCAGCAACCCATTTACCCTGTACTTTAAGTACCTGTTCAATAACATCTCGTACGCAGCCTTTTCCTCCTTTTTTATAGGATATATATTTAGAAATTTCTTTTACTTCAGCAACAGCATCTTGCGGACAAGTTGGTAAGCCTATGATTTGCATCACGGGCATATCTGGAATATCATCGCCCATATATAACACATGTTCAGCTTTAATGTGTTTACGGTCAAAATAGTTATGCAACTGTTCTACTTTATGATGTGCGCCTAAGTAAATATCTGGTATCCCTAAATTTTTTAATCGTTCTCTAACGCCTTCATTTTTTCCACCAGAGATAATACACACATGATATCCTTGTTGCACAGCGGTCTTAAGCGCATAACCATCTTTGATATTCATGGTTCTCAATAACTCTCCATCACTATTGATGAGTACGGTTCCGTCGGTTAGCACACCATCTACATCAAAAATAAATGTAGTAATGTGTTGCAAATATTCTTTATAACTTTTTTCCATATTTAGACTGTATCGCTTTTGTTAGGTATTGATATATTTCTTTTTGTGTTTGGTTTGATAAGATTTTCAAATGGCGTGCTATGGTTTTGTTATCATTTCTAATCGCAGGACCTGTTTGCGCGTCTTTAGGACTCATACTGGTAATTTTTTGAGCAGTTTCCTGTATCAGAGGATGTAAAATTTCAAAGGGGATGTTGTGTTCTTCACAGATCTCATTTCCTGTTGTATATAAGTAATTCGTAAAATTATTTACCAGTACGGCTGCAACATGCAGGGCATTGCGTTGTTCAGAAGTGATGGTATACATTTTTTCTGATAAGGCGGAAGCCAGTTTTTGAAGCAGCTTCATGTCTTTTTCTTCATTACTTTCCAAACAAAAGGGGATACTACCAAAATCAACGGGTTTATCTGTACTAAAGGTCTGTAAGGGATAAAAAACTCCTTGTCTGTTACGCTCATGTATAGCCTGCATAGGCACACTGCCCGAGGTATGTACTACCAGTCGATTATCAAAGGGCAACTGTGCCGTAATATCTTTAATGGCGTCATCGCTTATGGCTATGATGTAGATATCGGCTTCAACGAGTTCATCAAGATATTTTACAACAGTTTTTTTATTTTGATCAGGACCGATCACATTTCCTTTTCGATTATAGCATTGTATAACCGTTATTGATTTCTGATGTAAAAAACCTGCATACAAGTGTTTTGCAACATTTCCAGAACCAAGAATAACAACTCTAATCATTTGGTAAAAATAAGGAAGTTGTTTCAAAAGAATAAACAAGATTAACACTTCTGTTAAAACCAACAAATCAAAAGTTGATCATGATACATTATCCCTCTAAAAACCTTAAATTTGCCGAGCTAAAAAAGAAAAATTATTATGCAAGATAAGCTAGCGAGTATTTTGTTTTCTACACGATTAACAGCGATTTTATTTATTGTTTTTGCAGTGTCTATGGGAGTAGGTACATTTTTAGAAGATGGTTATGGTACTACCGCAGCAAGAATCTGGATATACAACACATGGTGGTTTGAGGCCATTATGGTATTTTTTGCGATCAATTTTTGTGGAAACATTGTTAGATATAAACTGTACAAAAGAGAAAAATGGGCCACATTACTGCTACATTTATCATTTATTCTGATTATTGTTGGTGCTTTTGTAACCCGTTATATTAGTTATGAAGGGGTAATGCCTATTCGCGAAGGAGAAACTACTGCCACTTTTCTTTCTGAAAAAACATATTTAACCATCTTTCTTGATGGTGAAATTAATGGCGAACCACGCCGAAGAATTATTTCTAAAGATTTTGAATTGGCAGAAGCCGCAGACAATAGCTTTGTTATCGATACAGATTATAATAACCAACCGGTTACGATTACCTATAAAAATTTTATACAAGGTGCAGAGATGGGGTTGGTCGCTTCTGCAGAAGGAAAAAACTACCTCAAAATTGTTGAAGCCGGAGATGGGGATCGTCATGATCATTTTCTAGAAGAAGGTGAGGTTGCTAATATTCACAATGTTTTGGTGGCTTTTAATGAACCTACACAGGGCGCCATTAATATTACTTACAAAAACGATGAATATTTTATTGCGTCTCCTTTTGAAGGTTCATATATGCGTATGGCAGATCAAAAACAAGGATTGGTGTTCAAAGATAGTGTACAACCCTTAATGCTACGTTCACTATACCAAACCGCAGGCATGCAATTTGTAATTCCTGACCCTGTACTCACAGGTACCTACGATATTGTACCCATAGAAGACAAAGATAAAGGTCAGGAAGATGCATTAATTTTTGATGTAACTACTAACGGTGAAACCAAAGAAGTTAAGCTACTTGGCGGAAAGGGGTATAATAACGACATGAAAAAAATTACCCTTGGCGGATTGGACATGTATTTTAGTTACGGGTCGAAGCAAATGGAATTACCTTTTTCGCTGAAGCTCAATGATTTTATTGCCGAAAAATTTCCTGGGACTACAAATGTGTATAAATCATTTAAAAGCAAGGTCGATATTGTAGAGGATAATACCTCCCGACCCTATGATATCTATATGAATCATGTATTAGATCACAAAGGATACCGTTTCTTTCAGGCTTCTTTTGATCCCGACGAGAAAGGAACGGTATTGTCTGTAAGTCACGATCGTTGGGGCACATTGATCACTTACGCTGGATATATGCTACTGTATTTGGGGATGATGCTCATCCTGTTTACCAGAGGTTCTCGTTTTAAAGATTTAGAAAAGATGCTGAACAAAGTAAAATCAAAAAAGAAAGCATTGCCCGTGATTTTGGCACTACTGATATCTACATTTTCTTTTGCACAGGTAGTACCCGATCATAGTATGAATCATGTCCCGGCATTACCTGGCAAAGCCCAGTTGGATTCTGTGATTCTGGCAAAAGCTGTACCCAAAGCGCATGCTGCCAGTTTTGGTAGTATCGTGATTCAAGATGAGCGGGGTAGAATGAAACCGATCAACACGTTTTCTTCAGAATTACTGAGGAAACTTAGTAAAAAAGATACTTACGAAGGATTAAATGCCGATCAGGTATTTGTTTCTATGGTAGAAAATCCATTTTTATGGTATAGTGTTCCGATTATAGAGATAAAAAGGGAAAATGATAGCATTCGTAGAATATTGGGCGTACCAAAATCAGAACGACGTGTATCTTTAATCGATCTGGTAGAACCCGATGGAACGTATAAGCTCACTCCATACCTAGAGCGTGCCAGTAGCACCAACACTCCCAGTAGTTTTGAGAAAGATTTTCTAAAAACTCACGAAAAATTTTACCTCCTTAATCAAGCACTAGGCGGCGGGATTCTCAAAATCTTTCCTATACCCGATGATGAGAGTAACAAATGGGTTTCTCCTCCTGAGCTTAATGAATATAAATTTACGGGGATGGATTCTGTATATACCCGACAGATTATACAAATCTATAGACAATCGTTGCCAGAGGCAAGAAAAACAGGAGATTATAGCAAACCCGATCAATATGTTGAAAGTATAAAGAGCTTTCAGAAAAGATTTGGTAGCGAAGTTATGCCTACAGATAAAAAAATTAAAGCTGAGATCGCGCTCAATAAGTATGATATCTTCAGAACGCTATATCGTTATTATATGTTGGTTGGATTGCTTTTAATGGCTTTTGTGATTGCTAGAATATTCAAAGAATCCAAAATCATAAAAGGGATCGTTAATACCACGATTGGTTTGGTTATTCTTTTGTTTATCGCACACACAGCAGGACTTATTATACGCTGGTATGTCTCTGGGCACGCTCCATGGAGTGATGCTTATGAGTCTATGATTTATGTCGCCTGGATGACATTGGCTATAGGGTTGGCCTTTGGGAGAAAAAGTAATCTTACGATTGCAGCAACAACCTTTGTTGCCGCTATAATATTGTTTTTTGCACACGAAAACTGGACAGATCCTGCAATCGCTAATTTACAACCTGTATTAGACTCCTATTGGGTCTTGATCCATGTATCTATAATCGTGGGGAGTTATGGGCCATTTTTTGTAGGAGCAATCCTGGGGATTCTTTCTTTGGTTCTTATGATGCTAACAACAACATCTAATAAAAAAAGAATGGATCTCAATATCAAAGAGATTACTATTATTAACGAAATGGCGCTTACTATTGGGTTGGTGATGCTCACAATAGGTAATTTCTTAGGCGGCATGTGGGCAAACGAGAGTTGGGGTCGCTATTGGGGTTGGGATCCCAAGGAAACCTGGGCTCTGATAAGTATTATGGTCTATGCCTTTGTGATTCATATGAGATTGGTTCCCGGGTTGCGTGGTAGATGGTGGTTTAATTTGGCATCGATATTGGCGATCTATAGTGTGTTGATGACCTATTTTGGAGTGAATTTTTACCTCAAAGGATTACATTCTTATGCCAGTGGTGATAAAGTGATTACACCCAATGCCGTATATTATTCGGTTGTAGTGTTGATTATCCTTGGTGGATTATCGTACTGGCGCAATCAGGTGCATTATAAGAAAAAGAAAGCATAGGCTTTATAACAGCATTATTATCGATTACTTTGTGTATGACCAGGGATGATCTGACGATGTATTTTTAGTTGGTTACGGAATTAAGAGCACAATACCTGTCTCTAGATAAAATCAATGGTGTACAATTGCTTCATATAAGAACTAGTATTATAAACCCCTGTATTAAAATGATCATGTATATAGTTTTCAGTATATAAACAAACAATAGTATATTTTCATATTGGCTATGATGGTAGCCCCTATAGTTTATTTTAGACCTCTTCACTTTTAATGTTTCCAATTTTAATATACATCACAAGGATACTATGGTAGTAATCTTTAGTGATGGATTAATCTGTGAAATGATAGTAATACTCTTATCATTTCTTTGTACCACTCTGGTTTCGGGAGTTTCTACGATGTCAAACTCGTCTTTAAGCGACAACAATGGGGCATCGGGCGGCGCTACTGCTGTTTTGGCTTCCTGAAGCTGCGTTGTTCTTAGATAAATAGACAACGGTCTGGGTTTAAAATCAATAAGCCACGCAATCAATTCCAGGTTGGCTGGCGTTGTTGATTTGGTGTCTCCATTCAGAAAATTAACGATGGGTTTAAACTTGTCTCCTTTTACGCGTTCGATTGCATACAGCTTATTTTCACCATCTTCAAATTTAAAAAAGCGATTCAAGATACTTTCATCATAAGGTTCTTTTCTACGATTAAGTAGCCATATACAGGCTTCTTTAATTTGTTTTCGGGTAGGTTTTAGCAGGTAGCTACTCATTTCTCCTCCCTTTTCAATTTTGTACTTTTCAAGGATCTCCTCCCTGTAGGTAACACTTGTTTTTCTTTTCATAATTATTTCAGTTTATCGGAATCTTCAGGATTTCAAAGGAATCTTTGGAATCCTTGGAATTGTTTATCCATAAAGCAGGAGACGCTTTATACATTTACAATAAGAATAAGTTCCCGGTTACATACTGCTAACATAGTGAATGTATCGACCCGGTTTTTACGGAAATCCGTAAGGCATGTTTTTATCGTCAATTAGGAAGGTTACGATACGCACTGCTGAAGGATTTCAACTTTCCTAAAAAAATAAAGGAGTACTCCCTTTTTACGTTACCCGTCATCGATATCAACATATCCGGAAAAAATCCGGGCGGGGGCTTTTTGTCAAATTTTTAAAAAGAAAAAATTATGAAAACGATATACTATATACTGATCGCCTTATTTATGACCGCAAGTTTTACCTCATGTACCGCAGATAGTGTGGCTGATAACGAAGATATTTCAATTGAAGAGGTTGGTACTACTGGTGGAACTGGACATGTAGGTGATGAAGATGAAGGTTAAAATTTAATTTGGGTGTATGCTAATATAAAATCTATAGCATACACCCAAATTAATTTAGTAATTTTAGGGAATGAAACTTTGGCGTGTCAATTTCCCTTCTTTGTTATGTATAGGGGGCATATATCTATATACCCTCTCTTCAGTATTCTGTCAACATCAAACAATACAAACTCCACCGCAAAAAGTATTAGACAGTATCCTCCAATATTATTCCTTAAGCAACCAAGATTCTTTATCATTATCAAAGCGATTACAGTTTGCTTCTTCTTTCTTAAAGGGTGCAAAGTCGTATCAACAAGATTCATTACTATATATTGGACTGATGCGTAAGACCAAATTATTAGGTAAAGCTAAAATGTATGACAGTGCGATTGTCTATTCTAACCGATTATATGACTTTGCAGAAAAAAATGGAGACACTATATACATTTTAAAAGCATTTACCAAATTGGGTATCTATCATAAAAATAATAATCAGTTATCAAAAGCTTTTCAATATTATAATAATGCGTTTAAAATTTCTAGATTAATTAATGATAGTATACAAGCGGGTAAAAGCCTACTCCAAATGGCTAATATTCAAAATTTTTCAGGAGATTATTCAGGTAGTAAGAATACCGCAATTGATGGATTAAAATATATAGAAAACACATCTGATTTAAGAAGTATATCCGGTTTATATCATGTTATTTCAGTAGCTAATTTTGAGCAAAAAAATTATGAAGAAGCATTTAAATATAATAGTAAAGCTTTAACATTAGCTAGAGATAGTGTATCTATTAGTTTCATTAAAATGAGTAATGTTCTAATGTTTAAAAATGCTAAAGCTCTTTTTCTTGCAAATACATCCAATTATAAGCAAGCAATATCGATTCTTAAAACTTTAGTTTCTGATTCAATTGTTATTAATGATAAAATAGAATATGCTAGGGTATTAGGCAATATGGGGTATATACAATGGTTTCAAAATCCTTTAAATAAAAACTCAGAAGTATTACTGTTAAAAGCTAGAGATATAAGAAAGAAAGCAGAAAATACTGAAGGGTTGATTGCCAGCAATATTTATTTAACCAAGTATTATTTCAATAAAAACAAAGTAAAAGCTTTGCAGTATGCAGAAGAAGCCTATCAAAATGCATTACAACTAAAAAGTTTGACTTCGATCATCGAAGCTTTAGGCTATATATTTCAACTCAAAGAAAATACCAATGCCGAGGCCAAGGTATTTAATGAAACCTACCTAAAGCTACAAGAAATTAACCAAAGCAACCGCGAGATCTATGCTGTAACCAAATATGAGAATGATAAACTAACCAATGAAAACCTGGTGCTAAAAGCAGCTACGGCCAAAAAAGAACGGCAAAAGATTATTTACCTCTTTGGTACGATTATTCTATTATTGGGAGGTGGGCTTATCTTTTATCTTTCAAATCAACGGTATAAGAGAGAAAAAATACGCGATGTGTTTAATGCAGAAACCCGTATTTCTAAAAAAATTCATGATGAGCTTGCCAACGATGTATATAATGTGATGACCAGGATTCAAAACAATACAGATAATCACGAAGTATTAGATAAGCTAGAAAATATTTATGGTAGAACACGTGACATCTCGAGAGAGCACAACAGTTTTGATACTGGTGCAAATTATCTGCATGAGCTTAGGGGGATGTTGAGTAGTTATAGTGCTAATGATGTTAAAATTATCATAAAAAACATCGATGATATCAAGTGGCAAACCATTACACCCGAAAAGAAGATAGTAGTGCATCGCATCATACAAGAATTGATGGTGAATATGAAGAAGCATAGCCAGGCAGGGCTGGTGGCTATTACGTTTAAGAAAAAAAATAAACATATAGAAATTAGCTATGCCGATAATGGTGTAGGGGTTTCAAAAAATGAGATTTTGTATAGTAGCGGACTTCAGAATGCGGAAAACCGTATAAAAACGATTCATGGATCATTTATCTTTGAATCAGAAAAAGGAAAAGGCTTTAAAGCCAAAATACATTTTCCGAGTTAAGTTAAATATATAGACTATGTTCAATAAAATTTTAATAACAGAAGACCTGGGGAGCATCAATCATGGGATCGCTAATATTCTTTATGAAAGAACAGGTGTAGAAGATATACAGCAAGCACAATATTGCGATGAAGGGTATCTACGGTTTAGACGGGCAAATGAAGACGGCAAACCTTTTGATCTTATGATTACAGATCTTTCTTTTAAAGAGACGCATCGGGAGCGTAGATTGAGTTCGGGTATTGAGCTAATAGAAGCCGTAAGAATCTTACAACCTGATATCAAAGTAATTGTGTATTCTATGGAGGACAGACCGGGCAAAGTAAAATCATTTTTTACCGATCAAAAAATCAATGCCTATGTATGCAAAGGACGCAAGGGATTAAACGAACTGGTACAATCTGTGGTAGAAGTGTATAGTGGTAATACCTATATCTCGCCACAATTAGAGAATGCCATGAGCAAGAAAAATGTTTTCGAGCTCAAGGATTATGATATCCTGCTACTAAAACATCTATCAGACGGACTTACTCAGGAGGAGATAGGGAAGTATTTTAAGAAAAATCATATCTCTCCTAATAGTATAAGTTCTATAGAAAAACGCCTGAATAAACTAAAATATAGTTTTAAAGCAAAAAACGCAATACACCTGGTGGCCATGACAAAAGATCTTGGCTTGTTATAACGACTACTTACTTGGCTTTGGCGAGCTCATTAGGGTTGAATGCTAAGTGTATCTTAGGGTTCAACCTTTTTTTTGATGGTGTATGGAGTGTGAGTTGATTATGCCCCTCTTCTTAATCCTTTCCCCATTTATAATTAGCGCTTCGAGGGCCTCAGCGCAAACCAGTCGAAGTAAAGGGTAAAGGACTTTTTAGCTGGTTTGATAATGGTGTGTTTTTACGTGTTTGAGTTTTTGAGTAGGTTTGCTTTTGAATTGAAGTAAGGCCATAATTATAAAAAAATAAAAAGCTTGCTTCCCACAACATGCAGCCGTGTGTATACAACTGTATTGCAAATAATGAGAACAAAAAGCAGTCAATCCGGAAGGGGTGCATGCACACATTATTATCATTTTCGGGCTTTTAAAACTATAGAATTAAACGATAGTGTGTATAGCATCTACTGCTTTGCATTTTGAAAGATTAACCCCTACCGCCCCGCTATGGGCGGGACACCTTCCCCTACCAAGGGAAGGAACCTAAAAAAACTTATATTGTTTGTGTATATACGATAGCCCCGAGGGGAAAGGGCTTTTAGCTTGTTTGATGGTAGTGAGTTAGTGAGTATAAAATTGAAAAATGCTAAATGTAAAAGTGAATATTATATACTGAATAAAGAAAAAGGAATACTGAATGATAAAGGAATAACGATTTTTTTATAATAAGAGTAAAGCTTCCTCCTCAGTAAGGGGAGGCCCCGCCTGTGGCGGGGGAGGGGTTTGTTGAAGTAAATCTAACAGTTCTATTCATAAACGATAAGTTAAAACGAAAACCAAACATCCTATATAACTCTCCTCCTTGTAAGCAATTAAAAAAGTACAAAAATACAAGCCCTCTATTCATAACAACCCAATAGCTGCATATTACCTCGATTTAGTATTTTAGTACCATGAAATACAGGCAACAATTTTTTTTTGCGAGCACCTTTTGTATTAGAGTATGTTGTTTTTGGTTGAGTACAGCGGCTATGGGACAGGATCAATCTCAGGTACAACCAGCTCCTCATACGTTGGATAGTTTATATCAATATTATAGATATAGCAAGTCGGATTCTTTATCAATACCCGAGCGTTTAGACTATGTATCTTCTTTTTTAGATGGGATTACACCATCGCAGCACGATTCGTTGATGTATATAGGATTAATGCGAAAAACTAAATTATTAGGTGAAGCTAAAATGTATGATAGTGCGATCTTCTATTCCCATCAATTATATGATTTGGCAGAGCAGAATAAAGATACAACATACATGGTGAAAGCCTTTACCAAATTGGGTATCTATCATAAAAACAATAATCAATTATCAGATGCTTTTCAATATTATAATGAAGCTTTTAAAAACTCTAGGGTAACTAATGATAGTATACGAGCAGGTAAAAGCTTGCTTCAAATGGCTAATATTCAAACTTTTTTGGGAGACTATTCGGGAAGTAAAGCTACAGCAATTAATGGATTGAAGTATATAGAAAACACTTCAGATTTAAGGAGCCTCTCAGGCTTATATCATATCATCTCAGTCGCCAATTGTCAACAAAAAAAATATAAAGAAGCCTTAAAATATAATGCGCAAGCCCTTGGACTTAATAAAGACAGTATTACAAAAAGTGCAATAGGGATTAATAATATTCTGATTTTTAAAAATACTAAAGCAAATATTCTAGCAGATCAAAAGAAGTATAAAGCAGCACTTTCAATTTTTTCAGCACTAGTATTTGATTCTATACTTCAAAATGATAAAAAAGAATATGCTAGAGTTTTGGGTAATTTTGGATATGTGCAATGGCTCCAAAATAAAAATAACACTAATTCTCAAAAGTTATTGATTGATGCTTTGATAATAAATAAAGAAATAAATGATGTAGAAGGTTTAATAGAAAGTAATATTTATCTTACTAAGTATTATTTTGATAACGATAAATCAAAAGCCCTGCTCTATGCCGAAGCTGCCTATCAAAATGCTGCAATACGACAGAATTCGGTTGCAATCATCGAAGCCTTAGGGTTTATCTTTAAACTAAAGGAGAATGTTACGTATGAAGCTCGAGTCTATGATAGTATACATCATAGACTACAAGAAATCAACCAAAGCAATCGTGAAATCTATGCGGTGACCAAATATGAGAATGAAAAGTTAACAGCCAGAAATGAGGTGTTACAAGCACAGCAAGAGACCAGTACTACGGTCGTATTTGTAGTTTTGGGCGTATTAACCTTAAGTCTGGGTGGGTTGATCTACTACTATGGCAATCAAAAGCGTTATAAAAGACGCTTTTTGGCTCTTATTGATACTACTGACCATAAAGCAAAGGCATCTGCTGCCTCAGAAACCAGCACCCCTTCGCACGTGATTAGTGACAGCACCCTGCAACATTTGCTTACACAATTAGAACACTTCGAGGAGCAACACGAGTATCTGGCGCCTCATCTTACGGTCCATGATTTGGCAAAACGATTTGGCTCTAACTCAAGTTACTTATCGGTAGTGGTTAATACCTATAAAGAAAAGAGTATTAGCCAATATATAAACGATTTGCGTATTGATTATGCGGTTGAGAAATTACAATCAGATGCAGTGTTTAGAAAATACACAATCAAAGCCATTGCCAAAGAAGTCGGCTTTAGTTCTTCAGAAAGTTTCTCAAAAAAGTTTTATAAAAAAACAGGAATTTATCCTTCGTATTTTGTTAAGAATCTAGAGGGATAGGAGGAGGCAGCAGCAGTTGGCAGTTGACGGTCAGTTGTTGGCAGTTTTTGAGTTTTTGAGTCTGTGAGTTTTTGAGTTTGTGAGTGGGTTTGCTTTTGAATTGAAGTAGAGCCATAATTATAAAAGAATAAAAAACTTCGTCTCCACTATAATTGTTGAGGTGTCGCCTCTAGGCGACGGAGGGGTTGGTCAAAGCAACCCTTACATGCTTCTCCATAAACGCGAAGTTAGAACGAATTAAGAACACTTCATATTGAATATTTAATACTTAATCTGCAACACAAACAACCATCATTACAACTTTTTTACTGCGGATTAGGACATAACAACCCATATTTTCAAATATTTTTTTAATATTCTGATATTCAGTGTTTGGTAAATGTATTTAGGAGTCGTAATATATAAAAAGACACCCTGTATTTTATAAAACACGACATACTATGCTTGTTTATCATTTGGTTTTGCCCCTACATTTGGCATCAATAAAACCTAACCCATGGAAACTAATCTACAGGAGCACAAACACAACTATATCGCAGTAATTTTACAAGGATTACATCTCACTATGGACACGTTTGTGTACAATCTAGTACACTACGGTCGATATGAAATCATTCTCTATTGTTGGATTATCAAACTCTACCAAAAACAAGTCCCAACCGATCAGGCAATACAACAGATTTATAAAGCCAGAAACATATTTTTATTAAGAGCGCATGAAAACGGCTGTAAAAAACTACAAACAAATACGTTGAGAGATGTGAGTCCACCTTTTCCTTGATCCCCTCTTACGTTTACCTGATCTATCTATGTCGACTACTCCCTTTATTGTCAACTATGTGTAGTGTAAGTAAACAACCAAGGGGGGAGTAAAACAATGATCCTTACTACAGCATAAAGTGTTTAAAAAATGAAACATTATTTTAATCAAAATACATTAAAAATAACAAACAATGAGCGAAAACAACAGAATTAGCAAAACCTTATCACAAGGAGAAATTACTGAGATTCGGGTAAATGTTGATGCCCTTAAGAAATCCTTTACTTTTTTACAAAACCTTACCCCTGGAGAGCGTAAGAATCTCCCCAAAATTAATAGTGCCAATAAAATCTTTGCCGAAGATAGTATTCATACTCTCGAGAGTGCCCAGGGATGGATTCCTAAAGTACTTACCGCAGCAGAAGCACGAAAAGACCTTACCCTTTTTGAACAATTAGATCCCATAATCTTAGAACTCGAAATCCTTTTACGCCAGATGAAAGACACCCAGATCATTGCAGGGAGTGAGGCCTATAGAACGGCATTAGCAGTCTACAGTCTTGCAGATGCAGCTAGGAAAATGCCGATGGAAGGGGCACAAAGTGCCTATGAGCTCTTAAAATCTCGGTTTTCACAAAGCGTTAATACCAGTACACCTTCAGAACCGACTACCTCTACTGACGAATAATACAGGGTAACCCCCAAAAATTGTAAGCTGTACCTCAAAAAAGGCGAGTGAGCCCCCAAAAATTATAGGCTGACCTGCAAATCTGCTGGGTCGACTTGCAAACGAAGTCGGTGCACTCGCAAAGTTACGCCCCCATCCTAGTAATGAAGTAGGTACCCCCAACTAACGAAGTGGGTGTACTGACAAACCTACAGGAACCTTTAACAAATGAAGTACCCGAACTGACAAACGTACGCGGTTCTTTAACAAATGAAGTACCCGGGTGTACTTATACAAGTGGGAGGGGGTACTGCCGAAGTGGGGGGTATTATAATGATAAATGTGAATAATGAATAGTATATGCTAAACGCTAAATAGTAAATGTAAAACCGAAAAATGAAAAAGTAAGTACTTGATAGTTGGCAGTTAGCACTGAAGTCAGCAGGTAGCAGTTGGCGGTTAGCAGTTACCAGTTAGCATTGAAGTCAGAAGTTAACAGTTGGCAGTTAGCACTGAAAATGTATAACGAAAGAAAATTATTGACTATTGACCATTAACTATTCAGTACAGAAACCAGAAACCTAAAATTTAAACACTAAAACAACACACTATGAATATCATGATCAAACATGTAGCGATGATACGAAGAATAGACAATATGATTCGGTTGCGTGCTACAGGCGGACCCGAGGAGTTTGCAGATAAATTGGGGATTTCAAAAACGAAGTTGTATAGGCTGATCAATGTTATGAAAGACATGGAAGCTCCAGTCACCTATGATTTTGGAATCCAAAGTTTTGTCTATGAAAAAGCAGTTGGATTTCAATTTGGTTTTGTCTCGCTTCAACAAGGGGAGTATATAGAATCTGTGAGTTTGTGAGTGGATGAGTAAGCAGTTATCGGTTTGTAGTTTGCAGTTTGTGGTTGATAGTTTTAAGTTAGCACTGACACCAGAAACCCGCTTACTACAACATCCTCCTGACCCTCTTTACTTTGTGCTGAGGTCCTTCCTAAGTAGAGTGAGTATCAATATCCCGTTGAGAGAATTATAGGCGTGTTTTTTGAGCGGATGTATAGTTATATTCTATTGGCTAGTTATAAGTTAACACAAAAAGAAGTTAAAAGCCAACTGCTAAATATCAAAAGTAAAACCGAAAAATAATAGATAAATCACAAAAATCATAAAAAGCTTCCTCCCTACCACGGGTGGGGAGGTGTCGCCTCATGGCGACGGAGGGGTATTTTGTCTCTCTTATCCAACCAAAACGATATAATTATCACC